>SVOK01000040.1 GCA_015066445.1 Oscillospiraceae bacterium | reverse complement strand
CCCTTAAGACCGCATTTATTTACATCTGCGCCAATATCCTCGGCACTCCAAACCTCAACCTCGCCCATTTTAGAAATGATACTCGGAAGTCTTAAATTATTAATGCGTTCTATAGTAAGTAATGCCGGAAGTGATACCGTTTGAGTACCCATATCACGGGTAGTACAAGTAACACTATCCCCTATTTCGTCAATACTCATAACATTGGTTATAAGGCTTGTATCGGCATAAACAGACAGCATTGGACCTGTCTGCGCAGTATCTCCCACAAGAGTCTGTCTGCCGCAGAAAATAAGGTCAGGACCTAACTTTTTAACTGCAAGGGACAAGGTATAAGCGGTAGCTATTGTATCCGCTCCCGCAAAGGCTTTATCTGATAAAAGTATAGCCTTTTTAGCACCAAGTCGGGTAAGCCGCAAAAGAAAATCCTTAGCAGTGAGAGGTCCCATACTGATTATTGTAACCTCTGCGCCCGAAACCTGCAAAGCCGCCTCATAAGCACAAGCGTCAAAAGGGTTTATATCACCGTCAAGACCTTGACGGATACAAACAAGTATTTTCATTAGCCTCTCTCCTGATAAATAGGTGCTAAAGCGTCATGTATCTTTTTATAGGTTTCAAAAACCTTGCGGTATTCAGGTGTATTATCACTGTTTGGATATGTAATATCCACTTCCTTAACGCACTTTTCTACCGCATCGGAAGCATCCTTAAACACGCCCACAGCAATACCGGCAAGCATTGCAGAGCCAAAGGAAGAATCACTGCTCTCAGTGGTTTTAAGAGCAATACCTAAAGTATCAGCTATCATCTGACGCCAAAGCTTACCCTTAGTACCGCCGCCTATTGCCGTAGCAACAGTGTTATAAGGAATATTAAGTGAATCAAGGTAAAGCTTACTGTCAAGAAGTGAATAAGCCACACCCTCAAGCACTGCACGTGTAAAGTGAGCCTTGGTGTGGGTAGCACGAACTCCTGTAAAGCTGCCGCAAAGCATTGGATCGGCATAAGGGGTCAGCTCACCATTTAAATAAGGGTGGAATATAAGACCGTCACAACCGATAGGAAGCTCTGCAGCGCCCATATCAAGCTCCTTGTACTCACCGCCAAATGTGTCTCTATACCAACGGTAGGAAGCCGCACACGACTTTGTAGCAGTACCGGGATACCAAAGACCGTCTGCTATATGGGAGTAGTTAACCAAGTGTCTATCGGGATAAGGTTTGTCGGTAATTACACAAATTCTGCCTGCGGTTGCAAGCTTTACAGTAACATCACCTTTTTTAACAGCTCCGCTTGCAAAAACTTCCATAACAGTATCGGTAGTGCCGCAAATAACGGGTGTTCCTTCTTTGAGCGAAGTCGCCTTTGCCGCAGATGCAGTAATTTTGCCGATAACGTCAGTAGGCTTAACTACAGGCGGCAACATATCTACAGTAATGCCCGCAAGCTTACAAAGCTCACTATCCCATTCCATTTTATTGCAATCAAAAAGCATACTGCCCTCTGCCTCAATATAATCTGTGCAGAAAACATCGGTTAAAAAGTAACGTACATAATCTTTTTCAAAGAATATATATTTAATTTTTGCAAATGTTTCAGGCTCGTTATTACGAAGCCATATAAGCTGAGGCAAGGTCCAGATAGTATCAGGCTTATGGAATGTCTTTTTAAATATTTCCTCTCCCAATTCCTCTCTTAGCTTATCAGCCTCGGCTCGGGAGCGGGTATCGGTCCAATGCATTGCATTGCGAAGCGGCTTGAAATTTTTATCGCAAACAAGTGAGGTGTGGGTAGCAGAGTCGAGCGCTACTGCTAATATATCCCCTGCTGCTATACCGCTTTTATTAAGCAATGCCTTTGAGTTTTCACAAAGTGCATTTATCCAGTCCTGTGGAGCTTGCTCGCAAGCGCCGTTCTCGGGATATAGGGTTGGATACTCAACTGTGTTTTCTGCAATAATAGCGCCGTCTGTATCAATAAGCGTAGCCTTTGAAGCGCCACCGCCGAAATCTATACCTAAAAGATATTTCATTTTAAAAATCTATCCTTTCCGTTACCTGAAACAGTAATTTTCTTTATATAAAAAGTGCAAACATAATCGGAATTGTTATAATCGACATCAAGTGCGATATAAGCGCCATACTCGCTCCCGGTGTTGTATCTCCGCCGTAAGCGGCAGGAAAAACAACAGTGTTAAGTCCCAATGGCATTGCTGTAGCGCAAAGGGTGAGCATAACGATAGTGTCATTTGTTCCTGCAAGCTTTAAAGCGATTACAAAAATCAAAGGCAGGACTATAAGACGAAGCAAAGATGCCAGATATATCCGCTTTACGGTAGCTAATTTTTTAATACTGAAATTAGCTACAACAAAGCCTGTTAAAATCATAGCCAAAGGTGACATACAAGCCCCTGCCGAAGATATTGCTGTTACTAAAAATGGCGGTATATACAGTTTGGTAAGGCCTGCAACCGCTCCCAAAAACATTGAAATGCAAATCGGGTTTAAAAATACCTTAAACGAAAATTTGCTCTTTTCATTTTCCTTTTTAGGAATAAGCGAGGCTGTACCAAAGGAATAAACATAAAGGCAAAGCGGCAAAGTGAATATCATATAATCAAATAACACATCTTCACCGAAAATACCTAAAACCACAGCATTGCCCATAAAGCTGAAATTGGCTACTGCAAATGAATAGGTATAAATCTTTTGCAGATAATTATCCTTTGCGAAAAGCTTTGAAAGAAAAATACCTATCACTATTGAAATTACTGTGATTATTGTGCCGTAAACAATATAACTCCATTTTTGGCTCACATTTTCAACTGTACAGTATTTGTAAAATGTGTTGAACACAAGGCACGGAACAAGAACATTGGTTTCAAGTCTTGATACTGCAATCGAAGTATTGAGCGGCAATATTCCCTTAAAATTGAGAAAATACCCCAGTGCCATAAAGGTAAACAACACAAACATCTGATTTAATGTTGCTGAAAAAACCTGCATTTTTATTATCGTTCCTATTAATATTTAATTTCGTAGTTTGTGCCTGTAATTCCTGCAACTACGCCCTTGTTTTTAAGAGCCTCATTATCCACGTGAGCTATTATCCACTTGTTTTTGCGGAAAAGCATTGGGTCTTCCTTATTTACTGTAAGGTCAGTATTAGTGCCTGTAGGCAGACCTACAACACAGCCAAATCCGTCATTGCTTACTTCACAGGGACAGAAGTGTAAAGAAGTTGCATAAACCTCAACCACAGTACCTGCGGGTAAATAGAAAGCCTTGAATTTTGAAGAATCGATTTTGCCGTCCTTTATATCCCAGACGTGACCTAAAATGAGTACTAAAGGAGTAACAGCTATATTAATTTCACTTGATGTATGCCATTCGGTAGCATTAAGGAAATTGCTGTGTCCCCAACAGTAACCGATTTGGGTAGGTAAAGATCCAAAAAACTCATTCTCAATTTCGGATGCTATTTTCAAAAACTCAAAATCCTCTACAGAAGGCAGATATGAAGAGCCACTTTCGGGATTAGGGATTTTTTTGGCAGTTTCTATAATTTCGGTAGCATCAAGACTTTTAATAATTCGTCCAAATGATGCAAATTCCTTATCGCTTACATCATAAAGTTCAACTTCGGGGTTTAACTTCTTTAAATTTTCTAACATAATATCAATCCTATTCTACAATTGTAATTGAGTGTGTATGGTTATACTCTTTTTTACCGTCAAGTGAAATAATTCCCTCTTTTTCGGTTATATCGTAGCTACTGTCAACGATATCCTGAATACCGTCCCAAGGCTCTAAGCAAATATACGGAGAGTTTGGCTTATGCCATAAAAGGAAGTATTTATCATCAGGGAAATCAACCCTCAAAGCCTTGCCTGTTTTTCTGTTGCGAAGTGTTGCTGATTTT
>SVOK01000024.1 GCA_015066445.1 Oscillospiraceae bacterium | reverse complement strand
TAAAGACCGAGCTTGAACGGATTCATAATACCGTTCGGGTCAAGTGTCTTCTTAAGTCCTTCAAATACCTGCATTGCAGGGCCGTACTGTTCTTTCATAAGACGGCCAAGCTTGATACCAACACCGTGGTGATCGTTAACAACACCGCCGTGAGCAAGAGCAGTTCTAACACCACAGGTCCAGATAGCCTGATGGAGACGAAGAGCCTCAACAGGATCTTGAGGAACATCCTTACCGTCAACGATAAATCTATCGTAAACCATTGCGCCCCACTCATACCAGTGAGAGAAGTGAGCAATAAACTTAGCCTGTGGGAAGTTAGTTTCAATAGCTTCCTTCATAGCCCAGTAGATCTCTTCAATCTTGCCGTAAGGAGCGATTGTATCCATAGTACCGAAGCACTGAGGAATATCCATCATATGACCGGGATAGAAGAAGGTGATCTTCTCTTTCCACCATTTTTCACCGTACTCGCTACCTAAATCCTCAGCACCGTATTTCTGGAAGGTTTCAAGAAGAATCTTTTCTTCAACATCAACCATCTCTTTTACGCCTTCGTAAGCAACGTTCATAAATGCGCCCTTACGCTCAACGCCAACGATTTTCTTAATAAGAGAAGCGGTCTCAGCCTCGTCATAAAGACGCATAACAGAGGGCTTGAACTTCTGGAGTAATTCGCGGCTTGCCTTGAAAGCGCCTTCCATATCCTGGAACAAGAAACCACGGAAACGTCTGTCCTCAGGCTGGTCGAAAATACGAATCTGAGCCTTTGTGATAATACCAAGTGTACCCTCAGAACCGATGAAAATCTGGTTGAGGTCAGGACCAGCAGCGTGCTTAGGAGCAGAACAGGTTTCAATGATATCACCATTAGGAAGAACAACCTCCATTTTTAAAACCATATCGTCAATCTTACCGTATTTGGTAGAAACAACACCGATACCTCTGTGTGCCAAGAAACCACCAACGGTTGAACAGGTAAGAGAAGAAGGATAGTGCATTGTAGCCTTACCAACCTCGTTTGCAGCCCATTCAATGTGCTTATAGATAGCACCTGTGCCGCACTCTATGTACATACCGTCAGTATTAACTTCATAAATCTTGTTCATTCTCTTAGTGTCAAGAATGATACCGCCTGCAACAGGAATAGCGCCACCCTGTGTACCGCCGCCTGCACCCCAAGTGGTAACGGGGAGCTTATAGTAGTTAGCAATCTTTAATACCTTAGAAACTTCCTCGGCATTTTCGGGACATACAACGATGTCAGCCTCGGGCATACGGCAGCCTCTGTCAGCCCACATACGGGAAAGCCAATAATAGTCAACACTGTGTGTTACCTTGTCGATCTGACGGGTTGAACAGTTAGCAACGCCTACTGCATCTTCAAGCTCGGTCAGAATCATTGCAAACAAAAATTCGTTCATCTGGATTTGCATTTTAATATCTCCTTTTAATATAATACTTAATTATTTAACACTACCGTCAACCTTAAGGTTGGGGAAGTATTTACAGAACTCTTTGATTTCTTTAGTGTAATCGCCACGCATCTCTACAAAGTGGTGAATGTAAGGACCATCAAGAAGTCTGTCTTCAACAGCCTGTAAATCCTCAAATTCGCCCCAAATGTATGTACCGTGAGTCTCGGGACCTGCGGTGGTATGACACTTAAGAGGAAGAATCATATAGTCACCGTGCTCCTGATCAATACGGGCTACTGTGTATTCACCGTCTTTACCTCTGAGCCATGCTCTCTGGTTAACAAGACGAGCCTTTGTGCCCTCTGCCATTTCGGCAATCGGGAAAGGACCGCAGTGCCAGAGTAATTCAGCGTTCTTGTTTTCAGGGTGACGAACTGTAAACTCGCCGAAGAGAGGTCTGCCTTCACCGAGAGTAGCACACTTAAGAAGTGCCATTGTCATAGCACAGTGAACATCACTCTCGCAAGAAATCATATAACCCATTTCGTTAAGTAAGCCATAAAGTGCACAGGGAGCTAAACCGTCAAACATAACAGGAGTTGCTGTCCAGCACTCAGCTGAAATAACATCAAGATTAAACTCTTCAAAAAGGTGCTTATACATAGCAGTCATTGTAGCCATAGGCTTTATGTATTTAGGAGTTAAATCGTCAAGCTCGTAATTTGTTAAGAAATACTGCTCATACTCTGCGATTTCATCGGCATAGTCGGTTTCAGCAGTCTTCATTCTCTGCTCAATAATAGCAAAGTTAATGGGAATAATCTTAACGCCGAACTTTTCCATAAGCTCGCCTTCGTTCCAGATAACTGAGAAGAAAGGAGCAGGACGAGCGCCAACCTGACCGATACGCATACCCTTGAAGTTTTTAACCATACATACAACTCTGATAAAGCTTTCGAGTCCCTCTTTAAATTCGGGGCTTTCAACTCTGCAGCAAGGCAGGTGTGAGAAAGGAATATGGAAACGCTGCATCTGACGGGACAAACCGAAAAGACCGCACTGTGAATCAGTAGGACGCATACCGTCTACATAATATTCGTCATCAAGCGGTGCCCATAAAAGAACAGGCTTTCCGAGAGCCTCGGCGATATCAGCAGCAGCCTCTTCATTACCAAAGTTGCAGTTGATAATCATTACCGCATCAACATTTTCATTTTTAAAGCGTTCTACAACCTCTTTAGCGGTAGCATCGTCAAAAACAAGGTCGTTAATACCAATACCCTTATTGTCAACAAAGCTAACCTTATCGGTTGTGAAATTTTCCTCAATGTAATCCACGAACTTTTTACCGCGCTGTTCAGCAGAATACCATGTAAGGAATGTGCCTCGGGGACGGTCGGTAGTGTTACGGCGCATTGCAACGATACCGATTTTTACATTGTAATTAAACACAAAAATTCCTCCTCTAAAGAATTTTACAAATTTCTACATATATAGAATACCAAAAAACAAGAATCTAATCAATAGAAATGCGAAAAATATTTTCACTTTTCTTGACCTTCTTTCAGAAATATGCTAAAATAATGAAAATAATTTTCATTTAGAGGTGTAAAATGGAATCAATACTCCATAAGATAAGATTTATGCGTCAGCAGATGGGACCGGGCGAGAAAAAAATTGCTGATTACATATTAGAAAACAGTCAGGATATAATCAGCGCTTCTATCAGCGACTTTGCAGAAAAATGCGGTTGCGGTGATGCTACTGTAGTCCGTTTTGCAAGGCGACTCGGGTTTGACGGTTATCAGTCGCTTAAAATCGGTATCGCAGGTGAAATGCGTTCAGCGTCTTCTGTGAGTGAAAAAATCACCAAAGAGGACACCTGCTTTGATATTTTCAAAAAAAGAATAAACGAGCTTTCGGTATCACTTGCTAACACCGAAACCGTGCTTGATGCCGAAATGCTTGAGAAAACCGCTAATGCTATAATGAATTCAAAAAGAATTATAGTTTTCGGTCTTGGTAATTCAGCCTCAATAGCTCAGGACGCTGCACATAAATTTTTAAGGTTGGGATTTAATGCTCAGGCTTGCTGTGACAACCATATGCAGGCAATTATAGCCACCCACCTTGACCGCAAAAGTGTGGCTATAGGTATTTCACATTCGGGCTCTTCAAAGGATATAGTAGAAGCATTACAGCTTTCGAAAATTGGCGGTGCTACAACCGTTTGCATTACAAATTACGGTAACTCTCCTATCGTCAAAGCCTGTGACTATTCCCTTTTCACCCGAGCCGAGGAAACCCAACACTCAATTCTTGCGATGAGCTCGAGAATAGCTCAGCTTACTATTCTTGATTCTATATACACTTATATAGTTGTAAACTCAGATAAACAAGCCGCACAGGAAATTTACAAAACTGAATTAGCCCTGCAAAATAAGAAATTTTAATACCTCACTAAATTTAAATAACTAAAAAAACTCTTGTTCAAAAAGAACAAGAGTTTTTTGGGTAGTTTGAACTTAATGGTACGAATTAAAGGGCTCTGCAAACTACGATATTGCTTTACTTCTTGCACATTGCTATAAATTTTTTGAAAAGTTCTGCTCCGTCAACAGTGTCATCTCTTTTTTGTCCAAAACACATTCTTTCAGGATGCCATTGCACACCGAAAATCGGCAAAGACTTATGCTCATACGCTTCAACATATTTGTCTTTCCAAAACGCCGCCGCATCTAATCCGTTGCCCAAAACCTTAACCGCTTGATGATGCGCACTGTTTACAGAGAAAGATGTTCCGTAAATTTTTCCAATAATGCTGTTTTTCGTTGCCTTAACGAAATGTGTTGTATAATAATCTGTTTTATTTGTATGTAAAGACGCTTCCGGCAAATCCTGATACAGCGAACCGCCAAAGAATATATTAATCAACTGAAAGCCTCTGCAAATTCCCATAACGGGCTTACCGGCGTCTATATATGCTTTTAGTAAAGCAAATTCCACTTGGTCCCTATCTTTATCGATTTCTATCGCGCCGTCAATCGCCTCATTATATCTGCTTGGTTCGATATCATTTCCTCCACAAAGAATAAGTCCGTCATAACTTGTGTCAATACAGGGAAGATACTTTGCATCTGCTTCTGCACCAACACCATTTACGGCGTCAACATAATATTGCAAATTGGTTTTGCCTGAAAGTAAAATTCTAATAGCATCCATAAAATCATTCCTTTCGGTATGCATTATATGCTTGTGTTAAGTTAGAGACAAATCTATATCAAAACAATTCCATCCATACCATTTTCTAATGTTTGCTTTAACGCTTTCAAAAGAAATTCGGCAACATCTACTTATTCCAGAAGAATGAGCACGTAAAGCGATCAGTATATTGACCCTACTATGTCGCACAAAAACAATTGGTTGCTTTTATCTTGAATATCTGTATGCTATTCTACAGGCTCGTTTATAGGCTTCTGCAAAATACAGTTCAAGATTCATCTCACCATAAGTATCATTTTCGTGACGATTCGGTTTAGATTTAATATTTAGTTCAAAGTTTAAGACATCTAAATGTTTGGATTTTTTAAGTCGCTCAATATTATAATCCCAATCGGCAATACCGTCATAGGGCAGTAAATGCAAATCATCCGTCCAAAAGGTTTTCCCGTCAAAACTGCTTATCCCCAAATTATCATTAATGTGTGTCATAATTATACGACTGCCGTATTTCGCTAACAAATCTTGTGAGTGATTATAACACATTTCGTGTCCTGAATCCCAACAAAAACCAACCGTATCATTATCCTCAAAATGCTCCATTAATGCAAAAAGATATTCTTCACCCTCAGTATTTTCAAAGGCGATTTTTATATTGTGTTCTTTGGCATAAGACACAATTTCATCAAAATATATATAATTTAAATTTGTTTTATCAAATTTGTATTCAAAGCCTATCCAAGTATGAACCACTAAAACAGGTATATCAAGTTGAACGCAAGATAACAAAGCGGTTAATAAATCATTCTTAGCGGCAACTCCTGTAGAATCATCATTCCACATATCTGCCGCTTTGTCATAAGGAGCATGCAATGATTGTATAATGAGATTATTTTGCCTTGCTACATTCACTATTTCTGATAGATTGCTGTTTGCTTGCCATACGGGTGAAATTGCATCAAACCCCACGCTTTTTATTATTCTAACCACATCAACTGTAGGGATACTATAACTATTATCCACCGAAATGCCTATCTTCTGTTTCCACATTGCACTTACCACCTTATTTTGTTATTAAATTTTGCAATCTGCTTGCGGCTTCAAAACTTTTTTTCAAAAATTCAGATTTATTCATCTGATTACTATAGTAATTACCATAACACAATTCTAATGTTATATTGCCTTTAAAGTTGCAGTTTCTCAATTCATTTGCTATTCGAGCAAAATCTATCTGACCGTCAAAAGGAATTAAATGCTGATCTGATTTGTTATCATTATCATGTATGTGTGTGCAAAATAATCTGTTACCGATTTTGGGCAGATAGTGTTCGCCGTTTGTGTGACATGCTTCGTGTCCGCAATCATAACAAAAGCCCACATTGTTATCATCAAAATATTCAAGCGTCCTATATAGATATTCTGCTGAATTAATATTTTCAAAGGCTATTTTTACGCTTTGTTCCTTAGCGTATTTTACAATGGTTTTCAATCTGTTTAAGCCGACTTCAAACGATGGCCTCTGAGTAGAATCAGGTTGGATATGTACAACTAAAATAGGAATTGAAAGTTTGGAACAATTATCTATATTCAATTTAAGAACATCAACAAATTTCTCACCGTCAGCATTATCGTTCCAAATAGATGAAGATCCGGGGATGGTGGAATGAGAGGTTTCCTGTATTAAACCTATTTTTTCTGCAGATTTTTTTAAGTCCGACAATTTTTCAAAATCTTTTGCATAACATTCTCCGCTAAAAAAACCAGTAAATCCAATTTCTTTTATCATTGGAAAAAGTTCATCATATGAAATACCACTAAAAACATCAATATAAATACTATCCATATAACAATTCTCCTTCATATATTCGGAATACAGTCTCCTGTACTTTTACCTCTACCTCTGCAATGTTGAAAATAACCGTTATCGAGCCACACCTTATATTCGTTCCGTTTATTTTGGCAAATTTCTTCTCTTAAAAATCCTACACCGAATCAACACAGGGCGAACGTATTATAACAGCTGCAAAATCACCATTATTTTAAGGTAAACAGACCACGGTTAAAAGTTTCGCATCAACATCTAAATGTTTTTAAAATACGCATCTTGATGTTACGCTATCCATAAAAACACCTCTTTCATCCATTTGTTAAAAGGTATGACAAAAACCATACTTTTACATCAAAAACCATACCATACTTTTCTTTGTTTTACAAGGATAAATTATAGTATGGTATGACAGTTATTCCTGCCTTGCCTTACAAATTTGATGAAAAAGGCAAGGTGAAATGATTATTTGTCCCTATTGTAGCACAAGCATAGCATAAAAGCGGTGAGAGGGCAATACTTCTTCACTATTCACTATTACTTATTACTTCCCAAAGCCCCAAGAACTTTTTTGAGGTAAGAGTGAAGAGGTAATAGGTAAGAAGTAAGCCCCAAGAACTTATCTTCCTTGGGGCTTTGGGTGTTTTGAACTTAATGGCACGAATTAAATGTGCCTGAAAACCATTTTTGTTATCCTGTTACCTGTATTTTTTTAATTTTAGTATATTGTGATATAATCCAATACACTGCGGTTTGCATATCAATTTCATGACCACCGTCAAAAATATCAAGATAAACCGAAGCATCTGGATATTTTTCCATTAAAGCGTTATAAAGTTTAATACTATGAGACACAGGAACAACAGGATCTTTTTTTCCGTGAAAAATTTTCAAATTGGCTTTTGCAATATTATCCAAATATGATATTGGCGAACGCTTAAGCATTTCATTGGTGTCGTTTTTGCAACACTCTAACACATGCGGAGCATACCCTTGGTTTTCCCCTACCCAATCAACAAGATTTGTTATAGGAACATAAGCACCAATAGCCTTAAAATATTCAGGACACATTCCTGCCATAAGTAAGGCCATATGTCCTCCACCGCTAAGGCCTAACAAGAATATGTTTTCCTTATCGATGTCTTCATTTTCTAAAAGATAATCAATCGCATCTTTGATGTCTTGCTTAGCATATTCAGAACCACAAGCGAATGTGCAGTTTGGGTTGCTTATTAAATTGCTACCGCGAAATTCCGGTAAAAGCAAATTAAATTTGTACTTTTCAGCTACCGGCAACATATTGTTGATTTGATTAAATCTATCATAACTCCAAGTATGTAGACCTACCAATAACGGACGTTTACCTGAAGAAGTTGTTTTATAAAACAACGATGGTTGCATCGTGCCATCGATAGAAGACTTAATTAAAATTTCTCTTTGCTCCATATCATTACCCCCTATACGTAGCATAACATAAAAACGGTGGTGGTGCAAGAGTTAGTGATATTCTGTGCTACGCACAGAGCGATATTTTCACTTCGTGAAAGTGATATTGAAACCTACGGTTTCAGTGATATTATATTCGCCCTTAACTGCTCGAAGGCAATAACACTCGGCGTTAACCGAATATCACTGCGAAGCAATATCACACGCCGAAAGGCGAATATAACTGAAAAAAATCTTGTTCGAAAAAGAACTGTGTAAAAACCTGGAGTTTTCTCTTTTTATCATGGTTCTTAATGTGTTCTTGTGTTTAATAAAGATTAAAAAATTTATATGGCACTTTTCTTGAATTTACCAAAGCATTTTATAATAATGCAAAAACTTAAAATAGCTATTCCAATAAGTATTGGCAACAAAACAAGAAGGGAATGCCAACCAAATTCTTCAACAATACGAGGCATCACATATGCCGCAACCATATAACTGAATGCACTACCCGCATTCAGAATTCCTGCCGCCGTACCACTCAAACCATACTTTGTAAAATGCATAGTGTAGTAAGTCTTCGTTAAATCCGATGCAGACTCCAAGCAAGCTACCACAGAAAGCATTGTAATCATAATTGAAACCGGAAAAGTTCCCACCATTGTGCACGCCAACAAAAATGGGATTTTTGCAATGGCTATAATTACAATAAAGCCAACTTCATTTTTAACTTTTTTCATAAATTTACCTGCAATCAAATTCCCCGCTAAACCTGCAAGAATCATAACTGCAGTAAGAATGTTTCCAAGTGAAGGTGCTACCGTGTCATAATTTTCAACCAACATCACCGAAGTGAGGGTAGCTCTAGTCTGGCTTACCGTCACCGATAAAATCATACCAAATAACATGAAGAAAAACCCACTGGCAACAAAAACTTTCATAACTGAAACATCCGTTTTTTTCTTGCTGCTGTCATCTTTGATTTCTTTAGCATCCCATTTCATGTACGGATTAAGATATTTTTCAAAAATGTGCAATCCAACAACACAAGCAAGCAAAAAAACTGCCGAAACAGCAAAATTGTATCTCCAATCGGGAATCATTGCTGCAATAATATACGAAATTAAAACTCCTGCCGTAGCGGAAAAAGATATGTAAAAGGACATCTGTGACCTTTCACTTCTCACCAACTGTGATGAAAAAATCTTAAAAACAGACGGCCAAATGCCAAACTGTATGATTCCGTTAAAAGCCCACGCGCCAAGCATAATATAATAGTTTTGATTAAAAAATATAGTAGTGTTTGCAATTACCGCGCCGATAAGACCGATTTTTATCATTCGTTCCGGACTATACTTATCCGAAAGGATACCGCCCAAGATCTGAAACGGCGTATATACAAGGTAAAATATAGCCGTTATGGTCCCTGTCTGAGATTTTGTAAGCACTCCTTCAGATACTATGCTTGCAAGCGACCCATTATAACAATTTTTTGTCATAGATACCACAGCAAAAACAACCCAGATGAACCAAAAAAATTTTCTGCTCACCTTTCGGTTTTCAAGGTGTATATTCACATCCCTTTCAATATTGATGTCATTTTCTCTAATCATAAAAAGCACATCCTTAACATCGCAAGTAAAACGTTACAAAGCATTGTAAATCATCATTATTTTGGCATATCATATCCTGTTAACGGCGAGATTGCAAGTCGTTTGTTATATTCGCCTTTTAACTGCCCGAAGGCCACTATCACTCGGCGTTAGCCGAATATCACTGTGAAACAATATAACCCGCCAAAAGGCGAATATAACTGAAAAAACTCTTGTTCGAAAGAACAAGAGTTTTTTGTCTTTCGTGTCCGGAAAAGAACTGGTCAAAAACCGAGGATTTTAAACATTCTATTCAATATTAATCGGCGTTAGGATAACGCCATAAAGCACCAATAACATTCGCAAGGCTATCAATCGTGTAATTCACCTGAAACAGCCAAAGTTCATTATATTTATCATTTACTTCTTTTAAAAGTTCAGAAGTGTTTCCACAAGAAATAATTCTACCATTTAGATTTTCTAATTCTTTCTCAAAGTCACAAAGATAATCAATTACATCATTCAACGAAAACTGTTCGTTATATATTTCACACTTATCTTTACCTGTTTGCAAGTTTTCTATAATGGTTTTTAAATTTTTACACTCATCATTCAAGTTTGTTTTCATTGTAACTTCACCTTCTTTTATGTATTATAGCATAAAAGCGGTGGTGCCGCAATACCTCTTCACTATTCACTATTACTTCTTACTTCCAAAAATCCCATTGCAAAGTTTTATTGAGTGAAAAGTGAAGAGTGAAGAGGTAATAAGTAAAAATCCCGCCCACTTACGTGAACGAGATTTTTGGAGCTGCTAACCAGAGTCGAACTGGTGACCTCATCCTTACCAAGGATGCGCTCTACCTCCTGAGCCATAGCAGCATTAATATTTGCGACTTATGTATTATACGATAACAAACCGATAAAGTCAAGCAATTTTTTAAACTTTTAAAATTAATTTTTGTAAAAAACAAAAGTCCCGTCAAAGCGGGACTTTAAAGCTATATAAATTTTATGATAATCCAAAGCTTACGCTAAGCGCCTTATCAACCATACCCATAGAAGCGCAGTCAAGACTTCCCATTCTTTCCTTAAGACGTTGCTTATCGATAGTTCTCACCTGTTCTAAAAGCACGATGGAGTCCTTGGCAAGACCGCAGTCACTGGCTTCAACAGAAATATGTGTAGGCAATTTGGTTTTATCCCGTTGGCTGGTTATTGCTGCCGCTATTACTGTTGGGCTATAGCGGTTTCCAACATCATTTTGAATTATAAGCACAGGTCTTATTCCACCCTGTTCCGAGCCCACAACAGGACTTAAATCGGCGTAATAGATTTCTCCTCGTTTTATATTCATTGCTGTTTCACACTCTCGTCTACTGTATAATCATTGCAATGGTCATAGGCAAATTACTATGAAATTTTGTAACCAAATCATAGATTTGATGTCAAAACAGTGTGAACTCACACAATTCCGACTTTCTATAACCGTTATTACATTCATAGTTTTGCCTATTAGTTTTAAAAATAATCAAACAGATTTATTTTTTCCTTACATAATATGAAAAAAATAAATGCGGTGTGAAACCGGAGTGATTTTTCAAATCAAAAAACCTTAAATAAGCTCAATAATTGCGGCAAGATTACCTCGCTTGCCGCCTGTGGCTCTATGGGAATGAAAATCCTCACAGTTACAGCAGGTGCAAATATCCGAAGCATCTATATTTTGAGGTAATATACCCGAATTTATAAGAATCTGGCGGTTAGCTTCAACCAAATCGAGCATATATTTTCCGTTTTCCTTAGGAGTGAAAATTTTATCCTGCTCTAAAAAATCGATTTTTGAAAACTCGGAATAAACAGGGTCATCGACCTCATAACAGCATTGACCTATACACGGTCCTATGCCAGCAATTATATCTTTAGGGTCTGAGCCAAATTCATTTATCATTTTTTCCACTGTCACCTTGCCGATAAGTGAAGCTGTTCCCCGCCAACCTGCGTGCGAGGTTGCAATAACACCCTTTACGGGGTCACAGAACAGCAAGGGTGTGCAGTCAGCGTATTGAGTGACAAGCGCCACGCCTTTAGTATTAGTTATAAGACCGTCCACATCGCTGAAAGAAGGCTTTGTAACACCTGTGCCGCAATGCTCAGCCGTTACACTTAACACATTATTGGTATGGGTCTGCTTACTGAGCACCAAATGGGAAATATCTATTCCCTCAGCCGAGCAGAGTATTCGGTAATTTTCCATAACACTTTCAGGCTTATCATTGCGACCAAAGCTTAAATTCATGGACGAAAACTCACCAACGCTCACTCCCCCGTGGCGGGTGGAAAATGCGTGCCTTACAGCACCGCAGGCAGAAAGCTTAGGGAATTTAATATACTGCAAATCCCCTTTTTTAACGAGAATCAGATTATTTGTTTTAATCATAAAGCCCACCGTCTGTTACAATTTTATTATAAAAAATATCTATGTTCTTTAATATTTTATTATAACACTGTATACCGTATTTTTGCGAAATCGTATTGAGTGCTTTATCCATCAAAGGCGGTCTTACATCAACAGAATGGGTATCTGTTCCCAACAAAATTCTAAGACCAGATTTCATAAGCTTAGCTATAACACGGTCATAATCAGCATTTGTCACCGAGGAAGCATTAATCTGCACCGTTATATTTTCCTTTTCAAGAAATTTAATAAACTTGCGGTACTTTTTAGCCCTGAAATACCTTTCAACGTGAGCAATTATAGGTATTATACCCGAATTTTGCCTTAAGTATTTAAGGTTAGCCATCAAAGAGTCACCAATACATTCATCGGTTAATTCAACAAGCAAATACGGAGAATTATTAAGGCAAAAATTATCTAAAGATGCCGAATGACCCATACCTTCGAAATAAAGGATTTCCGAGCCGAGGTAGATATCAGGCAAGCCTTTATTCCTTGCAGCTTCACAAAGCTCTTTATAAGCAGCGGCTGTTTTTTCTAAAAAATCATCTAAATTATCCTCATGAGGGTAAAAATGCGGTGTAGCAATAACTGCTGTTATTCCCTGCTCCTTCATAATTTGAAGTAATTGTAAGGATTCCTCAATGCTTTCAGCTCCGTCATCAACGCAAGGGAGTATATGAGAATGAATATCAAGCATTTTAACTTTAAGCCTCCTTTATTTTATCAGGCATATTTTCCTTAAACAAAAGTGGAGAGCATTAAACGCTCTCCACCCGTGGTTATTTTGTTCTGTATCTTCTGTAGGCGCCGTAAAAGCCGTATTTCAAATATTTATTAGTATCAGCGCCGATACCGTTCATAACAGCGCCTAAAACATTGATACCTAACTGATTAGTGCTTATAAGCGCATTTCTGAAGGTTTCATAGGTTGTAACACCTGTACGCACAACAAACACCAAGCCGTCACACTTCTGAGCAATAACAAGCGCATCAGAAACAAGGTTTACAGGAGGAGTATCAATAATAACATAATCGTACATATTTCTAAGCTCTGTAATCATACGCTCAAATGCATTGGAGCAGAAAAGCTCTGTAGGATTATTAAATACTGAGCCTGCAGTAATTACATCAAGATAAGGATTATACTGTTTTATAACATCCTTAAGCTCGCTACCTCCGTTAATAACATCAAGGCAGCCCTTTTCATTTTCGATTTTAAGCTTCTGGTGGATAGTAGCACGTCTGGAGTCAGCGTCAACAATGATAACCTTTTTATTAAGCTGAGACAGTGTAACAGCCAGGTTAATTGAAGTTGTCGACTTACCCTCGGAAGCGTTTGCACTTGATATTGCAACAACCTTGCTATTGTTTTTTTCCAAAAGCGAAACCAAATGTATACGCAGGTTTTTATAAGCCTCAACAACAGAAAAAGGAACCTTACTGCGGCTTTCCTGACTTAATATCTTTTCAGCTTTAACTTCGTTTTCAGTAGTTTTAGTTGCCATATTAATATCCGCCTCCTCTTCCGCTGTAGTTATAATTGTAATTATACGCATTATATTTATCTGATTTTGACTTTTCAAAGTCAGGTATATTACCTAAAACGAGTATATCAAAGCGCTCTGCAAAGTCATCTTCATTGCGTATAACAGTGTTGGTTGAATGAATAAGAAGCAGTATTAAAAATGCTACTGCCATACCTGCAACTGCGGCTATAACCATAAATGAAGCGGTATGCGGGAAAACCTTTTCGGAAGAATCAGAGGGAGAAACCGCAACCTCTGAATTAGGTACATATTCATTTATGTAATTAGGAGCCAAGTGCAAAAATTCATTTACTATTTTTCTTGCCTCATCGCCATCGCTTGCAGTAAAGGTTATGTCTATAAATAATGAATTATCGCTCTTACGCTTAACCTCTACCATTGAAAACAGATCGTTATATTTATAGTCGCTGTCCAATTCCTCGGCAAGCTCTTTATAAATACCGTTTGTGTTAAGAATATCAACAACAGTACCAACAAGGTTAATAGAAGCAACTATATTGGTATTGCTCAAGGTCTCGCCCTCTTCAGTGCCGTCATTCATAACACCACCGTTGGTTACGATAACAGAACCTGTTGCCGAATACTTAGGTGTTGCTATAAATTTACAGTAAGCAAAAACGCCGCCCGCAAAAACAATACCTGTGAGCAAAAGAATAAATACATTTTTAATCGCCAGCTTTAAAATAGGCATTAAATCAAACTTTTCCACATAATACCTCATTTCTTGAAATAAGCATTCCAAAATTTCGCACTTTAAATTATACCATAACGTTTTTAATTTATCAAGGTGAAAATTTTATATTTTTTGAAAAATATTGCAAATCTTTTTATAGGATTCTGTTATTTCTTCATAATCTCTGTAAGCATTGTTATATACCTCAATAACCGCAGCGCCTTTATATCCGTCATGGATAATCCGCTCAAAAAAGCTTTTAAAATCAAAATTACCGTTAAACGGAAGCATACAGTCGCTTGAAACAGAATGGTCACTGATATGAAGATGATGTATATTATCTATAAATTCATCCGTAAGCTCTATTGGCGAATATCCCGAACGGACAGCCTGCTTTATATCAACGCAGAATTCGGCTTCAGAACCCAAAATATCACGCATTGCACGCATAAATTCTATATCTCCGGCACGGTATTTTGCAACATTTTCCTGCAAAATAGTAACCCCGTTTTTGCGTGTTACTTCCTTTAACGCCATATAACGCTCACAGTATTCCTCATCGCTTAAAATGCCGTTAGGTTTTCCGCCGTGGAGTATAATATATTTTGCTCCAAGCAAAGCTGCAACCTCAGAATAACGCTGGAATTTTTTTAATGACTCATCAAATCTTCTCTGATAATTTGAAAAAATCATAAAAGATTCTGCAAGCGACATAGTTGGATGAACAGCAACAATTTCCATACCGTAATGATTTTTAATGTCCGACAGAATATCGGCAAAGCTTTCTTTAAGCTCGCTTTCAGCATTGAAAAAAATTTCGGTGGTTTTTATACCTGCTTTGCCGATTTCTTCAAGCGCCACTTCGGTTTCAAGAGGATAGTAGCTGGCAGTTGAAACGCCTATTTTCATTTACAATTCCTCCTTGCAGGGATTTACGTAGACCGTTTTGTTCGTGGTATATATAACCATACCGGGCTTCGCCCCGTTAGGTTTTTTAACGTTTTTAATATATGTGTAATCCACGGGCACCTGTGAAGAGGTGGCCGCCTTTGAATTCTGCGCCGCAAGACGCGCCGCCTTTAAAACGGTTTCTTCGCTGACCGCACCGCCCTCACAAAAGACCACCACATGTGAGCCTGGGATATTTTTAACATGAAACCACAAATCGTTTTTTGATGCCATACGTGTGGTTATTAAATCGTTTTGAGTGTTATTTTTACCTATAAGTATGCGGTAGCCCTCCCGAGAGATTTCCTCTTTCAAAGCAGAGTTCTGCTGTTTTTTCTTTTTGCTTGCCACAGCTTTTCTCAAGTACCCCGCATCCGCCAGCTCTTCACGTATTTCGGAAATTTCTGCTAACGTAACCGAACGTGAAATACTATCCAAAACAGAATCGAAATAAATAAGCTCCTGTCTGTCCTGTTCAGTAAGAGCAGTAAGCGTTTGCTCGGCAGTATAGGTCTTTTTATAGTCCTTAAAATATTTTTCTGCATTTTTAGCAGGCGAAAGCGCAGGATTCAACGGTATTTTCACATCTGCCATATTTTCATCATAATAATTAGAAACAACCGCAAACTTACTGCCGTTTTCTATCCTGTAAAGATTAGCCTTTAAGAGCTCACCGTAAATCCTGAAGGTTTCACGGTTTTCACATTGCTTTAATTCATTTAGTCTCAAAGCAAGCTTTTTCTCAGTGCGACTTTTTAAATTATTTACAAGTCTTATTATATCGTGTGCTGAAGATGCAATTCTTGCCGCAGTGTCTTTTTCGGTATAAAAAGCGTCTAAAAGCTCTGAAAAGCTATCAAATTCTCGCTTCTTATAATCTGCACCGTACTGATTTATATCTATATACGAAAACTCCAAAGGGGTACCGTCAGGCTTTGCTATCATAACAGCCTTACTTTTAGTTGTTAAATAACTTAAAACGTCACAAAGCGCATCATATAATTTCTCTTTGCAATTAACTCTATGCTCGATTTCTCTGCAAACAAGAGGAGAAAAACCGTCCAAACGGTTTATAATATTCTTCCATAGCTCTCCCTCGGTTTTTAAAAGCTCATCTGAAAACGCATTTATATCAATTTCCAAGGGGTCAAGCTTTTCAAGTTTTTTGGGATATTCATAAACCGCTCCCGGAAGTATATATCGCTGAGCCGTTTCAACATCACTATGGCGAAGCGCATCAATAATAGTTCTGTCCTCACGCAAAAGAATAACATTGGCCTGATTACCTATAAGCTCACATACAAGGCTCAGCTTCACAGTATCTCCCAATTCGTTCGTTGCCGAAAAAACAAGCTCTGCCACTCGCTCAAGACCTAACTGAGTTATATCAGTAAGCCTTGCCGATGATAAATATTTCCTGAGCAGCATACAAAAGTTCGGCGGAACATCAGGATTTTCGTATTTATTCTCGGTAAAATTAATTCTTGCAGAGCCGTTTTTCACAGTAACAAGAAGTCTTTTCACAAAACCTTTTTTGCGCAACAAAAATACCAGCTCATCTCGTGTGGGCTGATATATTTTGTCTATATGGCAGTCTATAGCCTCTTTGAGCTCTGCAACTGTTTTTTTTAGAAAACCGCCGTCAAACGCCATTTGTTTACTCCTTAGGATTCTTGTTTAAAGCTATGTATAATTTATCCGCTATAGCCTTATAGCTGTTATATTCGCTTTGCTTTTCGGGGATATTCTTTAAAGCCTCTCCACATTTAAAGCAACGGTCGTATTGCTTTTTTATATATAAATAACCGTCTCTCGTTTCCGAGGTTATGCCTCCTATATAGCAACAGTATTCTTCGTATTTTTCTTTTATACCGCTGAATTTGCAAAGCATAACCGAATAAAGCTTACCGTTCTCGCACAAAGGAGTCTCACTTTCAATGGTATAGCCATTTTCAAAAAGGTATCTTCTTAAATAATCTGGCGAGGTTGTGGGCTGTAAAATAAAGCTAATTTCACCGCACCTTGCTACCTCTTTACCGTTTTCAAGTATCCCCGAAATCACTTCGCCGCCCATACCTGCTATAATCACAGTGTCAACCTCTTGCGGCAATATGCCACTAAGACCGTCACAAAGGCGAAGCTCTATTCCTCTGACCTGCGCCTTTTCAATGTTTTTTTTAGCTCTTTCAAGCGGTTTTTCATTAATATCGGTAGCAATCATTTTTTCTACAGCACCGTGTTTTTTAAGCTCAATGCTTAAATAACCGTGATCCGTACCAATATCGCAAACCCTTGCGCCAAAAGGCACAAGGGATGCTAAAATTTCCAATCTTTTACTAAGCTTTGGCATTATTTACTTTCAAAATACTTGTTAAGCTTTTCAACAAGTGTATCGCAGTCAGTACCGTGAACCTGACAAGCCTGCTCTATACTTTCGCCTCTTGAAGCGGGGCAACCAAGACAGTGCATACCAATCTCAAAGAAATACTGTGCACAGCCTGTATCCATATCAAGTACATCACCAATAAGCATATCCTTAGTAATTTTCATTTTAATCAATCCTTTTCTTATTAAAAAATTTTTGTTTCTTCGTTTAAATCTGTTCTTGCGTGATTATAAAGCTTGCGGTTTTCCATAGCCCATATTCTGCCCGAAAAATCCTCCTCATTAGCTGCCATAACAGCCTCACGCATTTCAAAAACACGGGAATCCATTAAGTCAAGCTCGCTTAAAAGCTCAGCCTCAATAAACATCGGTCTTACTGCGGCACCGAATTCAGGCTCGCCGTGATGCGAAAGCACCATATGTTCCAAAAGCATTGCAGTCTTTTTAGATATACCAAGCTTTTCAGCATATTTTTCGATTACCATAGCCCCCATTGCAAGATGACCTATGAGATTACCCTCTGCAGAATAGCCTGTAGCAATACCGGAATCTGCAACCTCAAACTCGGAAAGCTTTGCAATATCGTGCAGAATCGCACCCGAAATAAGCAATTCTTTATCTACAAACGGATAAATTTCGCATACGCTTTGTGCTAATCTTACGATTGAAAGAGTGTGTAATAAAAGTCCACCTCTTACAGCGTGATGAAGCTTAAACGCTGCAGGCCAATAAAGTATTTTAAGGCGGTTGTCGTTAAGAATTGCAGTTACTATTGAAGAAAGCTCTTTATCATTGAAGCCTTTTGCAAGATTCAAAAGCTCTGCAAACATATCCTCACCCGAAAAGCCCGCAGTTTTTACAAAATCCTCTATATTAACATTATCCTCACTATAAGTATGGCGTATCTTTTCAATTTTAAGCTGGTCAGCACCGTTATACTGCGAAATCATACCTCTGATTTTAACCAACTCATTAACGGCATATTCACCGTGAAGCTCTTTAGAATATCTCCAGAGCTTTGCATTAATCTCACCGTCGCTGTCGCCAAGCATCATATCAAGATAAGCGTCTCCCTTAGATGAGGTTTTCTGTTCAATGCTTTTTATAATACAAAAGCCGTCTACAAGACCTCTGTCATCAATAGGTGTAAAATTCATTCTCTCATTCCTTTCGCACTTTAATTATACTACAGATACATTTTCTGTTCAAGTTTTTTATTGAATAGAAATAAAGTATTCCGCTATACCCTTTGCCATAGCCTTAGCCTTGCCTATATTATAATTTTCGTCTATTATATTTCCAAAATCATACGAATTTGATATATAACCGTTTTCGGTAAGAACTACAGGACAATAGCTCGACCTTGCCATATAGTAATAGTGCCATTTAAGGTCGGTCTTTTTATAAAGTGCAGAGGATGCCGTATTAGTCCAAATAAATTCGGCAGCCTTTTGTGCAAACGGATGGAAATAATGCGAGCTAAAGCCATTAGGACCGCTACTTTTAGAAGAATTATGATGTATCGCTATGCAATAATCAGGCCGCAAGGCTTTAAGCATTTTGATTTTATCATTATTAGAACTTGTAATATCAGCCTCACGGGTTAAAACTACTGTAGCTCCAATGCTTTCAAGCTCCGCCTTAAGCTTGTTAGCTAATATAAGATTCTGCATAGCCTCTGTATATGAAGAATTAACACCCAAAGCTCCGGGGTCTTTTCCACCGTGTCCAACGTCGATAAGAATTTTAACTCCATTGAGATTAACGCCGTATTCATTTTCAGCCACAGTAACACTCGCAGGATTTAAAAATTCAAAAACAAGCTGACCTTCGCTGTTATAGTTAGCATCCCAACCATAGAAAGCTCCTGCTTTTTTCAGATGCAGGCGAAGTGTGTAATCCGAAGCATTTTTGATTATTTCGGCAGAGCTGAATAATTTGTTATCAGCAGGAACACTGATTTCGCCTGTTAATACCGTTGCATAGCAAAGGGTTATATCTATGAAACTGTATGAAGGGTTAGATATAGTAAAATCTCCCCTGCCTTCATTAGCATATCTTTGATTTTTTAATTCAAAATAGAACGGTGCTTTCCACATTGTATCAAGCTTTAAAACCGTATGTCTTGAACCGTTTTCAAAGGACGATATTCCAATTTCATTGTGATCAGGCAATGTACCTGCGTATTCTTTTACAATACTTGTAACTTTATTGGTCGGCACATCTTTTTTAGTGGTATAAACCTGTTTGCCGCATCGCAGAACAGCATATTCCTTCTTTTCGCCGCTACTGCTGTATACATATTTTGAAGAGCTGTAATCCACAGTACCCTTAGGCAGATAGCTGTTGGTCGGTTTTGACATATCGTCAGTGGAACCAGCATCAAAGGTTTCAGCCTCATAAGCGATAATCTCGGTTATTTTGCCCGACCCCACGTCTATGTATCTTCCGCCGCTCGGTGTGGCATTAGGGTCGCTGTCAAGAATAGTGTCAGGCTTTCTGCAGGTTATATTACCCGAGCTAAAGCTTTCACTTATGCCGTTATATGTAGCAGTGAATTTGATTTTTCCTAAGTTAACATCACTTAATCCACCCTCAGGTAATTTAAAAGCTCCGCTGAAATTTATAAACGCTTCCGAGCTGTTAACCGCCTGCGGTGAAAGAGTTATAGTATTTCCATTAAAGGTGGCAGTCACAACGCTACCATTTCTTGCTGTTACTGTAACAGGCATTAAAGCACCGTTACCAAAGCTTTCAGCCTTTGTCGGATGGTAATAATTCATTACCACATATCTGTAATTAACAGTATATGTGTAGGTAATACCCTTGTGTAAAAAGATAAAGCTGTTATTGCCTATTTTAAGCTCAACCTCAAATGAAAATGCACCATTGCTGTCACGTTTCACCTCATTACCGTTTAAAGTAACCGCTTCTGCGGGGTCAGAGGTTCCTGTAAATGTTATTTTTTGTTCTGTGGTATTGGTCTTTGCTGATTTTGGTGATGTGATAACGAGTCCTATCACTTCCTCTATCTCGCTTACAATCTCCTGCGGCTCGCTTTCTGCAAAAGTATCCACCGTATCAGAAAATGCACTGAGGTCTCCATCAGAATTTTTAGCCTTTCCTAAAAACTTTATTGTAATCAGTGCGGTAGCTATCGCCAAAATAACCGCTAATACTACAGAAATCACTGTAATTAAAATTCTTTTATTCATTTATTTACTTCCCTGTTTTAACTTCCCTTATTGATACAAACTAAATAAGATATATTATATTATATACTATATCTTGATTTTTTCAATAGAATAATTTTCCTTATTCTATTGAAAGATAAAATTTTTTTAAATTAACTATTGACAAATTGCATCAACTTAGATATAATATACAAGTCGCTCAAATAAGAGTGCAAAACCAAATGGCTGTGTAGCTCAGTTGGCTAGAGCATGCGGTTCATACCCGCAGTGTCATTGGTTCGAATCCTATCACAGCCACCAACGGCCCGGTGGTCAAGAGGCCTAAGACACCGCCCTTTCACGGCGGTAACACGAGTTCGAATCTCGTCCGGGTCACCATAATAACCTGTATCGCTTTTGCGGTGCAGGTTATTTTTATTTTTTTCTTGCTTTTGCGAGATGAGAACTCGTGAGTTCGTCGAAGCAGCTGCAAAGCCGCGTCAGGCTTTGCAGTCTGTGAAGTCTCGAGCACGAACGTTATACCGCAACTGTTCGCAACAGTCGGTATAACGGAGAGCGCAGAGTATCTCGTCCGGGTCACCATAATAACCTGTATCGCTTTTGCGGTGCAGGTTATTTTTTTATTTTAATATTACATTACGTGCGATTTGTAGGGACAGGCGTCCCCGACTGTCCGTTTATTAATCCACTCCCCTGCTACTCAAATCCAATTAACATTGGTAAACATTTATATATAAAAAATCCCACTTCGCAAGAAATGGGATTTTTGTCTTTATAATATTATTCTCTTTTCAGGATTAAGCTTCATTTCCTTAACCTCTTTGCAAACACGCTGCATTGTAGCTTCATAACGCTCCCAACGCTCAGGATAATCACGGTCAAGAAGTATATCCAGCGAAGGACTTTTGTAGCCCCAGGTCTTCCATGTGTAAAGATGTATTCCGCCCGGATGCTCCTGCTCTTTTAATAGCTTGAAGAAGAACTCAAGATGAGCAATACAATAATCCTCATCGTTATTATATCCGCCCCAGGTGTAGCGGTGCTGAGCTGCAGGATAAAACCATATATTAGGTTCGCCTATCATTAAATCCTTTAGTTTCTGTGTGTATGTACGGTAATAAGCTTCACCGCTGTCTATCTCAGGCATTTTCTCCTGTAGCTTAGCAAACTGCTTTGCCATTGTATGCTGATATTCGGGTCTAACATCATAGTCATAGCTGTCAAATCCAATATCAGTTATGTACTTGCTCGCAAATTTTTCAAACTGTATATTACTGTTCGGGTCATCCGGATTACCCTTGTGACCGGTTATTTCATAAGTAGAGAAAACGGGATAAATGCGCTTACCGTATTCCTCATAAAGGGCTTTTGTCATATCAAGAAAATCCTGATTAGTCTGTCCCGTAAGCAACGGCTCGTCCCAATGAAAACCGGCCACAACATCCCAAAGACCTTCCTCTTGAAGCCTTTTGATTCCACGCTCACTCTTTTTCATAAACTCTCCAAGAGTTTCGTTTTTGCTGTTAAAAGCGCCTTGATAGAGCCATACCATATTGCCGTATTCCTGTGCAAAACGGCACTGCATTATAGCCTGACCGATTTCATTTAAACCCTCAGTAAAACCGTTACAGTAACCCTTCTCAATCATACGCCTAATCTCTTGCGGACCTAATCTACCAACACTTGAATGATAAATCATAAAACCGCATTTGCCCATTGCCGAATAACTCATTGTTATCCCTCCGTTTGCAAAAAATATTTTTTACCAAACAAAACCAAAACTGTTTTGTTAACGCAATTATACCAAACAGAAAAAAACCGAGTCAACTAAACTTTACACAAATTTTACTCAATTTTTTCGGCATTTTAAACATAAAAAAATACTTGCTCAAAAACTCACAAAAAAGGTTGACCTTTTAAGTTTACTTTGCTATAATAATTATTACTGCTTGAGCAGTAATAATTATTATTTTTATGTGGAGACGTATCGAAGTGGTCATAACGGGGCTGACTCGAAATCAGTTAGGGAGCAATCCCCCGCGAGTTCGAATCTCGCCGTCTCCGCCAAGGACAACCGTAATCTTAGGATTGCGGTTGTTTTCTTTATGTGATATAATTATTTCAGCAGTATTCTTTGGAGGAACATAATGGGTTTTATTGATTCATATAAACATCTTGAAAAACTTTGCGGAGAAGTTCTTAACGATGATAGACGCGTATCTGCTTATATTGACGAAATGCTTCGTACACCAAGGGGTTCTTATTATGTTAGAACTTGGGATGAAGATTTGAAAAATCTTAAGCATTATCGTTGGGTAAGAAATCAGATTTCTCACGAACCGGGATGCACCGAACAGAATATGTGCGAACCCGAAGACGAATTATGGCTCGATGAGTTTTACTCTCGTATTATGAATCAAACAGATCCATTATCTTTATATCACCAAGCCACACGTCCTCGTCCTGTTTCCAAGCCCGTTGCAAGACCTATTCAATCAACTCCTACATATACTCAGCCAAGCAACTATAGAAAATCCGCACGCAATAATGTTGGTTGTGCCACAATGGTAATTGTTTCTTTATTGGTTGTTGCAGGAATTGTTTTGTTGACACAGTTTATATGACCTTGACTCCTTGAAGGTTTTATCCTTCAAGGAGTTTTCTCTCTTATCCCAAGGCAGTTCCTATTGCCATCGCACTTGCTTTCTTGCTCTCACTATCGATGTGGCTGTAAATGTTGGTGGTAGTGAATATCAACAATCCTCACACGATTGTTTATTAATGTATTTTTTCTCGGGTGGGGGTTGTTTATCGATCAGTTTGTAGTAGATGTGGATTTCTCTCGGCTCTTTGCTGTATTTCCCCGGGCA
>SVOK01000039.1 GCA_015066445.1 Oscillospiraceae bacterium | reverse complement strand
TAGTTATCGGTGATTACACAGATGAAATTAAGGAATTTGCCGCTTGGGCCGGTCTTACCCCCATTAAAAAGGTTCCTTATGCTGATTATTTACAGATTATTGATTAATAGTTAAAGGAGATTTTTGCTATGAATAATAAGATTACTATTACAGAAATGATGAATGCCGCTAAGCTTTTAAAGGAGCAGGGCGAAAAGTTCACAATGCTCGGTATCGGTCCTATGTCCAAGCCCTTATTAAAGGCTACCTTAGAGTTGGCTCAGGAAAAGGATTTCCCGATTATGCTTATTGCAAGCCGTAATCAGGTTGACAGCGATGAGTTCGGTCACGGTTATGTTAGAAACTGGGATCAGGATAGATTTGTTGCTGATGTAGAAGAGGTAGAAAAGGAAATCGGTTTCACAGGTCTTTGCTATCTTTGCCGTGACCACGGCGGTCCTTGGCAGAGAGACGAAGAAAGAAACGCTAAATTACCCGTTGACGAGGCAATGGAGCGTTGCGTTCGTTCTTATAAGCATGATATGGAAGCAGGCTTCGACCTTTTACATATAGACCCCACAAAGGATCCCGAATTTGCAATGGGTACTGTTCCTTTTGAGCTTGTTATCAGTCGTACTGTTGATATTATTGAGGAATTGGAAAAATTTCGCAAAGAAAAGGGTCTTCCTGAAATCGGTTACGAGGCTGGCACCGAGGAGACTAATGGCGGTCTTACTTCTGTTGATGCTTTCTCAAGCTTTATTGATGAGCTTGTGGCACGCCTTGCTGAAAAGGGAATTAAAGCTCCCGAATTTGTTGTTGGACAGACAGGTACATTAACCCGTCTTACAGAAAATGTTGGTAACTTCAACCGTGAAAATGCCGCATTGCTTTCTTCAAATGCTGCTAAGCACGGCGTTGGTGTTAAGGAGCACAATGGTGACTATTTAAGTGATAAAATCCTTTTAGAGCATCCTGTTCTTGGAATTACTGCTATGAATGTTGCGCCTGAGTTTGGTACAGTTGAGACAAGAGCTTATTTAGAGTTGGCTCGTGTTGAAGAAAGATGCGTAGCTGCTGAAAAGCGTTCAAATATTGTTGCTGAAATGGCACGTGACGCTGTTAAGAGTGAGCGTTGGCGTAAATGGGTTGTAGGTGATACTGCAAATGCAACTGTTGAAGAAGTTCTTAAGGATAAAGAGCTTACAGATCAGATTACCGATATTTGCGGTCACTATACCTATGAAACCCCTGCAGTTAAAGCTGAAATTGAAAAAATGCTCAGCAATCTTAAAGAGGTTGGCGTTGACGGTGAAAGCTATGTAAATTATCAGCTTAAAAATTCTATTGACCGCTACGCTTACTGTTTTGGTATGCACGGTCTTACCTCTAAGCTTTTAAAGGCTCTCGGTAAATAATATGGATTACTGCTTAGGTATTGATATTGGCGGTACAAAAACCGCAGTTTGTATTGCAGACCTTAATGGTAAAATTATTGAGACTGGTAAATTTCCAACAGAGCCTCAGTTAGGTGTTAATAGCCTTATTGAAAAAATTGTTGACTGTTATAAAATCTTATGCTTAAAATCAAATATCCAGCGCAGTCAAATTCGTTTTGCAGGTGTTGCAAGCCCCGGTCCGTTGGACCTTAAAACCGGCAGAATAGTACATATAGCTACAATGGGCTTTGTTGATGTTCCTATTAAGGATATGCTGAGCAAAGCCTTGGAGCTGCCTGTTTTTCTTGAGAATGATGCTAACTGCGCCGCCTTGGCAGAAAGCATTGTTGGAGCAGGCAAGAACGCAAAAAGTGTTGTTTATGTAACAATAAGTACAGGTATTGGCTGTGGAATTACGATTGACAGGAAAATACTTTCTGGTGCATTTTCTTCTGCTGGTGAAGTGGGTCACTTAACTGTTGTTCCAAAAGGTAAGGAATGTCCGTGCGGTAAAAAAGGCTGTCTGGAGCTTTATGCTTCAGGCACAGCCATTGCAAAAACCGCTTCAGATTTGAGAAATGCACCAATTGAAACCAAGGACGTTTTTGTCAAGGCTAAAAATGGGGACAGCGAAATGCAGGCGATAGTAGATGATGCTGCTGATAAATTAGGTCTTGGACTTTCGCATATTATTCAGGTTATTGACCCTGAGGTAATTGTTTTGGGAGGCAGTGTAACGAAGGATTACAAGCTTTTTGCTGCTCAGCTTTATTCGGCACTTAGCCGATATGTTCAGCCAATAAAGGGGAGAGAGTTTAATATTAAAATTTCTCAATTCGATGGCGAACAGGTAATCTTAGGAGCGGTTTTGTTTGGAATTTCGTGCTTTTCGGAGGATTTTTAGATGGTAACTTGGAGTAATAATAAATTTTATATTAATGGAGAGCCTACACGCATATTCAGTGGCTCAATTCATTATTTCAGAAGCCTTCCTGACCAATGGTATGACCTGATGTATAAGCTGAAATGCTGCGGACTTAACACGGTTGAGACATATTGCTGTTGGAATTTACACGAGCCTAATGAGGGTGAATTCTGCTTTGACGGAAGATTAGACCTTGAACGCTTTATTAAAACTGCGGAGGATTTAGGGCTGTGGGTTATTATAAGACCCGGTCCCTTTATCTGTGCTGAGTACGAATTCGGCGGACTTCCGGGCTGGCTTTTAAAGGACGAAACCATTCGCCTTAGAACCGACGAAGAAAAGTATATGACAGCTGTTAAAAAATATTTTGACAAGCTTATGCCTATAATTGTTCCTCATTTGGAGACAAATGGCGGCAAGGTTATTTTAATGGCGGCGGAAAATGAGTATGGATCCTTCGGTAACAGCACAAGATATATGAATAAGTGCGTGGATATGATTAAGAGCTACGGCGTTGATGTACCTATATTTACGGCTGACGGTCACCGCCAAATGTTCCTTGACGGCGGTCATGCTGATAATACCATGTGTGCGCTTGATTTTGGTTATGCCAATGGGCTTCATGATGAACATTTTGCTCCTATTAAGGAATATCAGCCCGATGTGCCGATTTTCCACGTTGAGCATTGGATAGGTATGTTCACACAATGGGGCAAGCCTTTCCAGCCTTACAGTGCCGAAACTGTTGCGGGTGAGATCAGACAGCATCTTAATATGCCCAACAATAGCTTTAATCTTTATATGTTCCACGGTGGCACCAATTATGAATTTACAAACGGTGCAAATGCTTTTAATACTGACCCTGATGATAGGGCAGAGACTAAATTTTTTGCTGATACAACAAGCTATGACTATGATGCTCCGCTTAATGAGTGGGGCGAATGTACTCCAAAATATTTTGCTATACAGCGAGAGATGGAGAGGTATCTGGGCTATGAATTACCAAAGCCTTCAAAAATACCGCTGCAAAATATTGGCAGAGTTGATTTAGAATCAAAAGCCGGACTGTTTTCTAATCTTGAGAATATTGGCAAAAAGTTTGAAAGCGCAACTTTAAAAAGTATGGAGTATTTCGGACAGAATTTTGGTTATATTCTTTACCGCACAAAAATCACTACCGACGGTGCCGATATGATAGCATTTTCTCATATTGCGGATAGAGTGCATATCTATTATGACGGTATTTACCGTGGAACTTTATACCGCAACGATAAGAAAAAATATCTTGAAATTGACGGTTGGATGACCAAGGGCGGAACGCTTGATTTGTTGGTTGAGAATATGGGAAGAATTGGCTTTGGACCTGATATGCTCAAGGGTGACAGAAAGGGCCTTAATGACTATGTTTATATAAGTCAGGTTGGAGGACCTCGTCAGTTGCTTCACAATTTTGAGGTTTACACGCTTCCTATGAATGACCTTAGTAAATTGGATTTTGGTAATAAAAATTCAGATCTACCATCATTTTATAAAGGAACATTCAAGACGCCCGAGAAAAAGGATTGCTTTATCCATCCAAAGGGCTTTACCAAAGGCTTTATTATGGTAAACGGTTTCTTACTCGGTAAGTATTGGGATATCGGACCTCAGCTTTCGGTTTATTTGCCGTATCCTATTTTAAAGGTTGAAAACGAAATAATAATATTCGATGAAGAGCCTGTTAGGGAGCCTTATGTTGAAATCACAGATAAACATATTCTGGATTCAATGCGTACTGAAGAAGGGCCTGAAACTATCGTATAAAATTTAGGCTCTATAATAAATGTTGGGGTAACCAAGTAGAGCCTACGAAGAAAAATTGAAATAGAAATAAAAAAGTAGAGCATATTTGGAAGAAATCCGTTAA
>SVOK01000004.1 GCA_015066445.1 Oscillospiraceae bacterium | reverse complement strand
GAGCAGCTTGAAAAGCGAATCCAAGACCTGGACAACATCATTCGGTGTTTGTACGAGGATAGAGTATCGGGAAGAATCACACCCGAACGATATGATTCCATGGCAAATGGATATGAGCAAGAGCAGGCGGAAAAGAAACGTGAGCTGCAAGAGTTGGTAGAGCGAATCGGCGAGGTAGATATGCGGGATAAATGCATACAAGAATTTATCCGCAACGCCAAGCAGTATATCGAAATGCCGAAGCTGACACCCGAACTGCTGCGAGTGTTCATCCGCAGAATAGAGGTGTACGAGAAGTTCGAGAAATACTCACGAACGGCGGGCAACCCGATCCAAATCCACTATGCCTTCCGACTTCCCGAACAGGAAGGTGTCCCCGCAATCGACGTCCTCGCACAACCAACAGCAAAAACCGCATAAAAAGTAATAACCGGAAGGTTTTTACACCTTCCGGTTACATACCACCCACTAATTCTCCGTTAAGAACATCACGGAAAGCCGACGGGGTGGTTTTAAAACTGTTTAACCGATTAAGCCTGTGGAGGGATTTCTGCTTGTGCAGGCTCAGCTGTGGTATTAGGTGTGCAAAGAAGGAATATACCGCCGAGAAGACTTACAAAGATTAAAGTAAGTACTTTCCAAGCTGTGGTAACTTCATTGTTGCTCATCTTCTTAAGAACGATAATACCGAAAACAAGGGGTAAAATCATCCAACAGCCGCTTATCATACCGATAATGATGAAAATTTTTGCAGCTACTTGCATTTCTTTCTCTCCTTTTAAAATATTCGCTAATTATAGCTCTTTAATTATAAAGTATTAGGATTAATATGTCAATAAGAGACTTGAAAAAAGTCGAAATCTGCCGATTTTAAAGGTTTGTGAAACTTAAATTTGACGATGACAGATTTCTATGCTAAAATAAACCTAATAAATTATATTTAGGTGCTGGAAGATTAATGCAAAAAAATGATGAAATTATTTTAGATATTATTGATGTGACTAACGAGGGCAATGGTGTTGGAAAATCTGACGGTATGGCAGTGTTTGTTCCTCTTACCGCAGTGGGCGATAAAGCCAAGGTCAAAATTTTAAAGGTTAAAAAGAATTATGCCTTCGGTAAGGCTTTGGAAATTATCACACCTTCGCCTGACAGAATTATTCCCGACTGTCCTGTTTTTAATCAGTGTGGAGGCTGTGTTTACAGACATATTAGCTATGAAGCTGAATTAAAGCTTAAATCAAACAAGGTTTATGAGGTTATTAAGCGAATAGGCGGTGTGGATTTAGCGCCTCAACCGATTTTATATGGTGAAGATACTGACCGCTATAGAAACAAGGCGCAGTTTCCAATTTGTTTAAGCGGTAAGGCAGGCTTTTATGCTTTTCATTCTCATAGAATTGTTCCTTGCGGTGACTGTAAGCTTCAACCGTTGGAATTCGGCGAAATCGTCGAAATCTGCGAAAAGTGGATAGCAAAAAATAAAATTAGCATTTATAATGAGGATAACAGCAAAGGACTTCTTCGACATATATATATCCGCAAGGCAGAGCAGACGGGCGAAATAATGCTTACTCTTGTTATAAACGACGATGATTTGCCTTTTGAGGATGAGCTTATCACGGAATTGAAAAACGCTTTGGGTGAGAGTCTTAAAAGCTTGCAGATTAATATTAATAAACAAAATACCAATGTTATACTCGGGGATAAATGCAAAACTCTTTATGGGGAAAGTTATATAACCGATATTCTTTGCGATGTCAAAGTAAGACTTTCGGCGCTATCCTTTTATCAGGTTAACCGCACTATGGCAGAAAAGCTTTATAAAAAGGCGTCAGAGTATGCAAAACCCAAAAATAAAAATATATTAGACCTTTATTGCGGAGCAGGTACTATAGGTCTTTCGATGGCAAGGCAGGCTAAAAGCGTAATCGGTGTGGAAATTATACCCGAGGCTGTAAAGGATGCTGAGTATAACGCTCGGCTTAACGGAATAGAGAACGCACGGTTTATCTGCGCTGATGCGGCAAAGGCTGCGGAGGAGCTTGCAAAGGAAAATATTAAGACAGATGTTGTAATAGTTGACCCACCCCGAAAGGGCTGTAGCGCGGAACTGATAGATACCATTGCTAACAAATTCTCACCCGAAAGGGTAGTGTATGTCTCCTGCGACCCTGCAACTCTTGCCCGTGATATTAAGATATTTGGTGAAATGGGTTATGAGCTTGTAGAGTATACTCCGTGTGATTTATTCCCACGCACTTCGCATATAGAGACTGTTGTTTGTTTGAGTAGGAAAAAGGGCGATGAGTGTAGCAATGAAACGGAAATGATTTCTGATGAAAAAAGCAGATACAAGTCTTGGAGCAATCTGAAAAAGCAGATGAATGATTTGCTTTGCGATTCTCTAAAAGATAAAATCTCTTATTTCTACACCAGTTATCACGAGGTTCATAATGCTTATGGCAGAGCAACTATTAACTATAACAAAAAAGAACTGGTTTCCTTTTCGTGGGTGGAGATGTATGCACAGGAACGGGAAGTATCTCAACTTTACCACAAGGGCAAAAAGGTTTCTTATGGGGAATTAGAAAAAGAAAAATGGATGCCAGAGTGTAAATTGTGTGATGCTGATTTTATCAATTCCCTTACCAGTTATCTCAAAACCGACATCACAACATCTTTGAACTCCGACAACTATTTGTTGCGTGTGTTCGCATATATGGACAGACGAGTAGGAAAGAGAACGCTCATTAAGATTAAGGACGAAGTGGAAAAACTGCCCGAATGGGTGAAGCAATTCTATCAAATCCGCTGTAAGGCAGACGAAATTGTTTTTCCATCTAAGCGAATTACAGTCTAAACCGTCGCTTTACTTAAAAAATAGTGTTGAAAAAAGGATTAATTACTGTTAAAATATAAAAAACATTTGGAGGTTTAATTTATGTCAAATTATCAGTTAAAAGCGCCCGAGAGCGGCGATATTGTTGCGGTTATGAAGACCAATATGGGTGAAATTAAAATTAAGCTTTTTAAAAAGGAAGCTCCTAAAACAGTTGAAAACTTTACAACTCACGCTAAAAATGGTTATTATAACGGTCTTATTTTCCATAGAGTTATTAAGGACTTTATGATTCAGGGTGGCGACCCTGAGGGTACAGGTATGGGCGGAGAGTCTATTTGGGGCAGAAGCTTTGAGGACGAGTTTGACCCTGCACTTCATAATCTTCGTGGTGCTCTTTCAATGGCAAATGCAGGTCCTAACACAAACGGAAGTCAGTTCTTTATTGTTCAGGCAAACAGCGTTCCTGCAAGTATGTTAGCTCAGATGAAACAGATGCCAGAGTCATTCCCTGAGTCTACTGTTGAGGCTTACGAAAAAATGGGCGGCACCCCTTGGCTTGATTTCCGTCACACTGTTTTCGGTCAGGTTATGGAAGGCTCAGATGTTGTTGACAGCATCGCCGCCGTTAAGGTAGGAGCTAATGACAAGCCAGTTGAGCCTGTTGTTATTGAAACCATAGAAATTACAGAAATATAAATCAATAAGTTATAAAAAAATTAAGCTTCGGAATAAACGAGGCTTAATTTTTTCCTTTTAGCCGAATCTGCCTTCAATATAATCCTTGGTGCGAGTATCCTTTGGGTTTTCAAAAAGCTCTTTAGTGGGTGAATATTCTACTGCTTCGCCTAAAAGGAAAAAAGCGGTGTTATCCGAAATTCTTGCGGCCTGCTGCATATTATGGGTTACAATAACGATAGTGTAATCAGGCTTTAGCTTTAACGCCAGCTCCTCAATTTTATGTGTGGATATTGGGTCTAATGCAGAAGTTGGCTCGTCCATTAAAATCACTTCAGGCTTTATAGCTAATGCTCTTGCAATACAAAGTCTTTGCTGTTGTCCGCCTGACAGCGCCAAAGCGCTTTTTTTGAGGTTGTCCTTAACCTCATCCCAAATTGCGGCGCTTTTAAGGGAGCTTTCAACAATTTCGCATAGTTTTTCCTTATTGCGTATTCCGTGGGTGCGAGGACCGAAAGCAATGTTATCAAAAACGGACATTGGAAACGGATTAGGCTTTTGAAAAACCATTCCAACCCTGCGGCGGAGTGTGTCAACATCGGTATTATGATAAATGCTTTTCCCGTCCAATAAAACCTCACCTGTTATTCGGCATTCTTCGTTAAGGTCATTCATTCGGTTAAGGCATTTGAGCAGGGTGGATTTTCCGCAGCCTGAAGGACCGATAAATGCGGTTATCTGATTTTTGGGTAAATCAAGGCTTATGTTTTTAAGCACATTATGATTCCCATACCAAAGATTAAGATTTTTAACCGATATTTTATTCATAACTTTATCCTTTAAGCTTTTTGGTTTTAAGGTGTACTAAAAAGGCGGAAATACTGTTTATAATTAAAACAAGCAATAAAAGAATTACCGCCGTGGCATAAGCCTGATTATAGTAAAGCCCCTCGTTTAAAAGTGCGTACATATGAACAGCGAGTGTTCTGCCACCTTTTAAAAAGGTTTTGGGAACTCCTGACGCTGTACCTAAGGTGTAAATGAGAGCGGCGGTTTCGCCTAAAATTCTGCCCGAGGAAAGCACAATTCCTGAAAAAATACCAGGCAATGCGGAGGGAATAATAACCTTGAACACTGTGCGAAGCTTTCCTGCGCCCAAGCCAAAGCCTGCCTCTCTATAAGATATGGGAACCGATAAAAGCGCTTCCTCGGTTGAGCGGATTATTACAGGTAAAATTATAATAGCAAGAGTAAGACTTCCGGATATTACTGAATAGCCCAACTTTAAAAATATAACAAATATAAGATATCCAAAAAGCCCGAAAACAATAGATGGGATTCCCGCCAAAACCTCGGTGGTGGTGCGAATAAGCTTTACCAAAGGGCTTTTTTGTTTTGAATACTCAACAAGGTAAATTGCTGAAAAAATACCAAGCGGTACAGCTAACAGCAGGGAAAAAAGAGTGATGTAAAGCGTGGTTATAAGAGCAGGGGTAAGAGAGGCGTTTTCACTTGTGTATTTAAATTCAAAAAGGGAAGGGGTTATGTGTGGCAAACCCTTAGCGAGGATATAAGCTATTATAAAGGCGATTGCTAAAACGGTTGTTATTGCTGCTGACCAGGTTATTAAAAATAATATTAATGCTACGGGTCTTTTCTTAAAATAAGATATCCTGTTTTTTATTGAGCTTAGCATTACTTATTCCTTTCTTTAGAAGTTAAAAGTGAAAACATAATATTAATTATAAGAATAAAAACAAACAGCACAACTCCTGTGGCTATAAGAGCGTCTCGGTGAAGCCCCTCAGCATAGCCCATTTCCAATACTATATTTGAAGTAAGTGTTCTAACACCGCTTAAAATACTGCCTGGTATTATTGGTTGATTTCCTGCCACCATACTTACTGCCATTGCTTCGCCAATAGCTCTGCCAACACCTAAAACAATTCCTGCTGCAATGCCTGATTTAGCCGCAGGCAGGCTTACTGAATAAACTCCCCTTTCGTGAGTGGCACCAAGTGCCAATGCACCCTCATAATAGCTTTTAGGAACGGCTCTTAAAGCGGCTTCGGAAATACTTATTACTGACGGCAATATCATAATTCCTAAAATTAGTGAAGCCGCAAGCACACCCTTGCCGGAGCCTCCAAAAAGGCGCTGTATTAAAGGGACTATTACGGTAAGCCCGAAAAAGCCGTAAACAATAGAGGGGATTCCTGCTAAAAGGTCTGTGGCGGGCTTTAAAATCCGATACAACCATTTAGGACAAAAGTAGGCTAAAAATACGGCGCAGAGCAGCCCTAAAGGAACACCTAATATTATCGCTCCTGCTGTTACATAAATACTTCCGATTATCATAGGAAGTATACCGTAAAGCCCTTTAAGAGGTTGCCATAAGGTGCCGGTCAAAAAATCTTTTACACCTATTTTTTCAATAGTTAAAATTCCGTTAATTCCTAAAAAAAGACAAATCAGTATTACTGCTATTACCGATACAAGCGCCGCAGTAAAGAAAATTGCTTTCATAAATTTTTCGCTTAATTTTTGCAAGACTAATTCCTCAACTCATTCCAGTTAGTTATTATACCGCTGAAAATTTTATTTATTTGCTCACTTGATAATTCGTCGCACGGATTTTTCTTGTTTACAATTATCGCAATTCCGTCTAAAGCAATGGGCTTTGATGAGAGTCCCTTTTTGATTTCGGAGTTTTTAAGCTCTCTTGAAGCCATACCAATATCTGCAATACCTTCAATAATACTGCCGATTCCGGTTGTGGAGTCATTTTGATGTATTTCTATAGTAACATTGGGGTTAAGCTTTATATATTCCTCCTTGAGCTTTTCAACAACGGGCGCTACTGAGGAAGAGCCGGAAACAGTTATTTCACCACTCAAATTGGCTGAATTATATTGTTCTTTGGTGTCAATACTTATATATCCGCTTTTTTCTACAACCGCTTGTCCCTCTTTACTTAAAGAAAACTTAATAAAATCTTTCGCAATATCGTTAATGCGTTCATCTGTTACAATATTAAGGCTGCGCTTTATTTTGTAGCTTCCGTTTTTAATGTTTTGGGCGCTACATTCGCTGCCATCTATTTTAATGGTTTTAATATCAGGATTTATAGCCCCTAAGGAAATATAGCCTATGGAATTTTTGTCCCCGATAACGGTATTTATCATAACGGCGGTGGAATTGGTTATTTCAGCATTTACGGTGGTTTGCTCAATTTTAAAAATATCCTCAAAGGCTGTTTTTGTGCCCGAGCCGTCCTCTCTTGAAATGACGGTTACAGCGGTTTTCCTTTCATTGTTTTTACAGCCCGCAAGACACAAAATCAACAGTAATATAAAGACAGACAGAATAGTTTTTTTCATTTATTTTAAAGCTCCTTTTATCTTTATTCTGTACATATTTTGTCTTTAAATGCTAAATTTAAGAAAAGTTTTAAAATTTACAATTTTGTAACCTGAGGCGGAAAAGTTGATTTTTAAGGATAAATGTGGTAAAATAACGATGTTTGCAATCAGATATTGCACGGAGGTGTTACTTTTATGGAGCAAAATAATAATTTTGATGATAAAGACCTTTTCAGCTATGATAATTCCAATAATATTGTAGAAAACGGTGAAACAAGCTTTGACCTTAACAGCTTTTCTTCAAAAACAATTGCTTCAGAGCAAAAGAAAAAGAAGGAGACCAAAAAGAAAAAAAGTGTTAAGCAGCGTGTTTTAAAAGCAGTTTTAACAGTATTTCTTGTTGGTATCATAACTGTTAGCCTTGTTGTGGGCTGCTTTATGTTCTATGCTTTTACTATGGTTGATGGCACCATGGAGGAGGATTTGGAAAATTCTCTCCAATATACTACTACCATCTATGTCGATTCGGGTGACGGTAACTATAAAGAATACCGCCGTTTGCACGGTGAGTTTAACCGTATCTGGGTTGACTATGATAAGGTTGCTATTGATAAAAAAGACCCGAATTATGAGGGTATTCCCCAAATGCTGGCAAATGCTTTTGTTGCTATTGAGGATAAGCGTTTTTTTGATCATGACGGTGTTGACTGGAAGCGTACTATGGGCGCATTTATAAATGAATTCGTACCGATTTATTCTTCACGCCAGGGTGGCTCAACCATTACTCAGCAGTTGGTTAAAAACCTTACTAACGACCGTTCTCAAAAGGCAAGCCGTAAGGTAAGAGAAATTATGCGTGCCAGATATTTGGAGGGAAAATATTCCAAGGATATTATTCTTGAATGTTATCTTAATACCATTCCTTTAGGTCACGGTACTTATGGCGTTGAGGTTGCTGCAAACTATTATTTCGGCAAAACAGTTAAGGATCTAACTATTGTTGAGTGCGCTGCTATAGCGGCAATTACAAAAAGTCCTACCTATTATTCTCCTGACGATAACCCTGAGGAAAATAAAGAGCGCCGCAATACAGTGCTTTTTGAAATGTATGACCAAGGATATATCACCGAGGAAGAGTATAACACCGCAAAGGAAACCGAGCTTAATATAGTAGCAGACGAGCGTGTGCTTAATCAGAATGAAGTTAATTCATATTTTGTTGATGCGCTTATCAAACAGGTTTCCAAGGACCTTGCTGATAAATACGGCTATGAGGAAAGTCACGCAGAACAGCTTTTCTATAACGGCGGTTACAGAATTTATGCTACTGTTGACCCCCAAATTCAGGCGGCGGCAGAAAGCGTATTCCTTGATTCTGCTACCTATGCGGTAGTTGGTAAGGACGGCAAAAAGATGACAGGCGGCATTACCGTTATGGATTATGAGGGTAATGTTAAAGGTATAGTCGGCGGAATAGGTGAAAAGACTACTAACAGAGGCTTTAATAACGCTACCGATGCGGTGCGTCAGCCAGGTTCAACAATGAAGCCTATTGCGGCCTATGCGCCTGCAATAGAGCAGGATTTAATAACCTATTCAAGCATTGTTAATGATACCAAAACCACTTATAAAAATTGGTCACCTGTTAACTGGTATAGATCCTATTGGGGCAATATTACTGTTCAGTATGCTTTGGAGCGTTCTGTAAACACAATACCTGTTCAGCTTGTTAATAAGCTTACTCCCCAAACCTGCTATGATTTCTTAACACAAAAGCTGGGTGTTACCACTCTTAATGAAGAGGATATCAACCTTTCTCCTTTAGGAATGGGCGGTACAAATGGCGGTCTTACCACACTTGAATCTGCGGCTGCGTTTGCTGTTTTCGGTAACGGCGGTTTATATTACGAACCAAGCTTTTATACAAGGGTTACCGACCAAAAGGGTAAAACAGTGTTAGAGAGAGAGACTCAGCCCAAAATGGCTATAAGTGAGGATACTGCTACTGTAATGAACCATTTGCTGCAAACAGTTGTTTACGGCTCTAACGGTACAGGTAAGGCGGCGGCTTCTTATGTAAATAATATGAAGATATACGCAAAAACAGGTACCTCTAACGACCAGAATGACCTTTGGTTTGTGGGCGGCACACCTTATTATGTTGCTTCTTGCTGGTGCGGTTATGAAATTCAGCAGCCAATTGCAAGCAAGCACAGCGGTATTGCACTTAAAATGTGGGGCAATGTTATGTCCAAGGTGCACTCTGGTCTTAAAGCAAAAGAATTTACTGACAGCAGCTATGCTGTTGATAAGTTCTATTGCACCGCTTCGGGTCAACTCGCTACAGATGCTTGTCCTTCAAAGGCGATAGGCTGGTATAAAAAGAGTAATGTTCCCTCAGCTTGTGCAACCCACAGTGGCTCGCTTTTGGGTAAGCCTTCAGATATTCTTGCTGAAGAAGCTAAAAAGAATGAACAGGCAGCACAGTCTTCTGCTGAGTCTACCACGGAATCTTCAACGGGTTCTTCTACTGAAGCTCCTGCTGCTAACTAAAAAAATCGGGTCGGTTTTAAATCGGCCCGAACATTTTTGAGAGAAATATTATTATGTTGGAATTTAAAAAAATCGAAATAGATGATGTTGATATCTATAACAGATATATAGGAAACAATGCAGAGCTTTCCTGCGAAAATGCCTTCGTTAATTTACTTGTGTGGCAATGTAAATATAATAATATGATGGCAATTAAGGACGGTCAGATTTTTATTAAATCTGGCTATGGCGAAAAGGAAAGCTTCCGTTTGCCTTTGGGCGGAGATTTAAAAGCAGGAATTGCTATTGTTAAAGAATATTGCGGTGATAAAAAGCCTGTGTTCTGGTCGCCTGAATGTACCGCATTTGAAAAATTTAAGGCAGATTTTGCTGATGAATATAATTTCACCGAAGTAAGAGACGCATTTGAATATATCTATTTAAGAGAAAATCTGGCAGAGCTTTCGGGAAAGAAATTTCATTCAAAGCGAAATCACATAAACAGTTTTTCTAAAAAGTATAACTGGCATTATGAAACTATAACTGCCGAAAATGTTGAGGCGGTAAAGCTTTGTGCCGAGCGTTGGTATGCCGAAAAGGCTGATAAGGCTGATGAGGATATGCTTTGCGAAAAGCAGGGGCTTTGTAATATACTCGCTAATATGGAAATACTGGGCGCTAAGGGCGGAGCAATTTTTGTTGACGGCAATGTAGTTGCGTTTACGATCGGCTCGCCTATAAGCGAAGATGTTTTTGATATTCATATTGAAAAGGCGTTGTCCGAGTATGCTGAGGGCTATACTGTTATTAACAGAGAATTTGCCAAAAACGAGCTTAGCGGATATAAGTATATTAACCGTGAAGACGATATGGGACTTGAGGGACTTCGCAAAGCAAAGCTCTCTTATAATCCTGATATACTGTTGAAAAAATATGTTGCAAGGTAAAAAATATGAATGAACGAACTTTATGTTTAAAGCTTTATAAACAGGCTTTCCCTGAGCCTGATTTACCTTTTGAAGAAGCTCTTTTTGAGCATTGCTTCAAATACTGCCGTTATATTGAAGAAAATGGTAAAATTGTTTCAATGCTTTTCGCACTTCCGTGCGAGCTTAAAACTAAGACCGAAACTAAAACGGTTTTATATATTTATGCTGCCGCAACCCTGAAAGAATATAGGGGCAGGGGATATATGGCAAGGCTTATTGAAGAAGTTAAGGGTGAGGGAAAGGATTTGTTTCTTCGCCCTGCAACTGAGAAGCTTGTTTCTTTTTATAAAAAATTTGGTTTTAAATCAGTGAACAGTTTTAAAAGGGAAGAAATACCATATATAAAACCGAGCCAAGATTTTGAAACACTTATACGGAAATTCCCCGAGGAAGCTTCAGGCGAGCAGTATACCGCAATGTATTACGGTACCGAATTTGAATTTGATACAATAAATTTTATTTATACTATGGAATGAAAAACAGGAAGCCTCAGAAAAGGTTTCCTGTTTTTATTTTTTGTGGGCGAAGTAGAAAAGAAGAGTGCTTTTAAACCGATTTTTTCTCAGAAATTTGGAAATTTCCGCAAAATTCACTGATTTACTGCAAAATCGTTAAAAAATTATCAATTTTTTTGAAAAAAGGGGTTTTCAAATTGAAATTTATATGTTATACTACAGTAGTATATGTATGCCTTGGCAAAACTATGTTAAGTGAAGGCTTGATAGTTCGCCAAAGCAGACTTACAAAAATATAGAGGAGGATTCGGTTCAAATGCTAAAAAAGATTAGTAACCTTCCCTTTAAGGGAACTGCCGAACAAGAAAAAAAGCTTTGGGAATTAATCGATGCTAACAAGCATGACAAGAGTCTTTTAATGGCTGTTATGCAGGGTGCACAGGATATCTACGGTTATCTTCCCATCGAAGTGCAGAAAATGATCGCTGAAGGAATGGACGTACCGCTTGAAAAAGTTTACGGTGTTGCTACCTTCTATGCACAGTTCTCACTTACACCTAAGGGTGAGTACAACATTTCAGTATGTCTTGGTACCGCTTGCTACGTTAAGGGCGCAGGTGATATTTTTGACAAGCTGAGCGAAAGACTCGGTATCGGCGCAGATGAGTGTACAGAGGACGGAAAGTTTTCTCTTACCGCTTGCCGTTGTATAGGCGCTTGCGGATTGGCTCCTGTTCTTACCGTTAACGAAGAGGTTTACGGTCGTCTTACTGCTGACGATGTTGACGGCATCTTGGAAAAATACGGATTCAGTAAATAAATTCTTCCCGAAGGGAGAAGCTGTATGAAAATCAGTACAATTAAGGATTTACTTGAAGCTCAGGTTATCTGCTGTGAGGAAGGCTTAAGCGAACATGTTTACTCAGCCTGTGGCAGTGATATGATGAGCGACGTTTTAGCCTATGTTAAGGATCAGGCCGTTTTAATGACAGGCCTTGTTAACTCTCAGGTGATTCGTACCGCAGAAATGATGGATATGAAATGTATCGTATTTGTTCGTTCAAAGCTTCCCACTGCCGAAATGATTGAGCTTGCAAATGAGAGCGGTATTGTGTTATTGGCTACAACCAAAAGATTATACGAGGCCTGCGGTATTCTTTACAGCAACGGTCTTGTAGGAAACAGGGCTAAAAATGTCTGACATTCTTAACTTTCATTTCGACGTTGATGGCGGCGATTTCACATCTGCCGGGCAGGCATCTGTTGGAGTGAAAAAGAATTTAAGACAGTTAGGGTTACCGCCCGAAATTATAAGACGTGTATCTATAGCTATGTATGAGGGTGAAATCAATATGGTTATCCACGCAGGCGGCGGCTCTGCCGACGTATCTGTAACAGAGGAATATATTGAAATCCGTCTTTGCGATAAGGGCCCCGGAATAAAAGATATTAATCAGGCTATGCAGGAGGGCTTTTCCACTGCGACCGATAATATCCGTTCTTTGGGCTTTGGAGCCGGAATGGGACTTCCTAATATGAAGCGATACACAGATTATATGAAAATCGATTCGGTTGTGGGCGAAGGCACTACAATAACTATGAGGGTTAATATTAATTAAATTTCGGTAGGTAATATTTATGAATACTTATGAGCATTCAGTATATTTAGATGCCCCGAAATGTAACGGCTGTACTACCTGTCTTAAACACTGTCCTACCGAGGCTATCCGAATAAGGGATAACCGTGCGGTTATTAACGAAGGACGTTGCATAGACTGCGGCGAATGTATAAGGGTTTGTCCTCAAAGCGCTAAAAAAGCCAAGTGCAGTAAGCTTTCCGCAATGGATGGCTTTAAATGGAAGATTGCTCTTCCTGCACCTACGCTTTATGGTCAGTTTGAAAATCTTGACGATGTAGACTATGTTCTGGACGGACTTCTTAAAATCGGATTTGATGATGTTTTCGAGGTATCCGCAGCAGCAGAGCTTGTTTCTGCATATACAAGAGTTTATCTTAAAAACAACACGGTTAAAAAGCCGGTTATAAGCTCGGCTTGTCCTGTTGTTTTAAGGCTTATAGGTCTGAGATTTCCATCTCTTAAAGAAAATATAATTAAAATGCTTCCTCCAATGGAGGTTGCGGCAATGTTGGCACGTGATAAAGCAAAGCGAGAACACCCCGAGCTTCGTGACGAAGAAATAGGAGTATGCTTTATTTCCCCGTGTCCTGCAAAGGCAAGCTATGTTAAAAATGGCTTTGCCGATTATAAAAGCCGTGTTGACTGCGTTGTGGCAGTAAACGATATATATTTTCAGCTTATTTCTGCTATGAAATACGGTGCTGAGGTGAAATCTCTCTCCAATTCAGGTATGATAGGCATCGGATGGGCTTCTTCTGGTGGAGAAGCGACCGCAATATTTAACGACAGTTATTTAGCGGCAGACGGTATTGATAATGTAATAAAAGTGCTTGATCAGGTGGAAAACGGTAATATACCTCCGCTTGAGTTTATCGAGCTCAACGCCTGTACAGGCGGTTGCGTAGGCGGAGTTATGACCATTCAGAATCCGTTTATAGCTAAAGCCAGATTACAAGCGCTAAGGCGTTATCTTCCTGTTTCGCAAAACTTCTTAACTGATGAGCAGAAGGAAAAACTGCCCGAAGATGTTTTGTTCAAAGAAATGCCTGTTTATAAGCCTATTTCAAGACTTAGTGACAGTATGCAGGAATCTATGCGAATGATGTCTGAAATACAAAAGCTCAAATCAGAGCTTCCTTGTATAGACTGTGGCTCCTGCGGAGCGCCTAATTGCAGGGCGTTTGCAGAGGACGTTGTCAAGAAACAGGCTAAAATCGAAGATTGTCTGATAAGACAGCATAAACTGAAGGAAGGCGAGGATAAGTAATGACAGTTAAGGCTTTAGCTGATTTAGAGTTATTTACTCCAATTATTTTATCTGAGCCCGAGCGTGACATTTCAGGTGTATACATTGGCGACCTTTTAAGCTGGGTTATGGGCAGAGCCGAAAGCGGAAACGCTTGGATTACCATAATGTCCAACTTAAATATATTGGCGGTAGCTTCTTTGGCAGATACCTCCTGCATAATACTTGCTGAGGGTGTTAAGGTTGAAGAAGAGGTAATAGAAACCGCTAAACAAAAAAACATAAATATTATTTCGGCACAATGCAGCATTTATGATACAGCTGTGTTTTTAAGTCAGGTCTTATGAAAAAGTATTATTACGATTTGCACATTCATTCCTGTCTGTCACCCTGCGGGGACGATGATTCCACACCGGACAGCATTGTGGGAATGGGGGAGCTTAACGGCTTGAATCTTATGGCGCTGACAGATCACAATACCTGTAAAAACTGCCCCGCTTTTTTTGAAGCGGCTAAGCGACACGGGATTTTACCTGTGGCAGGTATGGAGCTTACTACCGCTGAGGATATTCACGTGGTTTGCCTTTTTGAAAATCTTAAAAAAGCTATGGCTTTTGATGAAGCCTTACAGCAAAGAAGGATTTTAATACCAAACCGAGCGGATATTTTTGGTAATCAGCTTATATGTGACAGCGAAGATAATATCATAGGCTCTGAGGAGCATTTACTCAGTAATGCTACAACACTCAGTCTTGATGAAGCACCAAGCTTTGTTGAGAGCTACGGTGGTATTTGCTATCCGGCTCATATCGACCGTGATTCCAACGGAGTAATTGCAGTGCTTGGCGTTTTCCCTGAAACTCCGCATTTTGGTTGTGCAGAGGTTCATCTTGCAGAAAAGCTTGATGAATGCGCAGAGCTTAGCGGAATAGAAAAGGAAAAGCTTGTAATAAGCTCTGATGCACATTTTTTGTGGGATATCAAGGAGCAGAATGAGTTTTTAACTCTGCCCGAAATTCCTGCAGAAAGCGATAATGCGGGCGAATATGTAATACGTTTCTTAAAAGGTGAGCTATGAAAGAATTATCTTTAAATATTCTGGATATTGCGGAGAATTCGGTTAAAGCAAAGGCAACCCTTACAGAAATTAAAATTGTTGAGGAAGGCGATAAGCTTACCTTAACTATCAAAGATGACGGTTGCGGTATGACAGATGAAATTTTAAAAACGGTCACAAATCCTTTTTATACCACCCGCACCACACGTAAGGTTGGTATGGGACTTCCGCTTTTAAAATTAGAAGCTGAGCTTACGGGCGGAAACCTTAGTATAAGCTCAAAGCATATATCCGAATACCCCGACGAGCACGGAACTGTAGTAACTGCTGTGTTTCACAAGAATCATATAGACTGCACACCGTTAGGTGATGTGGTTGCAAGTATAACCACTTTAATTCAGGGTCATCCTGATACAGATTTTCTTTTCGTTCATAAAAAAGAAGAAAGGGAAGTTTTGCTTGATACCCGTGAGCTTCGTGGGGTTTTAGGTGATGTACCGCTTAATACCTACGATGTTATAAAGTGGATAGAAGAATATCTTAACGAACAATATATTTAATTTAGTATATTACAGAAAGGAAGATATATATTATGAAGTCATTGGCTGAATTACAGGCAATCAAAGAAAAAATGAAGGACAAGGTTGTTCTTCGCGAAGGCACTGCCGACGTTCGCGTTGTTGTAGGTATGGCTACCTGTGGTATTGCTGCAGGCGCTCGTCCTGTACTGAACGCAATAGTTGAGTGTGTAAATGAGGGCGGTTTAGCTGATAAGGTTACCGTTTCTCAGACAGGCTGTATTGGTCTTTGTCAGTATGAGCCTATCGTTGAAATCTTTGAAGCAGGTAAGGACAAGGTTACCTATGTAAAGATGGATGCTGATAAGGCTAAGCGTGTAGTTGAAGAACATCTTAAGGGCGGCAAAATTGTTACCGATTATACAATAGCTGCTGCTAAGAATTAATTGGAGGTAAGTTTTATGATTCGTTCACATGTACTTATTTGTGGCGGTACAGGCTGTACTTCTTCGGGTAGTGTACAGATTCAGCAGGCTTTCAAAGAAAACATCGAAGCTTGCGGTCTTTCTGAAGAAGTTAAGGTTGTTGAGACCGGTTGTTTTGGTCTTTGCGCTTTAGGTCCTGTTGTTATCGTTTATCCTGACGGTACCTTCTACAGCCGTGTAGAGGTTGGCGATGTTAAGGAAATTGTTGAAGAGCATCTTCTTAAGGGTAGAAAGGTTGAGCGTCTTGTTTACAGTGAAACAGGCGAGGAGCTTTCTACTGAAGAAAAGCTTAATGTAGCTCTTGGTGATACCACCTTCTATAAGTCTCAGAACCGTGTTGTACTCCGTAACTGCGGTGTTATCAACCCCGAAAGCATTGAAGAGTATATCGCAATGGACGGTTATGCAGCTCTTGGTAAGGTACTTACTGAAATGACACCTGAGGATGTTATTAAGGTAATCACCGATTCCGGTCTTCGTGGCCGTGGCGGCGGCGGATTCCCTACAGGCTTCAAATGGTCTCTATGTGCTCCTAACAAGGCAGACCAGAAGTATGTTGTTTGTAATGCCGACGAAGGCGACCCCGGTGCATTTATGGACCGTTCCGTTCTTGAAGGCGACCCCCACTGTCTCGTAGAGGCTATGGCTATTGCAGGTTATGCAATCGGCGCTACCGAGGGTTATGTATATGTTCGTGCTGAATATCCTATCGCTGTTAAGCGTTTACAGAAGGCTATTGACGATGCACGTGAGTACGGACTTTTAGGTAAGAATATTTTTGAATCTGGCTTTGATTTTGACCTTCATATCCGCCTCGGTGCAGGTGCATTCGTTTGCGGTGAGGAAACCGCTCTTATGACCTCAATTGAAGGTAACCGTGGTGAGCCAAGACCCCGTCCTCCTTATCCTGCAGTTAAGGGTCTTTTCGGCAAGCCTACCGTTGAAAATAACGTTGAAACCTTTGCTAACGTTCCTCAGATTATCTTAAAGGGTGCTGAATGGTTTGCTTCTATGGGTACTGAGCGTTCTAAGGGTACAAAGGTATTCGCCCTTGGCGGTAACATCAATAACACAGGTCTTGTTGAGATTCCTATGGGTACAACACTTCGTCACATTATTGATGATATCGGTGGCGGTATTCCTAACGGTAAGAAGTTTAAGGCTGCTCAGACAGGTGGTCCTTCCGGTGGATGTATCCCTGAGTCTCTTATTGATACCGAGGTTGACTTTGATAACCTTACTGCTATCGGCTGTATGATGGGTTCAGGTGGTCTTATCGTTATGGACGAGGATACCTGTATGGTTGATATGGCTAAATTCTTCCTTGAATTTACTGTTGACGAGTCTTGCGGTAAGTGTACTCCTTGCCGTGTTGGTACTAAGAGACTTCTTGAAATGCTCGATGATATCACAAAGGGTAAGGGTACTCTTGAGGATATTGATAAGCTCGAAGAGCTCTGTAACTATATTAAGCAGAACTCACTTTGCGGTCTCGGTCAGACTGCTCCTAACCCCGTTCTTGCTACTCTTAAATTCTTCCGTGACGAGTATGTAGCTCACGTTGTTGATAAGAAATGTCCTGCAGGCGTATGTAAAGATCTTCTTACCTTTACAATTGATAAGGATAAGTGTATCGGCTGCGGACTTTGCGCAAGAAACTGTCCTGTTAGCGCTATTGTTAAGACCGATTACATAGCTCCCGGTCATAAGTTACCTTCTTATGAAATTGACGCTGAAAAGTGCGTTAAGTGCGGAGTATGTATGGGCAACTGTAAGTTTAAAGCTATTTCCAAAATATAAGAAAGGAGCCTAAAATATAATGGATATGATTAATGTTAAAATTAACGGTATTGCTGTAAGCGTACCCAAGGGCTCTACTGTTTTAGATGCCGCTCGCATTGCCGGTGTTGAAATTCCCACCCTTTGCTTTATGAAGGAAAAGAACGAGATCGGCGCTTGCCGTATCTGTGTTGTTGAGGTTAACGAGGGTAGAGGCTTCCGTATAGTTACCGCTTGCGTTTATCCTGCAAGTGAGGGTATGGAGGTTCTTACCAATACTGAAAAAATTCAGAAGGCAAGAAAAACAACTCTTGAACTTATTCTTTCAACTCACGATAAAAAGTGTCTTTCCTGCGTTCGTTCAACAAATTGCGAATTGCAGAAGCTCTGCCGTGACTATGGTGTAGAGGAGTCCGCTTTCGGCGGCTTCAAGCCTGAGTATGAGCTTGATAACTCTACTGCTCACCTTGTTAGAGATAACAATAAGTGTATTCTTTGCCGTCGCTGCGTTGCTGCTTGTGAAGAGCAGTATGTTGGCGTTATCGGTGCTAACAACCGTGGTATTGATACTGCTATCGGTACTCCGTTTGAGGTTGGTCTTAACAACGTTCCCTGTATTTCCTGCGGTCAGTGTACTGCTGTATGTCCTACAGGCGCTCTTGTTGAAAAGGACGATACCGATAAGATTTGGGAAGCATTAGCTGATCCTACAAAGCACGTAGTTGTTCAGACTGCTCCTTCTATCCGTGCTACTCTCGGTGAGTGCTTTGATATGCCTATCGGCACTAATGTTGAGGGCAAGATGGTTGCAGCTCTCAGAAGACTCGGCTTTGATAAGGTATTCGATACTGACTTTGCCGCTGACCTTACTATCGTTGAGGAAGCTAACGAATTAGTTGAGCGTATTAAGAACGGCGGAGTTCTTCCTATGATTACTTCCTGCTCACCAGGTTGGGTTAAGTTCTGCGAGTATTACTATCCTGATATGATTAATCACCTCTCATCCTGCAAGTCTCCTCAGCAGATGGCTGGTGCTGTTATCAAGACCTACTATGCAGAAAAAGCTGGCATTGATCCTAAGGATATAGTTTCTGTATCTGTTATGCCTTGTACTGCTAAGAAGTTTGAAATCGGTCGTGAGGATCAGTCTGCAGCAGGTGTTCCTGATGTTGATATTGCTATCACAACCCGTGAGCTTTCACGTATGATTATGCGTGCAGGTCTCAATTTCAAGGCTCTTCCCGATGAAGAATTTGACAATCCTTTGGGTGAGGATACCGGTGCAGCTGTTATCTTCGGTGCAACAGGCGGTGTTATGGAAGCAGCTCTCAGAACTGCTAACGACTGGCTCACAGGCAAGGATAATACTGAAATTGACTTTACTGCTCTCCGTGGCACACAGGGCTTAAAGCAGGCTACTGTTAATATCGCTGGCAGTGATATTAAGGTTGCTGTAGCTTCAGGTGCTGCTGCTGCTAAGGTTGTTATGGACAGAATGAAGGCTGGCAACCCTGACGGTTGGACCTTTGTTGAGATTATGGGATGCCCCGGCGGCTGTGTAAACGGCGGCGGTCAGCCTATTCAGCCTCAGTATGTTCGTGATACTGTTGATCTTAAGGCAGTTCGTGCAAAGGCTCTTTATGATCAGGATGCAGCTATGTCTATCAGAAAGTCACACGAATCTCCTGTAGTTAAAACACTTTATAGTGAGTGGTATGACGGCTTCGGCGGTCACAAGGCTCACCACGATTTACACACAAGCTATGTAGCTCGTGATAAATACGGTAAGTAATAACTACAATCATTATATTTACTATTGAAATAAAACTCCGTTACAAGTATAATTGTAACGGAGTTTTTATTTTAGGAGAATTATTTTGGCTAAAAGAGAATTAGAAAAGCACATAGAAGTGCAAAGAAGTATAATTAAAAAATACAGAAAGACTATCTGGAGTAATTTTATAGGTGCTGTGCAGGAGTATGAGCTTATAAAACCTAATGATAAAATTGCCGTTTGTATTTCGGGCGGTAAGGATTCAGTGCTTATGGCGTGTTGTTTAAGACAGCTACAGCAATTCAGTAATGTTCCATTTGAATTGGTTTATCTTGTAATGGACCCAGGTTATAATGCCGAAAACCGAAAGCTTATCGAGTATAATACTAAGCTTCTTAATCTGCCTGTGCATATATTTGAAAGTGATATTTTTGAGGTTACAGATAGGGCAGGAGGCTCGCCCTGCTATCTTTGCGCCCGTATGCGCAGAGGCTGTCTATACAGTAAAGCAAAGGAGCTGGGCTGTAATAAAATAGCTTTAGGTCACCATTTTAACGATGTTATAGAAACTGTTTTAATGAGTATGATGTATTCATCGGAAATTAAAACAATGCTTCCAAAGCTTCATAGCACTAATTTTGAGGGTATGGAGCTAATCCGCCCGCTTTATAAGGTTAAGGAAAACGATATTATATCCTGGGCTAATTATAATGGCTTTAAATTTTTGCAGTGCGCCTGCAAAATGACCGAGAAAAATGCCGATATTGAGCTTACATCAAAACGAAAAGAAATCAAACAGCTTATAGCTGATATAAAGTTGCAGAACCCCGAGGCAGATGACTGCATTTTCAGAAGCCTTCATAATGTTAATATGGCAACAATGCCCGGCTGGCGTGACCGTGATAGCGGTGAGGCGCATACATTCTTAGAGAAATATTAAAATTGCCGCAAGAGAAACACTCCGTAAGGAAGGTGCCACTCTTGCGACAATTTTGTTTTTTAATCAATTTTAAGCTTAGTTTCTCGGGCATAAAAGAAAATATACTGTTGCACAATCCCTGCATACGGAACAGCCTCTTTAGGTAGCTCTCCCCCGAACAATACCTCCATAGCACGCTTTATCCATACATCTTTCGGGAAAGCGTCAATATGACGGTGTGAGAACAGGAGAGCACAATCGGCAACCTTTGGGCCTACGCCCTTTATCTTCATAAGCTCACATCTAGCATCGTCTACAGCAATATTTTTAAGATTTAATAAATCAATTTCTCCGTTTGCAACTTTATTAGCGGCATCGAGAATATATTTTGCTCTGAAGCCTGAACGAAGAACACTTAAATCTTCGAGAGTAAGGCTTGCAATCCTTTGAGCGGTTGGGAAAGAATAATATCCTCCCATATCTTCGCCGAAATTCTCACAAAGACGGGCAATTATACCCTTAATTCGCTTGATATTATTGTTTTGGGATATTATAAACGAGCAAAGAGTCTCCCAAGGTTCCTGATTAAGCACCCTTATACCGCTGCCGAATGAGGCGGCGGCTTTTAATATCTCGTTACCGCTTATGGCGTCAATAATTTCGCCGTAATCTCGGTTTAAATCAAAATAATCGCACCATATATTATTAAAATCTTCTTCGCTTGTGTTATAAAGCACAATAGTGTCGTCGCTCAGCTTTTCAAGCTCTAAATACTTGTTATAAGCAACGCCCCTCCATCTGCCTACAGAGGCTTCTTCCCAACGGAACGCCTGACCGCAGTCAAGAGTTTGGGGCAGGTCAAAGTCTGAGATGCCGGATATGTAGACATTATTATTTTTAAATTCCTTTATATACATTTAATCACCATTGATATTATATAATTTTTATGCTAAAATGTAAATATATAAATTTTAGGAGTAAAGCTATGAGAGATGATATTTGTACCATACCTGTCAGTGAGGTTTTTGAGGAAAATGACGGTTGCCCTATATGCCGAATGAGGGATACTATTGAGCACAGAATTATTGATTACATAATGGGTGACGCTATGATGGAGCCCGATGTAAGAATTGAAACTAACCGTGTGGGCTTTTGCGAAAAGCATTATACTGATATGATGGCTCACCGTGGCAGACTTCAGTTAGCGCTTATGCTTCAAACTCATATAGACGAAATTAACAAAAACGTTTTTACCAAGAATATTTTTGTATCTCCTGCAAAAAAAGGGGAGAGAGCCGCTAAAATCAGCGAAACCTGCTTTATTTGTGACAAAATTGAATACGGTATTTCAAGAATGATAGCAACAATTTACCGTTGTTATGAAAAAGAACGTGATTTCAGAGAGATGTTTAATAATCAGCCTATGTTCTGCCTGCCTCATTATGAGCGTCTTATGGCAGGAATAGAAAAAAAGGAAATGCGAAGCTATGGCAGTGAGTTTGCAAAAAATCTCACAAGAATAACAAGCGAGCATACAAAAAGCCTTTATAAGGATTTATCCGATTATTGCGCTATGTATGATTATAGAGCGAATAAGGAAGATGTTTCCAAGGAATGTAAAGAATCTGTTGAAAGAACAATAGCTTTTCTTAACGGTAGGTATTACGAATGATTATTATAGCCTGCCTTGATGATGGAAACGGTATGCTTTTTAACAAAAGGCGCCAAAGCTCAGATGAAGTATTGATTAATAGGGTATCAAAGCTTTCTGCTAAAAGCCGACTTTGGGTGAACGACTATTCTGCAAAGCTTTTTGCAAAACACGAGGTTTCTGTCAGCAAGGATTTTCTTAAAGAAGCCGCCGATGGCGAATATTGCTTTGTTGAAAATGCAGATATTACTGAATTTACCGAAAAAATTGAGGGTTTAATTCTTTACCGCTGGAACAGAAAATACCCATCTGATTTTAAGTTTCCTATCGGTTTTTTAGAAAATATGAGGCTTGTTAGTACAGAAAATTTTGTCGGTAATTCCCACCCTGAGATTACAGAGGAGATATACAGCTTATGAAAAAGAAATTGATTTTAGCTTTGTGCCTGATTTTAAGCGCAACTTTGATTTTTTGTAGCTGCGGCGATACAGAAAAGCCAAACGAAAACATTGAAGTTAATTCTTCTTCGTCTCAGAGCTATCCCGAGGATTATATTGCTTCTGTAAATGATGCACCAGAATTTAGCGGTGAGCCTTATGTTGCAATAAGGAATAACGAGCCTCAATTTGATAGCAAGGATTTAGTAACAAAAAGCTATGAAAGCTATTCAAAGCTTGATAGTTTTGGCAGATGCGGTGTAGTTATGGCTTGCATTGGTACAGATATTATGCCCACAGAGGAACGGGGAAGTATCGGTCAGGTAAAGCCCACAGGCTGGCACACCGTTAAATATGATATTGTTGACGGTAAATATTTATACAACCGTTGTCATTTGATAGGCTTTCAGCTTACGGGAGAAAACGCTAATGAACAAAATCTTATAACAGGAACTCGCTATCTTAATATCGAAGGAATGTTGCCTTTTGAAAATATGATAGCTGACTATGTAAGAGAAACAGAAAATCATGTGATTTATAGGGTTACACCTGTTTATAAAAGCTCGGATTTACTCGCAAGCGGAGTTCAGATGGAAGCGTTTTCGGTTGAGGATAACGGTGAGGGTATATGCTTTAATGTTTATGCATATAACAGTCAGCCCGGAATTGAAATCAATTATTCAAACGGTGAGAGTAAGCTTGCAGGCGATAAAATAACGCCTGACGGAAATGAGACTGAAACCGAATATATATTAAATACTAATTCTAAAAAATTTCATACTGCTAATTGCAGTCTTGCAAAGGATATAAAGGCAAGCAATAAAAAGCTTTCCAAAGAGGACAGAAGCACTCTTTTAGAAAAGGGCTATTCTCCCTGTAAAGGTTGTAATCCGTAACAAAACCCCATAGCAAAAAGCTCGCAAGAATACTTTGGCTATGGGGCTTATTTTAATAAGGTTATTGGTTACATAACAAAGGTTTCTGATGTAAAAGTTGGGAAAAAGATTAAAAATTCAGGAAACCCGTATTGACTAAAAGTATATTCTGTGATAAAAATAAGTTGTATTATTGTTTCACTTAGAGGTTATTAAAGGAGTAAATTAAATTATGCTTTACGAATTAAAGGATTGCCGTACAGGCGGAAAACCAGTTTATGATACTACAGTTGATATAACTGAGAAAGACGGAGTTGTGAAGTTTAAGTTTACAGCTCACCATACCGAGTATTATAGCTCGGGTGAAAAATATAACGATATTCATTCTGCAGGTGATGCTTGCGAAATTTTAATCGGCTCTGACCCTGAGCGTAAGGTTTATTATGAAATTGAAATAAGCACCGAAAATCAGCTTATGATAGCTAAAATGACTAATTGCGGTGTTGATGAGCAGAACTTCCCTGTGCTTGACATTGATTTTGTTGATGAGTGTTTTGTAAAGAGTAATGTGGAAAGAACTGATTTCGGTTATATTGCAGAGCTTGAGTTTGAACTTAAAAATATAATGAGCGGTGACGGTGAAATTTATTTCAATGCTTACCGTCTTGAAACTGATGGTGGCGAGCTTGATAAGCATTTATTTGCGCTTTTCCCCACAATGTTCCCCAAATTCCACGTGCCATCATACTTCTGCTATCTTAAAGATTTCACCTAAAAGGCGGTCTTACTATGAAACAACAGGCATTTAAGCTTAAAAGGAAAATGCTAAAGGGCGGACTTCACTGTCATACCACCCGTTCAGACGGTAAGGTGGCTCCTGACGAGGTTATCCGTATTCATAAGCAGAACGGATATGATTTTTTAGCTATCACAGACCACAGAAATTATAATTACATAAACTATGCACCTGAAACCGGACTCACAATTATTCCCGGTATGGAATTTGATAACCAAATCGATAGCGGTCACGGTTGCCGTCATTTTCATACTCTCTGTATTGGCCCCCAAAAAGAGGACGGCAATGGATTTGAACAGGATGTTGTTTTGGAACGTGGCAAGGCTAAGGATCAATTCGAGTACCAAAGCTTTCTTGATAAAGCGCATAACAATAAAAACTTAACTGTTTACTGTCACCCCGAATGGAGCAGTACACCTGCTAAATATTTTGAAAAGCAAAAGGGTAATTTTGCTATGGAAATTTGGAACAGCGGTAGTGCAATTAATTGTGATATGGATACCGATGCGGCATATTGGGACGAACTGCTCGGTCAAGGTATAAACATTTACGGTGTTGCTACTGATGACGGTCACGCTTTAAGTGAGCATTGTAACGGTTGGGTAATGGTAAATGCAGAAAATAATGTTAATGACATTTTAAGGGCGTTAGAGGCAGGGGAGTTTTATTCTACTTGCGGACCTGAGATTTATGATTTTTACATTGAGGATAACAAGGCTGTAATTGAGTGTTCAAACGTGGCAAAAATACGCCTACAAAGCGATAAGCACCCAACCCGAATGGTAAAGTCGGAGGACGGCTCTCTCACCCGTGCTGAGTTTGAACTGAAGCATTGGGCAGGACCTTATTCTTATGTCAGAATTACTGTTGTTGATAAGAACGGTAACAAGGCTTGGACTAACCCTATATTTTTAGAAGAAACTTAAATTTTTAAACCGTTAAAGCGAAAATCACTTTAACGGTTTCTTTTTGTGAAAAAATCCATAAACCTTTTAAAATTCATATTTAATTTAAGTTTTATTAATGGTATAATAATTAAAAAACTTGGGAGGTCAGGTTATGAAGTATCAAAGCTTGAACGGCGAGTGGAGCTACAGAATAGGAAAGGGCGCAAAAACTTCTGTTACAGTTCCTTATTCCTGTTTGGCTGTGGGTCATTCTGAATGTGAGCTCTGTTTTGATTTGGAACAAAAATCAGAGCATATTTTTTTAGAATTCTTGGGTATTACATATGAAGCTTCGGTTTATTTAAATGAAACCTTTTTGGGAAAAATGCTTCCCTACAGCGAATACCGTTTTGAAATAGGAGAAATTGCAAAGCAGAAAGAAAATATATTAAGAGTTGAGTTAGAGGATATAAAGCCCAAATTCGGTCCTACCGAAGGTTGGGAAAACTTTGGCGGAATTATACGTGATGTTGGAATACTTTATGCTGATAGTTTCTATTTTGAGGATGTATTTTTCTGGACTGACCTTAAAAATAATTATAAAGATGCTGAGGTTAACGTGCAAATAAAGGCAAGTCTCGATAAAGAGTGCGATGTAAAGCTGTTTTTAAAAGGCAAAGAAATTTGTGCCTTTAAGCAAAGCTCCAATACAGAAGCAGTAGCAGTTGCAGTAAACGGGGTAGAGCTTTGGTCGCCCGATAGCCCTACTCTTTATCAGTTAGAGGTTTCTTGTGGTGAAGAAAAATATTGCCATAATGTGGGCTTCAGAGAGATTACCTGTGATAAGCATGCTATATTGCTTAACGGCGAGCCCTGTTTTATTAAGGGCGTTTGCAAGCATGAAATGTTTGGTGACAGTGGTCATACTCCAACGGTTGAGCAAATGGAAACAGATCTTAGAATGATTAAGAATGCAGGCTGTAATTTTGTGAGACTTGTTCATTATCCTCACAATAAAAAGATTTTGGATTTGGCTGATAAAATCGGTCTTATGGTTTCGGAAGAACCCGGACTTTGGTGGTCGGATACTTCGGATAAAGAGGTTGCAGAAGGCAGTATTGAGGTTTTAAAAAGAACTATAATGCGAGACCGTAATCATCCATCGATTGCGTTTTGGCTCTGTTTTAATGAGTGCCGTTTTACTGAGCAGTTTTTAATTGATTCTGCAAAGGCTTGCAAGGAATATGACCCCACCCGTATGGTTTCGGGTGCTAACTGTATGAGCCTTGAGGATACAAAAAAGTATTATAATATCTGTGGTTTTGATTTTTATACTATGCACCCTTACGCTCCAACCTTTGAGCGTTCAAAAATTTCGGCAGAATATTTAACCGATAAGCCTTTAATATTTACCGAATGGGGAGGATATTATGTTTATGATAATCCTCATCTTTTAAAGGATTTTATAATAGCAATGAAAAAGCTGTTTGTGAACCGTTCTGATGAAGCTGCCCTTGCGGGAATGTGCTTCTGGGAATGGTCCGAGCTTAATGATTTTAACCGTGGAAGACCGGCTTGTATTGACGGTGTGCTCAGAGAAGGTCTTACTGATAAATACCGTAATCCCACTATGATTTTCCCCGCTTTTTGCGAGGCTCTCAGCGAAGAAGTGGATAACGATTTTACAAAGCTTTACGAATATGAACAGCTATGTGAATTCAGCGGTAAACCTATGACGGGAACAGGCGGTAAAGATTTCGCTGAATGCTTGACTTCGGTAGATGAGCCAATACCCGAGTACCGTATCCGTATGAGAGCACGTAAAACAGCTGTGGGTCCAAAGCTTCAAAAACAAGAGGTTGAGGCAATTGCAACAACCCCATTTGTTGTTGCAAATGATTATCCCGTTGTATTTTCGGGAGACGGTGAGTGCGACAGTATAAATATCATAGGCGCAGTTGCTATGCCTTACGGTTATCCCATTGCAGGGGAGTACGGCGAAGCCGTGGCAGAGGTTGAAGTGACCTTTGAAAACGGCGAAAAACAGATATTTGGACTTAAAAACGGTGTCGATATTACAACCGTTTTAACCACACTCGGATCTTCACGCATTAATCCTGTTGCTGAGAATGCTAAGCCATTTGCAAAATTCAGTTATGAGAAAAACCGTGAAAATTATCAAATTAATATGCTTAATCTTGCGTTTGGTGAGGTTAAGAGCATTAAAGAGGTAACTGTTCGGTGTGTGAATGAAAAATATAATATTTTAATATATGGCATATATTGCTGATTATTTAAAGAGGACTGTATTTCACAGCCCTCTTTTTAAATCGGAATAAAAATCCATAACAAGTGAATTTATCCATATTTTTCAATTTACAAAGTTTATATTTTGAATTCAAATAACTGTTTTTTAATTTTTAAAAAAGTAAAAGTATTTAAACTCAAAAAAATTAAAATTTACAAAATTTTATAGCAATATTTAACAAAATTATGTATTTGTGGATATTTTATATGTGATATTGTGAAAAATTCCATATTTTTTTTAAAAAATCTATTTAATTTAGCATACTAAAACTGTTATAATTAAAACGAATTAAAATGGTCCTTTTAAAAAATGAAAAAATCTATGTTTTTATTTGCGAGGTGTTTTAGGCTTGAAAAATCAGCACAATTATTTCATATCAGGCAGAGACGGTCAGTTTGTCTTAGACTCTGATTACGCCACCGATGAATATGATTTATTCGTTAATTCTTGCGGCATAGATTGTTATACAGGTTTAAAAAAGAATTATGTTATGAGCCGAAAAAGCGGACGAAAGGATTATCTTTTGCTTTATATCGAGGAAGGAAGCTGTGTGTTTGAGCATAACGGAAAGCGGAATTCTGTGAACGAAAATTCGATAGTGCTTTTTCGCCCCGAGGAATCTCAGTTTTATTCTTATGCTATGGAGAATACAACAAGAGTTTTCTGGGTTCACTTTACCGGCAGAAAGGTTGAAGAGGTTTTAAAAAGCTGTAACCTTGATACTTCGTTTGCGCATCTTAATTTTAAGCCCTCGCATTTAGAATCCACGATTTACAATATAATCGCCGAATTCAAAAGACCTACAGAATTTTACAGAGCGATATGCAGTAGCTATCTTAATATATTTTTAAGCTACATCGGTGATGCACTTTGCAACAATAAACAAAAAAACGTTGTCAACGAAAGACTTTTGGAGGTTGCTAAAAATATTCTCACAACCTATGACCAGAATTTACCGATAGAGTATTACGCCGATATTTACGGTTGCTCAGTAAATCAGTTTACAATTATTTTTAAAGAAAACTTTGGTTGTACCCCCAGAGCTTATATTACACAGCAAAGGCTTAATACTGCAGAAAATTTATTGCTGAACAGCAATTTCAGTATTAAAAAGATAGCTGAATCAATAGGGTACGAGGACCCGCTTTATTTCTCAAGAATATTCAAAAAGAAATACGGCTATTCGCCCAGAGAGTTCAAGGATTTATATACCTTGTAAAGAATTTAAACGGAGACGGTGCTATGAAACGTTTATTTGCAGCCTTACTTGCTATAGTCTTTATATTGCCTGCTTTTTCTGTATTAGCGGAAAACAGCAGTGATACCGCATTAGATATTGGTACCGATTTACAGTCGCAAGCAGTTAAGGGAACTTATTTCGATTATAAAGAGGAACTTAAATTCTCGGCAGCAGACGGTGAAACCGAGCTTATATCTAACGGTACAGTAAAGCTTAACAGCGAGGAAAAGGCAAGCTTCGAGTTTGCTGTGGACAGTGATTCACGTTACATAATTGAAATTGAATATAATGCGTCACAGAGCAAGGATAAGCCCGAATTTGCTTTAAAAATTGACGGTGACTTTTGCTTTGAAGAAATGGCAACACTGGAATTGCCACAGATATGGGTTGACGGTGGCGAAATTCGTGCCGACAGTGTGGGTAATCAATCTGCACCTGATCAAGCTCTTTGGGACGGATTTACAAAGCAATATATATCCGATTCCACAGGTATTGCACTTGACCCTTATGAATTTGACCTGACAGAAGGAAATCATACACTTGAGATAGAAGTATTATCAGGAAGTCTTGAAATTAAACAAATCACATTAACCGCACCTTTGGAAGCACCCGATTATGCTACTTATAAAAAAAGTTATAAAGCTGAAAGCTATAAAGGCGAGCAGATAGTTATTGAGGCAGAAAATGCGGTTTACAAGACCGATAAAACCTTAATTCCAAAATCCGATAACAGTGACCCGTCTTTAAGCCCTTCAAGCGCTACTAAAACTCTGCTTAACACAATAGGCTTCAACAGCTGGAATTCACCTTCAGAAGAAATAAGCTGGAAAGTGAATGTGCCGCAAAGCGGTTATTATAAGCTTGGCTTTAAATTTAAGCAAAGCGAGGCTGTTAACACAACCTCTTACCGTAAATTTTAATTGACGGCGAAGTGCCTTTTAAAGAGGCAGAAGCTGTGCCTTTTGTTTACGGTAACGGTTGGCAGTATTCAGAGTTTTCTTCTAAAGAGAAAGAGCCTTATATGTTTTATCTTAAAAAGGGCGAGCACATTATCACAATGTCTGTAACACTAAGCACTACCGCCGAATATTACAGACGCTTAGAAAAGGTGGTAAACTCCCTTGGAGATATTTACATAAATATTTCTATGATAACAGGTGAGTCACCCGATAAAAACAGAGATTATGATTTATTCCGCCAAATTCCCGATTTGAATGAGAATTTGCAGGCTGATTATGACAGCCTTGTTTCCTTGGCAGATGAAATGAATAAATCTACACAAATGTCGGGTAGTTCTATGATAGCGGCACTTAAAAGTATGGCAAGAGTGCTTAAATCTATGATAGATAACCCTTATACCGCTCAAAGATATTTGTCCGATTATTACAGCAATTATACTGGTGTTGGCGGTTGGCTTTATGATATGAAATCAATGCCGCTCTCACTTGACAGAATAATTCTTTCGGCTCCCGAAAAGGAAGCTGAAGCGGTAGAAAAAGGCTTCTTTAACAAGCTCTTTTTCGGTATCAGCAGATTTATCGCTTCTTTTAGTGCAGATTATAATACCTTGGGAACTGCCGGCGGTGACAGACCAACCATAAAAATTTGGGTAAACTGGGGCAGAGACCAAGCTGAAATTCTCGGCAATATGATAGCCGAAGATTTTACTCCCGAAAAGAATATAAATGTTAAACTCGAAATCGTAAACGCAGGTATAATCAAGGGAATTCTGGCAGGAAATCCGCCTGATTTGTCTTTACATATGGCTCGAAGTGAGCCTGTAAACCTTGCTATGCGAGACGCATTGTACGATCTTACAAAATTCAAGGATTACGAAAATGTGAGCGAGCGTTTTTCAAAAACGGCTTCGGTGCCTTATGAGTATAATGGTGGTGTTTATGCACTTCCTGATACGCAGGCATTTTATGTTATGTATTACCGCAGTGATATACTCAATAAATTAAATATCAAGGTACCAACCACCTGGCAAGAGTTTATAGAAGCTACGGTTACTTTACAGCGCAATAATATGCAGGTCTGGATACCTTACCTTAAAATTACTACTGCTACCACTGTAAATACAGGTGTTGGCGGACTAAGCCTTTTCCCGACACTTATGCACCAGAACGGACTTAGTATGTATAATAATGAGGGTACTGCCTGCACATTAAGCAATACCGAAACCTTAGAGGTTTTTGAATTCTGGACCGATTTTTATACAAAATATAAGCTTCCTAAGGAAGCCAGCTTCTATAACCGATTCAGAATTGGAACAATGCCTCTTGGTATTGAAAGCTACACACTTTATCAAACTCTTGTGAATGCAGCTCCCGAAATCAGCGAGAATTGGTCAATAGCTGAAATTCCCGGAGTTGAAGGGGAGAACGGCAAGATTAATAACGCCATAGCAGGCTCGGGTACAGGCTGCGGAATAATTTCAGGCACAGGTAATGAAAAATATGCTTGGGAATTCCTTAAATGGTGGACTGATGCCGATACTCAGCTTAAATATTCTGACAGCGTTGAAACAATTTTAGGAACTCTCGGCAGAGTGGCTTCTGCAAATATTGAAGCGGTGTCAAATATGTCCTGGAAAAAGCAGGATTTAAATGTAATTCTTTCTGCTTGGGAGAATGTTGAAGAGGTAGCTGAGGTGCCTGGTAGCTATTATCTTACCCGTGCGGTAGATCAGGCTTATTGGGCGGTAGTAAACGGAAATTCCTCCACCAAGGAAGCTTTGCTTACCTGGAGTAAGGTTGCCGATAATGAGATAACACGCAAAATCAATGATTACAGTAATTAACAAAGAAAGGGGAAATTAATATGAGTACCAAAAGAAAAAGCTGTTTTCGCAGCGAAGCGTCTTTTTACGTTATGTTAGCCCCTTTTACAGTAATGTTTTTACTGTTTTTGGTTTTGCCTATAATATCCTCCATTGCTTTAAGCTTTACTTCTTATGATATGATTCATAAGATGGAATTTGTGGGAATTGATAACTATTTCCGTATGTTTGTTGATGATGAGGTATTTTTAACAACAGTTAAAAATACAGTTTTGTTCTCGTTTTTCACAGGTCCTGTAGGCTTTTTGCTCTCCTTTGTGCTGGCTTGGTTTATAAACGAATTCAAACCCGCCATCAGAACATTTTTATCGTTCCTGTTTTATGCCCCTGCTCTTGTGGGAAATGCTTACTATATATGGCAGGTAGCTTTCAGTAACGACTCTTACGGTTATATAAACAGCGTTTTGCTTTCAATGAACCTTATAACCGAGCCGGTGGCTTGGCTTAAAAATGAGGTTTATGTTTTACCTGTTATTATGATAGTTCAGCTGTGGCAGAGTATGGGTATATCCTTCTTATCAAATATATCAGGTCTTCAGAATGTTAACAATGAGCTTTATGAGGCTGGCGCTATCGACGGTATAAGAAGCCGTTGGCAGGAGCTTTGGTACATAACACTTCCTGCTATGAAGCATATGCTTTTATTCAGTGCAGTAATGCAGATTCAGTCAAGCTTTACTGTTGGAAGTATAGCTGTTGAGCTTGCAGGCTATCCAAGTGTTGGCAATGCGGCGGATACAATGGTGGCGTATATGTCCGATGTAGGTACAGTAAGATACGAACTCGGTTACGCTTGCGCAATAGCAGTATGCCTGTTTGCAATAATGGCTTTTGCCCGTTGGCTTATCGGAAAAGTTCTTAACGGCGTCGGTAAGTGAGGGGAGTGCGGATATGAAGATTAAAAACGAAAAGCTGAGAGCTGTTTTATCTATGCAGAAATCCGGCTCAACTGTCAGAAGATATACACGTTCAAAGGTTGGCAACTTCTTTTATTGTCTTATTCTTATTGCAGGCGGTTTGTTTTCGGTTTTACCGCTCATTTACTGCGTAACAACCTCGTTTAAACCAATAGATGAGCTGTTGAAATTTCCACCAAGCCTTTTTTGGGTACAGCGACCTACATTGCAGAACTATTTATCTTTACCAAACCTGCTTTCAAACCTGAAAATACCCCTTTCAAGATACATTTTTAACAGCCTTTTTGTTAGTATTGTTACCACTGTTGTTTATGTAATCATAGCTTCAATGGCGGCTTTTGTGCTTGCAAAAAGTAAGCTTAAAATCCGTAAGGCTTATTTCAATATCGTTCAGTATGCCTTGCTGTTCACAGCTTATACCTTGGCGGTTCCACAGTATTTGATTTTTTCAAAGCTCGGAATGATAGATACTTATTCTGTATACATACTTCCGCATCTGGCTGCAACAATGGGTGTATTTCTTATGAAGCAGTATATGGAAGGCTCTGTTCCCGATTCTCTTATTGAAGCTGCGGGAATAGACGGTGCGGGCAATTTCCGTATTTTCTTCCAGATAGTTTTCCCGATAGTTAAGCCCGCATGGCTTACTCTTACATTATTTACCTTCCGTGATAACTGGGCGGCTGTTCCTCAGGGAACAATTTTTTCCGAGGAGCTTAAAACCTTGCCTCAGATTATGTCACAAATTACCGCAGGCGGTATTGCACGTTCAGGTAGTGCAATGGCGGTAACGGTTATTATGATGATTCCGCCCATTTTGGTTTATTTCATTTCTCAGAGTAATGTTGTAGAAGCTATGTCAAGCGCAGGAATAAAGGAGTAATCAGTTTGAAAAGGATGATTATAAATATGAAGTGCTTTAAAAGAATAATTGCCTTTTTAGCAGTAGTATTACTCTCTGTTCCCATGCTTTTGGCAGAGGCATCAACTGCACTTGATTCGCCCGAGATTTCTTACGAATCCTATACATATTGGCAAGATTATGCAGGGCAGGAGAAAAAGGCGGTATATATTAAGCCGATGTATGAGCCGTCCTTTGCTATTGATTACAAATATCTTGGAGCAGAGGAGCTTATTAAAATAAACGATGTCTGCACCGATAAGGACGGTAATGTTTATATTCTTGACGGTGGAGCAGGCGTGGTTTATATACTTGATAATAAATATCAGCTTGTTTCTAAAATTGAGGTTGTAAAGAGCACTGACGGCGAAGAATATTATTTTGATAACGCAGGCGGTATATTCGTAAATGATGAAGGTGCTATTCTTATTGCAAATACAGATTATGAAACTGTGCTTGCAACAGATAAGAACGGTAACTATTTATACGAATTAATTTTGCCTGAAAGCAATATTATTCCTGAGGATTTCACCTATAGCCCGATTAAGGTTGCAGAGGATTCCAGAGGATATATTTACGTTTTAAGCCAAGGCTCTTTTTACGGTGCATTGCTTTATTCACCCGATAATGAATTTTTAGGATTTTTCGGCGCTAATAATGTGGCAAGTACAATTGGCGAATCAATTAAGGCTTTGTTTACAGAGCTTTTTATGACCAATGAAAAGCGTGCTTTGTCGGACAGTAAGCTTCCTTACCAGTTTGTGGATTTGGTGGTTGACGGCTCGGATTTTGTTTATACTGTTACCGGTGTTACCGATTCGTCTTCAATAGAAGTGCAAACAGGTCAGGTAAAGCGATTTAATCCCGGCGGTGTGAGCGTTTTCGGCAATGATGATTTTAATTATGCCGATGCCACCGTTTCAAAGGTGCTTAATGTTACCAAAGCACAGGACTTGTTAGGTATTGCAGTTGATGACAAAAACTTTGTCTATGTTATAGATTCAACCTACGGCAGAATTTTTGTCTACGACCGAGAAAATCAGCTTTTGTGTGTTTTCGGCGGCGGTATAGGCAGGGGAGAAACTCTCGGTACATTCAGCCTGCCTTCAGCAATAGCTTTAAACGGTGATGATGTTTTAGTTTCCGATAGAGAGCTTAACAGGGTTACAATTTTCAAGGCTACTGATTACGGCAAATTGGTTATGAATGCTGACGATGTTATAATTTCGGGTCATTATGATAAATGTAAAGAAGACTGGCTGAAAATAATGTCGCTTGATAAGAATAATCAGTTAGCCTACAAAAGTCTTGCAAAGATATATAATTCCGAAGAAAAATACGATTTGGCTTTAGATTATGCTAAGCAGGGTTATGATAAGCAGACCTACTCTTTAGCCTTTAAAAGCGTAAGAAGAGAATTTTTGGCTAAATATTTCCCGATTATATTTATAGGGATTATAGTACTGTTGGTTTTGGTTATAATCTGGGTGCAAAGACGCTCTAAGCAAGAAAAGAAGCCTGTGAAAAATATCAAGCTTAATACAATGCTAAACTCCTTGCTTCACCCGTTTAATTCGTTTGATAGAGTTAAATATAAAAATGAGGGTTCTTGCAAATTAGCGTTTGTTTTAATAGCTGTTTTCTACTGCACAACAGTTTTAAAAACTACTGCAGGCGGATTTTTGTTTACAGATTACGACCCTGCTGAATTCAACGCATTTTTAACTCTTATTCAGACCTTTGGCTTTGTTCTGTTATGGACAGTTGCTAACTGGGCAGTATGTACCTTGTTTGGCGGAATAGGAAAGCTTAAAGAAATTTTTGTTGTTATTTCCTATTCCTTAATGCCACTTATAATATATAACCTGCTGTTCCTTGGCCTTTCACATTTCTTTGTTGCCAATGAAGTAGGATTTTTGACTGTGTTTAATGTCATTTGTTTATTGTATGCAGGTATTATGATAACGGTGGGAAGCCTTAAAATTCACGATTTTTCATTCGGCAGATTTGTGGGAACTGCGTTGCTTTCGCTTTTTGGTATGGTAGTGGTTGTATTCCTTATTTTTATTACAGCTACATTGGTGCAACAGTTAGGCGGATTTATTGTAACGCTTATAAGTGAGATTATTTATTCTTAAAGGGGGAAGAAGCTTGAAAAAGGTAAAATTTATTACTTTAATTATCACGGTCCTCGTTTCTTCTCTCATACTTTCTTCCTGCGGTATTGCCAAGGTGGATAATGCGGTATATAAAACGCCAAAAGAATTTTCTCCATCTGATGGTTTAACTATTACCGAAAATGAGGAATATATCTTTGAGCTTGCAGGCGGGGATGCTACTGTAATGCTTAAAAGTAAAAGCGGTAAAATTTTGTGGGCAACCTCACCGCTTGAATCGTTTGAAGAAAAGCTTGATGAATACGGCGATCCCGTAAAGCTTCACTCAAAGCTCAAATCATCGATTATAATTGAATATGTTGAGCCCACAACCTCTAAAATATCTATTGCTTATTCTTATAAAAACTGTGTTGAAAGCGGAAATTACAGCGTTAAAAAAATAGATAACGGTATAGAAATTACATATTATTTTGAAGAGGTTAAGATTTCTGTTCCTGTGCAGTATACCTTTAAGGATAATGTTGTAAGAGTTTCGGTTGACTCCGCTCGCATTACTGAGGATGAATTTTCGCTTTACAGCGTGGCTCTGGTTCCTTATGCTTGCGGAATAGATAATTTATCAGAAAACGGATATTTGTTCATCCCCTCTGGCTCGGGCGCTATTGTAGAGCCTTGCCAGCTTGCTGAAGGTTTTTACAGCTATAGCCGTGAGCTTTATGGCAACGATGCTGCAAGATACAGAGAGCGTGAGCTTGACACTGAAAAATTCCCCGAAAACCGCTTGGCGGTTTATGGAGCTAAAACCTCTGCCGACAGCGCTTTTTGCGCAATTATCGAAAATGGCGCCGAGCATGCTTTTATTGAGGCTGAGGTCGGCGCTGCCAATACTGGATACAGCAGTGTGTGGGCAAAATTCGCCTTCCGTGCTTATCAGTGGTCTAAAATCAAAAATGAACAGCAGGTTAAGCTTTACAGTAATGATATGTCGCAGGATACTGTGAGCGTGGCATTCCATTTATTAAGAGGGGAAAATGCCAACTATGTTGGTATGGCGGATACATACAGAGAGTTTTTGAAAGAAAACCACAGTATGAAATCCTCTGTTAAGGATTCCTTGCTCAATCTTAAAATAGTGGGCGGAGTAAATATCACAGAAACCTTTTTAGGCTTTAAATACGATAAATTCTTCGCTACTACCACTCTTGCTGAGGCAGAGGATATGATTTCAGAACTTAAAGCTCAGGTTAACGGTACTGTTAATGCTGACCTTATAGGTTTTGGTAAATCTGGAATAGATGTTAAGACTATTGCAGGCGGCTATAGTGTTAACAGCAAATTAGGTGGTAAAAGCGGTCTTAAGGACTTAGCCTCATTTGCTAAAGAAAACGATTGTAATTTATTCTTCAATGCTGATGTTATCGGCGTAGGGAAGTCGGGAAGCGGTATTTCTAAAAGCTCTGATACTGCACTTTCGCAGGATAAACGCAAAATAAAGCAATATTACTATAATATTTATTTGCGTAAAAAAACCTCAGATTTTTCTCCTTATCTTTTGGTTTCGAGAGGGCTTATTCCTGAAATTACAGAAAAATTAACCGATAAGCTTGGGGATACAGGAATTAAAGGCTTCGGTCTTGATACTTTATCGTCTGTTTGTTATTCGGATTACAGTAAGGTAAAATATTTTAACAAGGGTAATATGGCGAGCGATGTCAGCAAAGCTATAGCCTCGGTTAAAAAGAGCGGTTATGCGGTTGCTGTTAACGAAGCTAACGATTATGCCGCCGCAGGCTCAGATGTTATTTATGATGTGCCGCTCACATCATCTAAAAATAATATGTTCAGCTATGATGTTCCTTTCTACGGAATTGTGTTTAAGGGTTATGTACCGCTTAGTACAACTTCTGTAAATTTGTCTGCCGATAATAACAAAATGATTTTAAGAGCGGCAGAAATAGGAGCCGGTCTGTCATATACACTTATCAATAACGGCAGCACAAAGCTCTTTGACAGTTTTTCTTCTGCTTTTTACGGCTCTGTTTATGATGATATTAAGGACGATATTAAGGCTGATATTAAGGCTTACGGTGAAGATTTCCAGATGATATCCAATGCCAAAATCAGCGGACACAGTATTTTGGAGAATGGTTTACATAAAACTGTTTTTGATAACGGTGTCACGGTTTATATCAATTATACTGCCTCTGATTTAGAACAGGACGGCAATATAATTAAGGCAGAAAGCTATTTGTTTTGTAAGGGAGTGAAATAATGGTTAAAAAGAAGCATAAGGGCACAGAAGCCATAAAGCGCAGAAACGGGCAACTGTTTTTATTGCCTTGGAGCATCGGTTTTATCCTGTTTTTTCTGTTTCCGTTATTTCAGTCCTTAAGATATGCTTTTTCTGAGGTTAAGTTGGATTACGGTAAGGCCGAATTTAAATTTGTGGGATTTAAAAACTTCTATTCATTGCTGTTTGAAAACCCCGATTTTGTTGATAACCTTACAACGAGCCTTACTAAGTTTATAGCTTCTTTCCCTGTAATTCTGATACTAAGTCTTGTTTTGGCGATTATGCTTAATCAAAAATTCAAGGGAAGAATTGTTTTCAGAACAATGTATTTCTTACCCGTAATTATTGCAAGCGGCGTGGTAATAGAGTTTCTTATGCGTACTAATTACAGTGTTCAGGGTTTAGGTGTTTCTTCAAGCTTGCAGGAGGATATGTTCTCTTCTTCTCAAATTTTGGATTTTTTAGGATTACCGCCTCAGCTTGAAACCTATTTTCTGTCTATAATGGGAAATCTTATGACAGCGCTTTGGAACTGCGGAATACAGATAATACTTTTTATTTCGGGTATGCAGGCAATTCCAGATTTGCTTTATGAGGTAGCTCATGTAGAAGGTGCTACTAAATGGGAAGAATTTTGGTATATTACATTCCCTCAATTATCAAGAGTTACAGTTTTGGTTATTGTTTTTACAACCGTAGAAATGCTGACCTCAAAAACCGATATAGTAATGGAAACAGCTTACGCTTATATGCAGTCGCAAATGTATGCTGAAAGCTCGGCAATGCTATGGATATTCTTTGCTGTTATAAGCTCCTTTATGGGTCTGCTTATATTGCTGTTTAATCGGTTCTGTATGAAACGTTGGGATTAAGGAGGGTGCAAAATGGAAAGTAATAAAGATGTTACAGCTTTAAGACTAAAGCAGTATAAAAAGCTTACTACTGTTAAAACAGTATCCTTCGCGATATTCCGATATTTCATTCTGTTTTCTATCGGCTATTTGGTAGTTTATCCGCTAATCTATATGATAAGCTCAGCCTTTAAATCACCTGAAGATTTTATGAATCCCGGTATTGTGTGGTTGGCGCAAAACCCAACCTGGCAAAACTTTAAAGACGCATTTAAAGTGCTTAATTTTACAGATTCACTTAAAAACACCATTACTTTAGAGATGGTAAGTGCAGTGCTCGAAATTTTATCCTGCTCGGTTGCAGCATACGGCCTTGCAAGATTTGATTTTCCAACCAAAAAGATTACTATGGCGGCTTTAATGATGACTATTATCGTGCCGTCCACAATGATAATAATTCCAACCGTTGTAAATTTCTCAAATCTTGATTTTTTGGGTATTGTAGGACTTATTAACAAGATAACGGGTGCAGATATAAAGATAAATATTCTTGATACTCCGTTAACCTTTTATCTGCCGTCAATATTCGGTGTGGGCCTTAGAAGCGGTATTATGATATTTATTTATATGCAGTTCTTCAAGGGCCTTCCGAAAGAGCTTGAGGAAGCCGCTCAGATAGACGGTGCATCAGCAGTTGCAACCTTTATAAGAATAGCGTTGCCGTCCTCAAGAGTTGTTATACTTACGGTCAGCGTATTCGCTGTGATATGGCATTGGAACGATTATTATTTATCGGTTATGTATACTTCTCAGGATTATCCGCTTGCGGTGGCGGTAGCTAATATGATAACTACCATTACCTCCTCTGTAAGCACTAATTCCGATATTATTACTGCTGTTTCAATGGCTGGTTGTTTAATGTTTATAATGCCTGTGCTTATTGCCTATATGTTCGTGCAAAAAGGATTTATCAAAAGCATTGACCGTGTGGGTATTACAGGCTAAAAGATAACTTAGGTTATCAAATATAAAAAAGGAGAGTTTTTTATGAAAAAGCTATTATCTGTTTTATTGCTTATTGCGATATGTCTGACATCTCTTTCTGCTTGTGGAAAGAGTGACACTGGCTCCGAGCCTGATGCAGATACTTCTGCTCTTGTTGGCGGAGAGGTTGAAGACGGTGGAACTGAATCTGACCCCGCTTCTATTGAAAGTACAGCCGGAGATACCGCTTCTGGTACAGCAAGTACCGGTAGCACAGCTTCCGATTCGACTGCAGATTCATTACGTGGTACTACAGTTACCTTTGCTTCTTGGGAGGATTTTAACGGTACAGAACGTGCCAATGTTATTCAAAAGTTCACCAAGGAAACCGGAATTAAGGTAAAGGTTGTTCCTGTAACACAGAATGACTATATCGTTAAAATGGCTTCCAGAATGAATGCGGGTAAGTCGGTTGATATTTTCATTGATAATCAGGAATTCCCGAGAACCCTTTCTTTTGCTCAGCCTATAACAAATGCAGGTATTGATGTAAAAGATCCTAAATGGAATAAAACGATAGTTGAAACCTCAACCATTAACGGTAATACCTATCTTATAAATGCTCAGTGGGATTTAAAGTATTTTGTACTTTCTTACAATAAATCCTTGTTTGAAGGAATTACCAGCCCTGAGGATTACGTTAATCAGAACAACTGGACTTGGGACACCTTTGCAAAGGCTGCTAAGGCAATTTCAGGTCTTGGAAGCGAATATGTTGGCGCACACTTCTCAACTCCTATATTTATGGCAGCTTACGGCGCTTCTTATGTAAAGTATGATTCTTCTAAACAGGAATTCTACCGTGCTACCGATGAGGCTAAGTTTGCAGAGGTTTGGCAGTACATTCTTGACGGTCAGAAGGCAGGCTATCTTAATCCTACCTACAATTCTGCAAAATTGGTTGCAGGTACCTGCGGTATGTCTATAAACGACGTATTTGCTTTACAGGCTGACGGTTACTATACCTCAATGAAGGAGTCTGACTGGGGCTTTACCTATCTTCCTAAGCAAAATGCAAGCGACCCCGATTATCCTAAGGGTGCTCTTATGTTTGCTTACGGTCTTATGAAGGGTGCTCCTAATCCCAAGGCAGCAGGTGTGTTCCTTAACTACTATCTTGATGAAAAGAACTGGAATTTTGATAATTACTTTGCAAATTCCAAGGCTAAGGAATTCGCTAATGTTCTTAATAAGAGATTGCCTGAAAGCACAGATTATATGTTTATCTGCAAAGGACCTCTTGCTATTACTTATACCTACGGTTATTCCGAAATTGATAAGATTTTCTTAAAGCTTAATTCTTCACAGCTTAACAAGGGCGTTCAACAGTCCAAGAATAAGATTGAGAATGCTGTTACCAAAGCTAACGATATGCTAAAGGCAGTAAAATAGAAGGTGAATCGATGAGATCACGAAAGAATATTTTAACTAAAATTCTTTCTTATCTGCTTGTGATTTGCGTTATATTCTCACTTCCTTTGGGGATAAGCTCCTTCGCAGCCGATGTAAACGGCACAGTTGATTTTGAAAGCTATAAGCTGGGTTATCCCCAAACGAGTGAAAATGGAATTTTGCTTAGCGCAGATAAGAATACTGCCGCAAGCGGTAAAAAAGCTTTACGTTACGGTTATGAATGGGAAGTGACTAACGCCAAAAGCGGCGCATTCGCTTTACTCTCATTTGACGGTACTAAGGCAATTGAGCTTAATGCGGCAACGCAGTATGAGGTTAGTTTTAAATATATGCTAAAGGGCAGTACTGCCTGTAGCGTTGATTTAGGCTTCTTTTCAAGCAGCTCTGTTACTCCAAACTCCTCAAAACTGCGTGAGGAAATCGGTAGGGCAGAGAAGCTTGTCACTGCTACTACCAAGAAAAATACTTGGCATAGTAAAACGATAAAAATAGCGACTAATAAAACATTTATCGAGTTTTCCGGTAATGACTGTAATGCTTTGGCTATTGGCTTCTATTCCTATACTGATGAGGGAATGGGTACAGATGTTTATATCTATATTGATGATATAACAGTAAAAGCAGTAGGAACGGCTCCAACATATACCCTAAAATTTGATACTAATGGCGGAAGCGCAGTTTCTGATATCGATGGCTTGATGAACAGGAATATCACTTTGCCTGCTACTCCTACTAAAGATAACTTCGTGTTTGCAGGCTGGTATACCGATAAGGCTTTAACACAAAAGTTCAGCGACAGCGTTTTCACACGTAATCTTACTTTATATGCTAAGTGGATAGCTTCAGGTGGTTATTATATTGACTTTAACAGCTCAAGCTATGATTCTCCGTATAAAGATTCGGTAGGAATACAGACCGCTATTTCAAAAGAGAGCTTTAATTCTCCCGGTAAAAGCCTTAAATACCGTAATATAGGTGCTTACGGTGCGAGAAGACTTCTTATAACTGAGGACGGCAACCGTGTTACAGTTAAAGATAAAACACTTTATAAGGTGAGCTTTTCTTACAGGAATTATACCCGTACTCCAGCTTACTTTGAAACTATGACAAGTGGAACTTCGCTTTATACAGGAACGCAGGTTTTAGGCGGCACATTTGTACTTTCAAAGGAAGACGAATGGAAGCACGCAACCTATTATTTCTATACCGAGCTTTTCGCTCCTGAGGAAAACTATCTTGTTTTCTATATTACGGGTGACGATAACAATAAATCCGATATTTATATCGACGATATAGAAATCACCGAGGTGGCAGTTCCTGATGACGAGCCTATTATTATGTTAATAGACTACAGTGACGGTGAAAATTCTGATTATATGACAGGCAAAGAGGATGCTCCGCTCAGTATAAAAGAGCCTAAACGAGAAGGGTATAAGTTTATCAGCTGGAGCGAGGATAACTGGCATCTGAATGAATTCTGGGACGATGGTTTCTATTTCAGCAAAAGAATTTATGCTAAATGGGCAAAGCTTAAGCAAACTCAGAATTTTGATGATACCTATAACCATACAGGTGTATCCTTGGGTTACGATTTGGATATAGAGGTTTATGACGCTACAAAAAGCGGAAATAAACAAAGCAATGTTGTATCTGCTCCGAATTCGATTTTCAGAAAAGGGGAGAAGGACCTTAAAAAAGCCTTCACCTTATTTGACGATAATATGGAACCGTTAGTACCCGACCAAAACTATCTTGTCTCCTTTGCAGTAAAGGTTGATAAGGCAAATAACCCTGACGGTGAAATTTTATTAGCTCATACAACATCTCCTTATTATGCCTGGTCTTGCGAGGATGATGCTACATATTTTGTAACAAGTATTAGCGAGCTTCCTCAGGGCAAATGGGTTAAGGTAAGCTATCTTATGACAGTTTACGAAAAATACCTTTCTGTTTTCACAACAAGTAATAACAGCATTTATTTTGATGATTTCACCATTGAATGGATGCCTGATGATGCTGAGCTTGAGGGCGGAGAGTCGGTTATTATAAGCGAGCTTGATATACCGGCTGATACCGTTATTGAAAATGATAATCCTGCTACTGATAAGAACAGCGGTAAGGATAATGCCAATACCGAAAGCTCTGCTACGGGGGATAACAGCAGACCTATGCTATTTATTGTTTTAGGCTTGCTATCCGCTTTGGGGCTTATCGCTGTTTATTATTTTGAAATAAGGAAAAGGAGGCAGAACAATGATTAATTCCAAGGCTAAAAAAATCATATTAATTTCAGTTCTCGCTCTCCTTTTGGTTGCGGCTATTGTTCTGGCAACAATATTCTTCCCCTTTGGAAAGGATAAAAAGCCTTCGGGTGATAAGAATAAGAAGCCGGGTAATACCGTTTCCGATACTGTAGACGATACAGATGACGATTTCGATGATATCGAAATGGATGATGATTTTGATTATGATTTCGAGGATGAAGAGGATAATCTCATTTATCTTAACGAATTCGACTATTTCTCACATCTGTTTACTTATCCTGCAAATATGGAAGAGGACGGCGTTCTGTTAGTGAACCGGATTTATCTTGCGGCTCACGAAAAGTACACAACCTTAGCTCCTCCTACAACTGATAAAGAGCCTTTACCTGAAGCTCAGGTGGAATTGTTGATAGGCGATACCAACCGTCAGCTTTCTAAGGATGCAAAGGCTTTGCTTGAGAAAAACAAAAACAAAAATGCAAACGATTTTGTTATTCTTGAAAAGGACGGAAATATAGCAATTAACGCTCTTTCAACAGCGGCGCTTGAAAAGGCGATAGATTATTTTATGGAAACCTTTATGAGTGACGATTACCCCGAAATGGAAAAGGGATATTGCTATGTTTATCAAAAAAGTCCTGTTATTAAAACAGCACAGATAGCAGGCGTGGATTTCCGCCAATGGAAGATAGTAGTTCCTAACGGCTGTTCTTATATTTACACCCGTTATTTGTACTCTGCAGTTGATGCAATACGTGAAGCTACAGGCTATGAAATTCCTATCTGCTTTGATACTAAAACTTCTGCTTCTGCGTATGAAATATTGGTAGGAAACACTAACAGAGCTGAAAGCACCGCTGTTGCTGACAGAGACTCCTACTATATCAAGCAAGAGGGTACAAAGCTTGTTATAAACGGCGGTCATACATATTCGCTTTCCCGTGCTACAAAGGCATTTTATGATGCTGTAAATAAAGCTGTTGAGAAAAAATCCGAAAAGCTTATTCCGGTAAATATGAGCCTTAATGGTAAATATGAAGAGTCTGACACAGATTATAATATTGCATTTGCCGATGAGTTCGATGATGACAGCCTTTCTAACTGGATAAACCGACCGGGTTATCTTAATACAGTAACAGGAATTGCTACAGGTGGCACAGTCAGCTTTGCTGAGGATGAACGTGTAAGATATGTTAAGGACGGCAAGCTTGTATTTAAATTTCACACTGAAGATTTAATAAACTGGGTACAGTCTCCCGAGCTTGTTTCAAGAGACCGTGTAACCTACGATTACGGTTATCTTGAAATGAAAGCAAAGCTTCCAAAGGGAAGCGGTGTTTATCCGGGATTTTGGGTAGCGAGAAATTATACTGCTTATCCTAATTCCCCTGAAATTGACCTTATGGAGCAGTTCGGTGTTGATAATCAGTTTGCGGCAAATGTTCACCTTTGGTGGTATGTTCCCGACGCTACTAATAAGCTTGTTTCTAAGCATATCAATAAGGGCGATGCTCATTGGTTTGCAAGAAAAATCACCTTGCCCGAGGGCGAGACCCTTAATGATGAATGGCATACCTATGGCTGTGAAATTACCGAAGATGCTATAAGATTTTATTTTGACGGTATTAAGTTCGGTGAATATAGCCTTAACAAAGACCGTATGGATATGTTTGCTCAGTTAAAGGAAATAAGAATAGGTTATAACAAAATTGGTGTTAACAGTACTATTCCTATGCCTGATAAAACTACAGTATCCGAATTCGAGGTTGAATATATTCATATTCATCAGACCAAGAATTTGGGTCAGATAGCAGATCATTTTTAAAGGAGGAATTTTAAAGTGAAAAAAAGTTTTAATTTAACAAAAATTTTGCTTTGCTTAGTTCTTGCCTTTAGTCTGGTTATTGGTGTTATCGTGGTTTCAGGTGATGCAAATACCACAACTTATACCTTTGATTTTGAAGAAGCCACAAGCGGCAGCTATAACGGTAGCAGTGGCTGGAGCTATGATAAGCCTGCAGGCGGCATAGCAGGGAACGAAACTTCACTGCTCAAATTTGACCCACCTGCAAGAAATACATATAATATTTCTTTCATAATGCCTTCCGCTTCGGACAAAAAGTATGCCTTGGATTACAATAGTGAATATGAGGTTACTTTTAAATATTACAGTGAGGGTATCGGCGGCGGCGTGCTTGGCGATTTTATGCTCCGTGATAATGTTGCGCTTTTAGGTGGTGCGACACTTGAACTTGATTCACGCAACGGTACAGGCGGAGTTTGGAAAACCGCAACCGTAAGCTTTGTTCCTGCCTCTGAAAATAAGACCCTTTCTTTCGGTCTTAATGTTTCTGGTCAGTACTCAAAGGTTTGTATCTATTTTGATGATATTACTATTAAAGCTACCAAAATAGAGCAGGGAGAACCTGATGCTACATTTCTTAATACTGCTGATGGTATAATTAATTTTGACAGCGGAGAAAACAAAAACCTTAATTCAAGCGGTCTTAAATATGCAAGCGGTGAAAAAAGGTATATTGTAGGTAATTCTACTAATATGTTAAAATTTACAGCCGCTGCAGCAGGAACGGATTACGGTGTAGCTTTCTATAACGGAATGGCTACCGTACCAGTAAAGCCAAGTAAATATTATACTGTTAAATTCAAGTACTATAATCCGTCCAAAACAGGTAAAGTTAACTTTACTGTTGGAACAAGTGCCGAAAACAGCGCTTGGACTAATTACCAGATAGGCGATATTATTACTCTTACAAATGACACGCAAGGTTGGGTAAACGGTGAGGCTTCCTTTGTGGTAACACCAAAGACAGAGAATGCCAATTATTTATTCATACGTGTAAAATCCGATGTTATGGGTAATGAGACCTATTTTGATAATTTCCAAATTGTTGAAGAGCCTGATATGGATATCGATATTATTGATATTGACCTTGACGGTACTAATGCGGCGCTCACCTCTGCAGGCTGGTCTTGGGTAGACGGTAAGGCAGAGCCTGTAGGTGGTAACGAAACTACAATGCTTAGATTTGACCCTGATGAAGCAAGACTTAAATACTATGTCACTAAGCTTTATAAGGGTAAGCGTACCATTCCTATTAAAGATGGCGCTAATTACAGTCTTTCCTTCGATTATTATGCTGAAGGGTACGAGGGTACTTTAGGCGAGTTTTATATCAAGAATAAGTCGGGCGAGAATTTGTTCAAAGCTGACCTTGATATATCAAACGAAAAGGGAACTGACGGCGGCTGGAAAAAAGCCAACTTTATATTTACAGCCACTGCTGATATTGATGATATTTTGCAGATAATGTGTTACGCTAAGGCAGAAAACACTTCGGCTGTTGTATATTTTGATAATTTCAGATTAGTTCGTATTGATAATGTAATCGCCAATGAAAAAATGCTTCTTACCGAAAAAGAAGCCTTTGAGGTTTCGGTAGGACGAAACACCGAGGATTTTGAGGGCTATGCTGATATATCCTTGCAGTTTAAGCTCGGTTTCAAATCCACCTACGGTAACAGCAAGGTTATCGAGATAGCAGGCGAAAAATATTTAGTTTCGGATTACGGTATGATTTACCGCCCTAAAAAGCTTGATATTATGGGCCCGATGAGATTTGATGAAGCCTTAATGGCTGATGATCTTGTGTCCGCTGGCTATCACACAAAGGTTGTTGATTCTGCGGCAGATTATATAAAGTTTACTTCAAAAATCATAAACATAAGAGCACTTTACAAGGATATGGATATTGAAGTAAAACCATTTATTGTTATTTCCCCTATGAATGGAACAGGCACGGTTTATACCTATGGCGAAGCTATCACACTTAATGTGTTGGATGTGGCTTCCGCCTCACAGAACGATGCTGTGAAACAGTTTGTATCCCAATAAAATAATATATATATATTTAAAAAAGGAGCGAAATACTATGAAAACTTTTAAAAAGTTATTGGCAATTCTTTGTACAGCAGCACTCCTGCTGACATCACTTTCCGTGGGTACGGTGTTCGCTACTGACACTACAGTAGCAGTTGATTATTCTAATATCAACTTTGACGGTGAAAACGGCACTGCAGGTAATATGAGCAGCTCTAAGTGGTCTTTTTATAATGCTGCTGAAAATCCTGTAGGCGAAAATGCTACCAAAATGCTTAAGGTTAAAACAGATGCTACAGGTAATCTTGCAGCTTGGCTTTTAGCAGATGGCAACTATGTAGCTATTGAAAGTGGAAAAACTTATTCTCTTTCTTTCGATTATTATGCAGATGCAGGCGTAGATCTTAACGGTATGACTGTAAGAGATTCTGGTGCAATAGTAACCGATAAGAGCGATTCTTCAGGTTTAATAACTGCTGCAACTCTCGGTCTTTCTACCGATGGTACAGCAGGCGCTTGGAAGAGCATTAAGCTTGCATTTACAGCAGATGAAGATGCTAATCTTAAGGTAGGTATTACTCCCAAAACTGCTGTTTCTGATGTGTTTATTTACTTTGATAATTTTTCTCTTATAGAGCTTCCCGCTGAAACAGAGGGCGATTATTCAAACATCAGCTTTGATACCGCAAACGGTATAGCAGGTAATTTGAGTAGTAGCTATTGGTCTTTCTATGATGGTTTTAACGGTGCTATTGCAGGAAATGCAACAAGAATGCTTAAGTTAGATACAAATAAGTCCGGAAACTTAATGGCTCAGCTTACTTACGGCAGCAATACTGTTAATATAACAAACGGTAAGGTTTACCGTCTTGATTTCGATTATTATGCAGATGCAGGTATTGATTTCAAGCAATTAACCATCAGAACCTCAAGTGCAGCTATTGCTACTGATAAAAGCTCAAGTAAGGTTCATAACGGTACTATGATGGGTATAACCTCTGAGAATGGTACAGATGGTGCTTGGAAAAGCTTTAGATTATATTTTACAGCTCCTGCTGATTCAGTTTTCAAAATAGGCGTAGAACTAAATACTGCTACACCTGATGTATATATGTACTTCGATAACTTCTCATTGGTAGAGCTTCCAGTAGAGGCTGCTGACGATTATTCAAACATCAGTTTTGATACTGCAAATGGTACAGCAGGTACCTTGAGTAGCTCTGTTTGGAGTTTCTATGACGCTGCAGAAGGTATTGCAGGCAACGATACAAGAATGTTGAGACTTTATACAGGTAAAGCTAAAGGCAGCCTTACAATGAATGTTACCTATGGTGCTACAGCAGTTCCTATAGTTGCCGGAAATAAATACAGACTTGATTTCGATTTCTATTGCGAAGCAGGAGTTGACTTTAAGGAAGCTACTATTCGTAACCAAGATGCGAACATTAAAACTATCTCATTACCAATAGATGCCGAAAAAGGTACAAATGGTAAATGGGTTCATCAGACTGCATTCTTTACAGCAAGCGAAGGCTCAGCTACTCTTAAATTCGGTATTACTACAAATAACTTGACCGAGAATTATATGTACTTTGATAATTTCTCTCTCACTCCCTTTAACCCAGAGTCTCCGATTACCTTTGAGGGTAAAAAGTCAGGTAGCGCAGTTGACAGTTCAACAAGCGTTTGGAGATATAGCACAAATTCTGTAGCTGGTAATGATACTACAAAGCTCGTTTTCTCACATACAAACGGTCAGGCAAACGGCTCTGTTTATAATGATTTTGATGAAGCTATTGCTATCGAAAAGGGCAGTTATTATATAATTGAGTTTGATTATTACAGTGATGCTTATACAGGTACTTTAGGTGCAATTTTAAATAATGATATTGGTTATAAGTGTAATCTTTCTCTTACTGCTGAGGAGGGCACAGGCGGTGCTTGGAAAACCTCAAGCACAATACTTAAAGCAACAGGCAGTACTGATAAATTTAAGTTCTCCATGCAGCCTCAGAATGCTTCTAATGTAGCTCTTTATTTTGATAATGTAGCTATAGTTAAGCTTTATGATTGCACTGAAGAAGATGTAGTTGTTGAGAATGTTACTCCTAACAGCATTAAAGTTACTGCTAAAAATGGTTACCAATACAGTGTTGACGGTGTTCACTTCACTGGAAGCGGTATATTCAATAATCTTAATTTAGAAACTGGTATTTATCCTATATATTACAGAGAAGCTGTTACCGATAACGGTTATCCTTCTGCAGCAAGCGAGGCTATGTATATTCAACTTCCTTATGCAGGCGACGCTAACAACGATAAGCTTTTAAATGCAGACGACCGTGTTCTTATGCGTAGCCATTTATTAGGCTTTGATACTGAAATAGCTGAATCTTTCTTTGATGCAAGCAAGGATACAAATGTAGACGTAAGAGATATAGTTAACCTTAAAAAGCAAATAGCAGCTGATACCGAGATAGTTTCAGACATTACTATTGTTAGAGAAGGCACTACCTATAGCCTTGCTTGGAATGATGATTTTACAGGAAGCTATATTGACCGTAACAATTGGGCTGACCGTAAGTCTGCTGCTGATAATGAGTATCAGTATTATCAAAACGATTCTGATAACTTATTTATGGACAACGATGTTGACGGTAACTCCTGTCTTATTTTGCAGGCTGTTAAGGAAACCGCAACAGCAAATAACAGAACCTATGATTACACCAGTGGCGGTATTGATACATACGGCAAGTTCGATTTCAAAACAGGCTATGTTGAAATGCGTGCAAAGCTACCCAAGGGTGCAGGTCTATGGTCCGGCTTCTGGTTCGGCGGCACTTCTAACCGTGACGGTGAAACAACCTGGCCCGAAAATGGCGAAATCGATGTAATTGAGCACTATGGATATAAGGCTGATACAGTATTCCACAACTTCCACTATGCAACCTATGACGCAGAGGGTAATATTGTTGCCAACAAAATCAGACCCGATGATGGCGTGTATAATACTGAAATAGACGGTAATTTCTATGACAGCTTCCATACATTTGGTTGTGAGTGGACTGAGGAATATGTTGCATATTATGTTGATGGCGTAATGACTCATAAATATGTTAAAGATGCTGAAACCTTTGCTGAGATTAACAACGAGGATATGTATTTACTCGTTACTCTTGCAGTAGGCGGTAGTGAAGAAGCTATGGCAGACATCGCTAATACCGAATTCCCGGCTCAGATGGCTGTTGACTATGTAAGATATTATAAATAATTTTATCCAAAATAAGATTTCTCAAGGAGAAAATAATGTTAATCAACGGTATGCGGTGGTATGACACCGAAAATAACGAAATTCACGCTCACGGCGGTTTTATGCTTGAATACGGTGATTATTATTACTGGTACGGCGAAAATAGAACAGATAATAATTTTGTGTCATGCTACCGTACAAAAAACTTTAAGGACTGGGAGTTTTGCAACAATGTCTTAACTTCTGACAGCCCTGTTAAGAAAATTAACGAAACAAATGATTTGTTGCTGAAAAGGAAAGAGGAGTCTTTCGACCCGAGTGTTGAAAGACTCGGTGTCCTGCGTTGGGATAGCGAGCATAATATTATTTCCAATATCGAGAGACCAAAGGTAGTGTATAACGAAAAGACAAAGAAATTTGTTATGTGGATGCACTATGAAAACGGTCACGATTACGATGCCGCTCGCTGTGCTGTTGCAACCTGTGATACGCCTGACGGTGATTTTGTTTACCACGGCTCTTTCAGACCACACGGCAATGAATCAAGAGACTGCACTCTTCATGAATTCGACGGTAAGATGTACTTTGTTGCGGCTTGTAATGCGAATTTAGATTTAATTGCCTATGAGCTCACAGAGGATTATCTTGACGTTACCGAGAATAAACTGGTTATGTTCCCAGGTGAAAAGAGGGAAGCGCCTGCTTTCTTCAATAAGGACGGCAAGGTTTATGTGCTTACCTCGGGCTGCACAGGTTGGAGACCTAATCAGTGCAAATTTTCTATGTCAAATGATATGGTTAAGTGGGAAAAGCTGGAAAAAATAGGCGATGAGGTTACATACCGCAGTCAGCCTGCGTTTGTGTTCTACAGTAAAAAAGACGGCAAGTATTATTACTTTGGCGACCGTTGGGGAAATAGCAGTGCAGAATATTTCACTTCTACATATGTTATTTTAGAAATTGCTTTTGATGAAAACAATAATCCTCAGCTTTTGTACTGTGAAAATGCAAGTGTTCCAAAATAATTATCAAAAGGTCGGGGGAACTCGGCCTTTTGTTTTTAAAATTAACCTTCAATAATATTATATTTTTAATATTTAATTTTTGGTTTTAATATGATATAATTATTCTACTAACAAAAAGGGTGGTTAATATGAAACGAAAGGTTGGAATTTCCACACATTTTTTGCAAACAAAATTTGGAGATGCCGAGGCACTAAAAATAGCAAAATCTATTGGTGCAGATGCGGTTGATTTTTCTACAATAATAAGAAGTATTCACGATTACAGAAAGCCCGATACCATCTATGCTAAGAGTGATGATGAAATTTATTCTTATTACAGAGGTTTAAAAAAGCTTGCTGATGATTTAGGAATTGAAATTTGCCAGACTCACGGCAGAATATCAGGCTTTAAGAATATCCCCTCTGAGGATGAAGCATTTATTGAGAATATGCGTAGAGACTGCATTGCTTGCAACGCTTTAGAGGCCAAATACTGTGTTGTTCACTCAACTACTACTATTCATTTAGGACCTGATGCTCCCAAAGAGCTGATGCACAGCCTTAATTTCGACCTTTTTAACCGTTCGGTTGCAGTGGCTAAAAAATATGGCGTTATAATAGCAAGCGAAACCTTCGGAGATGCGGACAAGTATAATTGTTGTGACTTTTTCGGGAATATAGAAGAATTCCAGAAATCCTATAATGATGTTTGCGCAGTGGGTGATAACAAAGATTATATGGCGATTTGTATGGATACGGGTCATTCAAATAAAGCTATGCGTTTTAATAATCCTGCTCCTGCCGATGTTATAAGAAGACTAGGCAGTGATATAAAGGTGCTTCATCTTAACGATAATGATACTCTTACCGACCAGCATAAAATTCCGCTTACTGGCTGTATAGATTGGAACGATGTATTTGACGCTTTAGATGAAATTGGCTATAGCGGAGTTTATAATATGGAGCTTAATTTAGGCGTTATCGGCGGTAAAGATCTTGAAATAGAATCTGCTGATTATGCGGTTAAGGTTATGCGAAATTTACTTAAAAACCGATACGGTGAATAAAGGGGAATTAATAATGGATATTGAAAGCAGAATAGAGGAACTTCTTTCCCGAATGACATTGCAGGAAAAAATCGGTCAGTTAAATCAGGTGAAAGCGCCGCTTAAGGCTGATGAAGCAGTTTTTGAACAGATACGTCAGGGCAAAATCGGTTCTTTTATTATGGCTACCACTGCCCACGCAGGTAATGATGATACTGCTATCACTGAAAATCTGCTTATAAACAAGATGCAAAAAATTGCTGTTGAAGAAAGCAGACTTGGTATTCCTATTATTTACGGCAGAGATGTTATTCACGGTCACAGAACAGTTTATCCTGTACCTTTAGCATCGGCTGCAAGCTTTAATCCTGAGCTTGTTGAAAAATGCTACCGCAATATAGCAAGGGAGGCTACGGCAGACGGTGTTAACTGGACCTTTTCTCCTATGCTTGATTTATCCCGAGACCCACGTTGGGGTAGAATTATTGAAGGTCCCGGCGAAGACCCTTATGTTGGAGCTACTATGGCAGAAGCTTGTGTAAAGGGTTTTCAGGGTGATGATATTTCCAATAAAGATAGCCTAGTGGCTTGCGCTAAGCATTATATAGGCTACGGAGCTAGCGAGGGAGGAAGAGATTATCACCGCACCGAAATATCTGATTATAATTTGTATAACTATTATCTTCCTGCGTTCAGGGCTGCTGTAAATGCAGGTGTTGGCACAGTAATGTCATCATTTAACGATATAAGCGGTCAGCCTGTTACCTCGGGCAAAAAATATCTTACCGATATTTTGCGCGGAAAACTTGGGTTTGAGGGCTTTGTTGTATCAGATTGGGACGCTGTATGCCAACTTAAAAAGCAGGGTGTTGCTGAAAATGATGCCGATTGTGCCGAGCTTGCTATAAATGCAGGACTCGATATGAATATGACCGATAAGGTATATATTAATAACTTAGAACAACTGGTTATTGAAGGTAAGGTTTCAGAAGAAACTATAAATACGGCGGTCAGAAGAGTTTTAAAGATTAAGCTTCAAAAGGGTCTTTTTGAAAAACCTTATTGCGATGCGCCTGAAATCGACCGCACTGAGCATTTAAAGGACGCAAGAGCTATTGCGGAAGAATCAATGGTACTGCTTAAAAACGACGGTGTGTTGCCTTTAAGTAAAAATTCAAAGGTTGCTTTGGTGGGCCCATTTGCAAGAGAGCGCAGAGCGCTTTTGGGCAGCTGGACTCTTGACGGTAAGGCAGAGGAAACACCAAACTTTGCTGAGGCTATGAAAGCGGTTATCGGCAATAATATGTTGCTTAGCGACGATAATATTGCTGTTCTTGATAACAGCATAGCAAGAGCTGTTAAGGCCGATGTTGTGGTTTTAGCGTTAGGAGAAAGTGAAAAGGTTACAGGTGAAGCATATTCAGTTTCGGATATTTCCTTGCCTAAAAATCAGGTTGAGCTTATTCACAGATATAAAGCGCTTGGTAAAAAGGTTGTGGGTGTGTTCTTCTGCGGCAGACCTATGGCTATGGAGGGCGTGGCAGAGTATCTTGATGCTATTCTTTATGCTTGGCATGCGGGAAGCGAAACCGCAAATGCGGCTTGTAATATATTATTTGGTGATGTTGTACCAAGCGGTAAAACAGCGGTTACATTCCCAAAAAGAACAGGGCATATCCCAATGTATTACAATGTAACCTCAAGCGGCAGAAAGGTTGACTGCTATTACGGCGAAAATCCTCAAAACTGTTATGTGGATAGTTATCCCACACCCGCATTTCCGTTTGGCTTCGGTCTTTCTTATACAGAGTTCGAGTATGGCGAAATTGTCTCTCGGACTAATGAAATCACCCTTTCAGATTTAAAGAACGGTAAGAGCTTTAATTTTACTGTTTCGGTTAAAAACACGGGTGATTATGATGGTAAGGAAACAGTACAGCTTTATATAAGGGATAAAATTGCCTCTGTTATGCGCCCGCTTCGTGAGCTTAAGGCTTTTGAAAAAAGACTTATAAACAAGGGTGATACTGAAACCTTTAGCTTCCAATTGGGTTATGATAAGTTGGGCTTTTATACCGAAAACGGTGATTACACCGTTGAAAAGGGTGAGTTTGAAATATATATCGGTGAAAACTGTCTCACCACAAATAAAACAACTGTTGAAATTATTTAATATGTAATTTTAAGACTTTCTTTTATGTTTAAAGCATATAAGAAAGTCTTTTTATATTATTTTTGTGATATTTTAAAATAACTCTTTTCTTTTGGGGTGAAAAATGTTATAATAATTTGAATATTTGTTTAGGAGTCGAATTATGAACTGGACTGAAATCACGGTAAACGTTCCTCTGGAGTTTACAGATACTGCGGCGGCTATTGCCAATATGACCGTTCCTTATGGAATTTATATTGAAGATTATTCCGATTTAGAGCAGTCGGCTTGGGATATTGCTCATATAGACCTCATAGATGAGGAGCTTATTAATAAGGACAGAAGCTGTTCAATTATTCATATTTACATTTCTGAATGTGATAATGCGGCAGAGGCGTTGGAATTTTTGAAAGAGCGTCTTACTGCTGAGGGTGTGCCCTTTGAAGCAGGCTCTGTAGGAGTGGATGACAGCGATTGGAACGAAAATTGGAAAAAATATTTTCATACCATTGAAATCGGCGAAAAATTAGCAGTTGTGCCAAGCTGGGAAAATTACGAAAATCCGCAAAACAGAACAATTTTATCAATTGACCCCGGCGCCGCTTTCGGAACAGGCACTCACGCCACTACCTCGCTTTGCCTTGAACTGTTACAGGATAAAATTTGTGACGGCGTTAAAATGCTTGATATCGGTTGCGGAAGCGGAATTCTGGCTTTGGCTTCGGTGCTTTTGGGAGCAGAAAATGCCGTTGGTGTTGATATTGATGCGCAGTCGGTTAAAACTGCTACCGAAAATGCCCAAATTAATAATATAAGCGATAAGGTAAAATTTATTGTGGGTGACCTTGCTGATAAAATCAGCGGTAAATATGAGGTTATCTGCGCTAATATTGTTGCCGATGTAATTATAAGATTGCTTCCCGATGTGGATAAATTTATGACCGATAACGGTGTACTTATAATTTCGGGTATAATTGATATAAGAAAAGAAGATATATTTGAAGCAGTTGTCAAAAACGGCTTTACTATTATTGAAGAAAAATATAAAGACAATTGGTGTGCATTTGTGCTTAGTAAAAGCATTTAATTTATTAACGGAGGAAAATTATGCTTGAATTTGAGCAGCTTAATTTGCGTCTTTTATCAAACGAGGGTGAGCTTCGTGACCTTAAGGACGCTTTGGGTTATGATAGATTAACCCGTGAAATTGAAGAGCTTGAAACCAAGGCTTCGGCTCCAGGCTTTTGGGACGATATGGAAAATTCCCAGAAGATACTTCAAAGAACAGGAAAGCTTAAAAACACAGTTGAAACCTATGACAGAATGTGTGCTTCCTTTGATGACCTTTTGGTGCTTATCGAAATGGGCGACGAGGAGGCCGACCTTTCACTCGTTGAGGAAATAGAGGCTTCTATAACCGAGCTTGAAAACAATTTAGCTTCTTTAAGGCTTCAGACTCTGCTTACAGGGGAATATGATAAAAATAATGCAATTCTCACTTTTCACGCAGGTGCAGGCGGTACAGAGGCAATGGACTGGGTTTCAATGCTTGTGCGTATGTACACACGTTGGACAGAGCGTCACGGCTTCAAGGTGCAGATGCTTGACTTTCTTGACGGTGATGAGGCGGGTCTTAAAAGCGCAACCCTGCTTATAGAGGGTGAAAATGCTTATGGATATCTGAAGAGTGAATCTGGTGTACACCGACTTGTGCGTGTGTCTCCGTTTGATGCTTCGGGCAGACGTCACACCTCGTTTGCTTCTCTTGAGGTTATGCCTGAAATCGCAGACGATGCTGATATAGAGATAAGAGAAGAAGATGTTAAAATGGACGTTTTCCGTTCTTCGGGAGCGGGCGGACAGCATATTAATAAAACCTCTTCTGCGGTAAGACTTACTCATATTCCAACAGGCATAGTCGTTGCGTGTCAGAATGAGAGAAGTCAGTTCCAGAACAGAGATCAGGCAATGCGTATGCTTAAATCCAAGCTTTTGGAAATTAAAGAGCGCGAGCATCTTGAAAAAATTGAGGATATTAAGGGTGTTCAAAAGGAAATTGCCTGGGGTTCGCAGATAAGGTCTTATGTATTTATGCCTTACACTCTTGCTAAGGACCACCGAACAGGCTTTGAATCGGGTAATATCAATGCTGTTATGGACGGCGATCTGGATGGATTTATAAATGCTTATTTAAAAGCGGCTTCTAACGGTGAGTTAGGAAACGCAGAGGGAGAAGAAATATGAAAAGAATAATAAGTTTAATTTTAGTTGTAGCTTTTGCGGCACTTTGTCTTACAGGGTGTGGCGAGAAGGACAGAATACTTTACAAATCTGTAAAGCTTACTAAATATGTAGATTTGGCAGAATACAAGGGAATTAAAATTGATACTTCGTCGGATGAGTTTAAGAAATTATATGATGAGATTATCGCAGGCGATGTTGAGGATTACGGTTTATATGTTAGAAAAACCGAGGGTACTGTAGCAAATGGTGATACCGCTAATATTGATTATGTTGGTAAAAAAGACGGTGTTGCATTTGAGGGCGGTACAGCTTCGGGATACGATTTAACAATCGGTTCTAATAGCTTTATTGATGGTTTTGAAACCGGTCTTATCGGTGTTGAAATAGGCAGCACAGTAGACCTTAATCTCACTTTCCCAACAAACTATCAAAGCAGCGACCTTGCAGGTAAGGCTGTTGTGTTTACTGTTAAGGTAAATTACGTAAAAACCACAGACCCTATGTCTCCTGAGGATTATTACAAGCAGATTAATTTTAAAACCTTAAAGGAATATGAGGCAGATGTTAAGGACCGTGCTATAAAGGGTAATTTGCTTGAAACAGTTATAGATAAATCTAAGGTCAAGGATTATCCTGAGGAGGATATCGAAATCTTAAAGAACGATTTAATCAAGCTTTTTGAAAAAAATCTTCAGTATTACGGTATGACTATTGATACTTATATTTCTCAGACCGGTATGACCCAAGAAGCATTTGATAAAAAGTTTCTTGATGAGCAGGTATATCCTTTAATGAACGAGCAGATGGTGCTTTATGCTATTCTTGATAAGGAAAAAGAGGAAGTTACCACCGAGGATGTTGACAATCGAATTAAAGAAATGATTAAGGAAATCGGTGAGAGCGAAGTAACCGCAGACCAATTAAAGGAATATTACGGAGAGTACTATTTCGAAAATATGGTTGTAAGCGAAAAGGTATCCAAGATTATCAAGGGTTACGCTAAAATAAAATAAAAACCTTGGGCGGACAGCAGTTCGCCCAAATTACTTTAACTGAAATTTAAAAGGAGGAACGGTTAATGCAGCTTAAAATTCAAAACGGCGCAGTGGATTTATCGGGCGAGAGAATACTAAGCTCGGTTAATTTTGAAGTTAATGATAGTAGCCGAATTGCCGTTGTAGGACGTAACGGTTGCGGAAAAACCACCCTTTTAAAGCTTATTTCAGGTGAATATGATATTGTTAAAAGCGAAAGTGAAACGGATAGCTTTTTTACAGTTTCGGGCAAACCTAAAATCGGTACACTTTCTCAGATGACCTTTAGCGATGACAGTGTAACCTTAATTGAAGAAATAAGAAGCGCTTATACCGAAATTTTGTCTATAAAGGAGCAAATGGATTCGGCTCAGCTTGATATGGAGATTACCGGAAGCGATGAGAGTATAAAGCTTTATACTAATCTTTTAGATACATTTACTAATTTGGGAGGTTTCTATTTTGAAAGGGAATATGAGGCGGCGTTAAAGCATTTCGGGTTTACAGATGAGCAGAAAACCCGACCTCTTTATGAATTTTCGGGCGGACAGCGGACTAAAATCGCCTTTTTAAAGCTTCTGTTATCAAAGCCTGAAATTCTGCTCCTGGACGAGCCTACAAACCACCTTGATATTGAAGCCATAGAATGGCTTGAGGAATATTTAAAGGAGTATAAAAAGGCTTTTGTTATAGTTTCGCACGATAGAATGTTCCTTGATAATGTTGTTAATACAGTTTATGAAATTGAACACGGTAAAACCTATAAATATGTTGGAAATTATACTAAATTCACCGAGCTTAAAAAACAGGTGCGTGAGCAACAAAAAAAGGAGTATTTAGCACAAAAAAAGGAAATAGAGCGCCTTAATGAGCTTGTTATCCGTTTTAAATATAAGCCCACCAAGGCGGCAATGGCTCAGTCAAAGCTGAAGCAAATTGAACGAATGATACCAATTGAAGCTCCCGAATCTTATGATTTGCGTACCTTTAATGCTGATTTTGAGCCAATCGACGCAGGTGTTAAGGATATGCTTCAGGTATGCGATTTGGCGGTTGGCTATGATAAACCATTGTCCACAGTTAATTTAAAGGTTGAAAAGGGCGACCGTATAGGTATAATAGGCGGTAACGGACTGGGTAAGTCTACCTTTATAAGAACTCTTGTGGGAGCGGTGAAGCCGTTATCAGGCAGATTTGAATTCAGTGGCAGAGCAAGTATTGGCTATTTTGATCAGCAAATGGCGCAGTACGAAAGTGATAATACCGTTCTTGATGATTTTATGAATGAATTTCCAAGTCTTACAGAGTTTGAAGCAAGAAGCTCATTAGGAGCATTTTTATTCAGCGGTGAGGATGTTTTCAAAACTGTCAATGTGCTTTCGGGTGGAGAGCGTGTGCGTTTGGCACTTTGCAAAATTTTCAAAAAGCGACCGAATTTTCTTATTTTGGATGAGCCCACAAACCATATGGATATTGTTGGTAAGGAAACACTTGAAGAAATGCTTGCAGGTTTTTCGGGTACGGTGATATTCGTTTCTCACGACCGCTATTTTATCAAAAAGATAGCAACGAAGGTGCTTGATTTTAAGAGTGGGGAAACTGTGCTTTATAATTACGGATATGAAAATTATCTCGAAAGCCTTAAAAAGCCACAGGAAACCGTTGTAGCGGAGATTAAACCTCAAAAAGAGAAAAAGACCTATGTTACCCCTTTAAAGGAAAAATCTAAAAAGGAGAGGGCGGTTAAAAAGGCGGAGGAAAAAATTGCCCTTTTGGAGGAAAAGCTCGGCGGTATTGAGGCAGAGCTTCAGCTTGAGGAAAATTTGTCCGATTATTTAAAGCTTTCTGAACTTCAGAAAGAGCAGGAGGAGCTTCAGACCGATCTTGATATTGCCATGGGTGAATGGGAGCGCTTGTCAGAAGAACTCGCAAATTTGATTTAATATATTGACATAATTTTAAGTTAGTGTTAAAATGATACCGCTTAGCAAGGGCTGGCGGTATCTTTTTGATTTAAAAAGATTTAAACTGGAATAGAGGTGCAATTCCTCTGCGAACTCGTCGCCGTAATTTGCGTTAAGCTTTGCATAATGTCACTGTAAGTCAGCTTATGGGAAGACGCAAAGCCTGAGACTTAACCCCGAAGTCCCGCGCAATAAGTCGGAATACTCGCCGTTAGCTATCAATACAGAGTGTCACGAGTAATTGACGGTGTATGTTGCAGCTTAATGCCGAGTATTGCGGCCTTATTTTTGTGCATATATCTCCTTTGTATTGATGTTGTTAAGACACAATACAAAGGAGTTTTTAAAATGAAAAACAAAAAAATTATTATTGGCTTGGCGGCTTTGGTAGCTGTATTAGTGGCGGTATTCGGCGTGGTACTTATTAAAAACTTACCCGAAACCCAAAAAGGTGATAAGGATATTCTTGTAACGGTGGTTTATGAGAATAAATCCGAAAAAGAGTTTGAAATAAGCACCGATGCTGAATTCTTGGCAGATGCATTGTTAGAAGAAAAGCTTATCAAGGAAGATGAGTACAAATCGGGCTTTTATACCTACATAGACGGTGTACGGGCTGATTACAATAAGGATGGCGCTTGGTGGTGCGTTACTAAGGGCGGCGAAATGACAAATGCAGGTATGAATGAATTGCCTGTTGCGGACGGTGACGAATTTGAAATCACGCACACACCGAGTTAAACTGTTTGAAATATTAGTCCTTATCCTTTTGGGTGTGTTGATGTATGTCTCTCAGGTGGTAATGTCGGGACTGCCAAATATAGAAATAGTATCATTACTCATAATCTTAATAACACGTAAATTCGGGGTAAAAGCCTTTGTGGCAGTTTATGTGTTTGTTTTTTGTGAAATTATGACCTATGGACTTTCAATGTGGGTAATAAATTACTTGTATGTATGGGCAATTTTGTGCATTGTTATTTTTCTTGTAAGAAAAATCGATAGTGCCATTTTCTATGCCTTGCTTTCTGCGATTTACGGTTTGTTGTTTGGCACATTTTGTTCGGTTCCTTATTTTATCATAGGCGGAATTTCAATGGGTGTGGCGAATATAATAGGTGGCATCTGGTTTGACCTTTTGCATTGCGGCGGAAATTTTATTTTAACCCTTTTGCTTTACAGGGTACTCACAAATTCACTTGATAAGGCTTTAAAACCGCTTAAATAAAGGAAATTCTATTCACAGTAGAGTTGAAATTTTAAACTCTACTGTGAATATTTTATTATTAGAATTCCAAAAATCATCAGTAGGTTGAAGTATATATAATAATTATATATATTAATAGCAGTTTTTAAAAAGGAGTTTAAATTATGGGCTTTAAAATTGTTACTGATTCTTGCGCCAACCTTACTGACAAACAGATTAAGGAATACGGTGTTGAAGTGATTTCACTTAAATACCGAATAGGCGATAAGGATTATGATAGTTATATAAAGGGTGAAAAAACCGATTTTGCCGAAACCTACCGTCTGCTTCGTGAAAAGGCTGTTATCACCACATCACTTGCAAGCAGAGGAGATTGTGATAAGGTTATACCTCAAATTCTTGAAGGCGGAGACGATGTTTTAGTTCTTTGCTTTTCTTCAGGTCTTTCAGGTACTTGCCAGAACATAAAGCTTGCTGCTGAGGATTACCAAGAGCTTTATCCCGAGCGCAAGGTTTTGGTTGTTGATACTCTTTGTGCTTCCTTAGGTCAGGGTATGGCTGTGCATTATGCTGTCAAGCTCAAAAACGAGGGCAAATCTATGGAAGAAATTGCTGAATGGGTAGAGCAGAACAGACTTTCTATTTGCCACACATTTACTATTGATGATTTGTTTTTCTTAAAGCGTGGCGGCAGACTTTCGGGCACAAGCGCTGTTTTCGGAACTCTTCTTGGTATAAAGCCGTTGCTCCATGTTGCTAATGACGGTAAGCTCTATGTAACAGGCAAGGCGAGAGGCAGAGCCGCTGCTATGGAGCATCTTATAGCTTCTATCGGTGAAAAAGGTATCGATGTTGCAAATCAGGATATATTCATTGTTCACGGTGATTGTGAGCAGGATGCTAAATTCATTGAAGCTGAGGTTAAAAAGCGTTATGGCGTTAAAAACGTGGTTTATAATATGATAGACCCTGTTATTGCCGCTCACGCAGGTCCCGGCACTCTTGCAGTTTTCTTTATAGGCAAGGAAAGATAATAGAAATTATATATAATAAAATACCGTTCGGTCTAACTCTGGCTGAACGGTATTTTTGTATCTTATCTTAAATTTAATTTCAAACTGTCGCTCACCATAGCAATAAACTCGCTGTTGGTGGGCTTTTCGTTATCATTGTAAAGGCAGTAACCGAAGTGGCGGTTTAATGTATCAGGGTTGTTTCTTTCCCAAGCCACTGTTATTGCGTGGCGTATTGCTCTTTCAACTCTTGAATCGGTTGTTCCGAAAATCTCTGCAACAGTGGGGTAGAGGCGTTTAGTAACTGCATTTAGCATTTCGCTGTCATTAACAGTCAGCATAATCGCTTCTCTTAAATACTGATAGCCCTTAATATGAACGGGAATTCCTGCTTTATGTAATACCTCGGTTATTTGAAGCTCTAAAATATTTTTATCGGTGGCTTTGGGTTTTAAGGTTTTATAATTTCTGAGCTTGTGTTTTGAAAAATTCATTACAAACTTTGTCATATTGCCTATATCAAATGGCTTCAAAAAATAATAGCTTGCGCCTGCGTCCATCATTTCTTTTTCAAGTGCCTCATTATCAAAGCTTGACATTGCCATAACTAAAGGTTTTTCAAATTCGGTCATAGTATTTACTTTATTAAGTACTCCAAAAATATCTAAATTTGGCATAAATACATCTGCTAATACAATATCAGGCTTTTCACTTTTGATTTTGGCTAACACTCTTTTACCATCCTTTTCACACATCACAACATCGGCTCCGAAGCTTTCAAATGCTTTAGCACAATTTTTACCTAATTCTGTGTTGCTATCGGCAATAATAATTTTGATTTGTTCTTCCATTTTTTAATTTCTCCTCATCAAATTTTTACATATATTAACATATTGTCGCTGTAAAATCAAGCGAAAAACCAATAAAAACCCTTGTTTAATGTAAATTTTGCAAAATTCAACAAAAATACTTCCAAAAAGTGGTAAAAATAACAATTATTTTAATGAAGTTTTATATATTTAGAAAATCAATTAAAAACGGTGTTATAAAGAGTCGGTTTTGGTTGACTTTAATTGCTTTTTGATATACAATGCCAAAGGTGATTTTATGATTAGAAAATATATAGGCGATAAGGCTTTTTATAAAAAGGTGTTAGCGCTTACATTACCGATAATGCTTCAAAACGGCATTACCAACCTTGTTAATATGCTTGATAATATTATGGTTGGCAGACTTGATATCGCTTCAAGTTCGGGTGTAACGGTTACAAACCAGCTTATATTTGTGTTTAACCTTTGCATTTTTGGAGCTATTTCAGGTGCGGGTATTTTTGGTGCGCAGTTTTTTGGCAAGGGTGATAATAACGGTGTTCGCCACACCTTCCGCTTTAAACTTATTATAAGCTTAATTCTTTCGGTATTAGCGGTGGTTTTGTTTATTGTTGCGGGCAAACCGCTTATAAATCTTTACCTGCAAGGGGAAAGTGGCAATGTTGACCCTGTTATCACTTTAAAAGAAGCAAGGGATTATCTTAATGTTATGCTCATTGGCTTGGTGCCGTTTGCGTTGTCACAATGCTATTCGGGAACTCTCAGAGAATGTGGCAGACCTGTACTTCCAATGGTGGCAGGTAGTATTGCGGTAGTAACAAATTTAGTATTTAACTATATTTTGATTTTTGGGCATTTCGGTGCGCCCGCCCTGGGTGTTAAGGGCGCCGCTATCGCTACAGTTGCTTCACGCTATGTTGAGCTTGTAATAATTATAATCTGGACTCGTATGACGGCTAAAAACAGCCCTTTTATTATCGGCGTATATAGAAGTCTGTATGTTCCTGCTAACCTTGTAAAAGAAATTATAAAAAAGGGTATGCCTTTAATGCTTAATGAGGCGCTTTGGAGTATGGGTATTGCTACGGTTAATCAATGTTATTCAGCTCGTGGTATAGAAGTTGTGGCGGCTAATAATATTCTCCAGACCTTTTTCAATGTTTTTTCTGTTGCTTTTATGGCGGTCGGTGTTGCTATCGGTATTTTGCTCGGTCAACAGCTTGGCGCAAAGGACGAAAAAGGTGCAATGGATACCTGCCGCAAACTAATAATGTTCTCTGTGCTTGTGAGCGTTATTGTCGGAATAGTATTCTTCGTGTGTGCTATATTTATACCAAAGGCTTATAACTACCCCGATGAGGTGCGTGACACCGCAACAAAGCTAATGCAGATATGCGCTATTGTAATGCCTATTGATGCTTTTGCTCATGCTACTTATTTTACCCTGCGTTCGGGCGGAAAAACACTAATAACCTTTGTGTTTGACAGTGGTTATATGTGGGTGGTAAGTGTGCCTGTAGCTTTTGTGCTAAGCAATTTCACCTCGCTTAATATTCTTTGGCTTTATGCAATTGTTCAGCTAATCAATTTAATTAAATGTATTATCGGATATATATTTGTTAAAAAGGGAGTATGGATAAGAAATATAGTATCAAATGAATAAAATAAAAAATATTCATATAGAGGCACACTCCGTAAGGAAGTGTGCCTCAGTTATATTCGCCACTGTTTTATCTGGCGGAGTAGGAGAGACTCTTTTGCCCTCTTGCGGTGCCCGAAATTTTTTAAAGGCTTGGAGCGCCAAAAAATTTCGACCGCTGCGCCATTTCACACTCGCTTCATCTGCCGCAGGCAGCGCTCGTGCTTAATGCCCACGTCTCGGCGCTCGAGTTCGAGAATATATATAATATAAAAATAAAAAGCACCGAACTTAATCGATGCTTTCTGTCTGGCGGAGTAGGAGAGACTCGAACTCTCGCGCCGGGGTTTAGCCGACCTACGCCCTTAGCAGGGGCGCCTCGTCACCAACTTGAGTACTACTCCAGATGCTATACGTTGTATTTTATATTAAATTGTAAACACATTAATTTTTTAGGAGTTCCTCGGCGAACGTGCCCTCTTGCGGTGCCCGAAATTTTTTAAAGGCTTGGAGCGCCAAAAAAATTTCGACCGCTGCGCCATTTCACACTCGCTTCATCTGCCGCAGGCAGCGCTCGTGCTCAATGCCCGTCACCAACTTGAGTACTACTCCAGATGCTATACGTTGTATTTTATATTAAATTGTTAATATTAAAATAAATGGCGGAGAGGATGGGATTCGAACCCATGTGGGGTTGCCCCCAAACGGTTTTCAAGACCGCCTCGTTATGACCACTTCGATACCTCTCCGAATGCGACTAAAGTATTTTAACATAAAGATTTTAAAAAGTCAACATCTAAGTTAAATAATTTTAAATAATTTTCCTATATAATTGTGAGGGTTGTTAAAAGCTTGACGAAAATGCGTGATTTTAGTATAATAAATAAGTATTTTTATGCAAATTTTTAAAATAAGGGAAGTGTTTTACATAATGGATCAAAAATATGAAGCTCTGTTTACCCCTTGGAAAATCGGTAATGTTGAAATCAAAAACCGTATAGTTTTGTGTCCTATGGGCGGTACATCACTTTTTGGTTGGATGGAGCACACAGGCAACCACTTCGATAAAGAGGCGGCTAAGTTCTTTATTGAAAAGGCTAATAACAACGTTGGTCTTATCATTCCCGGTATTGCGCCTATCCGCAGTACATTTATGGGTCAATGGCTTTATCAGAACAAGAAGATGTTTAAGGAGCTTAAGGTGTTTATGGACGAAATCCATAAAACGGGAGCAAAGCTCTTTATTCAGATAACTGCCGGTATGGGCAGAAGCTGGGCTGTGCCTACACCTCTTGTAATGCTGCATAATATGCCCGTTGTAAGAGATATTATTAAACCTATTATCAATATTCCTTATCAGAGCGCAAGTCCGAGTGAATTGCCCTCACGTTGGTCGGATAAAATGACCTGTCGTGCAATTACGGTTAAGGAAATTGAAGAAATTATTGATGCCTTTGCAAAAACTGCCGCACTTTGCAAGGAAGCCGGAGTTGACGGTATAGAGGTACACGCTGTTCACGAGGGCTATCTTCTTGACCAGTTCACAACAGAGTACACAAACAAGCGTACTGATGAATACGGTGGTTCTTTTGAAAACCGTTACCGTTTTGCAACCGATATAGTTAAGGCTATTAAAGCGGCTTGCGGAAAGGATTACCCTGTATCACTCCGTTATTCTGTTGAAAGCAAGGTTAAGGATTTCGGCGTTGGTGCAGTTCCAGGTGAAGAGTATACCGAAATCGGCAGAGATATGGCAGAAAGTGAAAAAGCGGTTAAATACCTTGAAGAAGCAGGCTATGATATGCTTAATGCTGATAACGGCTCTTATGACTCTTGGTATTGGGCACATCCGCCGATGTATATGCCGCAGAACTGTAATCTTGACGATGTGGCGCACATTAAGGAGTTTGTTAATATCCCTGTTGTTTGTGCAGGAAGAATGGAGCCCGATGTTGGTGCAAAAGCTGTAGCAGAGGGTAAAATAGATGCTATGGGTGTTGCCCGTCAGTTCCTTGCAGATGCAGAGTGGGTAACAAAGCTCATTGAGGATAGACTTGAGGATATTCGTCCTTGTATTTGCTGTCATAACGCTTGCTTTAATATGGCTCACTATAATGGCGTTGCAAATGCTCAGTCCATTTATGATGCAAGTCATATTGCCCGTTGTGCATTAGACCCCACAGTTATGCAGTCTGATAAATACGGTATTAAACCGGCTAAGACCAAAAAGAAAATTGCTGTTATCGGCGGCGGTATTGGCGGTATGGAAGCAGCTATTGTTTGCGCTAAACGCGGTCACAGCGTGACACTTTATGAAAAAACGGATAAATTAGGCGGCGTGTTTATTGCTGCGGCAGCGCCATCTTATAAAGAAAAGGACCGAGACCTTATTGCTTGGTATAACCGTGAGATAAAGAAGTATCCTATCGAAATCAAGCTTAACACAAAGGTTTCTGATGTTAATTCGTTAGGCGCTGATGAGGTTATCGTGGCTACAGGCGCCAGACCTAATCGAGTACCTGTTAAGGGTGCAGAGCACAGCATTGAAGCAATTGAGTTCTTGCTTGGCGAAAAGACAGTAGGAGATAATGTTGTAATTGTTGGCGGCGGTCTTACAGGCTGTGAAATCGCTTATGAATTATATTTGCAGGGCAAGAAGCCAACTATCGTTGAAATGAAGAACGACCTTATTGTATCGGATAAAATATGCCTTGCAAATACAAGCTTTTTGCGTGATTTCTTTAATGCAAATAAAGTTCCGGTTCATCTTGAAACTAAGCTTTCTGAAATTAATGAAGACGGTGTAACCGTTATTGACAAGGACGGCAAGAGCTTTAAAATCGATGCTGATAATGTTATTATGTCTGTAGGATATATTCCCGCACCCCTGACTAAGAAATCTAAGAATGTTCATATTATTGGTGATGCCTATAAGGTAGGAAGTCTTAGAACTGTTATCTGGCAGGCTTGGGATGTGGCTATGAAGCTGTAATAAGCCACAGCTTCAAAAGAATAAAGAAAAAATAAGAAATAATAAATATGAAAGAAAAAAATATACTGCTTGATAAAACTCTGTTGTTTGCATCAAGAATAGTAAAATTAAATAAATATTTAGTTACTCAAAAACAGGAATATATTATTTCAAAACAGATAATTCGTTCTGCTACTTCAATTGGAGCTAATGCAAACGAAGCTGTTTATGGTATAAGTAAAGCTGATTTTATTGCAAAATTACATATATCTTTAAAAGAAACCGCTGAAACTGAATATTGGATTAAATTACTCTTTCTGTCAGAATATATTACAATACAAGAAAAAAATTCTCTTTTGGAAGATTGTTTGGAGATTAAAAAAATACTGATTTCAACCATAAATACTTCAAAGGAGAGTCAGTAATTTAATTGTACTTTAGTAAACATTTTTTATTCTTTATTATTTTTTATTTATTATTTAAAAATTTAAGGAGTGATTTTATGCAATTAACTGCTGAACAACAACAGATTTTAGATGGCGCCAAGGGCGAAACTATGGCCAAGGTTATGAAAACTATGGTTATGTACGGTGACGCTTTTGAGGCTGAAAAGCTGGTGCCTATAACATCAAATTATAACCACCTTGTAACCTCTTTTGGTTTAAAGGTAATGTCTCCTGTATATGACCTTATGCAGCAGCTTTTAGATGCAGGGGTAATGTCAGGTCAGAAGTTTTCGGTTGACCCAAGACCGTTAGACCGAAATGTTCCTGCAAACTTTTTGCAGAATTTTGTGTTTAATAAGCTTATGTATACAAAGCAGGATTTTTATGAAGAACAGCTTAAAAAGTTAGGTCTTATTGACGACGATGCTTTTACCTGCGCTTGCTATATGGACGAGGTTGGTAACAAGCCACAAAAGGGTGATGTGCTTAGCTGGGCAGAGTCAAGCGCAGTAGTTTATGCTAACTCTGTTTTAGGCGCTCGTTGCAACCGTAATTCAGGCATTATTGATATTATGGGCTCTATTGTTGGCTTTGTTCCTTATTTTGGACTTCTTACCGACGAGGGCAGAAAGGCTACATGGGTTATTAAAATCGAAACCACCAAAAAGCCTGAGGCGCAGCTTTTAGGCTCGGCTATAGGTATGAAGGTTATGGAAGACGTGCCTTACATTGTAGGTCTTGACAAATGGCTCGGCACAGAGCTTGACGACGCTACCTGCACATATCTTAAGGATTTCGGCGCGGCTACCGCTTCTAACGGTGCGGTTGGTCTTTATCATATCGAAAACCTTACTCCCGAAGCTGTAGAGCAGGGTAAAGCTCTTATTGCAGAGGGTGCACGTGAGTATATAATCGACGATGCTGAGTTAGAGCGTGTTAAGGCAAATTATCCCGTGGTTTGGAAAAATCCTGATGCTACACCGAAATTATGCTTTATGGGTTGCCCTCATATGAGCCTTGAACAGTTAAAGGACTGGACCGATAAGGTTGAAGCTGCTTTAAAGGAATACGGCAATAAAAAGGTGGTTATTCCTACTGTTTTTACAGCAGCACCCAAGGTTTTAGAGCAGTTTAATAAAACCGAGTATGCGAGCCGACTCAAGGCTACAGGCGTTATTACTTCATATATCTGTCCGCTTATGTATATGAACAACCCACTTTGCAAGAAAATGCCTGTTATAACCTCGTCTAACAAGCTTCGCACATATACCAGCGCAAGATATTACACCGATGACGAAATTCTTGTAGCAATTACTAAGGGAGGTAAATAATAATGAAAAAGTTTAAAGGTAGAATTGTTACTCCCGGTACAGTTACTGCACCTGCAGTAGTTACAAAGGACGGTTTTAATACCTTGGCATCTATGCAGATGGCTTTACAGTTTGGTGATAAGTCGGTTAAATGTGGTGACCAGAATAACCCTTATATAAACGGTAAGCCCTTAGCAGGTAAGGCGTTATGCTTACCTCAGACTATAGGCTCAACCACAGGCGGCTTGGTGCTTTACTGTGCTTGTGCGTTAAAAACCTATCCTGCTTGTATGCTCTTTGCAAATCATATTGACTCCCTTGCTGCCGCAGGTGCTGTGCTTGCTGATGTTTGGGTGGACGGTGTTACAATGCCTGTTATTGACTGTTTGGGCGACGAGTTTTTAGACTACGTTAAAGACGGTATGACAATAACAATAGAGGAAGACGGCACTGTTTGTGTTGAATAAATAATAAAAGTGGTAGAGGCTCGTAGTCTCTACCACTTTTTTATGCTTATTAATTATTTGTTTTCTCCAAAAATCAGCTTCTTTTCAGCGTTTTTATGAAGAATGTCAAAAACAACGATTTCGTTTTTACCCTCTTTAATAAGGGGAGCGGGTATAAAAAGCTTATTGTCCGACAAAGGAGTATCCCAATGTCTGCCAAGATTAAAACCATTGATAAAGGCAACGCCTCTTGTAAAGCCTTCAAGATGCATTACAGTGTCCTGAGCTTTATCTACATTAAGCTCGTATTTATAGAAGGCAGGCTCATTTTCGGAAATCTCACCACTGTAATTTTCGGGGAGTTCATCTAAAGGAAGAGAATAGGTGTTAATATTCATAAGCCTTGTATACATATTATATCTGAGGTCGTGAATACATAAATCTCCAACAAGACCCTTATAGTCCTTAAGCCTTATACCGTAGTTGACACGACCCATATTTTCTACTACTATAGAAACCTTGTGTTTTCCTTTGCCTTCAACAGAAACAATTTTATTCTCGCTGTGGCGGAGAAGGGTTTTTGTGTAAATTCCGTCAATATAAATATGGGCAATATCGTGGATTTCGGGGAGAACGATTTCGGCGCCCTTATCGTCAATAAAAGCTTCGGTCTCGTAAATAATATAGCCATATCCCTGATCGAAATATTCCATATTTTTTGTAACAGGAGTTTTAAAGCTTTTAAGCTTAAGACCACTTTGCCTTAGTGAGGTTGCTCCTAAAAATTTAATATCTTTGAATTCTGCTAATACGGTATCGGTTGCGGTATTATTTATTTCAATTCCCATTGCTTTGCAGATTACTTCCTGCTCAGCATAATATTTCTTGGTTCTTCTGCCGTACTCATCTAAAGGAGCGTCAACATCATAGCTTGTCATCTGAACTACAAGCTTTTCACCAAAGTCAAGGCTGCCGTTCATAAAACCGAAAGATGTGCCGCCGTGGAACATATAGAGATTAATGAGCTCAGCATACTCGAGTGCTGTTTTAACCGAGTCTTTAACTTCGGCAATATCTCTGCGTTCAAATTTTTCTTCCCAATGAACAGCTTTGCCGTTCCAAAGCTCTAAGACTGCACCGGGTTGGTCGTCTCTGAAAGATTTTAAAGCAGCTACGGCATTTTTACTATCCCAACGGTAGTTAACGCTGGCAAGAACACCGTCTGCCGAGCCGTTTATAAGGCAAAAATCAGTATCACCGTCCGAGGTTAAATAACCGCAGTCCATACCGCTTTCTTCATACAAATTTTTAATCCAATTAAGGTATTCCTTATCGTTGCCGTATGAGCCGTATTCATTTTCGATTTGTAAAAATATCACATTACCGCCGTTTGATATAAGCTGCGGATTTAATAATTCGCATACCTTCTGAAGATAAGGCTTGCATAACTCTTTGTATCTTTCATTATTGCAGCGAAGCTCAATATCGTTGTACTTAAGAAGCCACCAAGGCATTCCGCCGAAATCCCATTCTGAGCAGATATAAGGGCCCGGTCTTACAATAGCGTAAAGCCCTAAATCCTGAGCGATTTTAAGAAAGCGGATAAAATCAAGTCCGTCTTTAAAATCAAATTCACCCTGATTCTTTTCGTGAAGATTCCAGCAAATATAGGTTTCAACGCAGTTGCAACCGCATTCCTTAAGCTTTAAAAGTCTGTCATACCAATATTCAGGCATAATTCTGAAATAGTGCATTGCACCTGAAATGATTTTTGTGGGGACACCGTTTATGTAAATTTTTTCTTTGTCATAAGTAACAGGTTTCATATTAAAGCCTCCTTACAATTATTATTTTTATTATATTTCAATTGCGTGATATTTTCAACATTTTTCAACATTTTAACAAATTCGTGCAATAAAATATCAAAAAAATTATTTCTTGATTTTAGGCTGATATTATTATAAAATTAAATAGTAGTTTTAACAAAAATTCCCAAATTCCGTACAATATAGTGTGGAAAGAGGGTGGAATATGTTAAACTTGAGAAAAAACAAAAAATATAAGCTGAGAATATTTTTGATTTTTCTTCTTTGTGTTGCGGTTTTACTTGGGATAACCTTTCATAAAATGCATCCTGTAATTATGAGGTATGCTGTGAGTGCGGCAGAAACGATTATGCTTAACTCTGCAAATGAGGCAATATTGAAAATTCTTGAAGAAAATAACGTTTCTTATGATGATATAGTCCGTCTTACAACTAATGATGAGGGTTATGTAACAAGTCTTGAAATTGATATTTATGAGGTGAACCGTCTTAAAAGCAATATTTCAAATGCCACCGCTTCTATAATTGAGGAAGAGGAGTTTTATGATTTAGCTATCCCGATAGGAACTTTTTTAGGTAATACTTATACTACGGGCTTCGGACCATCACTTAAATTTAAAATGCAGCTTACTACTACTGCTTTTGTTGATTTTCGCCATGAATTTAAATCTGCGGGAATCAATCAGGTTTTGCATATAATAATGGTTGATATTGATATAGAGGGAAGTCTTATTATAACAGGGTATAATAAGGGTATCAGCGCCTCAACCTCTGCAATTGCGGCACAGACGGTAATTGTGGGTAAAAGTCCGGATGCGTTTACAAGCGTTATAGAAAGCCAGACCGATAATACTGGGGGCTTAATTAACGATTATGGCGCTATTGCTGAATAAAATTCTACACGGACCGCTCTTTTTAAAACGGTACGGTTAATAATTTTTAAGTTTTTTATTTTTGGAAGGGAAAATTTATGGATATTAAAACAGCTGAAAACAGAATTAAAGAGCTTAGTGAAATTTTAAAATATCATAACAGAAAGTATTATATCGAGGATTCTCCTGAAATCGAGGATTTCGAGTATGATGCTTTGCTTCGTGAGCTTGAAGATTTGGAAGCAGAATTTCCCGAATTCAAAAAGGAAGATTCACCCACGCAAACTGTGGGTGGAGCGGCATTAAGGCTTTTTACCCCAGTAGAACACAGGGTTAAAATGGAAAGCCTTCAGGATGTTTTCAATTTTGACGAGCTAAGTACATTTGGCGAAAAAATAGATACCTCAAATACTGTATTTTCGGTTGAGCCTAAAATTGACGGTCTTTCGGTGTCGCTCGAATATAGAGACGGTCTGTTTTTCAGAGGCTCCACTCGGGGAGACGGTGAGACAGGCGAGGATGTAACCGCAAATTTAATGCAGATTAAGAGTATACCAAGAGCTATTAAATTTGAGGGTGAGCTTTGTGTCAGAGGCGAGGTTTATATGCCTAAAGAAAGCTTTTTAAAGCTACTTCGCCGTCAGGAGCTTATGGGTGAAGCGCCTGCTAAAAATCCAAGAAATGCGGCTGCAGGCTCACTAAGGCAAAAAAATCCGAAAATCACAGCCGAAAGAGAGCTTGATATATTCGTATTTAATATTCAGTATATTGATGGAAAAAACTTTAATTCTCATATCGAAACACTTGATTTTTTAAAGGATTTAGGTTTTCACACCCTGCCAACCTATAAGGCTTGTAAGACAATTGATGAGGTAATAGCTGAAATCAAACGCATTGGAAATTCAAGAGGTAACCTCTCTTATGATATTGACGGTGCTGTTGTTAAGGTTGATAATTTGAGCTACCGTACCGAGCTTGGAAGCACCTCTAAATATCCTAAATGGGCTGTTGCCTTTAAATATCCTCCTGAAGAAAAGGAAACTGTCCTCAAAGAGATAGAAATTGCTGTGGGAAGAACAGGTGCGCTTACTCCTACTGCTGTATTTGAGTCGATAACTCTTGCAGGTACTTCTGTTTCAAGAGCAACTCTTCATAACGAGGATTTTATAACCTCAAAGGGTATAGGCATAGGAGATACTATTGTTGTAAGAAAAGCAGGGGATATTATACCTGAGGTGCTTTCTGTGGCACGGCATTGTGAAAATTCCTCAGTTTTCAAAATGCCCGAAAGCTGTCCTTCCTGCGGTTCACCTGTATTCAGAGAAGAGGGTGAGGCAGTTATTCGCTGTACTAATGCCGAGTGTCCCGCTCAGCTACTTCGTCACCTTATTCATTTTACTTCACGTGATGCTATGGATATTGAGGGCTTGGGTCCTGCGGTTTTGGAACAGCTGCTTGACGCTGAGCTGATACACAATATTGAGGATTTGTATAATCTTGATTACAGTAAGGTTGCAAAGCTTGAAAGAACGGGCGATAAGACTGTTTCAAACCTCAAAAACGCCATTGAAAAGTCAAAGGAAAATGATTTGTCCCGCCTTTTGTTTGCGTTTGGCATAAGGCATATCGGTGCTAAGGCGGCAAAGCTTTTGTCCGAGCGTTTCGGAGATATAGATTCAATTATAAGCGCAACTGTTGAGGATTTTGAAAGCATTGACGGCTTCGGTCATATTTTAGCGGAGTCTGCGGCAGAGTTTTTCTCGCTCGATAGCACTAAGCAAATAATCGAAAAGCTTAAAGCCTGTGGGGTTAATATGAAATCGCTAAAAGAGGTTACCGATACTCGTTTTATGGGTAAAACCTTTGTGCTCACAGGCACTCTGCCTACGCTCACGAGAAATGAAGCTTCCGCAATAATCGAAAGCTTTGGCGGAAAAACCTCTTCCTCTGTTTCAAAAAAGACCGATTATGTTTTAGCAGGCGAGGAGGCAGGCAGCAAGCTTGATAAAGCCAATAAATTAGGCGTTGCGGTTATATCTGAAGAAGAATTCAGAGAAATGATAAAATAATTGTTGACAATGTTATTATAAGGATTTATACTTTATTTGTAATCTTCAGGGCGAGGTGCAATTCCTCACCGGTGGTACAGCCCACGAGCCTTTAGGAGTAAAGGTTGATTTGGTGAAATTCCAAAGCCGACGGTTAAAGTCCGGATGAAAGAAGATGTGCATATATTGCATTTTTTGCCCTGTCTTTTTTGACAGGGCTTTTTGTTTGGAGGATTTTTATGCAAAAAAGTGAGTTAAAGAAGATTTCGGTAGTTGCAATGCTTTGCGCTGTGGCGTATTTATGTGTGTTTTTGTTTAAATTTAAAATCAGCTTTTTAACCTTTGATTTTAAAGATGCTTTTCTCGCAATTATTTCGTTTCTTTACGGACCGGTTTACGGTGTTATTTCATCTGTTTTAGTAGCCTTTTTTGAGTTTATATCAGTAAGCGATACAGGTCTTTACGGTTTTTTAATGAATGCGATTTCGAGTGCGGCTTTTGCAGGAACTTGCGGTTTGTTTTATAAGTATAAGCATAACTTTAAAGGCGCAGTTCTTGGAGCTGTTATGGCAGTTTTGATAATGACAGTTGTAATGCTTATAGCAAACTGGATAATCACTCCTTTTTATATGGGTGTTGAAAGAAGTCAGGTAGCTGCTATGATTCCAACCCTTTTGTTGCCCTTTAATTTAATTAAGGGAGCTGTTAATATGGCGGTTACTTTGATTTTGTATAAACCGATTACCTCAGCCCTTAAAAAGACAGGACTAATAATATCTCAGAGTGATAAAACCGACAGAAAAAAGTTTTTAGGATTAACGGTTATTTCGGCGGTTTTAATAATTGTTTGCATTTTAGCAATTTTCTTAATTTTTGACGGTAGCTTTGAATTTGTGTTAAAATAAATGTATTATTTTGGCTCTTGACAAATGAGCATTATGTGATAAAATATTTAAGAACTGAATATTTCCTTATCAAGAGTGGTGGAGGGGACCGGCCCTGTGATACCCGGCAACCTGTTTTTAAAATAAGGTGCCAAATCCGGCGGATTATCCGAAAGATGAGGTTTTCAATGCCGCTTCTTTTTGGAGCGGCTTTTGTTTTTAGGTGATTACGGAAGTTTTCGGTTTTAAATAAATTTCAAAATGGAGGAAGTTAAATGTCTAAATTACTTTTTACATCTGAATCTGTAACTGAGGGTCATCCCGATAAAGTTTGTGACTGCGTTTCCGATGCGGTTTTAGATGCAATTCTATCTCAGGATAAGAATGCACGTGTGGCTTGCGAAACATTTTGCACCACAGGTGTTGTAACTGTTATGGGTGAGATTACCACAACCGCTCAATTGGATATTCCGCAAATTGTTCGTGATACCGTTTGTGGAATCGGCTATGATAGCCCTGAAGCAGGTTTTGACGGTAATACCTGTGCTGTAATGGTGTCTTTAGATAAGCAGTCGCCCGATATTGCTCTCGGTGTTGATAATTCTATGGAGTTCAAAGACGGCGAAGACGATGCTTATAATCTTCACGGCGCAGGAGATCAGGGTATGATGTTCGGCTATGCCTGCAAAGAGACACCCGAGCTTATGCCACTTGCAATTTCCTTGGCTCATAAAATGGCAAAAAGACTTACTGACGTTCGTAAATCAGGAGAGCTTTCATATCTTAATCCTGATGGAAAAACTCAGGTTACTGTTGAGTATGAAGACGGTGTTGCCAAGAGAATTGATGCTGTGGTTGTATCAAGTCAGCATACTGCAGATGTATCACTTGAAACACTAAGAGCAGATATACTCGCAAAGGTAATAAAGCCCATTATTCCAAGTGAGCTTTTTGATGAGAATACAAAGGTTTATATTAACCCCACAGGTAGATTTGTTGTTGGCGGTCCTCAGGGTGATACCGGTCTTACCGGAAGAAAAATCATTGTTGATACTTATGGCGGTTATGCCCGTCACGGGGGCGGAGCTTTCTCAGGTAAGGACCCCACAAAGGTTGACAGAAGTGCAGCTTATGCCAGCCGTTATGTTGCAAAGAATATCGTAGCCGCAGGTCTTGCAGAAAAATGCGAAATTCAGTTAGCTTACGCTATCGGTGTTGCAAAGCCTGTATCGGTTATGGTTGATACCTTTGGTACAGGTGTAGTAAGCGACGAAAAAATCGCTGCTGCTGTTGAAAAGGTGTTTGATTTGCGCCCTGCAGCAATAATTGATACATTACAGCTTCGTAATCCTATTTACAGAAATACTGCCGCTTACGGCCATATGGGTAGAACAGATATTGAGCTTTCCTGGGAAAAGACCGATAAAGCAGATGATTTAAAGGCTGCACTTTGCAAATAACTGCAAAAACCGAATTGCAAATTATAAGGTTTTTTATTAGTATTATTTTAGTTTTTTAAAATCAGGTGTTATAAGTGTTTGAAATTTTAGAAAAAAAGCAGTTAAATGAGCAGGTAACAGCAATGACAATTTCTGCTCCGTTTGTGGCAAAAAAGGTAAAGCCGGGTCAATTTGTTATTATAAGAATTGATGAGAAAGGTGAACGAGTGCCTCTGACTGTTGCAGATTTTGATAGCAATAAGGGAACACTTACAATTATTTTTCAGGCTGTTGGCTTTACGACTAAAAAATTAGCCACCTTAAACAAAGGCGATTTTATTACCGACTGTGTGGGTCCGTTGGGTCAGCCTACTGAATTTAAAGCTCCCCAAAAGGCTATTGTAATAGGCGGCGGTGTTGGTTGCGCAATAGCTTATCCGCAGGCAAAGGCACTTCATAATATGGGTGTGGATACTACTGTTATTGCAGGTTTCAGAAATCGTGACATTGTAATTCTTGAAGAAGAAATGAGAAATGTCAGTGACAGTTATTTTGTTACTACTGATGACGGCTCATACGGTAGAAAAGGCTTTGTTACTGATGTTTTAAAGGAGCTTATAGAAAAGGATACCTATGATTTAGTTATTGCCATTGGTCCTATTCCTATGATGAAATTCGTTTCTAAAGCTACCGAGCAGCAGGCTATCAGAACTATTGTCAGCCTTAATCCTATTATGATTGACGGTACAGGTATGTGCGGCGGCTGCCGTGTTAAGGTTGGGGGAGAAGTGAAGTTCGCTTGTGTGGACGGTCCCGATTTTGACGGTCATCAGGTGGATTATGATGAGCTTATGCGCAGAAACGGTCTCTACCGTGAGGAAGAAGCTCACGCTTGCAGAATGGAGGGTGTTTTAAATGGCTGATATGTCACCGGTTAAAAATAAAATGCCCGAGCAAGAGCCGTTAGTAAGAAACAAAAACTTTGAAGAGGTAGCTCTCGGTTATACCGAGGAAATGGCTATTGCTGAGGCTAACCGTTGCCTTAACTGTAAGAATAAGCCCTGTGTTTCAGGTTGCCCCGTTAATGTTAAGATACCTGAATTTATTTCCCTTGTAGCTAAAGGCGATTTTAAAGCGGCTTATGAAAAAATAAACGAAACCAATTCTCTTCCTGCAGTTTGTGGCAGAGTTTGCCCTCAGGAGCGACAGTGCGAGGGTAAATGCGTAAGAGGAATAAAGGGCGAGAGTGTTGCTATTGGCAGACTTGAACGCTTTGTTGCCGATTATTATATGAACAACTGCGAGGCTAATGTACCGCAGATTAAAGAAAACGGTAAAAAGGTTGCGGTTATAGGCGCCGGTCCTGCAGGACTTACCTGTGCTGGAGACCTTGCTAAAAAAGGCTATAAGGTAACTGTTTTTGAAGCCTTTCACACCCCTGGCGGTGTTTTGGTTTACGGTATACCTGAATTCAGACTCCCTAAAAAAATAGTTGCTGACGAAATTGAGGGTCTTAAAAAATTGGGCGTTGAAATAATGACCGATATGGTTATAGGTAAGATTTTATCTATTGATGAAATAATAGATATGGGCTACGAGGCTGTGTTTATCGGCTCGGGAGCGGGTCTGCCTATGTTTATGGGTATTGAAGGGGAAGGCAGTGTAGGAGTTTATTCGGCTAATGAATTTTTAACCCGAATAAATCTTATGAAGGCTTATCTTTCTGATTATGCTACTCCCATTAAAAAATCAAATTCCGTAGCAGTTGTGGGCGGCGGTAATGTGGCTATGGATGCTGCACGCTGCGCAAAAAGACTTGGTGCAGAGCACGTTTATATAATTTACCGCAGAGGCGAAGAGGAAATGCCTGCCCGTAAGGAAGAAATTCACCACGCTAAGGAAGAGGAAATTGAGTTTAAGCTTCTTTGCAATCCTACTAAAATCATTAGTGATGAAAAAGGTTATGTAACAGCTATTGAATGTATTAAAATGGAGCTTGGCGAGCCTGACAGTAGCGGCAGAAGAAGACCGGTTGAGGTAGAAGGCTCTGAGTTTACAATTCCCGTGGATTCCGTAATTATGGCTCTTGGAACATCTCCTAATCCGTTGCTGAGAATTACTACAAAGGGACTCGAGGCAAATAAAAAGGGCTGTCTTGTGGTGGACGAAAATATGCAGACCACAAAGCAAGGTGTTTATGCCGGCGGAGATGCTGTAACAGGCGCCGCCACCGTTATTCTTGCAATGGGAGCAGGTAAAACTGCCGCAAATTCAATTGATGAATATTTAAAATCTAAATAGAATTATTAAAAGGGCTCGCAAATGCGAGCCCTTTAAAACTTTAATTATTTAGTATATTATTATTTTTGCGTTTTGGGTGTTGGCACTTCAATAAAATTTGTGTCCTTATATTTTTCTTTTACGCTGTCATTAAAAGTATAATCGCTGATAATATAATCCACCTTTGATAAATCGAAAAGTATTTTTTTGATTTTTACATCAATTTTTTGGTGGTCGGCAAGGTAGAAAACTTTATCTGAATTTTTTTGCATTGTAAGATGCAAATAGTAATATGCGTTTCCGCCATATATTGCGCCGTCACTTGAAATGCCACCTGTTGAAAAGAACATTTTATCAGCAATATAGTGGCTTGCGAATTCTGCTGTGTCAGCACCGTCCAGCATATACGGAATTTCCACTATCTCTCCGCCAAGGCAGATACATTTAATGTTATTCTCACTTAAAAAGCTGGCAAGCATCATATTATTGGTAATAACAGTTAAGTCCTTTTTATCAGTTATATACTGACCAATGCACTGTGCAGTGGTTGAAGCATCAATAAAAATAGTATCACCGTTATTAATGAAATCTGCCGCCTTTTTTGCTATCACATTTTTAACGGGTCGCATTTTGTGATATCTGAAAACAAGGGGAGTGGCTCGGCTTTCAACAAGCTCGGCACCGCCGTAATGCCTTTTTATAAGCTTTCGGTTTTGTAGGTCGTTGAGATCCCGATTTATGGTAGCGGTACTGTAATGAAGCTTTTCGGTAAGATATTTTACCGTAACATAGCCCTCGCTTTTTAAAATATCCAGAATGATATCTGTTCTTTTTTTAGCCATTAAAAACACCTCAGCACAATGAGAAAAAATGAGAATTGTTAAATATTTTAAACGCATATTGCAAAATTTTGATAATTCTATATAATAGTAACAGCTATCAAGGGGAAAGTCAAGGATGTGGTTAAATGAAGGACTTAACAAGTGGTAATATTTACAAAAACTTCTTTGTTTTTGCATTGCCTATGGTGCTTGCAGGCGTGCTTTCACAGATGTATCATACAATTGATACAATAATTGCAGGCAAGCTGATAGGCGATAGTGCTCTTGCGGCAATAGGAGCCACATCACCGTTTGTATCGTTTACTAATTCTTTCTTTTGGGGATATTCCTGCGGCGTGGGAATTTATGTTGCAAATCTTTTTGGCGCAAAAAAATATTTCAGGGTTAAAAATGTGGCTATTAATAATCTCTGGTTTATTTCCTTTGTAATAATTCTGGTGAGTATTTTAAGCATTGCTTTCAAGGATGCACTTTATTCTTTTTTGCAGATAGACAGCAAGGTTTTAAAGGAAGCGGATATTTATTTTACTATTTGCACTTTGGGTAATGTCTTTGTTCTGATGCAGAACACTTTTTTACATATAATGAACGCTCTTGGAGACGGCTCTTATCCGCTTAAAATGTCGGTTTTATGTGCAGTTATTAATGTTGCCGGTAATATTTTTACAGTATCTGTGCTTGAGATGGGTGTTGCGGGTCTTGCGGTAGCAACTGTTTTTTCTGCATTTGTAGTTTCGGTGTTCTATTTCATCAAGCTTAGAAAATGCTTCAGGCAGCTTCGCTGTAGTAACCATAAGGTTATGCTTAGCAGCCGTGTTATTAAAGAAACCTTCCACTTTTCTCTGCCTACTATGGTGCAACAGTCTATTATGTATTTTTCGTCTATGATACTGTCTCCGATAGTAAATAGTATTGGCAGTGATGCCACATCAAGCTATACAGTTATTTTAAGAGTATACGATATAAATGCTTCAATTTATCAGAATGCTGCTAAAAGCATAGGAAGTCACACTGCTCAGTGCTACGGTGCAAAAAAATATAAACGGCTTAAAAAAGGCTTTTTTGTGGGCGTGCTTCAGAATATATTGTTTACACTTCCTGTTTTACTTGTTTGCGTATGCTTTCCGCAACAAATATGCGGAATTTTCTTTGGAGCAGATGCTTCAAAAACGGCGGTTGAGTATTCAGTAGCATTTTTAAAATATTTTATGCCATTTTTGATACTTAACGTTCTGGCTAATGCATATCACAATTTTTTCAGGGCAATGGACCGAATGAAAGCTCTGTTAATAGCAACTCTGGCAGGCTCGGTAGCAAGAATAATTTTCAGTGTGATATTTGAAAGATTTTTGGGTTATTACGGTATATTCATCGGTTGGGCAATGTTTTGGCTGGCAGATGCCGCTTTCGGTTTTGCCTTTTACTATTTCGGCAAGTGGCGAAAAGAGCTCAGGGTGTGAAAAATATAGTTGAATATTGTTTTACAAAAAATGCTTGACAAATCGGAAAAAGGGTGTATAATAGTAAGCACAAAGAAGTAGTGCGCTATGCGTCCTCACCCTCAGCGAGTAAGTTAAAGGGTTAATAAGATTTCGTTTTTAATTTTTTATTTACGGTATTCTTATGCGTGGGCGTTTTGCGTCCACGCTTTTGTTTTTAGGTCGGTTTAACCGACTACCTAATCTGGAGGTGTGTCAACATTAGCAGTAAAGAACTTGCCATAAACGAAAATATTAAATTCAAGGAAGTTCGTGTAATCACAGCCGATGGTTCTCAGCTTGGTATCGTTTCGGTTGATAAGGCTTTGGAGGAGGCTTATGCCGCAGACTTAGATTTGGTTTGCATTTCTCCTAATGCTCAGCCGCCTGTTTGCAAGATAATGGATTACGGTAAGTACCGTTTCGAGCAGGCAAAACGTGAAAAAGAAGCTAAGAAGAATCAAAAGGTAATGGATGTTAAGGAAGTTCGTCTTGGACTTAGTATTGATGTTCATGATTTTGAAACCAAAGGCAAGCACGCTATCCGCTTTTTGCAGGACGGCGACAAGGTTAAGGTTTCTATCCGTTTCAGAGGCCGTGAGCTCGGTCACCCTGAGATAGGTCTTGAAACTATGAACCGCTTTGCAGAATTCTGCAAGGACTATTGTTCTGTAGAAAAGCCTGCTAAAATGGAAGGACGTAATATGCTTATGTTCCTTGCCCCCAAGTCGGGTAAATAATTGTTGTAAAAAATATAGGGAGGACTTACAATGCCTAAGATTAAAACACACAGTGGCGCTAAGAAACGCTTTAAGCTGACCAAAACCGGTAAGGTTAAGAGAGCTCATGCTTTCAAGTCACACATTCTCAACAAGAAAACAACCAAGCGCAAGAGAAATCTTCGCAAGACCGTAACTGCTGACGTAACAAATGTAGCAGCAATAAAGAAAATGATTCCTTATAAGTAAGGAAAACTTGAAAGTGGAGGTAAACACAAATGGCACGTGTTAAAGGTGCGTTAGCAACACGCAAAAGAAGAAAAAAGATATTAAAGCTTGCTAAGGGCTATTTTGGCGCTAAATCCAAGCTCTTTAAAACCGCTAAAGAAGCCGTAATGAAATCCGGCAACTATGCTTATGTTGGTCGTAGACTTAAGAAGCGTGACTTCCGTCGTCTTTGGATCACCCGTATTTCTGCTGCCTGCAAAATGAATGATATTAACTATTCTTCATTTATGAATGGTCTTAACAAGGCAGGAATTCAGATCAACCGTAAGATGTTGGCTGACTTAGCTGTTAACGATGCTGCAGGTTTTGCAACTCTCGTTAAGAATGCAAAAAAAGCTCTTGAAAAATAATTATTCTCGCCAGAGATTTTTCTCTCTGGCGACTTTTTCATTTTTAAATGTTCTTTTAATTAGGGCAAGGAGGGGTAATTTTGACCGATTTTAAGGAAATTACAAGCAAAGAAAATTCACTTATCAAGCTGACTTCAATGCTTCAGTCATCTGCAAAAGCACGTAAAGAAAATGCGCTTTTTGTACTTGAGGGGCTGCGGATTTGTTTTGATGCTTATGATAACGGAATTCTGTTTGATAAGTTAATTGTCTCGGCTACGGCTTATTCAAAATACCCTGAGGATATTAAAAAACTATCCTTAAAAGCTGAGGAATGTTATAAAATTCCCGATTCATTGTTCAAAAAAATAAGTGACACTCAGTCTCCGCAGGGAATAATTGTAATAGCAAAAATCCCTCAGAAGGCTGACTTTGAAATTGACAAAAACGGAAAATATATTGCGCTTGAAAATATAGCAGACCCTTCAAATCTGGGGGCTGTTGCACGCACTGCAGAGGCTTTAGGAGTATCAGGAATAATACTCTCCCAAGGCGGTTGTGACCCGTATTCTCCAAAATCACTCAGAGCTTCAATGGGAACGCTTTTGCGTATGCCTGTAATAATCCTTAAATGCTTTGCTGATGATTTGAAAAACACAGGGTTAAAAATTTATTCCTGCGTTGTGGATAGCGATGCTAAGCATATAAACGAAATTAATTTTTCGGTTGGTTCGGTGCTTGTTATCGGCAATGAAGCTAACGGAATAACTAATGAAACAAAACAAAAATCGGACGAGCTTATAACCATTCCAATGAGCGGTAGGGCAGAGTCGTTAAATGCGGCGGTTGCTGCCTCAATTTCAATGTGGGAAATGATGAAGTGATAAGATATTTAATTTGGTTGCAGCAGGCTTTGGGTGCGGGAAGCTGTAAGGCGGTAAAAGCTTTGGAGCATTTTGGCTCAGCCGAGGCTTTGTTTAAGTCGGGTAATGAAAAACGGGCAAAAAGCAAAATTTTCACAAAAAGGGAATTGGAGCGTTTAGAAGCGGTTACTCTTGCCAATTCTTTAAGCATTATGGCAGAGTGCAAGAAAGACGGTATTGAAATCATACCCTATGGCAGCGAAAAATACCCCTTTTGCCTCTCGGTGATACCTGATGCACCGTTAGTGCTTTATGTAAAGGGAAATATGCCCAGATTTGACGAGATACCAACCGTTTGTATTGTAGGACCGCGTAAGGTCAGCGAATTCGGTAAAAAGGCGGCATTCTCTTTGGGTTACCGCTTGGCGGCTTCAGGTATGATAGTAGTAAGCGGAGGTGCTTTAGGTACCGATACCTATGCCCACGCAGGCGCCCTTAAAGCAGGTGGCACAACGGTTTTGTGCCTTGGTTGTGGAATTAAGAGCAGTTATTTACCCGAAAATAAGAAACTTAGAAAAGCGGTTTCAAAAAATGGCTGTCTTATTAGTGAATATCCGCCCAGTGAAGACCCGAGCCGATATACTTTTCCTGTGAGAAACCGTATAATGGCGGCGCTTAGTCTTGGAACGGTGGTTGTTGAGGCAGGTAAAAAGAGCGGAGCACTTATAACTGCAAGGCATGCTAACGAGCAGGGAAGAGATGTTTTTGTAATTCCAGGCTCACCTGAGGACAGTAAATATGCAGGCTCTAATTTGCTTTTGCGTGACGGCGCAAGACCGCTTTTAGATGTAAGTGATATTTTTAATGAATATATTCTGCGTTTTCCTGATAAAATCAATATAGAAAAGGCTTTAAATAGCGACATAATCGGCAATAATAAGCAAAATGTGACCCCAAAAAAGCCTGTTACAGAGAAAAAAACAGAAAATTCACAAAAAAATTTGCCTGAAACTCTTTCAAATGAAGCAAAAATAGTATATAATTATTTAGATAAGCAAATTTTTCTGCCCGAAGAAATCGGGATTTCCAATATGGATAATCAGCAGCTGCTTTCGGCACTTACAGAGCTTGAGATGGAGTTTCTTATTAAGGCTCTTCCAGGCGGCAGATATGAAAAAATGTAAATTAATTCAGGAGGAAATATATGTCAAAGCTTTTAATAGTAGAGTCTCCGACTAAAGTAAAAAGCATAAAAAAATATCTTGGCGGCGATTATAAGGTAATGGCATCTATGGGTCATATACGTGACCTGCCAAAATCAAAGCTTGGTGTTGATATAGAAAACGGATTTAAGCCACAGTATTCTAATTTGCCTGAAAAAAAGGAACTTATAAAAACCTTGAAGCAGGCTGCGGCTGACAGTGACGCAGTTTACCTTGCAACTGACCCTGATAGAGAGGGTGAGGCTATCTCTTGGCATTTGGCTCAGATTTTAGCGCTTGATTTAAATGATGCTAACCGTGTTACCTTTAATGAAATCACTGAATCAGGCGTTAAGGCGGGTATAAAAGCTCCAAGACAGCTTGATATAAATTTGGTTGATGCTCAGCAGGCTCGCCGTGTGCTTGACAGAATTGTGGGTTATAAGCTCAGCCCTTTGCTTTGGAAAAAGGTAAAGAGCGGTCTTTCGGCAGGACGAGTTCAGACTGTTGCCTTAAGACTTATTGTTGAGCGTGAACGTGAAATCGAAAAGTTTAACCCTGAGGAATATTGGTCAATTGATGCAAAGTTAGCATCAGGCAGAAAAACCTTTGTGGCTAAGCTTTACGGAGATAAAAACGGCGAAAAAATTGAAAGAATTGAAAACGGCACTCAGGCAGAAAGCATTGTAAACAGCCTTGAGAATGCAGAGTATACTGTGACTCAGATTAAAAAGGGCAAGCGCAACCGTCAGCCTGCACCTCCGTTTATAACCTCAACCCTCCAACAGGAGGCTTCACGAAAGCTCGGCTTTACCGCTCAAAGAACAATGCGTATTGCTCAGCAGCTTTATGAGGGTGTTGATATTTCGGGGCTTGGCTCTACCGGTCTTATAACCTATATGCGTACAGACTCTTTGCGTATCTCTGAGGAAGCAAGAGCGGCGGCTAATAAATATATAACAGGTCGTTACGGTGAAAAATATCTGCCGTCTTCTCCTCGCTATTTTAAAACCAAAAGCGGCGCTCAGGACGCTCACGAGGCTATCCGTCCCACTGTTATTACTCTAACTCCCGAGCAGGCAAAGCCTTCACTTACAGCTGAACAGTATAAGCTTTATAAACTTATCTGGGAGCGCTTTATAGCTTCTCTTATGGCAGTTTGCGTTCAGGATACTGTTAATGTTGATATTACTGCAGGGGATTATCTCTTTAAGGCAAGCGGTTATTCTGTCCGTTTTGACGGTTTTACTGTGCTTTACGAAGAAGGTAAAGACGAGGAGAATGAAAACGAGGTAAGCCTTCCTGATATGACCGAGGGTGAAATTTTAAAGCTTAGGGAGCTTACTCCAAATCAGCATTTCACTCAGCCACCACCAAGATATACTGAGCCCACTCTTATTAAGGCTCTTGATGAAAACGGTATAGGCAGACCTTCTACCTATGCGCCGATTCTTACCAATATTATGGGCAGAGATTATATTGAGCGTGAAAAGAAATCACTTAAGCCTACTAATCTTGGTATGGTTGTATCCGATTTGATGGTAGAATATTTTGATAAAATATTTGATGTTAAATTTACGGCAGGACTTGAAGTAAAGCTTGATAAAATAGGCGCAGGCGATTTGATGTGGGTTAAAACCATTGAAGATTTTTACAATGATTTTGATAAGCTTTATAAAAAGGCAGAAGAATCGCTTGATGGTAAGCGTGTTAAAGTGCCTGCGGTTGAAACCGATGTTGTGTGTGAAAAGTGCGGAAGCAAAATGGTAATCCGTTCAAGCAGATTCGGAAAGTTTTTGGCTTGCCCGAATTATCCGCAATGTAAAAACACAAAGCCTGTTCCCGAGGACGAGGTTAAACAGCCATGTCCTAAATGCGGAGCTAAGCTAATAAAACGCACTTCTAAAAAAGGCAAAAAATTCTATGGCTGTTCAAATTATCCTCAGTGCGATTTTGCAGCCCCCGGTATTCCAACAGGTGAGACCTGCAAGGAATGCGGAGGATATATAATAGCAGGAATAAGGGGCAGAAATTACTGTATTAACGGGGATTGTCCCACAAGACAAAAGAAAACAACTAAAAAAAGTAAGGATACCGAGTAATGAAAGAAATTAAGGTTTTGGGCGCAGGTCTTGCGGGCTGTGAAGCAGCTTGGCAGATAGCAAACAGAGGAATAAAGGTAAGGCTTATAGAGATGAAGCCTTTAAAGAAAACCCCTGCGCATAAAAGTGACGGCTTTGCAGAGCTTGTTTGCTCAAACTCCTTAAAGGCGGCAAGAATAGATTCTGCGGCAGGACTTTTAAAAGAGGAAATGCGGCGTTTTAACTCGGTTTGTTTAGATGCGGCGGCAGAATGCTCTGTTGCGGCAGGCGGAGCTTTGGCGGTTGACAGAGATATTTTTTCTTCGCTTATCACCGAAAAAATAAAAGCTCACCCTAATATTGAAATTGAAAACCGAGTTGTAACCGAAATTCCTGACGACGGTATTACCGTTATTGCAACTGGTCCTCTTACTGACGGCGAATTGGCAGAAAAAATCAAAGAGCTTTCAGGCGGCGAAAATCTCAGTTTTTATGATGCGGCAGCACCGATAGTTACAGCCGAAAGTATTGATATGAGCAAGGCGTTTTACGCTTCAAGATATGATAAAGGTACTGACGATTATATCAACTGCTATATGAATAAGGAGGAGTATACTTCGTTTCATAAAGAGCTTGTAAATGCTGAAAGCGCTCCTTTAAAGGAATTTGATAAACCGCTAACGGTTTATGAAGGCTGTATGCCAATTGAGGTTTTAGCAAAACGTGGCGAGGATTCTATCCGTTTCGGTCCGCTAAAGCCTGTGGGACTAAAGGACCCGAGAACCGGTCACAGACCTTGGGCGGCGGTTCAGTTAAGACGTGAAAACGCAGAGGGCTCACTTTTTAATATCGTCGGTTTTCAGACTAACCTTAAATTTCCTGAGCAAAAAAGAGTTTTTTCAATGATACCGGGACTTGAAAATGCAGAATTTATGCGTTACGGTGTTATGCACAGAAATACTTTTATTAATTCGCCCAAGCTTTTAAACAGGGATTTGTCTTTAAAGAAAAATAAAAATATTTTCTTTGCAGGTCAGATTTCGGGTGTTGAGGGTTATATGGAATCTGCCGCAAGCGGAATTATAGCAGGAATTAATGCTGTAGCAAGACTTCGTGATGAAGAACCGACGGTATTACCTGATATAAGTATGATAGGCGCTTTACTTGGATATATAACAGATGAACGTGTGGAAAAATTTCAGCCTATGGGCGCAAATTTTGGAATTCTTCCCGCACTTACAGAGAAAATCAAGGATAAAAAGGAAAGATATGCAGCGCTTTCAAACCGTTCTTTGGAGTGGTTTAGCGCAAACATAAAAAAGGAGTTGTAAACAATGCGTGTAGTAGTTGATGCTTTTGGAGGAGATAATGCGCCTTTGGAAATTGTAAAGGGAGCGGCTTTAGCCTCTAATGAATTAGGGGTTGATATCACTCTTACAGGAAATAAGGGAACTATTGAAAACATTATTAAAGAAAATGAACTCTCATTTAAAGGCGAGCTTATTATTGTTGATACTGATGATGTTATTTCTATGCACGATGACCCCACAACTCTTTTAAAGGCTCATAGCGAAAGCTCAATGGCTTTAGCGTTTAAGGAGCTGACAGAGGGAAGAGCAGACGCCTTTGTATCAGCAGGCTCAACAGGTGCTATAGTTGTGGGCGGTACTCTTATTGTAAAGCGAATAAAGGGTATAAAAAGACCTGCTCTGGCAGGATTTATACCATCTCCTAAGGGACATTATATGCTTATGGATATGGGCGCTAACGCTGAATGCAGACCTGAAATGTTAGAGCAATTTGGTATTATGGCAAGCACCTATCTATCAAAGGTTGAGGGCATTAAAGAGCCTAAAATAGGTCTTCTTAATATCGGAACAGAGGATACTAAGGGTGGTGAGCTCCAGAAAGAAGCTTACAAGCTTTTAAGCGAAGCTCCTATAAACTTTGTGGGTAATATTGAGTCGAGAGAAATGCCTAAGGGCGAATGTGATGCTGTAATTACTGACGGCTTTACAGGCAATATCGCCTTAAAGCTTATTGAGGGCACAGCTTCAACTCTCTTTAAGCTTATAAAAAATGCTCTTTATAAAAACATATTCAACAAATTAGCCGCGTTGGTTATCAAAAAGGATTTATATGCACTTAAAAGTATGATGGATAGCTCAGAGGTTGGCGGAGCACTTTTGTTGGGTGTTAAAAAGACAGTAATTAAAGCACACGGTAGCTCAGATGCAAAGGCGGTTAAAAATGCTATCCGTCAGGCAGTGGCTATTACAGAAAACGGCGTTATCGAAACAATTTCAGAACAGCTTACATAAATTTATAAAGGAATTTTTAAATGAAGGCTTTACAAAAGAATTTAGACTATACCTTTAAAAACGAGTCACTTCTTTTAAATGCACTCACGCATTCCTCTTATGCTAATGAGGCGAGAGACGGAGTGACCTCTAATGAGAGACTTGAGTTTTTGGGCGATTCGGTTTTATCGGTAATAGTTTCGGACTATATATATAAACAATTCGGAAATCTTCCTGAGGGCGAGCTAACAAAGCTAAGGGCATCACTTGTGTGCGAAAAATCACTTTGCGGTTTTTCAAGAGAACTCGATTTAGGCTCGTTTTTGCGTCTTGGCAAAGGCGAGGAAAAGGGCGGCGGCAGAGAAAGGGATTCCATCTTAGCTGATGCTTTTGAGGCAGTTCTTGCGGCAATTTATCTTGATAGCGATTTGGAAACTGCCCGAAAATTTGTTATGAATTTTATTCTTAAGGAATTAAAGCATACCGATGATGAGGTATTCAAGGATTATAAAACTGCTTTGCAGGAAATCATACAGCGCAACCCCGAGGAGTATGTGACTTATATTCTCACAGGGGAGAGCGGTCCTGACCACGATAAGCTTTTTGAGGTTGAGGTTCATCTTAATTCAAATGTTATCGGCAAGGGAAAGGGTAAATCCAAAAAGCAAGCAGAGCAGATGGCAGCAAAGCAGGCGCTTAGCCTTATGGGTGCTGAGATATGAGTGCGGTTCACTCAAATATTTCGATTTTTGTGCCGCATATTGGTTGTCCAAACAAATGCAGCTTTTGTAACCAAAGATATATTACAGGAGTTTGCAAAGCGCCGAGAACTAAGGACGTGGCAGAAGCTGTAGCACTTGCTAAAAAATCGCCTAAATTCGACCCTGGTACCACTGAAATAGCCTTTTTTGGCGGCAGCTTTACAGCAATTAACCGTAACTATATGACCGACCTTTTAGATGAGGCGTATGAATTCGTTAAAAATGGCGATGTGAGTGGTATCAGAATTTCAACAAGACCTGATGCTATAGATGAGGAAATACTTGAAATCCTTAAAAACAAAGGCGTTACCGCAATTGAGCTTGGTGCGCAGAGTCTTGTTGCGAGGGTGCTTAAAATGAATAACCGTGGGCATACTGCACAGGACGTTGTGAATGCTTCAAGGCTTATTAAAGAGCACGGCTTTGAATTGGGGCTCCAGATAATGACGGGGCTTTACGCTGATAGTGATGAGGGCGCTATTAAAACCGCTAAAAAGGTTATTGAAATAAAGCCTGATACGGTGCGTATTTATCCAACAATAGTTTTAAAGGACACCGATTTGGGCGCCTTATACGATGACGGTAAATATAAGCCACAGTCTTTGGGTGAAGCAGTGGAGCTTGCTGCAAGGCTATATACAATGTTTACAGAAGCGGGTATAAGGGTTATAAGACTCGGACTTCATTCTATCGAAGAAAAGGCTTATCTTTCGGGCCCATGGCACCCCGCTTTCAGTGAGCTTTGTCAATCGCAGATAATGCTTAACAAGGCTTTAAAGCAGTTAGGCGAAAAAGGAAAATATATAATATTTGTAAATAAAAGCGACGTATCGAAAATGATAGGTCAGAAGAAAAGCAATATTCTTCATTTGGAAACTAATGGTTTTTACTGTAAGGTAAAAGCAAAAGAGGGAATTAAAAATTTAGAACTTCAAATTGAAAGGGAAGTGTGAAATAAATGCTGTTAAGCTCAATTGAAATTCAGGGCTTTAAATCCTTTGCGGATAAAACAGTTTTAAAATTCGGTAAGGGTATTACCGCAGTAGTAGGACCTAACGGCAGCGGTAAGAGTAATATTTCCGATGCTGTACGTTGGGTACTTGGTGAGCAGTCTACCAAAAGCCTTCGTGGTCAGTCTATGGAAGACGTAATATTCGGAGGTACCGAAACCCGCCGTCCTCACGGTTTTTGTGAGGTAACCCTTAATATTAATAACACTGACAGAAGTCTTAATTTTGATAACGATTTTGTAGCTATTACAAGGCGTTATTACCGTTCTCATGAAAGTGAGTATGCTATAAACGGTGTAAATGTAAGACTTAAGGATATACACGAGCTTTTTATGGATACAGGTCTTGGTCGTGACGGTTATTCAATGATAGGTCAGGGTAAAATTGACACTATCATCAGCTCTAAATCAGGTGAGAGACGTGATATTTTTGAAGAGGCGGCAGGTATTTCAAAATATCGCTACCGCAAAATCGAGGCGGAAAGAAAGCTTACCGCTGCAGAGGATAATCTTCTTCGTTTACACGATATTCTTGATGAGCTGGAGTCACGTGTTGGTCCTCTTGCGGAGCAAAGCCGTAAAGCACAGAGATTTTTAGAGCTTGCCGACCAAAGGAAGGAGCTCGAAATTGGTCTTTGGCTTTATACACTTAATAACTCTAAGGATGCACTTAGAAATCAGGAGAGTAAAATAGCTGCAGCTCAGCTTTCTTACCGTGAAATTGAAGAATCTCTGGCTGAGTTTGACCGTAAGCAAGAGCAAAATACTGCTTATTTTGCAAGACTCACCTCTGATATTGAGGGTGAGAGACTTGTTATATCCTCAACTAATGAGGAAATTGTAAAGCAAAACGGTGAAATTACAGTTTTGCAGAATAATATTACTTATAATAATGAAACTGTAAGCCGTCTTAATGAAGAAAAGCTTGTTTTGGGTCGCTCTGATAGTGAGGCTCTTAACGAAATTGAAGAAAAGCAAAATCTTGCCGCAGAAAAGCAAGAAGAACGCTTAAAAATTGAAGAAAAGCTTCATTCTCTTGAAACGGAGCTTTCTGAGTTACTTAGCGATAGCGACAGTATTTCCAGAAAAATTGAAGCTCAGATTAGAGCATTAAATGCTTTATCGGCAGAAAGCGCAGATATGCGTGTTGCAATGGTTACTGCTGATACTGCAATTGAGGAAATCGGCGGCAGAGGCGAAAGTTCTAAGGAGCAAATAGCACAGCACACTGCGGAAATTGAAAAGCTTGATAGCGAATTTGAAGAAACAGATAAGCTTTTGCAGAAATTCGAGGAAATAATCGAGAGCAATACTAATACTTTAAAAGGCTACGAGCTTCGTCTTGCCTCTAAGGAGCAGTCAGCAAAGGCTGTTAAGGAGGAATTGGATTCTCTTAATCTTGATATTGAGGCTAAACGTCGCCGTGCACAGATTCTTCGTGAGCTTGAAAACAATATGGAGGGCTTCGGTCATTCTGTAAAAGCGGTTATAAAGCAGGCCGAGCTTGGCACTCTTAAAGGAATTTGCGGTCCTGTTTCAAAGCTTATCAAGGTTGATAAGGAATATAGTATTGCTATTGAAACTGCTTTAGCAGCGGCAATTCAGAATATTATTACCGAAACCGAGGCGGATGCTAAAAAGGCTATTAATTACCTTAAAACCTCGGGTGGCGGTCGAGCTACATTTTTGCCTGTTGCTACAATTAAGTCACGTGAGTTCAAAGAGGAAGGCTTCGAGAGTTTATTTGGCTTTGTGGGCATTGCTTCCGATTTGGTAGAGTGTGATAATAAATACCGTGAGATTATAAAATATCTTTTAGGCGGAGCAGTTGTTGCTGAGGATATTGACAGCGCTGCTACTATCGCTAAAAAATACGGTTATAGGGTAAAGGTTGTTACCCTTGACGGTCAGGTTATAAATCCGGGCGGCTCGCTTACAGGTGGCTCGCTTGTTAAAAATGCAGGACTTTTAAGCCGTTCCTCCGATATTGAAAAAATGGAAGAGGAAATAAAGAAAGCCACTGTAAGGGCAGAGGAGCTTTCAGCGAAACTCACTGCCGCTAATGAGGCGGTAGCTGTGGTTGAAGCGGATATTACAGCCGCTAAGGCGGAGCTTACTACCGCTAATGAGGATAAGATAAGAGCTTTGGCAGAGCTTAAAAGAATTGATGATTTACGTGGAAATTTAAAATCTGCATTAAAGCAATTAACCGATGAAAAGGCATCAAACGAAGAAAAGCTTGCAAAATTAAAGCAACAGTCTATGGACGCTGCAGTGAAAATTGCTGAGCTTGACGGTAAGAAAACTGAACTGCAATCTGAAATCGATAAAATGACAGGCGGCAGGGACAGTCTTAACGAAACAAGAGAAAAAATTTCTGCTGATATTACTGCGGCAAAGCTTTCTGTTATTGAAACAGATAAGGATATTGAGCAGTTAAATGCATCGGCAGAAAGTCTTAAAGAGCTCATTTCTTCACGTGGTAAGCGTAGCGGTGAAATTGATTTAGAAATTTCTGAAATTGCAAGTAAAAATGACGAAATAACTCAAAAAATCACAGAAATCGAAGCTTATGTGTTGTCTTTAAAGGAAAAGATTAATTCGAGCGAAGCTAATATTACCGAAATGCTTGAAAAACGTAACCAAACCGAAAAGGCAGGTATTGAGCTTAGAAACAGTGAACGTGAAAAAACACTTCGCCGTGAGCAGATAGGTGGCGAGCTTGCCCGTCTTACCGAGCGTAAAGAGGTTATGCTCAAAGAATATGATGAGGTTATCCGCAAGCTTTATGACGAATATCAGCTCACTCGCAGCGAGGCTGAAAAGGTAGCTTGCGAGCCTGAAAATCCGTCTGAAGCTAAGAAAAACTTGGCTGAAATCAAGGGCAAAATCCGAAATCTCGGAAATGTTAATGTTTCTGCTATTGAAGAATATAAAGAGGTTAAGGAGCGTTACGATTTCTTATCCGCTCAGATTGACGATGTTGAAAAATCTCGTGCAGAGCTTCATAAGCTTATTAATCAGCTTACAACCCAGATGCAGGATATTTTCACCGAGGGCTTCGCAAAAATCAACGAGAACTTCTCCAAAACCTTTACTGAGCTTTTCGGTGGAGGTACAGCGAGTCTTTCACTTTCTGACCCCGATAATATTCTTGAAAGCGGAATTGATATTAACGCTAAATTACCCGGTAAAAACGTACCCAGTCTGGACGGTCTTTCAGGCGGCGAAAAGGCGCTTATCGCTCTTTCCATTTACTTTGCAATTATGCGTGTTAATGCGCCTCCGTTCTGCTTCCTTGATGAGGTTGATACGGCTCTTGACGATATTAACGTTGACCGTTTTGCTGATTATATGAAAAAGCCTGATTTTTCAACCCAGTTTATTTGCGTAACCCACCGCAGAGGTACTATGGAAGCTGCTGATATGCTTTACGGTGTTACTATGCAGGAAAAGGGTGTAACAAAACTGCTTGAACTTAACGTTGCAGAGCTTGAAAAGAAGTTACTTGAGGGTAATAAAGGAGCATAATTTATGAAAAAACTGTTATTTGGCGGAAAATGTAATTTTTATAAAGGCAATATGCATTGTCACAGTAACCTCTCGGACGGTAGACTTTCACCAGAGGAACTAAAGGATTATTATAAATCACACGGCTATAGTATATTAGCTATTACTGACCACGAACATATTAATAATAATTCATATCTTGATGACGAAAACTTCTTGACAATCACAAGCTGTGAAATTGCTATAAAGCAGTTTCCTAATATGTCAACTGGTGTAAATCGTGATATGAAGGTTTGCCATTTGAACCTTTACGCCAAAGAGCAGAGCAACGATTATAATGCTTGCTATAATGAAGTATATGACCATTTTTCTGCCAAGGAGCGCAGAGTTGCGTTCAGAAGACCCGATAAGGATTTTGAACGTGTTTACGGGGTAGAAGGTATCAATGAGATTATTAAAACCGCTAATGAAAACGGATTTTTCGTAGCATATAACCACCCACGCTGGTCACTCGAAAATTACGGTAATTACGGTGGCTATGAGGGTCTTTGGGGAGTAGAGATTTTCAATACTTCCTGCAATGTCGGCGGTTTGTATGAGTATGATATTAATGTTTTGGACGACTTTTTAAGAGATGGCAAACGTATTTTTGCTTCATCAGGTGACGATAATCATAATAACAAAAAAGATTCTTTCGGTACTTTTGTTATGGTGAATGCCGATAAACTGGAATACAGTGAAATAATAAGTTCATTATTAAACGGCGATTTTTACACCTCTACAGGTCCTCAGATATACGAAATATCAGTAGATGGAATGACAGTAAATGTTAAATGCTCTGATGCTTTAAAAATTAATCTCACTACCAAAGGCAGACGTGCGATGACTATCAATGCAGAAAACGGCATTAATGTAAATGAAGCCACCTTTAATTTAATGGATACTGACGGTTATTTCAGAATATCTGTGTTAGATGAGAAGGGCAGGCGTGCAGATTCGCAAAGCTTTTGGCTTGAAGATTTTATCAAATAACAAAACAGGTGATTTAATGGGATTTTTCAGTAAAATTAAAGAGGGACTTAAAAAAACCCGAAATTCTATCGCAGAGGGCGTTAACAGCATTGTAAAAAGCTTCACAAAAATTGATGAGGAGCTTTTTGAGGAATTAGAGGAAACCCTTATAATGTCCGATATCGGTGTTACCACCTCGGGTGAAATTTGCGAGCTTTTGCGTAAAAAAATCAAAGAAACAGGAACTACCGACCCTAATGCAATTAAAGGTCTGTTAAAGGATATAATTGTGGAAATGTTAGGCGAGGACGAGGGGTTAAAGCTTGAAACCAAGCCATCTGTTATATTGGTTATTGGCGTTAACGGAGTTGGTAAAACTACTTCTATAGGTAAAATTTCCGCTCAGCTTAAAAATGACGGTAAAAATGTTGTTTTAGGCGCTGCGGATACTTTCCGTGCTGCCGCTATCGACCAGTTAGGCATCTGGGCAGAGCGTGCAGGCGTTTCAATGGTAAGAAGTGTTGAGGGTACTGATCCGGCTTCTGTTGTGTTTGATACAATAGCTTCTGCTAAGGCTCACAATGCTGATGTTATAATTTGCGACACTGCGGGCAGACTTCACAATAAGAAAAATCTTATGGATGAGCTTGCAAAAATCAACCGTGTAATAGCAAGGGAGCTTCCTGATTCTTCGGTTGAAACTTTGCTTGTGCTTGATGCTGCTACCGGACAGAACGCCGTAAATCAGGCGAGAGAATTTAAAAATGTTACTGATATTACGGGTATAGTGCTTACTAAGCTTGACGGTACTGCTAAAGGCGGCATAATAATCCCGATAAGAAACGAGCTTAATATACCTGTTAAATATATCGGCGTTGGAGAGGGTATTGATGATTTACAGCCCTTTAATGCCAAGGAATTTGCTGACGGAATATTTGCAGTTGAGGAATAAAAATGAAGATATTTATTGCAACTAAAAATCAAAAAAAATTAGTAGAGCTTAGCCGCATTTTAGAGCCTATGGGCTTTGATGTTTTATCTGAAAAGGATTTGGAGAAACCTTTAGATGAGATTGAGGAAACAGGTACTACCTTTGAAGAAAATGCAATTTTAAAGGCTAAAGCAGGACTTAAAGAGACAGGCTATATAAGCGTTGCCGACGATTCGGGAATTTGTGTAGATTATCTTGACGGAGCCCCCGGTATATATTCTGCCCGTTATTCAGGCGGACACGGTAACGATGATGATAATAATAAGAAAATACTTAAAGAGCTTGAGGGCGTTCCAATGGAGAATCGCACCGCTTACTATGTAGCGGCTATAGCCTGTGTATTTCCCGACGGCAGACAGTTCACCGTTAGAGGTGAATGTCACGGTCATATAGCGTTTGAGGAATCGGGTAGTTGTGGCTTTGGTTATGACCCTTTATTTATAAGCGAAAAGGGCTGTTTTGGTCATTTGTCGGCTGAAGAAAAGGACAGTATAAGCCATAGAGGTAAGGCGTTAAGATTATTTAAGGAAGAATTAAGTAAATATATTTAAGGAGATATCTATGTTAAACAGCAGACAGCGAGCACAGCTTCGTGCTATGGCAAACGATATGGAAACCATATTACAGGTAGGAAAAGGCGGTATTAACGAGAATACCGTAAAACAGGTGCGTGACGCTTTAGAGGCAAGAGAGCTTATAAAGCTTCGTGTTCTTGAAACCTCACCCACTAATTCAAGAGAGACTGCCGACCTATTAGCCGAAGCGGTAGAATGTGATGTGGTTCAGGTTATAGGCACTCGCTTTATTTTATATAAAGAGAGTAAAAACAATAAAACTATCAAGCTGGTGAAATAATGGCTTTTACTGCAATTTTTGGCGGCACCTTTAATCCGTTGCATATCGGTCATTATGAAATGCTGAGAGCTTTAGAGAATGACAGCAGCATTGAAAAAATATTTATTATGCCTGATAGAATTCCGCCTCATAAAATTTGCGATTTTTTGGCTGAGGACAGTATAAGAATCGAAATGTGCCGTTTGGCGGCAGAGGATTTCAGTAAAGCTGAACTTTGCCTTATAGAGTTCGAGCGTGAGGGTAAAAGCTACAGCTATGATACTGTTCTGACTCTTAAAGAAAAATATCCTGATGAGAATTTTATATTTGTTTGTGGCGGTGATATGCTTGTCACCTTTGACAGATGGTATAAATATGAGGAATTGATGAAAGAAATTCCGTTTATTGCTTTCAGAAGAAGCGATGTTGATGATAATTTGTTTGATAATGCTGCAAAGCTTTTATCGAACAAGGGTATGAGACTTACTGTTAAGAATGAGGTTATACCGTGTGTATCTTCTACTGAAATCAGAAACAATTTCAAGGCAGCGAAAAAGCTGTTGCCTCAAAAAATATTCAGATTTTTAGTTGAAAGGGGAGTGTACGGTGAATAATAATTATGAAGTATATAAGGAAATTCTGAAAAAGCGACTTAATGAAAAACGCTATTTTCACTCCCTTTGTGTTGCTGATGAAGCTAAGCGATTAGCTTCTATTTACGGCGGGGACACCGAAAAATGTTACCTTGCAGGATTGCTTCACGATATAACAAAAAATACTCCCGATGAAGAACACTTGCAAATCTTTGAAAGCTTTGGTATAATGCTAAACGATATTGAAAAAAATGCTAAAAAGCTATGGCATGCAATTTCGGGCGAGGCTTATATTAAAAATGTTTTAAGAATAGAAGACACTGAGCTTTTAGATGCCGTTCGTTATCATACAACGGCTAAGAAAAATATGTCGCTTACAGCTAAAATTCTTTATCTTGCTGATTTCACTTCACGTGACAGGGATTATGAAGATGTAGATGTAATAAGAGAAATAGTTGATAAATCTATTGAAGAAGCAATGGTTTATACACTTAAATATTCAATAAACGACTTGTTAGAGCAGTCTAAGGCTGTTCATTTTGATACCTTGGAGGCTTACAACGAGGTAGTAGGAGGAAATAATGGAAGCATTTGATATTTTGAAAATTGCCGCTAATGCGCTTAATGAGAAAAAAGGAAAAGAAATTCTCGGGATTAAAATTGATAATTTAACAGTTTTAGCTGAGTATTTTCTTATTTGTACCGCCGGCTCTACAACTCAGCTTCGTGCTCTTTGCGATGAGGCTGAGGAAAAGTTAGAGGAAAGCGGAATAAGACCCCATCATATTGAAGGAAAAACCACAGGTTGGGTATGCCTTGATTACGGCTCTGTTATAATTCACATTTTCACACGTGACCAGCGTGAGTTTTACGGTCTCGATAAAATGTGGAGCGATGGCGAGCCTATTAATATGGAAGAAATTCTCACAAACTCTCAGGAGGACTAAATATGAGTAACAAAATTTACGATTACGCACAGATTGAAAAGAAATGGCAACAAATTTGGGACGAAAAGGACACCTTTGCCGCTAAGAATGACTATAGCTTACCTAAGTTTTACGGCTTGGTTGAATTCCCTTATCCTTCCGCTCAGGGACTTCATGTAGGACATCCCCGTTCATACACTGCTATTGATATTGTATGCCGCAAAAAGCGTTTGCAGGGTTATAATGTTCTTTATCCTATGGGTTGGGATGCTTTCGGTCTTCCTACCGAGAACTTTGCTATTAAAAATCATATTCACCCATCTGTTGTAACAGAAAATAATATTTCCAACTTTAAGAGACAGTTAAAGTCCTTAGGCTTCTCTTTTGACTGGAACAGAGAGATTAACACTACTGACCCATCTTACTATAAATGGACTCAGTGGATTTTCTTGCAACTTTTCAAAAAGGGACTTGCTTATAAAAAGGAAATGTCGGTTAACTGGTGTACCTCATGTAAGTGTGTGCTTGCTAACGAGGAAGTTGTTGGTGGAGTTTGCGAGCGTTGCGGCAGCGAGGTTGTTCAAAAGGAAAAAAGCCAATGGATGCTTAAGATTACCGATTATGCTGAAAAATTGCTTGACGGTCTTGAGGATGTTGACTTTATCGACCGTGTAAAAACTCAGCAACGCAACTGGATAGGCCGCTCCTATGGTACTCAGGTTACATTCAGCACCAATATTGGTGATACCTTTGAAATTTTCACTACCCGTGCGGATACATTGTTTGGAGCTACATATATGGTAATGTCTCCCGAGCATCCGTTACTTGAAAAGTGGGCTGATAAAATAGAAAATTATAGCGAGGTTTTGGATTATAAGGCTCAGGCTGCTAAAAAGTCTGACTTTGAAAGAACCGAGCTTGCTAAGGATAAAACCGGTGTAAAGCTTTCGGGAGTTACTGCAATTAACCCCGTAAATAATACTGAAATTCCGATATTCATTTCGGATTATGTTCTCATTTCTTACGGTACTGGCGCTATTATGGCAGTTCCTGCTCACGATACACGTGACTGGGATTTTGCTAAGAAATTCAATTTGCCCATTATAGAGGTTGTTTCAGGCGGTGAAGATGTACAAGCTGAGGCTTATACCGAATGTGCTACAGGTACTTTAGTAAACTCTGACTTCCTTAACGGTCTTTCTGTTGAAGACGCTAAAAAGAAAATTCAGGAATGGCTAACTGAAAAGGGCCTTGGCTCGGTTAAGACCAATTATAAGCTTCGTGACTGGGTGTTCTCACGTCAAAGATATTGGGGCGAGCCTATTCCTATGGTTTACTGTGAGAAGTGCGGATATGTGCCGCTTCCTGAGAGTGAGCTTCCTTTAATGCTTCCCAATGTTGATTCTTATGAGCCTACTGATAACGGTGAATCACCTTTAGCAAAGATGACTGACTGGGTAAATACCACCTGTCCTCATTGCGGAGCTCCTGCTAAGCGTGAGACTGATACAATGCCTCAGTGGGCAGGCTCTTCATGGTATTTCTTGAGATACTGTGACCCCCACAACGATAAGGAATTGGCTTCTAAAGAGGCTTTAGAATACTGGAGTCCTATTGACTGGTATAACGGTGGTATGGAGCATACAACACTCCACCTGCTTTATAGCCGTTTTTGGCATAAATTCCTTTATGATATCGGCGTTGTGCCAACTTCTGAGCCTTACGCTAAGCGTACAAGTCACGGTATGATTTTGGGTGAGAACGGCGAGAAGATGTCTAAGTCACGTGGTAACGTTGTTAACCCCGATGAAATTGTTGAAAATTATGGCGCAGATACAATGCGTGTATATGAAATGTTCATTGGTGACTTTGAAAAGGCTGCCCCTTGGAGTCAATCATCAATAAAGGGTAGTAAGCGTTTCCTTGATAAGGTTTGGGCTCTTGCTGATATTATGACTGATGAAAACGGTTACCGCAGTGAGCTTGAGGCTGAATTCCACCGTACTATCAAGAAGGTAACAGAGGATATCGAAGGTCTTAAGATGAATACCGCTATTGCAGCGCTTATGTCGCTCCTTAATTCTATACAGAGCAGCGGCAAGATTACTAAGGACGAATTCAAAACCTTTATTATTCTTCTTAATCCTTTTGCACCTCATATTACAGAGGAGCTTTGGTGTACTGCAGGCTTTGATGGTATGCTTAACCAAGCTAAGTGGCCCGAGTTTGACGAGGCAAAATGTGTTGATGCTACTGTTGAAATTGTAGTTCAGGTGAACGGTAAAATTAAGGCAAGAATTAACATTCCTGCTGATATTACAGCTCCCGATGCAATTGCTCTTGCAAAGGCTCAGGATAGCGTTTCTAATGAGATTTCGGGCAAAAATATTGTCAAAGAACTTTATGTTCCGAAGAAACTTGTAAATTTAGTAGTAAAATAATGTGATTTTTTAAAAATAATTGTTGCAAATTTTATTATAGTGTGTTATTATATTCTTAACGTTGCCAATGTTGGCAGTTAAATGTTTGTATGGAGGTGAAACAGGTGAACGCAGTTGAAATTATTTTAGGTATTTTGGTTATACTCGTTTCCCTTATCATAATTGTTGCGGTTCTTTTGCAGCCCGGTCGTCGTGCAGGTATTTCAGGTGCCATTTCAGGCGGTGCTGATACTTTTCTTTCTAAGAATAAGGCAAGAACCTTTGATGCTTTTTTATCACGTTGGACAAAGTATGTAGCAATTATTTTCTTTATCCTTGCTATTGTTGCAAATATTATCGCATTGAAAGGTAACTAATTACCTTTTCCAAGGACGATAGTCCTTAATATTAAGTAAGACCCCTGCTATTTGTGCGGAGGGAGGGAATGTAAATGAGTCAAGTTAGAATTAAAGAGAACGAATCCTTAGATAACGCTTTACGCCGTTTTAAGAGACAGACTGCTAAAGATGGCGTTATTCAGGAAGTTCGTAAGAGAGAGCACTATGAGAAGCCCTCTGTAAAGCGTAAAAAGAAGTCGGAAGCTGCTCGTAAAAGAAAGTTCCGCTAATAAGATTTAAAAGCGGTTATTTATAACCGCTTTTTATTTTTGATTTGGAGATTAAAATGCTTTTAAAACCCGAAATTAAATTAGAACGTGTAACGGATATTACTATTAATATTCTTAAAAAATATAATATTGAAGCACTTATTCTTGATGTTGATAATACCTTATCCACCCACCACGGTCAGATACTTACTGACGGTCTGCCCGAATGGCTCAGGGAAATGGAGAATAACGGAATTAAGCTTATGGTGCTTTCAAATTCCAAAGAGGCAAGAGTAAAACCTTTTGCTGAAAAAATCGCTCTGCCTTACATAAGCCTCGGTTTAAAGCCGTTGCCTTTTGGATATATCAGAGCGCTCAAAGCTTTGGGAACTAAAAGAAAAAAAACCGCTATAGTCGGCGACCAGATTTTTACCGATGTTCTGGGAGGAAGACTGACAGGCGTGAGAACAATTCTTCTTACACCTATCAAGCTTGAGACTACAGCAGGCTTTAAATTCAAACGTAAAATTGAACGCTTGGTTTATAAGCTTTATAAGATAAAAAATACTGAGGAGGCATAATATGTCTGCTATTTTCGGTCCTGCAGGGACTTCTGACAGCTTTACACAAATGGGCTATAAAAACAGCCTTCAGGTTCCTGAATATGTTGTTAAAATGGGGCTTGACTGTTTTGAATACCAATGTGGCAGAGGTGTTAATATCGGCGAAGAAAAGGCTATAGCTCTTGGCAAAATTGCGGCAGAGCACAATATTAAGCTTTCTCTCCATGCACCTTATTATATTTCAATGTCCTCTGTGGAAGAGGAAAAACGCCTTAATTCTGTAAACTATATTTTAGCTTCTGCTAAGGCCGTTAAGGCTATGGGCGGAAATCGCATTATTGTTCACACGGGCTCTTGCGGTAAAATAAGCAGGGAACAGGCATTAGAGCTTGCAATAGATACTATGAAGCTTGCTATTGATGCCTTGGATAGAGAGGGTCTTGGAGATATTCATATCTGTCCTGAAACTATGGGTAAGGTAAATCAGCTAGGCACTCTTGATGAGGTTCTTGAGCTTTGCAAAATTGATGAAAGACTTATTCCGTGCATTGATTTTGGTCACTTAAATGCCCGTGATATGGGAATTTTAAAAACAAAAGAGGATTTTGAAAAAATCTTCTTATCTATTCAAAATGCTTTGGGTATTGACAGATTAAAAACTTTCCATTCGCATTTTTCTAAAATTGAGTATACTACAGGCGGCGAAAAACGTCATCTCACCTTTGATGATAATGTTTACGGTCCTGATTTTGAGCCCGTTATGGAGCTTACGTACAAATATGGCTGTAGCCCTGTTTTCATTTGTGAATCGGCAGGAACTCAGGCTGAAGACGCAAAACAGATGAAGGATTATTATCTTTCTGTTGCAAAGGGGGTAACTAAATGATTTGGCATAGCTCAAGCTCTGAAGAGGTATTAAAAGAATTGCAGGTTGACGATAAAGAGGGACTCGCAAACGGCATTGCAGATATGCGCCTTGAGGATAGCGGTCAAAATGTAATTTCACGTATAGAACGCCCCAAATTTTCAAGCTATTTTTTAGCACAGATGAAAAGCAAATTGGTTATTTCTCTTCTTGTTATAGCGGTTGTAGCCTTTATAGTATCGCTTATGCAGGATACTGTTAATTTGTATTCTCCGCTTTTAATTGTGGCTATTGTGGTTATTAACGCTTTTATAAGCGCATATTATCTTTTTTCCTGCAATAATACGCTAGACAGCATTAAGCAGACCACTAACCCAACTGTAACGGTTTTGCGTGACGGTATTTTAAAATCGGTCAATGCGGCAAATTTGGTAACAGGTGATATAATTTTGCTCGAAGAAGGTGACTATATCCCCGCAGATGCCCGCCTTATTGAAGCGAATGAATTTCGTTGCAATGAAACGGTACTTACAGGGGTTGAAGTGCCTGTAGAAAAAAATCCCGATGAGATTTTTGAAGAAATCACAACACTTGAAAAGCGCAGTAATATGGTCTTTTCGGGCTGTAGTGTTGTTCACGGAACTGCAAAAGCAGTAGTAGTAGCAACGGGTCTTAATACTGAAATTGGTAGAACCTCAGCTTTATTACAGCAGACAGGGGAGGATAGGCTTCCGCTTCAAAATCAGCTTGAGGGCATTGGGAAAATAGTTAATATTGCAATTCTTTCGGTTTGCGCTATTGTTTTCTTAATAGCTATGATACAGAATTTTAATTCCAGCCAATTTGCGGTTATGACGGTTAATAATTTTATGAATTCTGTGGCATTGGCTGTTGCCGCTATACCTGAGGGCTTGCCTGCAATTACCACAATTGTAATCGCTATAGGAATACAGCGAATTTTAAAGGATAAGATTATTGTTAAAGATGCTTCCGCAGCAGAGCTACTCGGTAAAACTGATGTTATATGCTGTGATAAAACAGGCGTTTTTACACGCAATAAGATGGTTTTAAGCAAAATCTTTAACGGTAAAAAAATTATCGATTTAGAAAATGAGGGTATTGACGAAAATACTTCTCTGATATTAAAATTAGCTACCGCTTGTTCCACTCTTAATAATGATTCTACTGAGAATGCTATAGAAAAAGCCTGCCTTGCTTATAATTCTATGTCTGTGCAGGACGTTAATGGAATATTTCCGCATATAGCTGAAGTTCCTTTTGATACAGAGCGAAAAACAATGAGTGTTATCACAATGATTAATGAACGCCCATTCGCTATTGTTAAGGGTGCTCCTGAAACTGTTATCCCAAACTGCAAGGGCTGTAACGGTGAGGAAATTTTAAAAAATAATGAGTCTTTGGCAAATGAAGCATACAGAGTGGTTTCTCTTGCGATGAAGCCTCTTGATACTATCCCAGCAAATCCCAATTCAGAGGACATTGAAAACGAGCTTATATTCTTGGGACTTTTAGCTTTTGACGACCCACCAAGAGAGGGCGTTATTGAAGAAATTGCCGCTTGCGACAGGGCGGGTATCAAAACCGTTATGGTAACAGGTGATAATTTAAACACCGCAAAGGCTATTGCTCGTAGAATTGGTATTTTGAAGGACGGTACTCTTGCCATTACAGGCGCTGAATTAAACGAAATGAGCGATGCTGAGCTGGCAGGCAGTATTGAAAACTATTCTGTATTTGCACGTGTTTCTCCAAGCGATAAGCTTAGAATAGTTAAAGCTTGGCAGCAACGCAAAAAGATTATAGCTATTACGGGTGACAGCGTTGAGGACGCCGATGCTTTGGCTTTGGCAGATGTTGGTTGCGCCATCGGTAAATTCGGTGCAGATGTTGCTAAGGGAAATGCCGATATTATAATTTCGGATAACCGATTTGACTCGGTAGTTAAAGCTATTAAAGAAAGCCGCGGGCTTTTCAGCAATATCAGAAAATCTGTTAACTATCTGTTTAGCTGTAATTTTGCTGAAATTTTAGCAGTGCTTTTCGGTTTGCTGATTTTTAGGGAAGCCCCCGTTGCCGCAGTTGGACTTTTGTGGATAAATCTTCTTACAGACTGCGCACCTGCATTATCACTTAGCATGGAAAAGGCGGAGGACGCCTGTATGAGTGCTAAGCCGCTTTCTTCACTTGGCAGAATTTTTGATTTGAAATCTATTATTTCCATTGCAGTGCAAAGTGTGTTTATTGCGGTTATAACGCTTATTTCTTATTCCTGCGGATATGATTTTGGTGACAGTAAAACCGCAATGACTATGGCATTTGCAACCTTGGGTATTTCACAAATATTCCATTGTATAAACAATAAGTTTGAAGGCTCTGTTTTGGGCAAAAATATTCTTTCAAACAAGTTTATGAATTATTCAGTCGGGCTCACTATTTTCATAATCCTGTTCCTTATTTTCACTCCTGCAGGATTTATATTCGGTCTTAAAATATTAAGCTTTAAAGAATTTATTGTTTCGTTTGCACTATCAATTCTTATAATTCCTGTAACCGAAATATTAAAGCTTGTTTTAAGAAAAACAGCAAAATAAAAAAATCCCCTTAACCATTAGGTTAAGGGGATTTTTCTTATGCACTTAAATAATATTTTACAAGCGACTGTAACAATGTGTCACGGTCAATTCTTCTTATAAGATTTCGGGCATTATTATGAGTGGTAATATAAGTAGGGTCTTCGGAAAGAATATAGCCTACTATCTGATTTATGGGATTATAGCCCTTTTCTTTTAAAGAATCATAAACTGTAACCAAAATGTTTCTAATTTCCTGCTCGGCCTCGTCGCCTATAGAAAAGGTCATTGTTCTATCGTTCATAAATAACACCTCACATTAACATCTAAATATATTGTATACTAAATTTTCAAAAAGTGCAAGTATTATTTTCTGAGTTCTGCGCCAATGCCCTCAAGCTTTTTAATAATTTTGCTTGAAGCGTCCTCAATTTCCTTATCGGTAAGGGTGCTGTCCTGAGAACGGAGCCAAACGCTGTAAGCAACACTCTTTTTACCCTCGGGTATCTGTGCACCCTGATAAATATCAAAAAGCTCAATTTTTTCAAGCAGTCTGCCCGCACCCGAGGAAATCGCTTTTTCAATAGCTCCAACAGGAAGATCAGCGTCTACAAGCATTGCAAAGTCACGCTCAACAGCAGGGAACTTGGGTAACGGTTTGTAAACAGTCTTGCGCTTTTCAATGGTTAAAAGCACATCAAGCTTAATTTCAGCTACATAAACTTTTTCTTCTATTCCATAAGCTGCAGCAACAGCAGGGTGAACCTCACCGAATACGGCAACCTCTTTATTATTGGCCTTTACAAGTGCCTGTCTGCCCGGGTGGAGATAAGGCTCAGCGCTTCTCTGATACTCAGTATGAGCGCCGAAAAGCTTGGTTATTGCTTCTATCATACCCTTTAAGGTGAAGAAGTCTTCATCCTTGCCGTAAATACCAATAGACATTGTAGCAAGCTCTAAGGGCTGTTCTGTAAGCGGTAATGCTTTAGGAATAAAGCGTTTGCTAATCTCAAAGAATCTGCCGTCAGTAATCTTCTTATTAATGTTGGTTGCAAGTACAGTAAGCATACTTGTTGTGAGCTGAGTACGCATTGTAGAATACTCGTCACCCAAAGGATTAATAATCTTAATCTGATTTCTGCGTTCGTCATCTTCGGCTAAATTTAGAGTGTCAATAGCCTTTGATGCTATAAAAGAATAGGTTGCTATTTCATAGGCACCTGCTCCTGTGAGAAGCTTTTTAATTTTGTTAGTCTTAATTCTTTCGGGTAATAAATTACCTCTTACCACAGTACCTTTCATAGGAGTACCAATAATGTGGTCATAGCCGTAAATTCGCATTACTTCTTCAGCTAAATCGGCTCTGCCTTCAACATCATCACGGATAGAGGGAACACGGCAGGTGATTTCTTTACCATTAATAGTTGTGGGAAGTCCTAAACGGTTAAGAATATCAACGATAGTATCGTCAGGAACATCAACACCAATAAGCTCCATAATCTTATCTGTGGTAACGGTTATTATTCTGTCCTCAGGGAGTCCCTCATTACAGTCAATAACACCTTCAATAATATCGCCTGCATCAAGCTCATAAATAAGCTGTAAAGCACGCTCTGCGGCATATTCAACATTCATAATGTCAACACCGCGTTCGTATCTTCCACTTGCCTCTGTTCTGATACCCAAAGCTCTGCCTGTGTGACGGATATTATCACGGCGGAATTTAGCAGACTCTAAGAATAAATCCTTGGTATCGTCCTCAATTTCACTTTCTTTGCCGCCCATAATACCTGCAAGGCAGGAAGGCTTTTCACCGTCAGCAATAACAAGCATATCTTCGGTTAAGTTATAGTCTTTACCGTCAAGTGTGGTAATACTCTCACCCACACGTGCATTTCTTACAATAATTTTCTTATCAGCCAAATCGTTGTAATTGAATGCGTGCATAGGCTGACCTGTTTCAAGCATAACAAAGTTTGTAATATCAACAATGTTGTTAATCGGTCTCATACCCGAAGCCAAAAGCGCTTTCTGCATCCAGACAGGGGATTCTTTAATTCTTAAATTCTTTACAACTCTGCCTATATAACGGGGACAAAGGTTATAGTTTTTAACCTCAACGCTGATGTAGTCGTTAATGTTGCCGCCAACAGTTTTATATTCGGGGACAGGTGCTTTAAATTCGGTACCTAAAACAACACCGATTTCCTTAGCAACACCGATAAAGCAGTTACAGTCAGGGCGGTTTGCGGTGATTTTGAAGTCGATTATATAATCGTCAAGACCTAAAACCTCACGCATATCAGTACCTACAGGGTGTGTATCCTTAAGAATAAGTATTCCGTTTACGGATGCGCCCTCGTAATCCGCCTCTGTAAGGCAAAGCTCCTCGCCTGAGCAGAGCATACCGTTAGAGGGAACACCGCGAAGCTTACCATTTACAATATGAGCTCCGCAGGGAAGATAACTGTCATTTAAAGCGGCAGGAACAAGGTCACCAACTTTAATATTCTGTGCGCCTGTAACAATTTGTACAAGCTCATCTGCACCTATATCCATCTGGCAAATCTGCAAATGGTCGCTGTTTTCGTGGGGAGCAATTTCCACAATACGCGCTACAACAACATTTACGAGATTGTCGCCCTGCTTTTCAATACTCTCAACCTCAAAGCCTGCCATAACCATACGGTCGCAAAGCTCTTCTACAGGTACATTTATATCAACATAATATTTTAATGCTTTAAGTGAAATTTTCATTATTTAAAACCCTCCTTTAAAACTGGTCAAGGAAGCGCTTATCGTTCTCAAACAAAAGACGGATATCGCTTATCTTATAGCGTGTAGTGGTAAGACGGTCAAGACCGATACCGAATGCAAAGCCTGAATATTCCTCAGGGTCAATGCCACAGCTGCGTAAAACATTGGGGTGAACCATACCTGCACCAAGAATTTCAATCCAACCGTCACCCTTACAAACACGACAACCCTTACCGCCGCACTCTGAACAGGTAACATCAACCTCAACAGAAGGCTCTGTAAAGGGGAAGAAGGAAGGACGGAATTTAACCTTTGTCTCACTTCCGTAAATTTCGTGGGCAAATTGCTCAAGAATACCCTTAAGGTCGCACATAGTAATGCCCTTATCAACAACAAGACCTTCAATCTGGTGGAAAACGGGTGAGTGGGTAGCGTCAACCTCGTCAGCACGGAAAACTCGTCCGGGACAGATAACTCTGATAGGGGGCTTTCTGGTTTCCATTGTTCTTATTTGTGCAGCAGAGGTCTGTGTACGCAAGAGAATATTCTCTGCAAGATAGAAGGTATCCTGCATATCACGTGCGGGGTGGTCTGCAGGCACATTGAGACACTCAAAGTTATAATGGTCGGTTTCAACCTCAGGACCGTCTACAACATCAAAGCCCATAGATTGGAATATGTTTATCATATCGTCAAGCACAGTGTTAAGCGGATGAAGCTTGCCTGGCTTTAATTCCTTTGCAGGCATTGTAATATCGATGGTTTCCTCTTTGAGCTTAGCTTCCTGTGCGGCTGCCTTAAGCTCTTCCTTTTTCTCACCGATAAGTGCTTCAAGCTCTTGCTTGGCTTCGTTAACCAAAGCCCCCATTTTTGGGCGCTCCTCAGGAGAAAGTGAACCCATTTGCTTTAAAATAGCGGTAAGCTCGCCCTTTTTACCTAAATATTTTACCCTGATTTCTTCAATCTGGGCTTCATCAGCAGCGGTGGCTATAGCTTCTTTAGCGGCTATGCTGATAGAATTTAAAGTTTCTTTCATTTTTACT
>SVOK01000023.1 GCA_015066445.1 Oscillospiraceae bacterium | reverse complement strand
CAGAAACCGTATTTTACATATATTTTCTCATCAACAACTCAAAACGCAACAAGCAGCCGCTTAATTGCGACTGCTTGCATAAAACATTTTCATTTTAACTCTTTACCCCAACTATTGACAAAGAGCCTTATTTATCAAGCTCTCTTAAAAACTCTGCGGCGGTTTTAATATCCTTTATAGGATTTTCCCCAACCTCACGTTCAATGGTTAAATAACCGTTAAAGCCAATTTTCTCAAGCGCATCAAGATACTCTTTATAAGGCACGCTTCCCGTACCCAACGGCACTTCACTGAAAAGTCTCTGGTTTTGCAGCTCTTCGGGCATCGGGTGAAGCACTCTGTAAATATATTCGGGGTTGCAGTCTATATGCTTTATACCGTCCTTAGCGTGAGTGTGAACTATGTATTTCGATAGATTCTCAACTGCTTTTACCGGGTTATCTCCCGTTACCATAACAAGATTTGCAGGGTCTAAATTTACCGCTACTCCTGTTGAATTAAGACTATCCAAAAAGCTCTTTAGCGTTGCAGAGGTTTCGGGACCTGTTTCAACCGCAAAATGCGCATCTAATGAATCGGCATACTCAGCAAGCTTAGCGCAGGCTTCCCTCATAATTTTATATCTTTCGTGCGAAGGGTCGGACGGTACTACTCCTATATGAGTAGTAACAATATTGGTTCCAAGCTCCTTAGCAAGGTAAATCACCCTTTTGGACTTTTCAATAAGCTCGGGATTTTTTTCCATATCGCCAAAACCCATACCGAAGTCCCCGCAAAGCGCCGAAATTTCAAGTCCGCCAGCATTTAGCATTGAAAGCAATTCCTGTTTTTTAGCGCTGTTCATATTATCAGGTGAAAATTCGCCTGTTGTTGCATAAATCTGCACACCGTCAAGCCCTAAATCAGAAGCCGCAGCTATAGCCTCACGTGCAGGAAGCCTGAAAGATTCAAGCAAAACACCAAGTTTAAATCGTTTCATATTAAACGCCCCCAACAAAGCAATTAATTGGATTTTTTGAAAATAATAAATTTGCTGAAAAAATAATTTGTTATAACAACCACTATTTGCATTATAATTTTAGAAATAAATCCTCCTGTAATAGAAAAAGATAAGACTGTTGTTTCAAATGAATTAAATTTCATAATATCAATAAGCAAAAATAGTCCTGCTTCTTCTAAAACTAAAGAAAAAATTCTAGCTCCCACAAAACCAAAAAGTTCTGTTCTTAAAATTTTAACATTCCATTCCAGAGAGCGGAAAACATAAATCTTATTTGTTACAAAAGCAAAGGCAACAGAAATAACCCAGCTGAAAATGTTATTAATTAGATAAAGCTTTTCGCCCAAAGCAGCATTAAAAAGCCCAAAAGTTAAAATGCTGATAAGTGTCGTGAGAAAGCCGAAAAACAAATAAGAAAAAATTTCCTTCAATTTTGTCATATTAAGCCTCTTTATCCAGAAAAGACATTAATTCATCTTTTGTGGTTACTACAGTTCCCTGCACCATAGTACCTCTGCCTCCACCACGAACCGAAAAGCTTTTTTTAAAGGCTTTGAAAAACTCAGAAAGCTTAGCCTCATCACCGCAAATTGCAAAAGAAAAGCCATCAGATATAGGACTGAAAACTGCTCTTACACCGCCTGCTTTTTTATACAAAGCATCAGCTAAATACTGCAAATCCTTAATTTCCAAGGCTTCCTCAAACAAAGCTGTAACGTATCTTTCTGAAACAAAGCTTTCCACCTTTGAAAGTAAAATTTGCTTTTTAACACCTGTAAGCTCAAATTTCATATCACTCAACTGCTTTTGAAGCCTTTCAACTGCATCTGCAGTTTCGTTTTGTTTAACACAAAGTGCGCTCGAAATTTTAGAAACATTTAAATACTTTTCATTATAATCGGCAAGTGCACGTCTGCCAGCTTTAAGCTCGATACGAACACCGCCTCTGAGCTTTTCAAAGCCCAGCAGCTTAATAAGTCCTATTTCACCCGAAAAATTCACGTGTGGAGCACAGCAAGCGCAGGAATCAACGCCCTCTATTTCAACAATTCTTACCGCTCCCTCTATTTCCTTTTTACTGCGGTATTCTATTGCTTTAAGGGCTTCACTATCAGGATAGTATGCTTTAATCCCAACATTTTTAAAAACTGCTTCATTAGAAAGCGCTTCAATTCTTAAAATATCCTCACGGGTAAGGCTTTTATCAAAATCAAGGGTGACAATATCCTCACCCAAATGAAAGCCCACATTTTCGCAAGCATAATACTTATGAGCTATTCCCGATACAATATGCTCTGCCGAATGTTGCTGCATAAAATCAAAACGACGTTCAAAATCAAGCTTTCCTAAAACAGTTTCACCCTTTTTAAAGGGCTTGGAAGTATAATGATAAATTATGCCGTCCTGTATCCTGACATCATAAACCTTAGCACCGTTTATGTAGCCAATATCGGATGCTTGTCCACCGCCCTCGGGGAAAAAGGCGGTACGGTCTAAAACAGTAACATATCCGTCCGCCTTTTGGTACGAGTCAATAACCGTTGCAGTAAATTCCTTTAAATGTGAATCTATATCATATAACTTCTCGGTCAACCTAACTTCTCCTGTACAATATGAGCCGCTTTGTAAATATCGCCGCCACCCATAGTAATAACAATATCGCCCTTTTCGGCTATTTCAATTATCTTGTCTGCAATATTATCAAATCCGTCTACTATTACCGCATCATTTAGCTTTACAGCAATATCCTCGGACTTAATGCCGTAGGTATTAACCTCACGAGAACCCATAATAGGAGTCAGAATAACCTTATCAGCTACTGACAAAGCATCGATAAATTCGTCCTTTAAAAGAGCTGTGCGTGAGAAAGTGAAAGGCTGGAATACCGCAATAACCCTTTTATAGCTTAACTGCTTAGCCGCATTTAAGGTTGCTTTGATTTCGGTTGGGTGATGAGCATAATCATCTGCCAAAGTGAAATCATATTCACCCAAAAATTCAAATCTTCTGCCGGCTCCAGTGAATTTTTCCAACGCCTCTTTTATTCCTTCGGCGCTCACTCCCTGCTCACTGCAGACTGCAAAGGCGGCTAAGGAATTAAGCACATTGTGTCTGCCTGGGGCTTTAAGTTCTAAGCTGCAAAGCTTTTCTCCCTTAGCCATTACATCATAGCAAAAGCCGAATTTGCCCGCAGCTATATTCTCAGCGTAGTAGTCGTTATCGCTATTAAAACCGAAGGTTATTACATCAGCCGCAATATCCTTTGCCGCTTTGCGGCATAACTCATCATCACCGTTAATATAAGCTTTGCTTGACATTTTAAGAAATTTATGAAAAGATAATACTAAGTTATCCATAGTCTTAAAATAATCAAGATGGTCGTTATCAATATTGAGCAGCACCGAAATATCAGGTGACATCTGCAAAAAGGTATCAACAAACTCGCAAGCCTCACAAACCATAGTCTCGCTCTTGCCTGCAATACCGTTTGAATTAATAAGAGGTAATCTTCCGCCTATAACTGCAGTAGGTTCCATCTTGTTTAAAAGTAAAATTTGTGTTATCATAGAAGTAACGGTGGTTTTGCCGTGAGTTCCGCAAACCCCGATAACATTATCATAATGTCTTGTAAGTGCGCCTAACAGATGCGAGCGTTCCATAGTAGGTATTCCCTGCTCCTTAGCAGCCACTATTTCGGGGTTATCCTGACTGATAGCCGCAGAATAAACAAGAAGCTCCGCTCCTTTAACATTTTCTGCGTTGTGACCCATAAACACCTTGATACCCATATTCTTTATTCGCTTTAATGGGTCACTCTCGTTATTATCAGAGCCTGTTAAGATATAACCCTTGCTGTGAAGTATCTCAGCTAAGGGACACATACCGCTACCGCCGATACCTATCATATGAATACGTTTCACATTTGAGATTATTTTATCTTCTTTACGAAGCTGTTTCATTGCAAGCACCTCTTAAAATACTTTCTTTTTATATTTTACTACTATTTGCCATAAAAATAAACACTTTTTTGCAAGGAATGAAAAAAATATGCTAAAAATACCTGCAAAAACCGAATATGTTATAAACCAACTCACCGAAAACGGCTATGAAGCCTACATTGTGGGTGGGTGTGTGCGTGATATGCTGTTAGGCAAAGTACCGTTTGACTTTGATGTTACCACCTCTGCCACTCCTGATGAGGTGATTTCCCTATTCCCAAAAACTGTTCCAACGGGCATTAAGCACGGCACAGTAACTGTTATTGTGGAAAACGAAAGCATTGAAGTCACCACTTTCAGAACAGAAGCCTGCTACAGCGACAACCGCCATCCCGAAAGTGTGAGCTTTATCACCTCTCTTAAAGAGGATTTAGCTCGCCGAGATTTTACAGTAAATGCAATAGCATATAATAATACCTGCGGTTTAAAGGATTACTTCGGCGGTATTAATGATTTGGAAAAGCGAATTTTAAAAGCTGTGGGAGAGCCTGAAAAACGTTTCAGTGAAGATGCTCTCAGAATTTTGCGTTTGTTCCGTTTTTCAGCAACCCTTAATTTTTCTATTGAAGAAAAAACTCTTAATGCCGCTTTAAAGCTCGCAGGCGGGCTTGAAAACATAAGCAGGGAAAGAATTGCAGTTGAGCTTAAAAAGGCCGTGTGCGGCGAAAATACCGAAGCCTTAGTCCCTCTTTTAAATTCAAATGCACTTAACTTTTTGCATATTAACCGCAGCCCCGATTTTGAAGCGGTAAAAAAATGCCGCAATAATCAAATGCTTGCTTTTTTTGTTTTTTTATACACTGCCGAATGCGATGTGATAGCAGTTTTAGATGAACTCAAATCATCTAATAAGCTTAAAAATTACAGCTCAACTCTTTTAAAGCTTTTAGAATTTCCTAAGCCTTGGAACAAAGCTCAGATCAAAAAAATGCTTATAATTTCAGACCCCCATATATTTGCGGATTATCTCGTATTAAGAAATACAATCTTAAGTGATGACATTTCTGATTTGCAAAAGCTTTTAAATGAAATTATCCAAAACAAAGAGCCTTATTTGATTTCGCACTTAAATATTAACGGAGAAGAGCTTTTGAAATTGGGAATAAACGGCAAAAAAATCGGAAAAACACTCGCTCATTTAAGAAACAAGATTATCGAAAACCCCGATTTTAACACAAAAGAAAAATTAATTGAATATGCGGCAAACATTTAATTTGCAAGTAACAAACCGTAAACAGCGCCATAAACTGTAATATACAGCTTAGGCGCTGATTTTATTTTATACGGACTGATAAGCGTGAAAAAAATTACAGTAATAGGCGGAGATAACCGCCTCAAAATTTTAAAAACAAATTTAGAAAAATCAGGATACACGGTAGATAGCTTGGGTCTTTACGATAACGATGACGGTGATATTGCCACATCTCAAATAATCATATTACCTGTACCTACAACCAAGGACGGTATAACTGTTTTCTCCCCACTCACAGGCAGGTCTATTCCCATAAATTATGTAACCGAAAACACAACTAAGGAGCAATTAATATTATGCTGTAATTATAGCTTTAAAAACCGAAGCTATGTTGATTACGGCGCTCTTGACAGCTATGCGTTACTGAACTCTGTTCCCACAGCCGAGGGTGCTATTAAAATTGCGATTGAGAACACAGATTATACCCTTTGGAAAGCTAAAACCTTGGTTATAGGCTACGGCAGAGTCGGAAAAATACTTGCTGACAGATTAAAAGCTATGGGCTGTGATGTAACAGTAAGCGCACGAAAGCCTGCTGATTTAGCATTAGCAGAGGCTCTGGGTTTTAACTACATAAACACAGGGCAATTAAATTTCAAACCGCTTGAATACGATATTATTTTCAACACAGTAGACGTTAAAGTTATAGAGGATACTTCACTCAAAACCTGCACTGCAGACCTTATTATTGACCTTTCCTCTAAAGGAGGATTAAGTCTTAATGTAGCCAACAGTCTTGGAATTAAAGCATTAAAAGCACCAGGACTTCCGGGGATTATAGCCCCAAAAACTGCGGCAGAAATATTAACAAACACAATTACCCATATAATAAATTCATATAATTAGAGGTGAATGTAATGGAAAATATAACGGTTGGGTATGCTTTTTGCGGCTCCTTTTGCACAATAGCCGAGTCACTGAAAGCACTTAAAGAATTATCCAAACAAAATATTAAAATCAAACCCATAATGTCACAGATAGTATATAACACTGATACACGCTTCGGTAAGGCTAACGAGCTTATAAATCAGGTTGAAGAAATATGCAAGGATAAGATTATACACGATATTGCCGCCGCCGAGCCGATAGGCCCAAAGAATTTGCTCGATATAATTATAGTGGCGCCCTGCACAGGAAACACGCTTGCAAAAATCGCTTTAGGTATTACCGATACGCCTGTAACTATGGCGGTTAAAGCACACCTGAGAAACAATAAGCCAGTGGTTTTAGCGCCTGCTACTAATGATGCTTTAGGAGCTTCCTGCAAAAATTTAGGACTCCTTCACAACACAAAAAATATATTCTTCGTGCCATACCGTCAGGACGACCCTCATTCTAAGAACAATTCTTTGGTCTGCGATTTTTCTCTTATACCGAAAACCGCAGAAAAAGCACTCAAAGGTATTCAACTGCAGCCTGTAATAATGAGTGTAGTTAGTTGAAATGCTTAAAAAGCGTTTCGACAAGCCCTTTTAGAGTAGCTTCGGCAAAATTAGATCATAACATTTAATTTTGCTGGGCACTCATTTCAATTGAAAAGGACAAATTTTATATAAAATTTGTCGCAAAATCAAAGATTTTCTAGCGAAACAGAATTGTTTCGCCTAACCTATTACATTATATTGGGATAAAAATTTAAGGGAGCTTTGCTCCCTTTATTCTTGCAATTTTCGCCAAAAAATGTTATAATGAGTGTAATTAGTCGAAATGCTTAAAAAGCGTTTCGACAAGCCACTTTTAGAGTGGCTTCGGCAAAATTAAATCATAACATTTAATTTTGCTGGGCACTCATTTCAATGGAAAAGGACAAATTTTATATAAAATTTGTCGCAAAATCAAAGATTTTGTAGCGAAACAGAATTGTTTCGCCTAACCTATTCCATTATACTCTACCATAAAGTAGGTGTTAAAACTATGAAATATTATGTTTTATACAATCCATTAGCAAAAAGCGGAAAATGCAATAACTTTATAAACAGCATTGAACTTCCCGAAAGCAATGAAAAAATCTATTGCGACCTTACAGAAAACGATAATTACAAAGAATATCTTTCCAAACTAAAAAAAGATGATGCGCTTGTTATCTGCGGTGGAGACGGCACTCTTAACCGATTCATAAACAGCATAGACGGTGTAGAAATCAAAAATGATATTTTTTATTTAGCTGCAGGCAGCGGAAATGATTTCTTAAATGATTTAGGAATTGAATGCAGTAATAAACCAATAAAAATCAATGATTATATTAAAAATCTTCCAAAGGTTTATATCGAGGATACGGCATATAACTTTATAAACGGCATTGGCTACGGTATTGACGGTTATTGCTGTGAGGAAGTCAACCGCCTTAAAGCTCTCGGCAAAAAATCAAGCTATACACTCGCTGCACTTAAAGGCTTTTTATATGCCTTTAAGCCCACAAATGCAACAGTTATTGTTGACGGTAAAGAATACAGCTACAGCAAAGTATGGTTAACCCCCACAATGCTTGGTAAATTCTTTGGCGGAGGAATGATGATAGCGCCAACACAAGACCGCAGCAATCCGGATGGTACGCTTACTGTGGTTGTGGCGCATAGTCTATCCAAGCTTAAAATACTCACACTATTCCCCTCTATTTTTAAGGGAAAGCATATAAAATACAAAAAATATGTTGATATACATAAAGGTCATAACATATCGGTTAAATTTGATATTCCAACCTCTATGCAAATTGATGGTGAAACCGTTACAGGTGTTAAAGAATATACCGTTAAAACCACTGAAAACTTAATAAAAGCATAAATTAAAGCCTATCTCTACATACGAGATAGGCTTTAAATTTTAATCAATCTGATTATTAGAGCCGACTTTAACCGAAGTGGTATAATATCTGCCACCACGGTAAATTTTCACATTAACTTTTTCATCAGGTTCGCAATCTTCCATTAACTGCTCTAACACCTGATATTCGGTTATTTTTGTTCCGCCAAACTCGGTGATAATATCGCCCTTCTTTATTCCCGCGGTTTTAGCAGGGCTTCCGTCAGCAACGCTCAGAACAACTGCACCTTCGGGGTAACCAAGCTCTCGCAAGGCATCGGCAGTATATCTTTCACTGATAGAAATACCGATATACGGCTCGGGTGAATTTTCCTTTTCAATAATTTTTTTGCAAATTTCAACAACCGTATTTGAAGGAATAGCAAAACCCATACCCTCAAATTGTTCGGACACTATTTTTGCGCTATTGATACCAACCAGCTGACCCTTTGTATTAACAAGAGCTCCTCCTGAATTTCCGGGGTTAATGGCAGCATCGGTCTGAATAAGCTTAACACCTGAATCAGTCGAAACCAAACGGTCAAGTCCACTGATTACACCGTAGGTAACGCTATCCATAAATTCGAGTCCGCCAGGATTACCAACAGTTATTACATACTGACCAACCTTAAGCTCTGAAGAATCGGCAATTTCAACGGCAGTAAGTCCACTGACATTGATTTTAATTACAGCTAAATCGGCAGATATATTATACCCTACAACCGTAGCAGTATGTGACTCTGCATCGGAAGAATCGAGAAATACTTCAATTTTTGAACCCGATTTATTGCTTATTGCCTCTTTTATTACATGGTAGTTAGTGATAATATAACCGTCCGAAGAATAAACAACTCCACTTCCCTCGCCCGAGGATTCACTCGAGCCACCGAAAAAGCTTATAACCGAAGTAGTAGTTCTGATACCAACAACGCTCGGAGTTACCTTTTCAGCAACAGCCTCAACAACCGATTCCACAGTTTTATCAATATTTATATTGACATTGTTTCCGGGAACGGTAACGGTCTCTGTTTGAGAGGTTTCTGACTGAATTGTATCGGTATTATATTTTGAAATTAAATTAGTTCCTGCAACACCGATAACAGCAGATAAAACACCAGCCATAACTGCAGCTATTATTACCACCCAAGCCGGATAACGCTTAGGCTCCTTAACCTTTTTCTGTCTAGGAGGATGTGAATAAGAATAGTTATTATAGCCGTAACCCTGATTTGTATTATTAGTGTATGAATAAGGCTGATAACCGTTATTACCCTGATTACCCGCAGGCGGGATATTAGCATTATCCTGTATAATGTCATTTTTTTGTTTATTATAAAATCCGCCATCAGGAGTTACTGTATATCCATTACCGGAATTAGCGTTTTCGGTATTATCAAATCCGTTCAGTTCTCCGGATTTATTCTTTTCAAAATCATCCATCAGTATCACCGTATCCTTTCTTAAAATTATATTAATTTTATTTTATTGCATTGTTTATTCAAATATGTGAATTTTCAGTTAACAATTATGTTTTCTATGAAAATTTGTAACCATTATTACCGTAAAATTCAAAAAAGGCTATTGTACAAATGCACAATAGCCTTTGAACTCTTAATAATTATGCCTTAATTTTCTTTACAGAAACAGCCATACCAACAACCGAAGCCATAAGAATAACCATAACAACAGGTGTAGTCATATCGCCGGTCTTATCAGAGGTTCCAACATCTGTAGCAGTCTTTTTATCAGCAATTACAGAAAGAATTGTGCAAGCGCTGTCAAGCTTGAATTCAATTTGACCCTCGCCAATAACGGTTGCAATTATTTTATCTACAGTACCGTCTGCCTTTTTGGTTAAGATATAAACCTCAGAAGTGGTTTTAACGCCCTCTACCTTAGCCTTAACAGTTACAGGATATTCAGGTGTACCTTTAATTTCAACATCGTACTGACCCATTGAAGCCTCATCGTCCTCTGTGGGCTTAAGGGCATCATCTGTTTTTTCGGATTTGGTAAGAATAATCTCAACAGTTTTGCCATCCTTATCCTTTGCCTCAATGATTGTAACAATGTCATCAACCTCAGGAGAAGGAGCTGCTGAAACAACTAAAGCAGAGCATCCAACAACCAAAACAACAGCCAATAAAAGAGAAATAATTTTTTTCATAAAAATCACCGTTTCCTTTCTTAAAATACCTAAAAATTTATTCGGTATTTGCAGCAAAAAAGACGTTACTGCAGCCGTCATATAATTTAAAGTGTGTACCTCACACTAAATTTACTTTTTTTCTTTATAGAATGATTTTAAAACCTGTTCATAAAGCTTATCTTCATCAACCTCAAAGGTCTCATAGGTGCCGTCAAACCCGCTTTTACCATCAACACTCAAAATATTGAAGTCTGAGCTTACTGCCTTTGAAGCTAAATATGCAACACTTGTAGCATCAATATTAGTAACAGACTCATTCTTAAGCTTATTAAACATATCAACAGGCAAGGATAAATCCTTTAAAGCCGCTTTTTTAGCCGAATTTATAAACTCGGAAATAAACGCTTTTTGGCGTTCAAGCCTTGGGGCATTGCTATCTCCTCTCGCCCTCAGATACTTAATAGCATCTGCTCCCTTTAAAAGTAATTTATCACCTTTTTTATTATCAGGAAAGGCTTTAGGCAAATCCTCGTTAAGGGTAACACTTACTCCTCCAACAGAATCCACAATATCAGCTATAGCATCAAAATAAAGCGTGTAATAACTGTTGATTGGTATACCGTAAAACATTCGAGAAACCGATTTAACACAGTTTTCTGATGACTGTTCATCAGTTTTACCGTAAGAATAAGACAAGCATATCTGCTTTTTTTCAGAAGCGTAATACTTACCGTCAGCATCAAATATGTCAACATCTGTAATGCTATTTCGGGAAATGCTGAAAATGTTTACATTATTTTTCTTTGTATCCAAAGAAATTAAATATAAAGCATCAGCCTGACCCTGCGAGTCTCGCAAAAATGTGTATTTATCAACGCCGACAAGCAGAATATTTACAAGATTATCATTATAATTATATGCTTTACCGTTATGATAAACATCTGCCGAATAATCAAAATCATCTGAAAGATTTATTTTTTCATCAGCAACAAGGCTATTTTTAAGCTTATGTTCACCGATTTTTAGTATTATAAAAAATGCGGTTATAAATGTAATAATAAAAATAAGGATTATAGCAAGCGTTATTATAAGCTTTTTATGTTTAAGGGTTTTGGCTGTCATAAACTAAAACTCCCTGTACCAAAAAACGTTGCTCATCATTAGAAGTGCAGGTAGAAAGTGTGATAATCTTATCATCTGTCGTAACCGTTACATCATCTCTGAAATGATTTCTAACGTTTTTATAGCTGTAAATTGTTTCAAGATACAATTGTCTGTCAGCCACATCTGAAAAATTAAAGCTCATTAAAATATGGCGGTCATCAAAGGTATATGCCGCAAAAACACGATATTTAAGTATTCTTCCTGGCATATAAATCTCAATATACTGATTAGCATCAAAAAAAGCTTTATCACGATATCTTTTAAGACTGCCGAACATCGTACCGTTTTTCATATTGTGACCGTAAATAATGGTATTGTAATCACTGAAATCGGTTTTGTTATAATCCTGAGTATAAATAGCTCCGTAAGAAGACTTTTGTTTATTAACATTGTGACTGAGATAATAGCTTCGCTCGGTCTTACTTTGAAGAATTGGATAATTAACATTGGCATTAGGAATACTTATCCAAGCATATATTTCGTCATTAGCCGATTTAAGCTCATTGAAGTTAACGGGAGTTTCCACTATAACAGGTTCTTTTTGAACGCTTACTGTCTGCGAGCTTTCAGAATTAGTATATATAACAATTTCACCAGGCTTGTTTTGCACATAGCCAATAATAAAATATACTAAGCAAGCTGTTAAAACCGCAACAGATATTGTTAACAAAATTATCCATAATAGTTTTTTTTTGCTCGTTTTAATACACTCCCAAGCTATATCTTGACAGAATAAGTATATCACATCAAAAAAATAATGTCAATTAATTGTTTTGGATAAAAAGCAAAAATCTTGCCGAAAATTAATTCTCGGCAAGATTTTAATTATTTAAGCGTTTTCGATTTCGGAAATACTATCCTCTATCATCTTAATTTTTTCAAGAACTTTATTAAGTCCTGCTTTTTGCTGTTCAACAAGAGCCGCAGGAGCTTTTGCTAAGAAACCGGGGTTATTAAGCTTCTTTTCAAAGAATTCCTTATCAACCTCAGCCTTTTTAAGCTCCTTCTTAAGGCGTTCAAGCTCAGCTGTAAAATCAACAAGCTCCTTCATAGGCATATAAACAGTGGCAGCATCGGTGATAACACGAACTGCGCCCTCATCATTATAGCTATCTCCTGCCTCAACCTCAGAAGCAAATGCCAAACGGCAGATATAAGCTGTACCCTTAAGGAAGGTTTCATTATCGCCTGATACGATAAATACCTTAGCCTTTCTTGAAGGAGGTACATTCATTTCAGCTCTGCGGTTACGGATAGCCTTAATAACGGTCATAATCTTTTCAAAATCGGCTTCCTCGGCTGTAAATTCAAAAGCCTTGCTGAATTTAGGCCATTCGGTAATCATAAGGGCTTCGCCGTTATGAGGCATTGACTGCCAGATTTCCTCTGTAATAAAGGGCATAAAGGGATGCAGAAGTGCCAATGTATTTGTGAATACATAAACAAGCACGCTTCTTGCTACATCAGCCGCTTTTTCGGCCTCTCCGTTAAGGCGTGATTTACAAATTTCAATATACCAGTCGCAGAATACATCCCAGATAAATTCATAAAGCTTACTTACAGCTAAACCTAACTCAAATTTATCGAGATTGTCTGTAACCTCAGCTACAAGGCTATTGTATTTTGATAAAATCCATTTATCCTCAAGAGCAAGATTTTCCATATCAAGAGGAATGATTTCATCACTCTTTAAATTCATAAGAATAAATCTTGCGGCATTCCAAATCTTGTTAGCAAAGTTACGGCTAGCCTCAACTCTTTCAGGGATATAACGCATATCATTTCCTGGGCTGTTACCTGTAGCCAATGAGAATCTCAACGCATCTGCGCCATACTCGGCAATAATTTCAAGCGGGTCAACACCATTACCCAAGGATTTTGACATCTTTCTACCCTGTGAGTCACGCACCAAGCCGTGAATAAGAACAGTGTTAAACGGCACCTCGCCTGTCTGCTCAATTCCTGAGAACATCATTCGCATTACCCAGAATGGGATAATATCGTAGCCTGTAACCAATGTATTTGTTGGATAATAATGCTTCAAATCCTCAGTTTCTTCAGGCCAACCAAGTGTTGAGAACGGCCAGAGAGCAGAAGAGAACCATGTATCAAGGGTGTCAGGGTCTTGCTCAATATTCTTGCTACCGCAATGAGCGCAACACTTTGCATCCTCTTTAGATACTGTTATCTCACCGCAGTCAGCGCAGTACCAAGCAGGAATTCTGTGTCCCCACCAAAGCTGACGGGAAATACACCAGTCTTTAATATTCTCAAGCCAATGGAAATAAACCTTTTCAAATCTCTGAGGTACAAACTTGGTTTCACCATTCTTAACGGCCTCAATTGCAGGACCTGCCAAGGGTTTCATTTTAACAAACCACTGCTTTGAAACCTTGGGCTCTACTGTAGAGCTACAACGGTAACAGGTACCAACATTATGAGTATAATCCTCAACTTTAACAAGTGCGCCCTCTGCCTCAAGGTCAGCAACGATAGCCTTTCTTGCTTCATAGCGGTCCATACCTGCATATTTCGGATAATCCGCAACAATCTTAGCATCATCGGTCATTACATCAATAACCTCTAAGTTATGACGAAGACCCACTTCAAAGTCGTTAGGATCGTGTGCAGGGGTGATTTTAACAACACCTGTACCGAAATCCATTTCAACATAATCGTCAGCAACAACGGGAATTTCACGATGAACAAGGGGTAAAATAAGAGTTTTGCCAACCATATCCTTATAACGCTCATCATTGGGGTTAACTGCAACTGCAGTATCGCCCAAAAGGGTTTCAGGGCGGGTTGTTGCAAGCTCTAAATAACCGCTGCCATCCTTAAACGGATAACGCAAATGCCAGAAATGACCAGCCTGCTCCTCATACTCAACCTCAGCATCAGAAATAGAGGTCTTACAATGAGGACACCAGTTAATAATACGCTCACCACGGTAGATAAGTCCCTTTTCGTAAAGACGGACAAATACTTCCTTAACAGCCGCACTGCAGCCCTCGTCAAGAGTGAAGCGCTCTCTATCCCAGTCACAGGAAGAACCTAACTTTTTAAGCTGTTCAATAATTCTGCCGCCGTATTGCTTTTTCCAATCCCAAGCACGCTCCAAGAAACCGTCACGGCCGATATCTGCCTTTGTAACTCCCTCGGATTTCATTTTTTCAACAATTTTAGCCTCTGTTGCAATAGATGCGTGGTCAGTACCGGGCACCCATAAGGTATCAAAGCCCTGCATTCTTTTAAAACGGATAAGAATATCCTGTAAAGTATTATCAAGAGCGTGACCCATATGAAGCTGACCTGTAATGTTCGGTGGCGGAATAACTATAGTATAAGTTTCCTTATCCTTTTCACATCTTGCGTGAAAATATTTACCGTCTAGCCAGTTTTTATAAATTCTGTCTTCAACGTCTTTAGGGTCATATTGCTTGGCTAATTCTTTTGCCATTTAATTCACAACCTTTGGAAAATTTTACTTTTAATAATTTTGTAGCAAATACATACTATATATTTGTCAGCGATAAAAAGCGTTTGCATAAAAGCTGACGAAAGAGCTGTCTTAAAAAGGAACAGTTAAAACCGTTACAACATAAAGTGAAGTATTGCTTTAAGGCGGAACGGTATTAAAAGTTCCGCCTTAAGGCAGTTTCTTTTTTTATACAGCATCATTTAATTATACATCATTAAATAATAAAGTCAAGATTTATAAGCTATATTTCGAGCATTGCCTGCTCGGCAGTGCCTGCCGGCAGCTTACTGCCTGCGGCTGGTAAATTCCTTGTTCGGTAACGGTGGTCACTGTCAAGGTCCCCCTTAGTGTAAAGGCTTGCCTCCAAAATGCGCTGCCCCTTTTTCTGAGTCATAACATTTATACCTCCGTTATCCTTTGTGGTCTTTGAGGGTATCGCTGCTGTGCCTACAATTAACATTCTGCCGTTTGTTGATTTAAGCAAAAGCTCTGTATCCTCTTTAATATAAAGAATTGTATGAATAGCAAATTTATCTGAATAAGCCTTTATAAGCTTTTTGCGGTTAGTCTTAGTCTCATAAGAATTAAGCGGAACCTTGGCTATTCTACCGTTATCAAAGATAAAGAGCATATAACCGCTATAATCGGTTGTCTCTACCATATAAATTGCGTTTTCAGCATCATCAAACTCGAGCTTTGAGGGTATATAATCACCCATAACGCTTGCCTTACTGTCACCAAACTCAGCAGTTTTTGATTTATAAACCTGACATTTATTTGAGAAGAAGAGCAAATCAGCCGCATTTGTAGAGTCTATAGTCTGGGTGATTTCGTCCCCCTCTTTAAGCTTTTGCTCGCCGCTCATTCTAAGGGATAGCGGTGTAATCTTCTTGAAATAGCCGTCCTTGGTAAAGAATAAGGTTACAGGAGAATTATCAACCTCAACCTCCTCAGCGGCTTCTTCCTCAGCTACAGCGCTTATAATCTGAGTTTTTCTGTCCTGACCGTATTTTTCAGAAACCTTTTCAAGCTCCCTTATTATTATTTTAAGCACCTTGGTACGGGATTTTAAAATACCCTCCATTTCCTCTATCTCGGCAATTAAAGCCTCAATATCCTTGGTGCGCTTTAAAATATACTCACGGTTCAGGTGACGGAGCTTGATTTCAGCTACATATTCTGCCTGAATTTCATCAATGCCAAAGCCTATCATAAGGTTTGGTACTACCTGTGATTCCTCTTCGGTCTCACGGACAATCTTAATAGCCTTATCGATATCAAGAAGTATTTTCTCAAGACCCTTTAAAAGGTGGAGCTTGTCCTTAGCCTTAGAGAGCTTGAAGTAAACCCTGCGGCGAACACATTCCTCACGGAAAGCCACCCACTCGGAAATAATTTCCTTAACACCCATAACTCTTGGAGAGCCTGCAATAAGGATATTAAAGTTACAGGAAAAGCTATCCTCCAAAGGAGTCATTTTTATAACCTTTTTCATCAGCTTTTCGGGGTCTGCGCCACGCTTTAAATCAATTGTGATTTTAAGACCGCCAAGGTCGGTTTCATCACGAATATCATTAATTTCGGTGATCTTTTTTAGCTTTACTAAATCAATTACCTTTTCGATAATAGCTTCAGATGTAGTAGTAGGCGGAATTTCTGTAATATCAATACAGTTATTAGCCTTATCGTAGGTGTAAACACCTCTGACCTTAAAGCTGCCTCTACCCGATTCATAAATCTTTTCCATCTCAGCTCGGTTGTATAAAAGCTGACCGCCTATCGGGAAATCGGGTGCTAAAAGAGTATCAGCAACATTAATATCGTTATCTTTAATATACGCTATAGTTGTATCACAAACCTCTTTTAAATTGAAAGGACAAATCGAGCTCGCCATTCCCGCCGCAATACCTGTATTAGCATTAACAAGTACCGACGGAAAGGTTACAGGAAAAAGGGTCGGTTCTTTCATTGTAGCATCATAGTTATCTACAAAATCAACCGTATCCTTATCAATATCAGAGAAAAGCTCTGCCGCAATGGGAGCTAACTTAGCTTCAGTATAACGGGCAGCAGCATAAGCCATATCACGTGAATAAGCTTTACCGAACGAGCCTTTAGAAGCAACATAAGGGTGTAAAAGTGCCTGATGGCCCTCAGACAGACGCACCATTGTTTCATAAATAGCGGCGTCACCGTGAGGGTTAAGCTGCATTGTTCTACCCACAATATTAGCAGATTTTATTGTACCGCCGGTTAAAAGTCCCATATTGTACATTGTGTAAAGCAATTTTCTGTGCGAGGGCTTAAAACCGTCAATTTCAGGAATTGCACGTGAAACTATAATACTCATAGCATACGGCATAAAATTGCTCTCGAGTGTTTCAATAATCGGCTGTTCTACAGTAAGACCTGCGCCTGCAATATAGGCGTTTATATTAGGCTTTTTACTTTCGTTTGTTTCTTTCTTTTTTCTTGGAGCCATAAAAAATCTCCTTTGATTTTTAAAGTAATAGGTAATATGTAATAGTGAATAAGTAATGAGTTTTTGCGATGCAAAAACATATATATTTGTGTCGTTATGCGACACACCTTACTTATTACCTCTTCACTATTACTTCTTCTCTGTTAATGCTAAGCATTAACTAATGTCTGCATCATCAAGATACATATAACCGTTTTCTGCAATAAAATCTTTTCTGCCCTGCAAATCGTCACCGAGAAGCATATCAAACATCTGAGCTGTTCTTTCTGCATCCTCAGGCATCACCTTAATAAGACGTCTTGTTTCAGGGTTCATTGTTGTAAGGTTCATCATATCGGGTTGGTTTTCACCAAGTCCCTTAGAACGCTGAATAGTATATTTAGCGTCCCCGATTTTTTCAAGAATTTCGATTTTTTCCTTTTCATCATAGGCAAAATAGGTCATTTCCTTAGTGCCGATTTCATAAAGCGGGGTTTCTGCTATAAACACCTTACCCTCATTAATAAGGGTAGGCATTAATCTGTGAATCATAGTTAAAATAAGTGTTCTTATATGGAAACCGTCAACATCGGCATCGGTACAGATTATAACCTTGCACCAACGAAGCGAATTAAGGTCAAAGGTAGCAAGACCTTTGTTAGCCTTAGATTTAACCTCAACACCACAACCTAAAACCTTGATAAGGTTTGTTATAATTTCGCTTTTAAATACCTTTTCATAATCAGCCTTAAGGCAGTTAAGAATTTTACCACGTACCGGCATAATAGCTTGGAAAGCCGCATCTCTTGCCAATTTACAGGAGCCTAAAGCCGAATCACCCTCAACTATAAAGAGCTCGCGTTCTGCAACATCTTTTGAGCGACAGTCAACAAATTTATCAACACGGTCAAGCATACTGTTAGAGCTTTGAAGTGCTTTTTTGATGTTAATTCGCTCTCTCTCGCTACGCTCACGGCTACGCTTATTAACAAGCACCTGATCGGCGATTTTTTCAGCCTCTGCCTTGTTTTCAATAAAGTAAACCTCTAACTGATGACGCAGAAAATCAACCATAGCCTCATAAATAAACTTATTTGTAATTGCCTTTTTGGTCTGATTTTCATAAGAGGTCATTGTTGAAAAAGAGGAAATCACAAGAGCCAAACATTCCTCAACATCGGAAAAAGTGATTTTGCTTTCATTGTTTTTATATTTATTCTGCTGTTTGATATAAGCATCAATTTCAGCCGTCAGCGCTCTGCTTGCTGCTCTTTCAGGAACTCCACCGTGCTCAAGCCAGCTTGAATTGTGGTAATATTCTTTAATAGTATGGCGGTTGCTGAACGTTAAAGCAACGTTAATTTTAACCTTGTATTCGGGCTTGTCCTCACGGTCTCTTCCCTTGCGCTCTGTCTGCCAGAACTGAACAGATGACAGCTTTTCTTCGCCTACTAATTGGTTTACATAATCCACAATACCGTTATTGTAAACTATCTCCTGTTGAACGAATTTATTGCCCTGCTGTTCACGGAATATAAACAGCAGACCGTCATTAACAATTGCCTGTCTTTTAAGCGTATCAAGGAAATATTCGGCAGGAATATCGGTTTCGGTAAATACCTCCAAATCGGGCTTCCAACGGGTTTTAGTACCTGTATCCTTACCCGAATACGGTTCCTTTTTAAGACCGCCGACATTATAACCCTTTTCAAAATGCAGATTATATTTAAAACCGTCGCGCTTGATTTCAACGTCCATATACTCCGAAGAATACTGTGTTGAGCAAAGACCCAGACCGTTAAGTCCTACCGAATATTCATAGTTTGCGCCGTCATTTGTATTATATTTACCGCCCGCATAAAGTTCGCAGTATAAAAGTTCCCAGTTAAAGCGCTGTTCTTTATTATTGAAATCAACAGGAGCACCGCGCCCAAAGTCCTGCACCTCAATAGAGCCGTCACTGTATTTTGTGACAACTATCTTCTGTCCATAGCCTTCTCTGGCTTCGTCTATAGAATTGGAAATAATTTCAAATACGGAATGTTCACAGCCGTCAAGCCCGTCCGAACCGAAAATAACACCGGGGCGTTTTCTTACCCTGTCCGCGCCTTTTAACTGGCTAATACTTTCGTTACCGTATTCGACCTTAGCCTTTGCCATATTTGCAAACACCTCAAAATATTTATTCATTACATTATACACTATATTTTGTGGTTTAGTCAAGACGAAAAACGGCAATATTGTTTTATCACGCAAAAACAGACCGCCTTTTCGGGCGGTCTGTCAGAACTTTTTATTTTTTCTTACTCTTTTCGTTTATCTTCTTACTTTTTTCTTTTGTAAATCCTTCTGTGCTTTCCTTTATAAACATTATCTTGATTGTCATCAATATAAGCTTAATATCAAGGAAGAAAGAATAATTCTGGATATACATAAGGTCGAGTTGGATTTTATCGTAAGGAGTTGTATTGTATTTGCCGTAAAGCTGAGCATAACCCGTAAGTCCGCCGCGCACTTTAAGGCGGTATTGGAACTCAGGGATTTCCTCGGTATACTGCTGAATATGCTCAATACGCTCGGGTCTCGGACCTACAAGGCTCATATTACCCACAAGTATATCAATAAGTTGCGGCAGTTCATCAAGACGTGAAGCTCTGAGCACCTTGCCCACAGGGGTGATTCTCGGGTCAGCCTCTTCTGCAGGGCGGGGTGCGCCGTCCTTTTCAGCATCAACTATCATACTGCGGAACTTATGGATATAAAATATCTTGCCGCCCAAAGTTCCTCTTGCCTGACGGAAGAAAACAGGACCACCGTCATAAAGTTTGATAGCAATAGCGCTTATAAGCAAAAACGGAGATGTAATAATAAGCATAATAAGCGATACTACAATATCCATTGTGCGCTTTAAGAATCTCTGCGCAAAGGTAAGTCCTATATTGCGGTATAAAAGAAGCGGTGTATCAAAAAGATGCACACATTCTGCCCCTCTTGTCAGTATATCCGAAATCTTGGTAGTAGCGTAAGCGCGTACATCATTTTCAAAACAAATTTTAATAATTTTGTTTCTTATCTCAGAATGTACGTCATAAATCATAACGCTTTCGGAATTTTTAATAAGTTTTTCGAGTTCTTCAATACCTATAGAAACATTGACAATTTCGTTTATTACAAACTTGTCTTTACGGGTTGATATCTTATCAAGGAAAGGCTCGGGCGAATAAAGATCCCATACAATAAGGGATTTTTTTGCAGGAAAAAGTTTTCTGAGCACAAACTCTGACAGTGAAGACAGCAAAGATATAATAATCACATCTGCCGCTACCATAAGAAGAAGTGGCACTACTGTAACAAATCTTGCAGCCAGAAGAACTATCTGCAAATAAATCACAAAAGCTGTTGCAAGTGCTGCCAGCGACTGGGCGATAATTATATTCGTTTTGCGGTAAACACCGTATTTAAGTCCGTCAAACGAATGAAGGAAAATCATTGAAAACAAAATATACACTGCATAGAAGAACCAGTTACCTTTCTGAACAAAAGGCAAAACAATATAATTGTTATATTCATTAAGCCAGGCATACGCAAATACTGCAGTTTCTGCAAGTACCAGAATAATTGTTATAAGCGAACGCAAGGTCTTTTTAAACTGTTCATTACCGTTTTTCAAAAAATCACATCCTATTTACGCAAATCCTCACTTATTTGAGAACTTTTCAATTATTGCATCAACTATTCTTTCGCTTGCATGACCGTCACCGTAAGGGTTGGAAGCCTTGCTCATACGGTCATATTCCGCTTTATCTGTAAGCAGACGGATAGTTTCTTTATAAATAGTTTCTGTATCTGTTCCAACAAGTTTGAGTGTTCCGGCCTCAATTCCTTCGGGACGCTCGGTAGTATCACGAAGCACTAAAACAGGCTTTCCGAGGGACGGCGCTTCTTCCTGAATTCCACCGCTGTCAGTCAGGATAATATGAGCCATATTCTGATAATTGTGGAAATCGAAAACCTCTAAAGGCTCTATGAGTTTTACGCGGTCGCAACCTGAGAAAATCTCATCAGCAGCTGCTCTTACGAGAGGATTTTTGTGTATCGGATAAATAATCTTTATATTTGGAATTTCGTCTAAAACTTTGCGTATTCCCCTGAAAATATTTCGCATCGGCTCGCCGAGATTTTCTCTGCGGTGAGCAGTAAGAAGTATCATTTTATCGCCATTGAGCCAGTCAAGCTCGGGATGAGTGTAATTCTCTCTGACAGTCGTACTCATAGCATCAATAGCGGTGTTACCCGTTACATAAATCTTGCTGTCATCAATATTTTCTTTAAGCAGATTTTCTCGGCTTAGCTCAGTCGGAGCAAAGAACATATCGGTCATACAGTCAACCATCTGGCGGTTCATTTCTTCGGGATAAGGTGAATACTTATTGTAAGTACGAAGTCCTGCTTCAACATGACCTATAGCCACCTGATTATAAAAAGCAGCAAGTCCGCCTGCAAATGTAGTAGAAGTATCACCGTGAACGAGAACGATATCGGGCTTTGCTTCTTTTATCACACTGTCAACCCCGCAAAGAGCACCTGTGGTAATATCAATAAGTGTCTGACCCTGTTTCATAATATTAAGGTCAAAATCGGGCTTGATATCAAAAGTCTGGAGCACCTGATCGAGCATTTCGCGGTGCTGTGCAGTAACGCATACAATGCTTTCAATTTCTTCTCTTTTTTCGAGTTCCTTCACAAGAGGCGCCATTTTAATAGCCTCGGGTCTTGTGCCGAAAATACTCATTACTTTTATCTTTTGCATTTATATAACCTCTTATGACACTTTGTGATTTTTTTCTTTTCTGATTTTAAAAATAAACTTCACATTACTGTTATAAAATCTTTTAAGACGGCTTGGCTCTTTTGCTATTCTGTAAAGCCATTCAATATTGTGTTTGATAAAAAACTGCGGAGCCCTTGCTTTACATCCGCTCAGCACATCAAAACTTCCGCCAACACCTACAAAGATACCTTTTTCAAATCTGTCAATATGCCTATAAATCAGTTTTTCCTGATGTGGAATTCCAAGCGCTACAAGGCAGACATCGGGAGCTGCGTTTACAATCTCATCAAAAACTGCATCACGGTCTTTAACATATCCGTCAGAATAGCCCGCAATCTGAACATCGGGATAATCCGCCTTTATTTTATTGACAAATGTTTCCACAACTTCTGGTTTTGCGCCGAACAGATATATGGATTTTTTCTGATGGTTGAGCTCAGAAATCAAAAAGTCCGCAATATCAACACCTGTTATACGCTCTGTAACATCCACACCCAGCATCTGACAGGCTTTTATAACCGCAATCCCATCGGGCACAAGGTCCACACTTTCATCTAAAAGCATCTTGTCAAGCATTTCATCATTTTCTGCCATCATAATGCTTTCAGGATTAGTGGTTATAACAAACTTTTTAGTATTATTCTCAAGACATCCGCTTAAAAAAGCGTAATAATCTTTCTGGCTTTTATTATAAATTCTTTTTAGATACTGTAACATTTTTATTCTCCTCAGCAACAGCTTTATCTATGCAGGCGAAAATAATATATACTACGAGACATGCCGATTGAATTTCGAATATGTTATAAAACATACCGATAAATACGAATGCTATAAAAGCCATCATCTTGTAACTGTCTTTAAAGCAGGATTTAAACAAACTCAGAATAAATATCGCATACATCAGCACACCCAATATACCTGTCTCAACAATAACCTTTATGTATTCATTGTCCGCATAAAGATTAGGCGCCAGGTCATACTCCTTATAAAGTTCAGGTGTCACCATTCGGCTGCCCGCACTGCCGTATGTGCCGAATCCCGTTCCGAATACCGGATGGTCAGCAAATATCTGCAATCCTTTTTTAATCATAAAAAGTCGACCGTCTGTATTGCTCTTGTCAATTATCTCGTCAGACTGCACCTCTTCAAATCGGTCTACGATAGCCATTCCGCCTTCATTCGAGTTCCAGACTACCGCTTTAATCTGGTTCAGGCATATCAGTAAGATTGCAGAAGCAAGCACAACCGATAACATTTTCACAAAACCTTTAAATTCTTTTTCCCTTATTGCTTTGAGCAGAATGAAAATATAGAACATTCCCAAAGCAATAACCGTGCTTCTTGAAGCAGAAAGCAATATCATCAGTATTACTGCCGCATAAAATACATAATGTATTATTTTCTGATTCATACGGTTATTATAGTAAACAAAAAGCATTACTGTGAAACAGAAAAAGGCAAAGGTGTTCGGGTTGTTCATCATACTGTATGTCCTGACAAAATTCGAAGCATAAATAATGCTTTCACTCCAGTCATCAGGGAACAATACGGTTTTATCACCTATAAATTCAACAATGGCAAACAGTATAAGAACCGTAACTACCGCCATTAAACATTTTGAAATAATATCGTAATGCTTTTTTTCGAAATTCACACAGCGCAAAACATAGAAGAAAAGATACATTGTGCCAATACTTCTTACCTGCAGACCAAAAGCCAAAAGAGATGTGGAATTTATGAGGGTTGAAATAAAACCGAAAACAATAAACGAAAAAAATGCAAAATCATAAGTCTGAAGATGCAGACGGAATCGGTTCTTAATAACCAATATTGAAGCATAAGACCATATAAGTATATCGGGAAGGAACTTGATTGCTCCTACCGAAAAATATGAAATAATCTCTCTGAACGGAATAAAAACCGTCAAAAATAAAGCAAGATAAAATCCTAACTTATTTGTTTTCTCCATAATGTTCCTCGCTAATAAAAACTTTCATATTTATAACTGACCGATAAATTCCTGCCACTGTTTTTTCACATTGTCAAAAGAATATTTCTCGGCATTTTTCCGACCTTTAAGTCCTGTCTCTCTGCGATATCCGATATCTTTTATAAGACCGCAAACCGCATCTGCCATATCTTTAACCGAGCGGTTTTCTATAAGAATTCCGCTGTTTTCAGGTTTTAAAATTTCAACAGCACCTTTTGCGCTGTCAAACGCAACACACGGCAATCCGAAACTCTGCGCCTCTATAAGCACAAGTCCGAAAGATTCCGAATGTGAGGCCATTACATATACCGACGAATCAGTCAGCAAACCGTTAATTTCATCAGGAGTTTTATACCCGTGAAGAATCACACTGTTTTCGAGCCCGTATTCCCGAACAAGATTTTCGATTCTGTCACGCTGGCTTCCGTCCCCTACTATACTCAGTTTCCATTCGGGGCAGGATTTATGAATTTCTGCGAAAACAGAGATAAGCTCGTCCATACCCTTAACAGGCTCCAGTCTTCCAACCGAAATAATATTTTTTTCGGTCAACGGAGAAAGGTTTTCAGGCATATATTCAAGATGATGCGGTATATATTTGCACTTGACTTTGCCGTTTACCCGCTTTGAATAAAAATCGCAAAGTTCCATTGATACAGGCATAAAGTAATCCATCTGCTTTACGGCATCCACCTGTTTTTTTATATACTTTTCGTCGCCGTTGTGGTGATTATGTTCCTGCGCGATACATACTGTGTTCTTCTTTGCATTGTCGGTCAGTAATTTATGATAGATATAACGCGAAGAAATTATTATATCCGCGTCACTTCTCTTTACCGCTTTTTTCATCAGAGATTTTCTCAGAAAGAGGATTTTTACAGCTTTTAACCCCTCGCGCAAAACGGCAAACGGATTACGGCTTTTTATCGCAAGTCTGATTTCATCTCGGTTAGGAGCCAGATTTTCAGTTAAGTATGACACCTTTATATTCGGATTTATATCAAAAGCAGGTTTCTCATAAAGTTTATAAAAACTGATTATCTCAACCTCGCAGAATTCGCTCAACAAATTGGCTTCACTTATAACTGCACGCTCAGCACCGCCGTATCCAAGATGCAATGCCAGAAAAGCAATTTTTTTCACAGTCACACCCGCTTTGTAAAATTTGCTATTTCTCAGTAAAATGATAAATTTATACTCATATTATTATAATGGTTATGGTTAGTCGAAACAATTCTGTTTCGACACAAAATCTTTGATTTTGTGACAAATTTTTCTTAAAAATTTGTCCAGATCCATTGCAATGAGTGTCGTGCAAAATTAAATTTACAATTTAATTTTGCTGAAGCCACTTAGAAAGTGGCTTGTCGAAACACTTAAAAGCGTTTCGACAAACTACAAACATTATAGCAGATAACAGCTATTAAGTCAACTAATAAAGCTTATATAATACCAAACCTGAAACCACTTTTTAAAAGTCCTGTAAATCTTTATATTATTTATCTTTTCTTAACAAATAATTCCCAAATAAGCGTTATAATGATTGTAGATTATAAAGAAGGACAGATTTTATGAATTTCAGATACAGACTTATGCAGTTTATGAGCGGAAGATACGGTACTGACCAACTGTTTTACGGACTAATAGCAGCGGCCGTGACACTTTCTTTTCTCAATCTGTTTATCCGTTCTTTTATTGTTCAGATGCTGGTTTATGCCCTTTTGGGGTATTCGCTTTTCAGGGTTCTTTCCCGAAATCTTGATGCCCGCAGACGGGAAAATTATTGGTTCAGGGATAAAGTCTCCTTTATAAAACGCAAAAAGGAAATCTATGACCAAAGACGGGCGGATAAATGCCACGTGTATAAAAAATGCCCCTCCTGCAAAGCGATTTTAAGGCTTCCTCACAGAATTGGAAAGCATAAAACCGTATGCCCGAGGTGCAACCGAGAATTCACCGTGAAAGTCAGAAAATAACCCGAAAGGTCAGGAAGAAATTGAAAAAGAAAATTATTATAGGACTTGCGGTTTTAGCGGTAGTTGCTGTTTGCCTTATAATATATCCCACAGTTGAATTTCAGCACAACGGAAAACTTGTAAGACTGAGTTACAGCGATGACCTTTCTGAATATGAAGAAAACGCAAGTTATGATGAAACTTTTTTCTATTACAAAAAGCGCGATATTTCACTTAAAACTTTTGATATTAAAAACTTCCTCTGCTTTTATGTCATAACTATGGAGTATGAAAAGGGAAATCTTGCTGATACACAGTTTCTTTTAGAGGAAGATTACATAGAAAACTTTTTAAAAAATGCCGAAATCACCGAAAATCCTGAGAATATCGACCTTGCAAAACTGATAGAGGGTAAAACCGCTGTTGTAAAAAGCAAACGCTATCTCGGTAATGATTACGAAACCGCGATTTACTATAAACTCGACGGCAAAGAAGAAGTAATGTATATTTTTTACATAGATGACATACTTGTTCTGCAGATAGGATATTCTGACGAGGGTCCGAAATTCATAGCATATAAATAACATTTATATATCTACACAACAAGAACCCGACGAATTTCGTCAGGTTCTTGTTTTTATTATTTTATTTTT
>SVOK01000003.1 GCA_015066445.1 Oscillospiraceae bacterium | reverse complement strand
GTCATTAGTGTTATACTTACCACCTGCGTACATTTCGCAGTACAAAAGCTCCCAGTTATAGCACTGTTCCCTGTTATTAAAATCAACGGGGGCGCCTCGTCCAAAGTCCTGAACCTCGATAGAGCCGTCAGAATACTTTGTAACGATTATTTTTTGACCGTAGCCCTCTCTGGCTTCGTCTATGGAGTTTGAAATAATCTCAAATACAGAATGTTCGCAACCGTCAAGACCGTCCGAGCCGAAAATAACTCCAGGGCGTTTTCGTACCCTGTCAGGTCCCTCTAATTTCTGGATACTGTCATTACCGTATTCTGCATTGGTTTTTGGCATATTGGCATATACTCCTCAAATTTTAGTTAAGCTGACATAATCAGCCTATTATACAGATATCATTATACACCATATTTTGTGGTTTAGTCAAGTAAAAAGAGAGCTTTTCACCCTAAATAATGTGATATTTAGTATATATTAAAATTTGACTACAATTTACAGATAATTCAAACTTAGTTTTTACAGTGAAAAATCATTTTCCGTGCTGTTTTTATTTTATAATTCAGCCATACGAATTTAATTTTAAACTTATATATACAATCAAAAAAATTATTTAACAACCTATTGCAAAAAAATCAAAATCGTGCTATAATCGTAACATACCACGCAAATTGAATAGAGACTTATACTCGTAGTAGGTGAAGTATACATTTTTATTTTTGGTAAAAATGTATGCTCTGTTTTTGTATGCTTTGCCTTATAGGTATTAGTCTGCAAATTCAATTTGTGTGGTAGCAATGGAGCTATGCGTTTTTCGGTGTGTGTAGCTTCTGTTGCACACACTTTTTTGTTTTTAAGGAGGAAAAAAATGAAAGTAAATCAAACGCCCAAAAGCCCTTGGGCAAAAGTTTTAAAAAGCATAGGTATTATAATTTTTATAATACTTGTTGTAATCGGGGGAATAGGAGGTTATTTCTGGGGTCTTACTTGTCCTTTTGGATCAGGAGATGATATTACTGAATCTATAATTACTTCAATAATAGGAATCTTTTTAGGCGGCATCGTAGGAATTTTAATTATTGCACTTATTATGTATTTTTCTGAATTAGGAGAAAATACAAGAAAAACAGCACAAAACACCTACAACAACAATTCTTCGGCAGATGAACTTAAAAAATATAAAGAACTGCTTGACAATGGAGTTATCACTGAAGAAGAGTTCATCGCTAAGAAAAATAAAATTTTAAATCAATAATCATTAATTTTTTAAATGACAAATAATAAAGGTGATTGTAATGAAATTTTCGGCTATATCTAAAATTATATATATTTTTGTTATAATAATGGGTTTATCCGCCTGTGTCAATGACAATAATGAAAAGTGGTATATTTCCGAAAAATACATTTTTTCAAAAATACCCGACCAAGATTATAGTTTAAATAAAACCTATTATATTAGAAATGATATGCAACCGTTGGGAACAATTGTAAATGACATTAAAACAACATACATATATAATAAAAATGACAGACTAATTTCTTATGTTTTTGACGGTAACACCGAATTACACATTTCTTATACAGAGAAAAACGGACAATTTATTGGCAAAAGCAGAACGAACGATAATAAAATAAGTATTGAAGTTGTTTATAATAAAAGAAATCAATTAATAGAACAAAAATTATATTTTGATAATGTAATGGAAAGTTATACAAGGTATCTTTATTATGATAACGGAAAACTAAAACAATTAATAACAGGATATAACGATAGTTCTTACAATTTAGAAAAATATGATAAAAGCAGTAACATATTATTAAGTGAATATTATGAAAATGGTGATATAATATTTAAAACAATATATGAGTACAAAAATAACATTATTATAGGTAGCAAAACTTATGACAAAAACGGTAAGCTTGATTCATTTGAAGAATTCACAGAAATTAGCAATAATAAAGTTAATACCATCGTATACAGTTCTGATAATGAAATATTAGGATATATCAAATATATATATGATGACAATAAGCATTTAATAGAATTAAGTAGATATAGTAATGAAAACCAATTGTATCACCGTGTAGAGAATATCTGGTCGAAAAACAATTAATTAAATTATCACTATACTTATAATTTTCACAATCAAGCCGTGATGTAAAGAGGCGGTCTCACTTAAAACACATGAGACCGCCTCTTTATATCTTGCCTACATAACAGGCACTAAAATCATTTTTCCGCCGTCAAGATTTTCGCTTTCAAGCTCGTTTATTCGCATTATTTCTTCAACACTTGCATTGTAAATTCGTGCTATATCCCAAACACATTCATTATTAGACGGGAAATAAATAGTCATAGCACCTTTGGTCTTTCTTGCCACAGTTTCGTTTTCGTCAACTGTCATATCCGAAATAAGTGACATATCACATTTTTCATAAACTGCAGCGTTTATTGAAATATCTATCCTCAGCTCTATACAATCAGCAGAGGTTATAGTATATCCGCAGGAAAGAATTTCAATCTGAGGCTCGCTGTGGGGAGCACCTAATTTACAGTTTAACGGATATTTATACTCAAAATCTACAGGTTTTTCACAGTATATAGCATTACCGTTTTCATTGCAAATTATCATTCCTGCTATAACTGTTCCGCAGATTATTATGTTGCACTCTTCAAATTTTGTAGTAACATTCTGCACATTGCACCATAAATCAATTACTGAGCTTATATTTTCTTCAAGCTGTACAGTTTTTTTGCAATGATAGTTTTCGCTTATATTATGGGTAATTTTATCAAAGCAAATATTATCCTTTTTAATATCTGCCTTGAATTTCCTTGAAAAGGCATCTAAAACAACCGCAATATCATTACTGCAATAAGCTTCAGTGGTGAGAAGTATTTTTGCAGTAAGCAAAAAGCTCTTATTCTCCCCTCCTGAGGACATACGGGGTTTGAGCTCTAAAAACGCTATCTGAGATTTGGTTTCACATTCGCACAGCTCGGTTATACCCTCAATATCAATAATCTGACTGAAAGGAATAACCGTTTTAACACTTTGCGGATTTCCATCACCCTCAGGGCAGTAAATAACGCAAAGGCTCATTTCTCCTTTGACTACCGCTTTATCGTTAATTATTTTGGTTTCCTTAACACAGGAATTACCCTCACTCCTGATAATATTACGTATAGCAGGCTGAGAGTCACCAATGCGTATTTCTTCCTCTATCATAATATATTTCTCTGCATAACCCATAGGCACAGTAGCAGGGGCAGTTCCACGACGAAGCTCAATATTGCAGTCATCATAATCCGAAATAATATCTGTAGCCTTGCGTTTAAACACCTTTACATATATGCCTGCAGCACCGTGTATATCAACCTTTCTTCCTGTAACAGCACGGCAGTTTATGTATTCGCTTCTTATCTTACAGCAAAGATTTGCCCCAGCGCATTCTTTATTCATTTCAAGATTTTTAGAAAAGGGATACTGATACTCATAGGAGCACAAATTACCATCACGGTCGGCATATAAAAGAGTAATACAAACCGACCCGTCAATGGTAATTGTTTTGCCGTTTATGCCCTTAGAAGAAATCCTCGGCACTGCCTGACATTTAAATATTTTAGAAATATCAGGACAGTAATCAGGCAAAGTAAAATCCACATCAATGGCCTGCTCTGTGGAATCGCTGAAAATAATGTCATTCACATAGACACTTGTCTTTAAACACTTTTGTTCCATAAAAATATCCTCTCTTTGAAAAAATTTACTATTAAATAGTATTCATTCAAAGAGAGGAATATGATTAATTTTATTCTAATTCAAATGCGCCTGTATAAAGCTGATAATATTTACCCTTTTGGGCAATTAAATCCTCGTGTGTGCCACGTTCAATAATTCTGCCCTGCTCCAATACCATAATAACATCTGAATTCTTAACGGTAGACAGACGGTGTGCTATAACAAATACCGTTCTGCCCTGCATAAGTCGGTCCATACCCTTTTGAACAATAGCTTCAGTTCTGGTATCAATACTTGAGGTTGCCTCATCAAGTATCATAACAGGCGGGTCTGCAACTGCGGCACGGGCTATAGAAATCAGCTGACGCTGTCCCTGAGATAAGTTTGCACCGTTATTAGAAAGCTCGGTTTCATAGCCTCGGGGAAGCCTTGTGATAAAGTCATCCGCTCCCGAAAGGCGCGCTGCCTCAATACATTCTTCATCAGTAGCATCAAGTCTACCATAGCGGATATTTTCCATTACAGTACCTGTAAACAGATTGGTTTCCTGCAAAACTATACCCAAAGAGCGCCTTAAGTCACTCTTTTTAATCTTGTTGATGTTAATTCCGTCATATCTTATCTTACCGTCTGCAATATCATAAAAACGGTTTATAAGGTTAGTTATTGTGGTTTTGCCGGCGCCTGTAGCTCCTACAAAAGCCACCTTCTGACCGGGGCGGGCATAAACATCAATATTATGAAGAACAAGCTTATCCTCATTGTAGCCGAAGTCCACATCATCAAGAGTAACATCACCCATAAGACGTGTATAGGTTAAAGTACCGTCACCGTGAGGATGCTTCCAAGCCCATACGCCTGTGCGCTCGTTGGTCTCGGTGAGAGTACCGTCCTCATTCACAGTAGCATTTACAAGTGTTACATAACCGTCATCAGTCTCAGGCTCGGTATCCATAAGCTTTAACACACGGTCCGCACCTGCAAGACCCATAACTATTGAGTTAATCTGCTGAGAAACCTGATTAACGTTACCGGTAAACTGCTTGGTCATATTAAGAAAAGGAATTACCACACTTATACCAAAAACAACCTCATTGCCAAAAAGCTTTGAAAGGCTTAAATTTGTAAAGCTATCAGAAAGCAGAAAGATACCGCCCACAGTTGCGATTATAACATAAAGAATGTTACCTATATTCATATTTATAGGTCCTAAAAGGTTAGCATAGCTATGAGCCTTACGGCTGTCCTCATATAAAGCTTCATTAACTTTATCGAAATCCTCTTGGCATTTATCCTCGTGGCAGAACACCTTAACAACCTTTTGTCCGCTCATCATTTCCTGAATAAAGCCCTCGGTTTTACCTATTGCTTTTTGTTGACGGATAAAGTATTTTGCAGAGCCACCGCCAACAGTTTTTGTAACAAATGTCAGCAGCAGAACTCCTCCGATTACAACAATCGTCATCCAAAAGCTGTACCACAGCATAACTGTAAATACGCAGACAACAATAATGGAAGCCTGCAAAAGCGCAGGAATAGCCTGAGACACAAGCTGACGTAAGGCATCAATATCATTAGTGTAATGACTCATAATATCGCCATGCTTGTTAGTATCAAAATACTTAATGGGTAGATTTTGCATACCGTTGAACAAGGTTTTACGCATCTTACCCAAAAACCCTTGAGTAATAACCGCCATAAGCTGAGTATGAGCCAAAACCGATAAAAGCGATAACACATAAAGCACAATAAGAATTATAATTTTGGGTATTATTTCATCCTTAGCAGAAGCCCAGTCCTTACTTTGATACCAGTTTTCAATAGCCGCCAATATCTGCTGATTAAATATTGCAGGAGCTGTTGCAATAATGGCAGAAAATACAATACAAGCAATGGCTAAGGGCAGCAATACGGGATAATAGCTTATAAGCATTTTTAAAACCCGCTTTAAAGCTCCAAAATTCATTTTTCTTTTGGGTGGTGCACCCTTAGGTCCCATATTCTGAGGTGCATTATTAGTTTTCATCACTGCCACCTCCCATAGTTTGCTGTTCATAAACCTCACGGTAAATTTCGCTTGTTTTCAGCAATTCTTCGTGCTTACCGCAATTTTCAATTTTACCGCCATTCATAACAATAATTAAATCCGCATCTTCCACAGAAGAAATTCTTTGAGCAATAATAAACTTTGTGGTTTCTGGGATATATTTTTTAAAGCCTGCTCTTATAAACGCATCTGTTTTGGTATCTACTGCGCTTGTGGAGTCATCTAAAATCAAAATTTTAGGTTTCTTTAAAAGCGCTCTTGCTATACAAAGGCGCTGCTTTTGTCCACCCGAAACATTTGTGCCCCCCTGTTCAATATAAGTATCATACTTATCAGGAAAGCTTTCGATAAACTCATCAGCCTGAGCCAACTTGCAAACCTCAACAATTTCATCATCAGTGGCATTTTCATTACCCCAACGAAGATTTTCTTTTATAGTACCCGAGAACAGCTGATTTTTTTGCAAAACCATTGCAACACTATCTCTTAGCGTTTTAATATCGTAATCCCTAACATCAACTCCGCCGACCTTAACTGTGCCCAAGGTGGTATCATAAAGGCGAGGTATCAACTGCACCAAAGAGGATTTACTCGAGCCCGTACCTCCTATAATTCCTACCGTCATACCTGATTTTATGGTAAGATTAATGTTTTCAAGCGCATAAAGCTTTGCATTTTCCGAATATTTAAAGCTAACGTTCTCAAACTCAACCGAACCGCATAAAACTTCTTTTATCGGATTTTCGGGGTTTTTAAGGCTTGGTTCTTCATTTAATACCTCACAAATACGCTTCATAGATTCAAGAGACATCGTAATCATAACATAAATCATTGAAAGCATCATAAGTGACATAAGTATCTGCACGCCATAGGTAAGCATTGCCGAAATCTGACCCACGTCCACCTTGCTTCCACCTGAGGAAATTACAAGATATGAACCAATAAACAGTATCATAACCGTATTAAAATACATACAAAAGGACATTATAGGTGAGTTAAGCGCCACTATGCGCTCAGCCTTGGTGAAATCATCGGTAATACCGTCAGCCGCAGATGCAAACTTTTTCTTCTCATACTCCTCACGGGAAAAGCCCTTTACAACACGCATACCACGAACATTTTCCTCGATAGATTCGTTTAAACGGTCATATTTTTTAAACACACGTCTGAAAGCCGGCATTGCCTTTCGGCTTATTAGTAAAAGACCGCAGATTAAAACCGGAATTACAACCACAAAGGAGGTTGCAAGCGCACCACCCATAACATAAGCCGCTATAACCGAGAAAATAAACATCATTGGGCTTCTTATTGCTGTACGGATTATCATCATATAAGACATCTGCACGTGGGTAATATCGGTAGTAAGTCTTGTTACAAGCGATGTAGAAGAAAATTTATCAATATTACTGAAAGAAAAGCTTTGAATTTTACTGAACATATCTCGGCGAAGGTTTTTTGCAAATCCTGCCGAAGCTTTAGAGCAGGTAATCGCCGCAATACCGCCGCAACAAAGCGAGACTATTGCCAGCAAAACAAGCAATACGCCTGTTTTTATTACATTGCTTATATCTACACCCGCTTTAATATCATTAACAAGGTTTGCGGTAACAAAAGGTATCATAACCTCAATTACCACCTCGCCCATAATAAATATCAGGGTTAAAATTGATGGTAGCTTATACTCCCTGATACTTTTTGCCAAAGTTTTAATCATTTTATTCCTCCATATTTGCTGTGACCTTTTGCATTACCTTGAAAAAGATTTTAAGCTCCTGCTCATCAATACCGTTACGCATTCGCTTTTCTCTGTTTTCAATTTCTTTAGTTATACGTTTATGAATATCAACTGCTTTTTCTGTAAGCACTATTTTTTTCAGCCTTGCATCATTTTCAACGCTCACACGTTCAATAAAGCCTTTTTGCTCCATTGTTTTTAAAATTCTGCTGGCTGTTGAACCTCTGATAGAAAATTTTTCTTCAAAATCCTTCTGGAATATATCCTTTCCACGATTTTCAAAAAAATAGGCTATAGCCCAGCCGTTAACGCCCTTTACAGGGTCGAGACCTAATTTTATACGAGAATTTTCAACATCTCTTTTAATGAGATTTGAAAGTCTTCTTACAGATAGACCAATATCGTTCTCCCTGATTTTAATACACCGCCTTTTCAAATTGTTAGCTTGCTAAGTATTATATAACTATATAATACTATTGTCAAGCATAAAACTTTTAATATTCTATGAATAATAAAAAATCAACCGCCTGCTTTAAACAGACGGTTGAAGCTTACTAAAAATCATATAAATCCGTAGATAAATAGCGGTCTCCCGAATCAGGAAGAATAACCACAATGTTTTTACCCTTGTTTTCCGGTCTTTTACCAATTTCTATCGCAGCCGCCAGAGCCGCACCTGCAGAAATTCCAACCAAAAAGCCCTCGGTTTTGCCCATATATCTTGCGGTATCTATAGCGTCCTCATTTTCTACCGCTATAATTTCGTCATATATTTCAGTATCAAGCACATCTGGAACAAACCCTGCACCAATGCCCTGAATAGCATGAGCGCCTGCCACACCTTTAGTCAAAACGGGAGAAGCCGCAGGCTCAACGCCCACAATTTTAATATCCGGCAGCTTTTCTTTAAGGAATTTACCCGTACCCGTAACAGTGCCGCCTGTTCCGATACCGGCAACCAAAATATCCACATTGCCGTCAGTATCCATTAAAATTTCAGGTCCTGTGGTATCATAATGAGCCTTTGCATTTGCAGGATTTTTAAACTGTCCTGCTATAAAACTATCAGGTATTTCCCGAGCCAATTCCTCAGCCTTAGCTATAGCTCCGCTCATACCTTTTTTACCCTCGGTCAAAACAAGCTCTGCACCGTAAGCCTTCATAAGCTTACGCCTTTCTTCGGACATTGTTTCAGGCATTACAATAATTGCACGATATCCTCGCACAGCCGCCACCGCCGCAATTCCAATACCTGTATTACCCGAGGTAGGCTCTATAATTACAGAGCCTTTTTTTATAACACCTCTATGCTCAGCATCGTCAAGCATAGCCTTACCGACTCTATCCTTAACGCTTCCTGCGGGGTTAAAGTATTCAAGCTTTGCAAGAATATTTGCATCAATGCCATATTTCTTTTCAAAATTAGAAAGTCTAACAAGAGGAGTATTTCCGATAAGCTGCTCAACAGAGTTATAAATTTTACTCAAAACAAATCTTCCTTTTAAATTTCGTCTAAATGAAGCTTAACATTAGCTTGCTTAAGCTTTTCAGCCAATATATTATAATCTAAATTTGCAAAATCATCGCTTATTGCCGCCGCAATACCTGCCGCCTCACCTGTTACCGCACACGGTGGAATTACACGTGAAATATCCCACATATCGTCTGTCACAGAAATACATCTGCCGCAAGTTATAAGATTTTTTATATCCTTGCCGTAAAGACAGCTAAAGGGTATTTCATAAACAGGGCCTGCCTTTCGCCAGTCGCTGATCATACCGATACTGTCAGGAAAACTTTTAAACACTTCCTCATCGTTCAAGGTATAAACGCCCACAATTCTTCTTGTCATTCTGAGCTGTGGTATTGAAGCAATATTTGTCAGTGCGTGGTCTTTATTAATTCCACCGTTTTCAAGAAAATGGTTTAAAAGATTTTCGTGAGAGTCACACACCATATCCGATATTTCTTGTGCATCAAGTCCCGTATATCTCTTTTTAGATTTATCCTCAGCTTTTTTATATTTATCAGGAATATCTGCAAAGCCCAGCATTTTAAGTCTGTATTCGCTATCAATCATTTCATAATACCAGCTTGCCAGAATATTTCCTTGTTTAAAGCCTTCGGTTTTGGCACCCGAAAGATAGCACAAATCGGCATCACCCGAGGCATCAACAAATGATTTGCCTTTATAAGCTATTCTGCCACTCTTATTTTCGGTTATAACTGCAGTGATTTTTTTATTTTCAAGAACAGTTGCACAAACCGAAGTACCGTATAAAATTTTAACACCATTTTCTAAAAGTAACTGCTCGCAAAGAATTGCAAAAACGTTAGCATTAAACTGAACTTCAAATCGGCGCTTCTTTTTTCCCTCTTCGTCACCTGTAAGCCAAGCTATACCACGGGGTTTGCCCTCTTTTGCGGTGCCGTCCATATAAGGCTCATAGCCCAATTTTACCGAAAGGCGCAATAATTCTTCTGCTATACCGAAAGAAACCTGTCTGCCATTACCGTCACAAATAGGTAAATATATTGTTACGAGTCCTGCCGTGGCAAGACCGCCCAACATAAACATTTTTTCAAGCAAAAGCACGCTTTTACCCTGTCTTGCAGCCGCCAAAGCCGCAGATATACCCGCTATTCCGCCGCCTGCGACAATAACATCGTACTGACCGCCGATTGGGATTTTTCTTTCCTGTTCAGTAATAAACATAAAATTTTCCTCGTTTTTGCTTTAACTTATTTAAAAAAGGCTGTTTCTAAGAGAAACAGCCCCGAAAAGTTTTTTTTAAATTATTTAGCCATTGCAGCAACTTCAGCAGCGAAGTCATCTACACGCTTTTCAAGACCTTCACCCTTTTCAAAACGAACGAATGAAGCAATCTTAATGTCAGCGCCAAGCTCTTTTGCAGTATTAGCAACATACTTACCAACGCTTACATCGCCATCCATAACGAACGCCTGCTCAACAAGGCAGTTTTCCTTGTAATACTTGCCAATTTTACCCTCAACAATTTTGCCGAGAACAGCATCAGGCTTGTTAGCCATTTTAGGATCTTCCTTCATCTGAGCGATAAGGATATCCTTTTCCTTAGCAAGAACCTCTGCGGGAACAGAAGCCTCGTCAAGATAAGAGGGGTTCATAGCTGCAATCTGCATTGCAACATTCTTACCCATAGCAACAAACTCGGCATTGTCAGCATCAAGAGTTGTATCAAAGTTAACTAATACGCCGATTTTACCGCCAGCGTGAACATAAGTTACAACCTTACCCTCAACACGGGCAAAACGACGGATTTTGATATTTTCACGAATAGCAAGGAACAATTCCTGAACCTTAGCTTCAACGGTCTGACCGTCTTTCTCGCACTGGAGAAGAGCATCAACGTCAGCAGGATTCTGCTCAGCAACAACCTCTGCAACCTCAGCAGCAAGAGCCTTAAAGCCGTCACCATTAGCAACGAAGTCAGTCTCACTGTTAAGCTCAACTACAACGCCTACACCGTTGTTTGCATATGCGCAAACTGTACCCTCAGCAGCGATACGGGTTGCTTTCTTAGCTTGAGAAGCAAGACCCTTTTCTCTTAAATAATCTGCTGCGGCATCCATATCACCGTTAGTCTCTACGAGAGCCTTTTTGCAGTCCATCATACCGCAACCGGTTTTCTCTCTTAAAGCCTGTACGTCTTTAGCAGTAAAAGCCATTATTAATTCCTCCGATTTATATTAAATTATTCAGCGTCAGCTGCTACCTCTTCAGTAGCCTCTTCTGCTTCTTCAGCAGCTGCTGTGCCCATTTCAGAGCCCTGTCTGCCTTCGATAACAGCGGCAGCGATGGTTTCAGCAATAAGCTTTACAGCACGGATAGCATCATCGTTACCGGGGATAACTGCATCAATTTCATCAGGATCGCAGTTGGTATCAACAATAGCAATGATCGGAATACCAAGCTTCTTAGCTTCTGCAACTGCAATTCTTTCCTTGCGGGGGTCAACTATAAACATAGCTGAAGGGATCTTCTTCATATCCTGAATACCGCCGAGGAACTTCTCAAGCTTTTCGATTTCAAGGTTAAGCTTAATAACTTCCTTCTTGGGAAGAAGCTCGAAAGTGCCGTCATCACGCATGGTGCGAAGCTGATTTAAACGAGCAATTCTGGTACGGATAGTTGTGAAGTTTGTGAGCATACCGCCAAGCCAACGAGCGTTAACATAAGGCATGCTGCAGTGCTCTGCTTCTTCCTTAACGGAATCCTGAGCCTGCTTCTTTGTTCCTACGAAGAGAATATCTCCGCCTTCAGCTGCAATGTCACGAACGAACATATAAGCCTCATTGAGCTTCTTAACGGTCTTCTGAAGATCGATAATATAGATACCGTTACGCTCTGTGAAAATGTACTCAGCCATTTTCGGGTTCCAACGTCTTGTCTGATGTCCGAAATGAACACCTGCTTCAAGAAGCTGTTTCATAGATACTACTGCCATTTTAATTTCCTCCTAAGGTTTTACCTCCATCCCGTTCAAGGATACGGAAATCACCCCGTAGTAAAGAGTGACACCTGCCCGATTTAAAACGGAATGTGTGTTATTTTTTTGCTATTCCATAAATAGCTGATAAATTATATCACAGAAGTTAAAATTTTGCAAGTATTTTTTAATTTTTTTTGAAAAGACTTGATAAACTTTTAATATTGTAATATAATACACATATTCAATATCGCACTCAGAGGTGTTTTTTATGAAAATTTACAATTTTAATGCAAAAGAAAGTAATTTGGAAGATTTTAAGTATGCTTACGGTCCTTCCGCTAACGGTAGAAAAAAGTTCACTCAGCTTGAAGACTGCATCGCAAACTTCACCCCCGGTGAAACAGGACACGATGATATTTTTGCTTATGATTATATAAGTATGATTACCAAGAAAAAATACAAAAGCGGTGTTAAGTTCTCAACCAAATGTAACTTTGTTAAATTCGGTGCTCCCCTGCTTGTTTTCTGTAATGATTTTATTAACGAAGAAGACGGCACACCTATCTACCAGCTTCACTATGAGGTTGTAGCTTATGAAAAGGGTATAAACATCTGGCATATTATTCCTTGGCCTGAAAGAACCGAGCGTCCCATTAAGCCCACACTTATAGGCAAGCTTGAATTTGATGTAGCACCTGATGAGGTTGTTGATATTAAGGTTGAGGTTAAGGACAAGACCATCACTGCTGACATTGGCGGTCACGTAGTTTCCTGCGAGCATCCTGATATTCCCGATGAATTCCACATTGGTATTACAGCTTGTGAGGGACATAACAGATTCTTTGATTTTATCATTGAAGAATAATTAACTACATATATTATTTTAAGGAGGTGCATTGCTTTGCATTTACAGGAATCGGGCGAAATGTATCTTGAAACAGTTTATCTGCTATCCAAAAAGACAGGCAATGTACGTTCTCTTGATGTTGCCGAATATATGGGCTTTTCAAAGCCGAGCGTTTCACGTGCGGTGGGACTTCTTAAAAAAGGTGAGTTTTTAACTGTTGATAAGGACGGTTATTTGCATCTTACCCCCATAGGTGAGGAACTTGCCAAAAAGATTTACGAGCGCCACACTATCCTTACAGATTACCTTGTAAGCATTGGTGTTGACCCAGAAACCGCATCTAATGATGCTTGCAAAATGGAGCATCATATAAGCGAAACCACATTTGAAGCAATAAAACGGCAGACTCAGAAATAATTCAAAACAAAACTTAAATCGGTATGACCAAATTGGTCATACCGATTTTTTATGCCTTTTTAAAACTAATATCAAGCTCTCCGTTTTTAGCAGTTACAGAGACTGTGCTGATACTTCCCTCTGGATTATCTATCACAATATCTACTATCTTAGCTTCAATTTCACGGCGGATATAATTCCGAAGTTCTCTGGCTCCCCTTTTACCTCCTGCACATTTTTGAGCTAAATACTTGCAGGCACCATCATTGTAGCTGAGTTCAATAAGTTTTTCGGACAAAGCCTCTTTAAGCTCATCAAGCATTAATGCGGCTATTTTAGAAAGAGCATCCTCGCTTAAAGGAGAGAAAACCACAATTTCATCAACACGTGCCAAAAACTCGGGTCTCAAAAATCCTTCAAGCGCTTTTAATGCTTTTTCTTTTGAAGCATCTGCAACAGTTTTGCCAAAGCCCAAAAGATTTTCACTTCTGTCACTACCTGCATTCGAGGTCATAACAATAATCGTGTTTTCAAAATTAACCGTTCTTCCTTGCGCATCGGTAATTCTACCGTCATCAAGAATTTGAAGCATAATATTAAGCACATCAGGGTGAGCTTTTTCAATCTCATCAAAAAGCACTACCGAATAAGGCTTTCTTCTTACCTTTTCGGTAAGCTGACCTGCCTCATCATAGCCCACATATCCGGGAGGCGCTCCTATTATTCTTGATACAGAATGCTTTTCCATAAACTCAGACATATCAAGTCTGATAAGAGTTTCGGGAGTATCAAAAAGCTGTTCTGAAAGCACCTTAACAAGCTGAGTTTTACCAACACCTGTGGGACCCACAAAGATAAAGGAAGCAGGTCTTTGAAGCTTGCCTGTTTTAACACGTGAACGTTTAACTGCAGCTGCAACAAGCTTTGTAGCCTCACCTTGACCGATTATCTGTTTATTAAGCTTATCTTCCAACTCAGATAACTTTTTAAGGTCACTTTCCTGCACCTTTGTTGCGGGAATACCTGTCCAAAGCTCGATTACCTTAGCAATATCCATATCAGTAACGGTATTATTGGAAGCCGGCTCATAAAGGGCTTCTGCCTGTTTTTTGTACTTTTCCAGATCAGCCTTTATAAGTGCCTGCTTTTCATAATCAGGATTTTCAACCTCTGCCTCTAATTCTTCAAGCTTAATCGAGCATTCGGCAACCTTTTTATTTGCAAGGCAAAGCTCATCAATAGCTTTGTTTTCAAGGCTTGCGCAGGCACAGGCTTCATCAAGCAGATCTATTGCCTTATCGGGCAAATATCTGTCAGTTACATATCTTTCCGAAAGAATTACTGCCTTTTTAACAATACTTTCAGGAATTACAACATTGTGGAAGCCTTCATAATAACCCTTAACTCCCATAAGAATTTTCTCGGCCTCTTTAATTGAAGGCTCTTCAATGGTAACGGGCTGGAAGCGGCGTTCAAGAGCGGCATCCTTTTCGATATATTTGCGGTATTCTTTAAAGGTAGTAGCACCTATAACCTGAATTTCACCACGGGATAAAGCGGGCTTTAAAATATTAGCCGCATTCATTGAGCCCTCAGCAGAGTCACCCGCACCCACAAGATTATGAATTTCATCAATAAACAGGATTACATTTCCGGCTTCCTTAATTTCTTCAACCAAGCCCTTAACACGGCTTTCAAACTGACCTCTGAACTGAGTGCCAGCCACAAGTCCAGTAAGGTCAAGCAAGAAAATTTCTTTATCAAGCAGCCTTGCAGGAGCTGTTCCGTTAGCTATCTGCAAAGCAAGACCCTCTGCAATAGCTGTTTTACCAACACCCGGCTCACCAATAAGGCAAGGGTTGTTTTTACTTCTGCGGGATAAAATCTGTATCGTGCGGTAAAGCTCTTTATCACGGCCGATAATAATATCTATCTGACCGTTTCTTGCTTTTTCGGTAAGATTAGTGCAGTATTGCTCCATAAATCTGCGGCGCTTCTTTTTGGGCTTTTCTTTATTATCTGCCTTTTCCTCGCCCTTTTCGGTTTTAGCCTCGCCACCACCCAAATTGCCGAAAAGCTTATTGATAAGCGGCATTGCGGGAGCAGTACCCAAATCAAAGGTCTCATCATTCAATGCGGCATCATCTATATCGTCCATACTCATTAGGTCCATAAACTGCTCACTCATCTGCTCTATATCCTCATCAGATATATTCATTCTTTTGAGCATATCGTCAACTGGCTTTATACCAAGCTCCTTAGCGCAAACAAGGCAAAGACCGTTAGGCTCTGCATTAGGATTAGACATATCCGACATAAACACCACAGCAGGGCGCTTTTTACACTTTGAACAAAGCTTCATTTTTTAGAACTCCTTGAAAAAACTATATATTATTTTATCGAAATAAATTCCGTAAAAAACTTAAAAATAAATGAATTGCTGATATTTTCTATACTGAAAATCCATATACCTTTTCCTGTGAAATAAATAAGCAAAGAAATAATCATACAGAATATCATAGATATTATTATTCCTTTGAAAACTCCAACAAAGCCGCCGAGTATATGGTTTAATGTGCCCACTATACTGAACGAAAACAGACTGTTTAAAAGCTTTGCTAAGAATTTTACAATAATCATTAAAATCACAAGTAAAATTATAGAGTAAAACAACCCGATAATTTTAACTGTAATCGGTCTTACAACATCACGTGAAGCAGTTTTGACAGCCGTTTCCGCTCCATCTGATATATGTTCATTAAATTTTTCTGCAAAAGTATCAACAGTATCAGCAAAAAGCTTATTATCCACCAAAAATTCAGGCAAAGTGCTCTTAATATCTGCCTGTGCGTTGTCTTCTGCAGCATTAACCGCCGCTTTTACAACCGGCGGCTCTATTATTTTATCATAAGTCAGCTCTGCTAATGGTGTACTAATTGTGAACGCTAATATAACTGCCGCAACAAAACCAACCGTTTCAACAAAAACCTTTACAAAGCCCCTCTTTGCAGAGATTATAACTGATACTATTATAATAGCTACTAATATTAAATCAAGTATTATTACCACTTATACTACCTACCCTTATTCCAAGCCAAGCTTTTCGATTTTATTATCAGTAAGAACTATTACCGAATTTGTTGAAGCAACATTAAGCCTTACTGCACCAAATCCGCACGAAGCACTCCTTAAAACCTTACCCGATTTATCAAGCAGGAAAATTTCAGTGTCGCTCATACAATAAATATGATTACCCCTCACCGCAATATCACTTACAATTCCCTTATAGTTGAATTCTGCTGTAAGCTTTCCGCTTTTAGAAAAAACAGCTATTCGGTTATCTGTTTTATCGCTTTCACGGTTAAAGACTGCAACGCAACCATTAGGTCCTGTTCTGAAAACAGAGGTGGCATAATCGTTTTTATAAGTTTCTTGCTTATATTTATGCCATTTTATAAATTTGATATTATTCTCGGTAATAACAGTAAAACCGCTTTTAAACGAGCTGTCTATATTATATATCAGCAAATTATTAAAGGTCTCGCTGAATTCAGGGTCGGCAGATTTAAAATTGAGTACACTAAGGGTTGTATTAAACTGACCGCCATTGGCATTAAAAGAGGAAACCGCAATTTTTTTGCCGTTCGGAGAAACTGCCACATTATTAACCGTGTTTTCAGCCGAATACCACTCATAAACAGCGTTATCCTTTTTATCGTAAACCGTAACCGCAGAAGCGTATTTATCAGATAATGTAACCAATGCATATCTGCCCGAATCCGAAACCGCTCCCGTAATAATAGATTTCTCGGTTTTTGCAGTGGTCTTAAGACCATTCAAATCAAAAATCAGAGCCTCATTTCCGCCCTGCTCAAAAACCATTGCACGTGTGGAGCTGACCTTTAAAACAGGATTTTCATAACCATGTGTAAAGCTGAAAAGCGATTTACCCGAATTATTAAATGCAGCTATATCTGTATTAGAAAGAACGTAATAATAAGAGCCTTTTGAAACAGTATTAACAGTTTCTGTGCCGCCGAGTTCTATTGGATAACTGCCTGTACCCACAAGGGCTATAGCAGAAGAAATACCTTCTATAATTCCTGCAGGAAGTATTATCTGGAAAAGCAAAACAACTATAAGTATTGCAGAAGCAGCAATCGCAAAAGCCTTAAATTTTCTCTTGTTTTCAAGCTTTCTGCCCTTAACTACCTTCATACCCGAAGAATTACTTTCGTCCCCACTTCTTTTGCTTGAAGACATTTTTATATCTTCCGACTGCGTTTTTGATTTAATTCTTGATTTTTGAACCTTAGCAGGAGCTGAAAAAAGCTTATTATGTTTTCTTTTTTTATAATCGGGCATTTAAAATCACCTTAAAAATTCTATTTAATAATGCACTTTTTGAAGTATAAGCCCCATAGGCGGAGCTGTAATACCAGCAAGCTCTCTATCCTTTTTAACGAACATATCCTCGGTGCTTAACGGGTCTATCCTACCGTCCGAAACCTCGACCGCAGTACCCACGATTATTCTCACCATATTATATAAAAATCCGTTAGCAGTAACAGTAAGGGTTACCAAATCTCCGTTACGCTCGGTATAACATTCACTAACTGTTCTGACTGTATCCTCAACAGTTCTGCCGCTTGAAGAGAAGGCATAAAAATCATGCGTACCCACTGTTCTTTTGCAGAATTCGTTCATTTTATCAGTATCGAGCTTTCTTTCAATATTCCAGACATATCTTGACAAAAAAGGGTCTTTAATACCGCCGTTTAAAATTTTATAAACATAGGTTTTACCCTTAGCGTTATATCTTGCATGGAAATCGGGTGAAACCTCTTTGCAAGCCTTAACTGCTATATCCGAGGGCAAAAATGAATTAAGTCCTCTCAAAAAAGCAGTATCCGGAATATTTTCATCACAGTCAAGATGACAACAGAATTCATTTGCGTGAACCCCTGCATCTGTTCTGCTGCAGCCTGTGACCCCTGTGAATTTGCCAAGTAATTTTTGCAATGACTCCTGCAAAACCTGTTGAACAGTAATACCGTTAGGCTGAATTTGCCAGCCGTGATAGGCGGTGCCGTCATAGCTTATAGTAAGTAATATTCTTTTCATACGGCACCTCTCCTTTTAAAGTAAAATATTTAATGCAACTATCGAGCCACACATTAAAGCAACCACGATAAATGAAAACAAATCCGCCTTTTTAAGATGCATTTGCTTCATTCTGGTCTTACCCTCGCCTCCGTTATAGCAACGGCATTCCATAGCTTCTGCAAGCTCATAGGCTCGTCTTACAGCCGACATCAGCAACGGAATAAGAATTGGAATAAGCGCCTTTATTCTGTCTAAAAGTCCGCCGCTCTCAAGGTCAGCTCCCCTTGCCTTTTGCGCATTCATAATCTTTTCCGCTTCTTCAATAAGAGTTGGAATAAATCTAAGGGCTATGGTCATCATCATAGCAAGAGTATGCACCGCACTTTTAAGACCTATAAATTTAAGCGGACTCAAAAGAGACTCGATGGCATCTGTTAAATCGTTTGGGGTTGTTGTATAAGTGAGAGCTGAGCTTATAAAGATAAGCAACAAAATTCTCAGCGCCATAAAGAAAGACCTGTAAAGCCCTGCTGTAGTAATTTCAATAACCCAAAAATGAACTAAAACCTTACCGCCGTCACCATAAAAAATATTGATTACTGCCGTAAAAATAAGAACGGGTAAAATCGCTTTCATATTTTTAAGATAAAGTTTAAAAGGAACTCTGCTTATTATAGTAATAGCAAAAACGCTCATTGCAGCAAAAAGCAATGAAAAAATATTTTTAGAAATGAAAATAAAAACAATAAAAATTATCATCAAAATAATTTTTATTCTGGCATCAAGTCTGTGAAGTAAGGATTTACAGTCATAATACTGACCAAAGGTAATATCTTTAAGCATTTCCATTACCTTCTTTCAGGGAATTTAAAACCTCAATCGCCCTTTGAACAGTAAAAACATTAGTGTCAATGTCAATGCCTTTTCTTTTAAGCTCTAAAAACACACGTGTCACAATAGGCACATTAAGGCCGATGCTTTCAAGCTCTTCTTTCTTGCTGAAAACATTTTCAACAGTATCAAACATATAAAGTCTGCCCTTGTTCATAACAAGGATTTTATCCACTAAGGAAGCCATATCCTCCATACTGTGGGAAATTATAATAACAGTAGCCCCCGTAGCTTCACGGTAATCCTTGATTATTTGCATCACATTTTCTCTGCCCGAGGGGTCAAGACCTGCGGTAGGCTCATCAAAAACAATAACCTCTGGTCGCATTGCCATAACGCCTGCTATTGCTACACGGCGTTTCTCACCGCCCGATAAATCAAAGGGGGATTTCTGGAAATATTCTTCCCTCACTCCCACGATTTTGCAAATTTCAAGCACACGCTCTTTAAGCTCATCGCCTGAAAGCCCCATATTTTTAGGTCCAAAGCAAATATCCTTGAATACAGTTTCTTCAAAGAGCTGATATTCGGGATACTGGAAAACGAGTCCCACTTTAGAGCGTATTTTTCTGATTTCTTTAGGTTTTTCCCAGATATCGGTATCCTCAAAAAGCACAGTACCCACCGTCGGCTTTAAAAGCCCGTTAAGATGTTGGACTAAAGTCGATTTCCCTGAGCCTGTATGCCCTATGATACCGATTATTTCGCCCTTTTCAACCGTAAAGCTCACATCACTTACGGCGTCATTTATAAAGGCGCTGTTTTCACTATAGGTATGGGTAAGATTTTTTACCTCTAAAATTGCCAAATTAATGTTCCTCCAAATGAAGCGCGCTTATAATTTCATCGGCTGCTTCTTCTATAGAAATTACATTTGTATTTATATTAAATCCGTTTTTATGAAGCTCATATAAAAGCTCGGTAGTCTGCGGAACATCAAGCCCCACTGCTTTGAGCTTTTCCACATTTTTGAATATTTCCTTAGGCACACCGTCATCAATGATAACACCGTCATTCATAACCACAACCCTGTCAGCCTTTTCGGCCTCCTCCATATAGTGGGTTATAAGCACAACGGTAATCCCCTTTTCACGGTTGAGCTTTAAAAGAGTATTAATAATCTCGGCTCTGCCTTTTGGGTCCAACATTGCGGTAGGCTCGTCCAATACGAGACACTCCGGCTCCATTGCGATAATGCCTGCTATTGCAATTCGTTGCTTTTGTCCGCCCGAGAGTCTGTGAGGAGTTGATTTTCTGAATTCATACATATCAACCGCCTTTAAAGCCTCATCAACACGCAGTCTTATCTCTTGTGGCTCGAGTCCTAAATTTTCAGGTCCAAAAGCTACATCTTCCTCCACCACAGAAGCAATAAGCTGATTATCAGGATTTTGGAAAACCATTCCAACCTTTCGCTTAACAGTAAGCTCGGTTTCCTCGTCCTTGGTATTTATACCGTCCACAATAACATCGCCAAAGGTGGGCTTATTAAGACCGTTAATCAGCTTTGCCAAGGTGGACTTACCCGAGCCGTTATGACCGAGTATTACAGTAAAGCTACCCTTCTCTATATCAAGGCTTAAATCCTTTACTGCAGCATAAACCGAGTCTTCCTCGGTATATTCATAGGTTACATTTTTAATTTCAATTAAATTATTCATTTATCATCTTTTCCAGACAGTTGTATTTCCGCAAGGAAGCGAAATCCCCTTATCGGTAACATAAAGACCTATTTCGTCGGTAAATATTTCTCCGCCTCTGTCCCCTGCTACATAGCGTTTTACCATATAGTTAAGTATTGTAGGCGAAAGGCCGCCTGTATATGAGTTAAGGAAGAAGAAAATAGCGTCCTTTGAAAGAAGTTTACCTGTTTCACTAAGCAATTCTCCAAGCTGCTGCTCTAATTTCCAAACCTCGCCGCCAGGTCCTCTGCCGTAAGATGGGGGGTCCATAATTATAGCGTCATAGGTATTTCCACGGCGCAGTTCTCTTTTAACAAATTTCATACAGTCGTCCACAAGCCAACGCACATTTTTATCTGCAACGCCGCTTGCCACCGCATTTTCCTTTGCCCACTGTACCATACCCTTTGAAGCATCAACATGAGTAACCTTGGCTCCTGCTTTAAGGCAGGCCACCGTAGCGCCGCCTGTGTAAGCAAAAAGGTTAAGGACAGAAATTTCTCTATCAGCTTTTTTTATAAGCTCGTCCGCCAGACTCCAATTGACCGCCTGTTCGGGAAAAAGTCCCGTATGCTTAAAGCCCATAGGCTTTAATCTGAATGTGAGCTCGTTATAAGAAACGCTCCATACATCAGGTACATTTTTAAGCTTTTCCCAATAACCTCCACCCGAATTAGAGCGGTGATAAATTGCGTTTGCCGTATTCCAACGGTTGTCACTTCTTTTACCTGACCAAATTATTTGTGGATCGGGACGAATTAAAATAACATCGCCCCAACGTTCAAGACGCTCGCCTGAATCAGCGTCTATAAGCTCGTAATCTTTAAATCCTTCTACTGTTCTCATTAATCCTCAGCCTAAAACATAGATTGTTGTTTATTATCTCCGCCAAAGGGAACACCTAAATGGTCGTACGCAAGCTTTGTAACGCATCTTCCCCTTGCGGTTCTTGTTAAAAAGCCTATCTGCATTAAATAAGGCTCATAAACATCTTCAATAGTTACCGCTTCCTCGCCTATTGCAGCAGCAAGCGTATCAAGACCTACAGGGCCTCCGCTATAATTAGTTATTATAGTATTAAGCATCTTGCGGTCAAAATCGTCAAGACCCAATTCATCAATTTCAAATCTTGATAATGCCGCTCTTGCGGTTTCTTCGGTAATAACACCGTCAAACTCAACCTGAGCGATATCTCTTACCCGCTTTAAAAGTCGGTTTGCAATTCGGGGCGTTCCACGTGAGCGTGAGGCAACCTCCAACGCACCGTCCTTATCAATGCCTATATCAAGAATACCTGCCGAGCGGATAACTATTTCAGCTAACTGCTCCGGAGTATAAAGGTCAAGCCTTAAAAGCACGCCGAAGCGGTCACGCAATGGCGCTGTTAACTGACCCGAACGGGTGGTAGCACCCACAAGTGTAAAATGCGGTACATCAAGTCTTATCGACCTTGCAGACGGTCCTTTACCGATTATTATATCCAACGAAAAGTCTTCCATAGCAGGATATAAAATCTCCTCAACATTTCTGGAAAGGCGGTGTATTTCATCAATAAACAGCACGTCGCCCTCTTCAAGAGATGTGAGTATCGCCACCAAGTCACCCTGTTTTTCTATCGCAGGGCCTGAGGTGACACGAAGATTTACGCCCATTTCTCTTGCAATAATTCCCGCCAAGGTGGTTTTACCAAGTCCCGGAGGGCCGTAAAGCAGTACATGGTCAAGACTTTCTTTTCTCTGCTTTGCAGCGGTTATATAAATCTTAAGGTTTTCCTTAGCTTTATCCTGACCGATATACTCATTAAGAGTTTTGGGTCTGAGACTCAGCTCTGCCGAATCCTCGTGAAAGCTATAATCAGGAGAAACTATTCGGTTTTCAAAATCCATTTCCTGTTCTATCAAGACTTATAACCTCCTTGCCAATGCTTTAAGCGCCTGTTTTATAAGCTCATCTGTGCTAAGACTGCCGTCCAATCTGCCTACCGCCAACGAAGCATCACTTTTAGAATAGCCCAATGCAACCAAGGCTTCTATCGCCTCTGCGGTAGAAGTGTTTGCAACCGCCTTACTCACAGCCGCCACATTCATACTCTCTCCTACAACAGCGTTTCCTACCTTGTCCTTTAATTCTAGAACAATTCTCTGAGCCAGTTTAATGCCAACTCCTGCCGCCGCAGTAAGGGTTTTAGCATCATTGCCCGCAATTGCGAGTATCAGCTGAGAAGCTGTGAATTCCGAAAGAATTGCAATTCCGATTTTAGCTCCGACACCGTTTACAGAGGTTATAAGCTTAAAGGCATTAAGCTCCTCCAAATCCGCAAAGCCGTATAAATCCATTGCGTCCTCACGGACAGCTAAATGTGTATATAAAAACATTTCGTCCCCTGCAGGCGGTAAATTATAAAGCGTATTTTTAGTAACAAAGCATTTATAACCCACTCCTGCGCACTCTATAACAACAGAAGTCTGGTCCGAATAAAGAAACTTTCCTCTTAGAGATGCTATCATTATTTTATCCCCCTGCAAAGTCTTGAATAATCGGAAGAAGCGCAATGAGCGTGACAAATTGCCAAAGCCAGCGCATCTGCAGTATCGTCAGGTTTAGGAACAGCCGATAGTCCCAAAAGGTTTTTAACCATTTCCATAACCTGCCTTTTCTCAGCTTTTCCGTAACCCGTTACCGACTGCTTAACCTGTAGCGGCGTATACTCACTTATGGGAATCCCACGGCTCTCTGCCGCCAATACTATAACTCCCCTTGCCTGTGACACATCAATAGCGGTGGTGGTATTAGTATTAAAATAAAGTCTTTCTATAGAAAGTGCCTCCGGCTTGTATTTATCTATCACATAAAGCATATCATCGTAAATGGATTTTAGCCTTTTCGGAAATTCCTCTCCTGCGGAGGTAGTTATAGCCCCACAGCCTGCAACCGAAAAACGGCAAGCACTGAAATCAATAACCCCATAGCCCACAATAGCATATCCGGGGTCTATACCGAGTATTCTCAAATCCATTCACCTCTCAAAGCATAATAATCTACAATATTATACCATAAAGATATAAATTGAGCAACTGTTTTTTAGCGTTAATTATTAAGTTTTTCGCAGTTAAATAACAAGTGAGAAAAATGACGAATAAACGCAAATTTAACTTGACTTTTAGAGCATTTTAATGTATAGTTTATCCTGGTTAGATACTGTAAAATTAAAACTGAATACAAATAACCAAAGCATCTGTGTAGAAAGAATGCAGTTCCAGTTTTATGCCGTAGTTTCCGATAAATAATCGAGAAAACTATGAAAAACCCTTTGTTCAGGGCATTTAACCCAGAAGCTGCAGGTATCGCACAGGGTAGATTTTTGAAGGTAGTGTGTAAAGCATACTATTAAAACCGGAGAAAATCAAAAATTTATTCTTGTGTCGACACTGAGCGTAATAGTACTGCTATTGCCGTGTTGAACAAAGGGGGATGCTTTTGATGAAAAAAGATAATATAGTTGAGCTTAGAGACATTTCAGTCACTTTTGACGGTGAGCAGATTTTGGACGGTCTTAACCTTGATATCAAGGACAAGGAGTTTATAACTCTGTTAGGACCTTCAGGCTGTGGAAAAACCACAACCCTCCGTCTTATTGCAGGCTTTTTAGAGCCCGAGAGTGGCGAAATTGTCTTCGACGGTAAAAAAATTAATGGTGTTCCTGCTTACAAGCGACAGGTGAACACCATTTTTCAGCGTTATGCGCTTTTTCCGCATCTTAATGTTTATGAAAATATTGCCTTTGGTTTGCGGATAAAAAAGCTAAAGGAAAAGGAAATTGAAGAAAAGGTAAACGAAATGCTGGAGCTTGTTAACCTTAAGGGACTTGAAAAGCGCAGCATTGATACCCTTTCGGGCGGTCAGCAGCAGCGTGTTGCTATAGCCCGTGCTATTGTTAACCGACCAAGAGTTCTGCTCCTTGACGAGCCCTTGGCAGCGCTTGATTTAAAGCTTCGCAAGGAAATGCAAAAGGAGCTTAAAAACATTCAGCAACAGTTAGGTATTACCTTTGTATTTGTAACCCACGACCAAGAAGAAGCTCTTACAATGTCGGACAGAGTTGTTGTTATGGCAGGCGGTAAAATACAGCAAATAGGCACTCCGCAGGATATTTATAATGAGCCTAAAAACGCATTTGTTGCCGACTTTATAGGAGACAGTAATATCATTGACGGTATTATGGTAAAAGACCTGCTCGTTAATTTCTTGGGAGTTGATTTCCCCTGCGTTGATACAGGCTTTGGAAACAATAATCCTGTTGATGTTGTTATACGACCTGAGGACGTTATTTTAGTACCACCCCAAAAAAGCGAAATGAAAGGTACTGTTACCTCACTCATATTCAAGGGTGTTCACTATGAGATGGACGTTATGGCAGGCGGCTTTAAATGGCTTGTACACAGCACCAAAATGGAGCCTGTTGGCAGTGAGGTTGGGATTTATATTGAGCCGGAAAATATTCAGATAATGCATAAGCCCCGCTCTAAGGATGAGGAGGCTGTAAGCATTGACGAATAAGAAAAATATCTGGCTTTCAGGACCTTACATTATCTGGATAGCAGGTTTTATAATTCTGCCAATACTCACAATTGTATATTATGCTTTTACTGATGCTACAAAAAAATTCACCTTCAGCAATATTGTAAATGCCGTAACAGATACAGCAAACCTAAAAGCCTTGGGACTCACAGTCTTACTTGCCACTCTTGCCACCCTTATCTGTCTTTTGCTGGCGTATCCTTTGGCTCTTTGCCTCACAAAATCAAGAATTAAAAACAAAACCCTGCTGATATATCTTTTTATACTACCTATTTTTATGAACTTTATGCTCCAGATGGTAGCAATAAATGTTATTTTAGAGGATAACGGAATTATTAATTCTCTGCTTCAGGCGTTAGGATTACCTAAGTTTCATATTGCAAATACTTTTACGGCTATACTCATTGGAATGTCTTATGACTATTTCCCTTTTATGCTGTTACCGATTTATAACACCGTATCCCGAATAGACAAAGATTATATAAACGCTTCAAAGGATTTAGGTGCAAACAGCCTTAAAACCTTTTTGAAGGTAACTTTTCCGTTAACTCTTCCTGGAGTTGTGAGCGGAATCACAATGGTTTTTGTTCCCGCAATTTCCGATTTTGCTATTGCAGAAATGCTCGGCGGCGGAAAAATAATGCTTATAGGCAACGTTGTTGAAATGAGCTTTACTAAGGGTCATTATTACCAAGGCTCCGGTCTTGCTTTGTTGCTTATGGTATTCGTGCTTTTAAGCTCGCTTATCCCTACAGGTGACTCGGATACTGAGGGAGGTGCTATCATACTGTGAAAAAATTATTTTCAGCAATGCGTGGCGCATATGTTTCCCTCATTTTTGCAATACTTTATTTGCCGGTTGCGGTTATGATAGTGTTATCCTTCAATGAATCCAAATCATATTATAAATGGGGCGGATTTTCTTTCACAAAATATGAAGCCCTATTTAATAATGATATAATTATGGAAGCTGTTGGCACCACAGTAATATTAGGTCTTGCTTCTGCCGCAATTGCCACAGTTATCGGCACATTAGGCTGCATTGGCTTGCTTGCTATGAAAAAGCGTACCGAAGCTTGTGTAACTGCTGCAGGTAATATTCCGCTTCTTAATGCTGATATTGTAACCGGTGTTTCACTAATGCTGTTTTTCAGCGGAATTGTGGGCAGAATGAGTAATATAACTCTGCTAATATCACACATAACATTAGTACTTCCCTATGTTGTGCTTAATGTTTACCCAAAGCTAAAGCAATTTGATAAAAGCATCTATCAGGCAGCTTTAGACCTTGGCGCAAACCCTGTTATGGCATTCTTTAAAGTTATTTTACCTGATATTTTCCCTGGTGTGCTCACAGGCTTTTTATTAGCGCTAACCCTTTCTATTGATGATTTTACCATCACCTATTTCACAAAGGGACAAGGTCTTAATACCCTTTCCACCCTTATATACACCAACCGTATACGTGGTATTTTGCCCGAGTATTATGCGCTTACATCAATTATGTTTGTAACGGTGCTGTTACTGATACTCGTTATTCAGATTGTTAATATGCGCTCAAATATTACTGCTAATTCCCAAACCAGAAAGGAAAAAGATTATTAGAATGAAAAATACTTTAAGAACTGTTCTTACCTTTGTGTTAATTCTTATAATTTCATTAGCATCACTCAGTCTTGCAGGCTGCTCTTCTTCTAAAAAAGAAACTATTTATCTTTTTAATTACGGCGATTATATAGACCCACAGGTTTATGATTTATTCGAGGAGCAATATGGCATAAAGGTAGTATATGATGAATATGCTGCTCCTGAGGATATGTATGCAAAATTCACCTCAGGTGCTTCAGAATATGATCTTATTTGCACCTCTGATTATATGCTTGAAAAGCTTATAAAAGAGGATTTGCTCTCAGAAATTGATTTCAATAATATTGAAAATTTCTCCAACATCAGCCAAAATCAGCTTGATGCTTCAAAATCCTTTGACCCTGATTTAAAATATACTGTTCCCCACTTCTGGGGCACTTTAGGCATTCTTTATAATACCGAAAAGGTAAAAGCCGCCGATGTTAAAAGCTGGGACTGTGTTTTTGACGGCAAATATAAAGACAGAATCATAATGCCAAACAGTGAGCGTGATTCATTTTTTGTTGCGCTGACACAATTGGGTTACGATGCTAATACAACTAACAAAGACCAGCTTGAAGCTGCAGCACAGCTTTTGAAAAAGCAGAAAAAAGATGTTCAGGCTTATCTTTTAGACGAAGCAGCAAGAGTTAAAATCGAATCAGGTAATGCCGATATTGCTGTTATTTACAATGGTGAGGCATACCTTGCTTTTGAAAACAATGACAAGCTTGATTTTGTTATCCCTGAGGAAGGAACCTGTATGTGGCTTGATGCTTTTGCTATTCCTAAGGAAGCTAAAAACAAGGAAGCTGCCGAAAAATTCCTCAATTTCCTTTGCAGTGAAGAAATTGCGGCAATTAACTTTGAATATATTTACTATTCAACACCAAATCAGGCTGTATTAGACTCTCTTGACGAAGAAGTACGCTCAGAAACCGCCATCTTCCCCGAAGAAAGTGTTTTTGAAAAAGCAACTGTTCTTAAATATTTAGGAACAGAAGCCGAACAGCTTTATTCAAAGCTTTGGAAAAATGTTAAATCTTAAACTTTAAATTACAGGCGGGATTTATTCTCGCCTTTTATTCTTTAACGAAAGGAATAAATACTATGGCTTTGCATATAAAAACAGGTCTTACCGCTCCCGAAGGATTTATTAATGATGTTTACGAAATAGACAAGATTACATATTCGCCTGAGCTTTGCGGTCAATTAGAAAACCTCACTAAGCGCTATAACCGTTGTAAAGATTCCTTTATCTTGCTTTATGATGATAAGCGTCTTGCCGGTTATATGAACTTTTTCCCTGTTGGAAAAACGCTTTATAAAGAGATGACCGACCGTGATGACCACAGAATGCGTGATGATGATATAAGTCCTGAAGAAATTGAAGACTGGAGCTGCGAAAAAGAAAATAATATATTTATTATCTCCATAGCTCTCCACCCTGATTACCGAAAGAAAAACAGCAACAGCAATAACGCTATTGTAATGCTTACTGATGCCTTTCTTGAGCTTCTGCGCCAAAAGGATAATTCGGGATTTAAAATCACAAGTATATCAGGCTATGCCGTTTCTTTAGGCGGTGTTAAATGCCTTAAAAGAATGTACGCTTCACTCCTTAAAGACACAGATGAAGATTATCATTTCTTTTTTACCAATAAGAAAAATGTTGCAAGACTTCTGGAAGAAGGCTACGCAATAAGCGACTACAAAAAGAACTACAACGATGACATATACTTTTTTCTTCCAATGACTTCGGACGGAAGTGACGGTAGCTTTAATACCATTGTTGATGCAGAAAAGCGTTTGCATAACGATGATGAGGATTTCGATTATGTACCTACAGAGGATTTATCCAAGCTTCCTTTTGGAGAGCTATACTGCAAGGTTCTTAACCGTCACGTTGAATACGAATGCAACAGCGAAGCTTTTAAGGGCAAAAATATGCGACGCATTTATTTAGGCGAATTCTCTCTTGCCCTTTATGATGACGATTATGATGATATCCCTCTTGATGATATTACGGCGCACCTTTTTGCTACTGTACACAAAAGCACCGGAATTTATATTATAACTGTTGCTGTTCCTAATAATAAACATAACCCTTCTCAGCTTATAGACCAGATGTCAACCGGTCATCTTGATATTAAGAATGAAAAAGGTGAATATGTTAAAATCGTTGATTACTTCAAAGAAAATTATAAATTACTCGCCTGCGGCGAGGCAAAATGCGTTATTTGTATGTCCGAGATGCCTCAAAACCCACTCGAACTCCCCTATATTCTTTCGGGCGAGACAATGATAAGTAAGCATGTTAATTACAAAATCCGTCCCGAGCACCGTGAAAAGCTTACTGCATGCCGAGCTATTTATGATTATTATGACTCTTATATTTCACGCTCGGTTATTGCGTTTGTTTTCAAGGACTACAGCAAAGCAATTGATGAAAGAATGTCCGACGAAGCCTCTGAATTGTTTATTGTGGAAATCGTGCTTTTCCAAAATACAGCCGTTCTCAGGACTAATCAAAAGGTTGTTAAGGAATTAGAGGATAATAAGGATATTTCTATTGCAGATATTGACGAGCTTTATATTGAATTTGGAAAAACCGTTCAATTCTGGAATTCAGATATTTTCAAATATCCATTCTCTCAAATTGAGGCTGACGAGGTTATAAAATCCTTTGGCATCAAGGAAACCTTAGATGATTACCACCGCAACCAACAGTTCCTTGACCGGCTCATTGAGCTTAAAAACAATATTACTGAACAAAAATCAGATAAATCAATGAATAATATTCTGTTCTTCTTATCCTGTGTTGAAGGCTCATCAGTAACACTTGGAGCTGTGCTTTGGATTTGGCATTTAATCAAAAATGCTGACAGCCTCACCCTTAACGGAGATTTATTTATTCGCTTTGGTTGGGTGTTTATCTTTATAGTATGTGCTTTAGCGGCTAACAAATTAGCTAATTTATATTATACCAAAAAGCTTTTCTCTAAAAAACACAAGCAAAATAAAATCAAATTCAATAAAAAATAATAAAATCAGCAATAAGGCTGCTCTTTTGCCTTATTGCTGATTTTTAATATACTATTAAATTCAAAATTAATCCTGACTCACAGAAAGATAAGTTCCCAAAGCCATAATCGCTAAAGCGACAAAATATGTAACCGAGGGTAATTGCCAGAATATGAGCATTGAAAAGCCTGCCCCGATAAACGGTGCTACCGCATAATATGTGCTTGTTTTAGCCGCACCCAAATCACGCTGAGCATAAATATAAAAATAAATACTTAGCCCGTAAGCCACGAAACCCAAAACCAAAGCAGACAAAATATATAAAGCCTGAGGTAATCTCTCCCCAACAGCAAAAGCCAGAATAAGAGAGCCTATACCCGAGCCAAAGCCCTTAATCACAACAATTTCAAGTGGATTTTTTGAGGATAACATTCGAGTACAGTTGTTTTCAAAACCCCAACAAATGCAGGCAAGCAAAACAAACATAGAGCCAAAAGAGAATGAAAGACTGCTTATATCCTCAAAGGAAAGAATTATACTCGAAAGTGTTACCAGAATAATTGCAAGCCACAGCTTTTTTGAAATTAATTCCTTGAACACAACAAGCGCAATTAATGATGTGGCAACTATTTCAAAGTTATTAAGCAGCGAAGCGTTTGCCGCAGTTGTATTTTTAAGACCAAGCATTAAAAAAATCGGCGCCGCTATATCAAGCAATACCATACCCACAATAAAAGGTAATTCTTTTTTAGTAAGCGGTTTTTCCGCTTTTTCTTTACCTGAAAGCCTTTTCACAAGACCTAATATCAGCATTCCTGTTCCCGCTCCAAGATAAAGAAAAGCCGCCATCATTGTAGGCGAAACCTCATTAAGCAAAAGCTTTGAAAAGGGAGAATTAAGCGCATAAAGCGCCGCCGCCAAAAACGCAAAAAATATTGCTTTTTTAAATTTAGTTTTTATACCCTTTACTCCCCTTTGCTTTTTGATTAATTATACGTCATAATTATTAATATTGCAAGAATTATAAAATATATAAAGGAGTTATCAAAAAGACAACTCCTTTAAAAAATTCATTATAATTATTTATCCGTTTCGTTTAAATCGTCCAAAGCCATTTTTACAGCCGCAATAACAAATGCGGAAAAAGTACAATCTTTTCCTTTAATAGCGGTTTCTACATCTTCCACAATATTATTTGGAAAGCGAATTGTTTTATTTACTGTAGACGGAATCGACGGAATTTTAAATTTAGCCATACGTGACCCACCAATAATATTGTCTACTTATCTGTTATTTCTTTATTATCCAAAGCATATTTGCAGCATTGCAAAACTAACAAATTAAAAGAAATATCGTTTTCAACTGCTGTTTTATTCAATTCCTCAAATAAAGCTTCTGTAAAACGGATAGTTCTCGGGATGTTCGCATTTTTTAGTTCTTTTTCAATTTTAAACATAATATCATCTCCAGTAATATTATGTTCGAAAAGTGGTTACAATTATATAACCACTTTTGGTTGCATTTTTGGAAATGATATGTTATACTTTACTGGGTGATAATATGAAATGTGAAAATGTTTTTTGTATTTATGAATCTGATGGTATATGTACTTTAGATGAAATAGAGCTCGATATATTAGGTCAATGCACAGAATGTATTTATGCTACTTTAGATGACGAAACATTAAGAATTGCCAAAGAAAAAACTTTAAGGAATATAGAAAATTAGCAAAACCCCTTTTGAGAAAATCTCAAAAGGGGTTTAATATTATTTAACCGATTTCCTTGGTCCAGCCGAATGTATCCTCGATTTTGCCCCACTGAATACCTGTTAAGGTATCGTAAAGGTGCTGAGTGACTGTACCGATTTCGCCGTTATTAATTGGATATTTAATATCCTTATAGCAAAGCTCACCGATAGGTGAAACAACAGCTGCAGTACCGCAACCCCAAGCTTCTTTTAAGTCGCCGTTCTTTAAAGCCTCACCTAATTCATCAACACTTAAAAGTCTCTCGCTTACCTTGTATCCCTCTTTACGAAGAACTTCAAGACAGGACATACGTGTAATACCTGGGAGAATAGAGCCTGAAAGCATAGGTGTTACGATTTCATCGCCGATTTTGAACATAACGTTCATAGCGCCAACTTCTTCGATATACTTGCGCTCTACACCGTCAAGCCATAAAACCTGACTGTAGCCCTTGCGTTCAGCACGCTCGCCTGCTCTGTTAGATGCCGCATAGTTACCGCCGCACTTAGCGTAACCTGTACCACCACGAACAGCACGAACGTCCTCGTCCTCTATCATAATCTTAACAGGGTTAATACCCTCTTTATAATAGCTACCAACAGGAGAAGCGATTATAACATAGGTAGCGTTATGAACAGCGTGAACACCCAAGGTCTCGTCATTACCGAACATAAAGGGACGAAGATAAAGAGATGTGCCCTCAGCAGATGGAGTCCAATCCTTTTCCATATCCACGAAAGTGGTAAGGATTTCCATTGCCATATCCTCAGGAATCTGGGGTAAGCACAAACGCTCTGCAGAACGGTTCATTCTGCGGATATTTTCAATAGGTCTGAAAAGCTGAACCTTACCGTCAGCACGGCGGTAAGCCTTTAAGCCCTCAAAAATTTCAGAGCCGTAATGAAGAACAGTAGACGCGGGGTGTAAAGAAATATTCTCAAAAGGAACAATTCTTGCATTCTGCCAGCCTGTCTCGCTATTCCAGTCCATCATAAACATATGGTCGGTGAAAATTTTACCAAAGCCTAAAGTTGAACTATCGGGCTTTTCCTTTAAAACAGCAGCTTTAGTGATTTTTATTTCCATTTGTTATCACTCCTTAATTGTTTTTACCTAAATTAAGCGCTTTAAGGTTAAAATCAAGCATATCTGCATGACGGGCAGAAATTACTTTACCGAGAGCCGCATTAATGCTGTCATCAGTAAACTGATTGCTTTCACCCAAAATCTTACCTACAATAATCATATTAGCCAAGGTAGGCATACCGTTTTCATTAGCAAGACCTGTAGCAGGAATGTAATGAACAGTAACATCTGTACGCTTTACCTTACGCTCGATAAGGGTTGAATCAACATAAATTGTACCGCCTGATACAACCGCATCCTCATACTTATCAAGAGAAGGAAGATTCATAGCAATAAGTACATCAGGCTTAGAAACTATAGGTGAGCCAACAGGAGTATCACTTATAATTACAGAACAGCTTGCTGTACCGCCACGCATTTCAGGACCGTAGGAAGGAAGCCAGCTTACCTGCTTTTCCTCAGTAAGGCCCTTATATGCCAAGAATTTACCCGAAAAAAGTATACCCTGACCGCCAAAGCCGGCAAATAAATACTGTGTTGTAGCCATTACTTTCCCTCACTTTCAGCAGTTCTATCCTTATAAACACCCAAAGGATAATAAGGAATCATTTTTTCGTCTATCCACTCAAGTGCCTTCTTAGGTGTCATACCCCAGTTAGTAGGACAGCTTGAAACAACCTCAACCAGTGAGAAGCCCTTGCCCTCTACCTGATTCTGGAAAGCCTTTTTGATAGCCTTTTTAGCCGCTTTAACATTCTTTACATTGTTAACAGCTACACGCTCCAGATACTCGGGACCGTCTAACTTTGAAAGCATTTCGCAAACCTTAACAGGATAACCGCAATGGTTAACATCACGACCGTAAGGAGAAGTCTGTGTAACCTGACCTGGAAGTGATGTAGGAGCCATCTGACCGCCTGTCATACCGTAAATTGCATTGTTAATGAAAATAACGGTTATATTTTCGTTTCTTGCGGCTGAGTGAACAGTTTCAGCCATACCGATTGATGCTAAGTCACCGTCACCCTGATATGTAAATACAATGTTTTCAGGTAATGCACGCTTAACACCTGTAGCTACAGCGGGAGCTCGTCCGTGAGCGGCTTCAATCATATCACAGTTGAAATAGTCATAAGCCATAACAGAACAACCAACAGGAGCAATACCAACGGTTTTGCCTTCGATACCTAATTCATCAATAACCTCTGCTACTAAACGGTGAACAATACCGTGAGTACAACCGGGGCAATAATGAAGCGGCACATCTGCTAAAGCATGGGGTTTATCAAATACTACCATTATTTTGCACCTCCGTTATTAGCTTCGATAATAGCCTCGAGCACCTGCTCGGGGGACGGAATCATACCTCCGACACGGTTACAAAGTGTTACAGGAACACGGCACTCAGAAGCCAACTTAATATCATCAATCATCTGGCCCATTGAAAGCTCAACAGAAATAATCTGCTTTACGCTTTCTGCCGCCTTCTTGAAAGGAGCATTGGGGAAAGGCCAAAGTGTTATAGGACGGATAAGACCAACCTTTATTCCCTGCGCTCTTGCCTCGTTAATTGCATTTTTAGCAACACGGGCAGCAATACCAAAAGCAGCAATACAGATTTCAGCATCATCCATCATATATTCTTCATACATTGCTTCATTTTCTTCAATGTACTTATATCTCTCGTAACGCTTGAAGTTTTCTTCCTCCAATTTTTCGGGAGAAAGGAACAAAGAGTTTACAATATTGTGTTCTCTTTCCAGGTTAGTACCTGTAGTAGCCCAAGGCTTTTCAGGTGCAGGCTTTACATCTAAATCAAGAGAAACAGGCTCCATCATTTGTCCCATAGTACCGTCAGCCAGAATCATAGAGGTCATACGGTATGTATCAGCAAGCTCAAAGCCCTTAACTGTAAGGTCAGCCATTTCCTGAACAGATGCAGGTGCTAAAACAATCATTCTGAAGTCACCGTGACCGCCTGCCTTTGTTGCCTGATAATAGTCAGACTGAGAGGGCTGAATACCGCCAAGACCAGGGCCTCCTCGCTGAACATTAACAATAAGTGAGGGCAAATCTGCACCTGCTAAATATGAAAGACCTTCGCCCTTAAGTGATATACCTGGGCTTGAAGAAGATGTCATAACTCTGTGACCTGTTGAAGCTACACCGTAAACCATATTAATAGCTGCGATTTCGCTTTCTGCCTGTAAGAAGCAACCGCCGATTTTAGGCATTCTTTTTGCCATATATGCAGCGATTTCTGTTTGAGGGGTAATAGGATAACCGAAGTAATGACGGCAGCCTGCAATAATTGCAGCCTCGGCAATAGCTTCGTTACCTTTCATTAAAACCTTATCTGCCATTTTAAATCACCTTTCTACCTTGATTATGCAATCGGGACACATTGTAGCGCAGAACGCACAGCCTATACAAGCTTCCTCGTTTACTGCTTCTACAGGATGGTGGCCCTTTTTGTTAATTTTGTCTTTAGCTAATGCCAAAACCTGTTTGGGACAAGCATCAACACAAAGTCCGCAGCCCTTACATTTATCGGTTTTAAAAGTCAGCTTTGCCATATATTATCGCTCCTTTTGTGAAATCAGTTTATTTTACCTTGAAGTTTCAAGGGTAATAGGTTATTTATTTTTTCCTTAAGCTCATTATAAAGTGTTTCGTTAACACTGGTACACACGATTTCTAAGTTTGTAGCCTTTGCAACACTATTGGCATACTCTAAAGAACCGAGTACATCCTCTGCCGTAGTCTCCACTCCTAAATTAGAGTTATTAACAAGTCCTGTTATCTTAATTCCACAAGCAGTTTCAATCTCGCTCATCACTTCAAGCGTTGACTCAACATCAGGGGTTAAGGGCCTGAACTTATTAATTACCAAAAGACACTCATAATCGTTTTCCTCTAAAATAGAGGGAGCTATTCTGCCAAGCGCTAAAGCGCCTCTGTCGTCCCCGCCGACATCTATAACCGCTCTGACAGTTTTATCGTCGGTCAATGAATACATTTCGGCAGGCATAGCCGGAATATCAACATTAGTACCTGCAAATTCCGAAACAATAAGCTTAATTTCTTTTTCTTCCAAATCCTTTGCGCTGTCCTTAGTGCGGAAATAGGGGTTAACTATATCCAAATCGGCTATAGCCACATTACTGTAGCTCTTTTTCAGCTCATAAGCCATATTAAGAGCAACATTTGTTTTTCCGCTGCCATAATGACCGCAAAGAAGTGTAATTCTTTTAAATTGCATATTTATCACAGCTTGTTGCGTTGGATTTTACCGCTTGTAGTCTTGGGAAGACTGTCTCTGAATACCACAATTCGGGGGTATTTATAAGGTGCGGTTTTTTCCTTAACATATTTTTGAATTTCTTTCTTTAGCTCCTCTGTACCCTCGGTACCGTTTACTAAAACGATACTTGCCTTTACAACCTGACCTCTAACCTCGTCAGGAGCAGCAGAAACGCCACATTCAAGTACATAGGGAAGCTCCATAATAACGCTTTCAATCTCAAACGGTCCTATACGGTAGCCCGAGGACTTGATAACATCATCAACACGGCCAACATACCAATAGAAGCCATCCTCATCCATCCAAGCGGTATCGCCTGTATGGTAATACTTACTGTCCCAGGTTTCGGCGGTTTTTTCTTCGTCACCGTAGTAGCAAGTAGCAAGACCGCAAGGACGACCGTTTTCAATACCTATAACGATTTCACCTGTTTCACCCACAGGAACATCGTTACCCTCACTGTCAACAATATGAACATCGTAAATAGGAGCAGGCTTACCCATAGAGCCAATCTTATGTGGAGCTCCGATCATATTACCGATAATCATTGTGCTCTCGGTCTGACCGAAGCCTTCAAGAATCTGAAGTCCCGTAATCTTTTCAAACTGACGGTAAACTTCAGGATTAAGCGCCTCACCCGCAGTAGTCATATGCTTAACCGAGGATAAATCGTACTGACTTATATCCTGCTTAATAAGCATTCTGAGCATTGTAGGCGGTGCGCAGAAGGTTGTAATATTATGCTTTTTAAACATAGGTAATATTTCAGCCGCATCAAAACGGTCAAAATCGTAAACAAAGATTGCAGCCTCACAGAGCCACTGACCATAAAGTTTTCCCCACATAGCCTTTGCCCAGCCTGTGTCGGAAATTGTAAAATGAAGTCCGTCAGGGTCAACATTATGCCAATATTTTGCAGTATGGAAATGACCTAACGGGTATTTATAGTTATGCGCCGCAATTTTGGGATATCCGCTTGTACCCGATGTAAAGTACATAAGCATTAAATCCTCACCGCAAGGTGTATCCACCGTTCTGTTAAAGTGGGTGCTGTAAAGCGTATATTCCTCGTCAAAAGTTCGCCAACCGTCCTTTTGACCGTTTACAACCATCTTATGCTTAAGCTCAGGACAAGTAGCCGCCGCTAAATCTATCTGATTAGCGGTATCCCCGTCAGCAGTACAAACAACAGCCGAAATTCCTGCCGATTTAAAGCGGTACTCAAAATCGTGCTCCTGTAACTGATTTGTTGCCGGAATTACAATAGCACCAAGCTTATTAAGCGCCATCATACAGAACCAGAACTGATAGTGTCTTTTCAGCACTAACATTACCTTGTCACCCTTTTTAATACCGAGCGACTTGAAGTAGTTAGCAACCTGATTAGAAGCTTTTTTAATATCCTTAAATGTAAAGCGGCGTTCTTCACCGTTTTTGGAAATATGTAAAAGAGCTAACTTTTCAGGCTCTCTTTCAGCTAAAGCATCCACCAAATCAAAAGCAAAATTGAATTTTTCTGTATTCTTAAACTTGATAGAAAGCGGAGTTCCAACCTCGTTTTCCTCAATATCAATATATTTTTTATAAATGCGGTCTTTGGTATCCTTAAGCTTTGGCTTTGCCTCTTTCTTTATGGGTGCAGGCTTAGTATCCGAAAGCTCGGGTATAGGCTCGCCTGTAGGATTAAGAACGATTGCATAGAAGGTACAGTTTTCACCCTCTACCGCAATCATACCATGTGGTGTTGAGGAATCGTAATAAATACTGTCCCCAGGGCCTAAAACAACCTTATGCTCACCAACCTGAACCTTTAAATGACCTGAAATTACAAGGTCACATTCCTGACCTGCGTGGGTTGTAAGCTCAATATCCTTATGCTGAGCTTCCTCGCTGTAGACACTTTCAACATATAAAGGCTCTGCAATACGCTTTTTAAATGCGTATGCCAAGTTATAATAGGTCATACCATGAGCCTTTTCAATTCGCTGTCCCTCACCTCTACGGGTAACAGTATAGGACTTAAGTTTAGGGCTGTAACCCTCGATAATATCAGTAACATCGACATTAAATGCCAAAGCGCAGCGGTAAATAAAAGCAAAGTTTAGGTCGCTTTCGCCGTTTTCGCAAGCGGTATATTCTTCTACAGAAACAGCAGTTTTAGCCGCCATTTGCTCTGCGGTCAAGCCTTCAATTTCACGAAGCTCGCGGATTCTTCCCGCCATTTCTTTGATTTTAAAATCAAGTCCTGTAATTTGTTGCATATTTTCCTCCGTCTTTCATTTTGAGGCAGCCTTTTGCAAAAACAACAAAAGGCTCGCCCCAAAGTTATGACTTTGAGACGAGCAATGATTTATCATTTACCCGCGGTACCACTCAAATTGCAGTTATACTGCCACTCTTGGAATCTAACAATTCCTATGCCTTTACGCAGCAATCACGGAGAGGTTCTACTCACCCAAAGCTAAGGTTTTCTTCCTCTCGGCTCAGAAGCTACAAACACAGATAACCTACCGATAGCTTACACCAACCGCTATCTCTCTAAAGGTAAATTATAAGCGCCCTCTTCGTCAAAGCCTTTTACAGTGCTTATTTTATCATAGCCTTTGGTATTTGTCAATATTTTTAAACAAATTATAACTTATTTCTCTGAATTTTTCCACTTATAGTTTTTGGTAATTCATCGCGGAATACAACCACTCTTGGATATTTATAAGGAGCGGTATGAGATTTAACATAATTCTGAATCTCTTTCTTCAATTCCTCGGTAGGCTCTGTACCCTTTGTTAGCACGATACTTGCCTTTACAACCTGACCTCTTATTTCGTCAGGCACAGCAGAAACGCCGCATTCAAGTACATAAGGAAGCTCCATAATTACACTTTCAATCTCGAAAGGTCCTATACGATAGCCTGATGACTTAATAACATCATCAACACGGCCAACATACCAAAAGTATCCGTCCTCATCCCTCCAAGCGGTATCGCCTGTATGATAAAGACCGTCGTGCCAAGCCTCTTTAGTCTTTTTGTCATCAAGGTAATATTCCTTAAATAATCCGCAAGGAACTTCCTTGTCGGTATGAATTACAATTTCACCAATCTCACCTGTAGCTACAGGATTACCGTCAGGATCAACTATATCAATCGGGAATTGCGGAGAAGCCTTACCCATAGCGCCAATCTTGGGTGTTGTGCCATAAAGGTTAGCGATAGCAAGGGTGGTTTCGGTCTGACCGAAGCCCTCCATAATTTCAAGACCTGTAGCCTCTTTAAACTGCTTGAATACTTCAGGATTCAGTGCCTCACCTGCAGTTGTCATATGATGAATTGAGGATAAATCGAACTTGGAAAGGTCACCACGAATCAGCATTCTGAGCATTGTAGGCGGTGCGCAGAAGGTAGTGATGTTATACTTCTGGAACATTGGGAGAATATCATTCTCATCAAAGCGGTCAAAGTCGTAAACAAATACAGCACCCTCGCAAAGCCACTGACCGTAAAGCTTACCCCAAAGTGATTTACCCCAACCTGTATCGGAGATTGTAAGGTGCAAGCCGTCGCGCTCACAGCAATGCCAATATTTAGCTGTTACAAAATGACCTAAAGCATAGGTATGCTTGTGAGCTGCCATTTTGGGGTTACCAGTTGTACCCGAGGTGAAGAACATAAGTGCAGTATCATCACCTGCAGAGGTGTCCTCTGTTCTTACAAATTTTCTTGTAAAGAGAGGATATTCTTTATCAAAATCGCGCCAACCGTCACGGCAGCCGCCAACCATAATAAGGTTTTTAACCTGTGGGCATTTTTCTGCAGCAGCCTTTGCAATATCGGCAGTATCACCGTCAGCAGTACAAACTATAGCAGAAACACCTGCCGAATTATAACGGTATTCAAAATCGTGTTCTTTAAGCTGATTTGTTGCAGGAATAGCAACCGCACCAAGCTTATGGAGAGCTACCATACAGAACCAGAACTGATAGTGTCTTTTAAGCACCAGCATTACCTTATCGCCCTTTTTAATGCCTAAAGAGGTAAAGTAATTTGCCACCTGATTTGAAGCGTGCTTAATATCCTTAAATGTAAAACGACGCTCAAAGCGGTTAACATCAAGGTGAAGCATTGCCAGCTTATCGGGATATTTATCAGCGATTTCATCAACGATATCAAAACCAAAGTTGAATGTATCTGTATTCTTGAATTTAATATCCTGCAAAGCGCCGTTTTCATCCTCAAAGGTTTCAACAAACTTTTCACAGATTAGCTTTTCCGACTTTTTAGCCGACATAACACTCTTGCGAACAACGGTCTCCTCGGTTTCCTCGCCTGACATTACAACAGCACAGAAAACGCAATCCTTGCCGTCAACCGCAATCATTCCGTGAGGGGTTGAAGAATTATAATAAATACTGTCACCCTCATCAAGAATTTCGGTGTGATTGCCGATTTGAACCTTAAGTCTACCGCTGAGCACAAGGTCAAATTCCTGACCTGAGTGGGTAGAAAGCTTTATAGGCTTGTTCTGCTGAGATGCGGAGTATTCATATTTAACCCAATAAGGCTCAGCTAATTTATCCTTAAATTTGGGAGCTAAGTTGGCAATATCTATGCCGTCCTCCTTAGCAGTTCCCTGTCCCTTACCCTTACGGGTTATGGTATAGCTTGAAAGCTTTGCGGTATGTCCCTCTAAAAGCTCGGTTAATTCAACATCAAATGCAAGCGCACATTTATGAATGAAGCTAAAAGGAATATCAACTGTTCCGCTCTCGTAAGATATATATGTTTCTTCACTAACGTCGGTCTTATCAGCCATTTCAGTAATAGACCAGCCCATAATATCACGTAGCTCCTTAATTCGGGAAGCCACTTCTGAAAGCTTGTGTAAAGAATTGTTTGTGTCCATTTTATATTCCTCCTTTAAAAATAAAAAAACATTCGCCTCAAATTCCTTTGAGACGAATGTGAAAATACATCCGCGGTACCACTCAAATTGCAGAAAATCTGCCTCTCAGGGTCCAACAACCCTTATGCCTTTACGCAAGCCTCACGGGAAAGCCTACTCGCTAAAAAGTTTCAGCCCTCCGGCTCAGAAGTGATAGGTATTTACGAACACTTGCTATCGGCTTGCACCACCCGCCGACTCTCTAAAAGCTTACATTCGAAACCGTCTTCGTCAAAGCCTTTAAAATAATTTTTATGTATTATAACACCACAAAAAGCATTTGTCAACAGTTTTTGAATAAAAATTTTCATATTCCTTTATATTTTCTTTTGGTAGCCATACCGCCCCTTATATGCCTCTCCTGCTTGTTTTTTTCCAAAACCTCTTTAACAAGCTTGTGTAACTGCGGATTATCGTGGCTCAGCCTCTCCGTAACATCTTTATGTACGGTAGATTTGCTAATTTTAAACACCTTTGCTGTAGCCCTTACAGTAGCCCCTGTATCTAATATGTACTCCCCTAATACTACCGCTCTGTCAGATGCTAATTCCCTCATACAATCAACTCCTAATATACTAATTAATTGTATGAAAAAACATATTTTATTATTCGAAAAATATTAAATATTAAAATTATCCGTTAAACTTTTTAAATAACATTTGCGGTTATTTGGCAGTAGTACGTCTTAATAGGCTTTTTGTTAAAATTCCTCGGTAACAGTTTCACCGTTTAGCCAAGCTGTCATATTAAGACTCAGTAAATTCCAATTTTGAAATCCTGCGTTAATTATAGGCTCGCCGCTCTCTGGGTCATAGTATTCGTGCAACTCGCCCGAGCTTTTTAAATCGTTTTCAAAAAGCTTTGCGGTTTTCATTGCCAATTCGGCAGCCACTTTGTCAAAGCCGTAATTCACAAGACCTTTGAATACCATATAATTTGATATTCCCCAAATCGGTCCTAACCAACAGGACGGATTTCCTGAAGGCTTTATCACATACATTTTTTCATATTTAGATAACGTTCTTACTCCGTATGGCGCCCAAAAAGCTTTTTCATCGAGCAGGTTTTCTTTTACCATTCGCTCAGCCTGTTCCTTTGTGGCTATTCCGCTCCACATTGCAAGAAATCCCGACCAAGAGCCAATTCTTTGAATTAAGCAGTCCCAATGTCTTGGTGCTCCGCTATGAAGCTTGCTGTTATTATCTATAGGTAGCAAATTTAAATCTACACTATAATAAAAGCCATCCTTTTCATCGTAGCAATACTTCTGCACCGCCTTCTTCAAATGCTCCTTTTCTTCTGAATATACCGTCATATCCATATCAAGAAGCTTTCCTATATAACACAATGCTTCTATCTCTTTATACATCATACAATTCAGATATATAGAAGCAGAGCTGTTTTCGGGACGGTAAAATGTGCAGGGGTCATTATCTACACCTATAGCGCTGTCATTACGCCAATAATAAAGCCCGTTAGGGTGGCGGAAATTATTTATATAACATTCAACAAACCTAATCAATCTCTGAAAATAAGGTCTTAACCATTCGGCATCTTCATTATTGTTTTTAACAATAAATGCTGCATGCTGAGCAAGGCATGGCTTGTGAATATTATTTTTTTCATTATACAATTTTGTTGCATCCGGTATGTGGGAATTTGACGTAAGCCAGATTGGGATTTGTCCCTTTTTATCTATATGGGTAAGAAAATTAAGCACACATCCCTTTTCGTATTCACTTATATCATCTTTTACAAATTGTCTGAGAGCGATATTGGTTAACCAGCAGTCCCAATCCCATAATTGGTTGGAATAAACACTGCCCGGAACAATAAAAGGATATTTAAGCTCTCCTTCAGGCTCTCTAAGCATCTTCTTATAGTTTACTGATACATATTTTTTTAGCATAACTGTTTACCCTTTTACATTAATAACTTTCTATTTAAGCGAAAATCTTTCGGTATAATACATATTATCCGCATAACCAACAGACAATGTAAACTCGCCTTTTTCGGATACAAATTCGTTTTCGCTGTTCCAAAATCTGAGCATTGGCTCAGTTACTGCGAACTCAACAGTTTTTCTCTCTTTTGGACCAAGAGTGATTTTTTCGAATGCTATTAACTGCTGAACAGGTCGTGCAGTTGAAGCCACAAGGTCACGCATATAAAGCTGAACTGTTTCCTTGCCCGCAATATCACTGTCATTATAAACCGTAACTGTTACCTTAATTTCACCATCGATGTTCATCTCTTTTTTACTAAGTGTCATACCCTCGTAAACAAAATTGCTGTACGAAAGACCGTGTCCGAAAGAATAAAGTGGCAGGTTTCCGCAATCAATATAATTTGAAGCATAGGGATTATGCATTTCGTCCCTTTGCTTCGAAATAGGTCTTCCTGTATTTGTGTGGTTATAATATATCGGGCATTGACCGACAGATTTCGGGAATGTCATAGTAATTTTACCTGAGGGATTTGCATCGCCAAACAGTAAATCTGCCGCCGCATTTCCGCCCTCTGTTCCGGGGAACCACATATTAAGTATAGCTGGAGCAATACTATCAAGCTTACTAATAGCAAGGGGTCTGCCTGTAAAAAGTAAAACCGCTGTATTAGAATTAGCGCCTATAACCTTTTCTGCAAGCTCATTTTGTACACCGGGTAAATCCAAATCGGTACGGCAGTTACCCTCACCGCTGTAATTCTGCGGCTCGCCAAGACAGAGAATAACAATATCTGCCTCTCTCGCCGCTTTTACTGCTTCATCAAATCGGGATTTATCAATCTCGTTCCACTTATCAGAGCAACCCTTTACTACCTTTATTTCAACATCAGGCAGCTTGCTTTGAACACCTTGCTTTACAGTAACGCTTTCTTCATTCTTACCGCAGCAACTCCAAAAACCGATTATATTGTGATTATCTGCAAAAGGACCTATAAGCGCTATCTTTTTATGTTCTTTAGAGAACGGTAAAACACCGTCATTCTTTAAAAGCACAGCACATTCGTTTGCTGCCTTTCTTACTAGTGCTCGGTTTTCTGCTGTAAGGCAGGTTTTTTCCTCTGTTTCGGGTGAAGCACCTTTATATGGGTCTTCAAATAAACCAAGGCGTTTCTTAAGCTCTAATATCTTTAAAACAACAGCATCCAGCTGTTCCTCAGTAAAAATACCTTCCTCAATCATTTCCTTAAGATGCTTTATGTATCCATTAGAGCACATTTCAATATCACAGCCGTTTTTGAATGCATATTTAGCAGCTTCCTTTTTATCTGCAGCTATGCCGTGAGTAATAAGCTCGCCTACAGCGTCATAATCGCTTATAACAACACCCTCAAAACCCCATTCTTCACGCAACACCTTTTTCATAAGCCAGCTGTTAGCAACGGCAGGCACACCGTTTAAAACATTAAAGGACGGCATAAGCATATCAACACCTGCATCAATGCAGGCTTTATAAGCAGGTAAATAAAACTCACGGAGTATATGCTCTGACAGTTCAACCTGATTATAGTCTCTTCCCGCCTCGGCTCCACCATAGGCGGCATAATGCTTAACACAGGTGGCAAGTCCACCAAATTTACTCATATCCTCGCCGTGGAAAGCCTTGACCTGAGCCGCTCCCATAATTCCGTTAAGTATTGGTTCCTCTCCGCAAGTTTCCATAACCCTGCCCCAGCGTGCGTCTCTTACATAGTCAACCATTGGAGTGAATGTGACCTGAACACCTGCCGAAGAAGCCTCCACAGCAGACATTCTTGTGCATTCCTCTACAAGCTCTGTATCAAAAGAACCGCCAAGAGCCAAAGGAATTGGAAAAATAGTTCGGTAGCCATGGATAACATCCATCATAAATACCATAGGTATTTTGTTTCTGTCCCCTTCTAAATGGCGCTTTTGCAGCTCGTTCATTTCTTTTGAATCCTTAAAATTCAAAAGACTGCCTATTCTGTACAAATCGTCTCCTGTTAAACCGTTTTTCACAAGCGGACCTGTAATATCCGCATCAGAGCCTGAGAAAACATTAGCATTAAACTGAGCTAACTGACCGATTTTTTCTTCAACTGTCATACCATCTATAAGCTTTTTTAAATCAAGCATTTAAAACACTCCCAATAATTACTTGAAATATTGATTAAAAGCAAAACTTTTTAAAACTTCCCTGCACCTCTTATTTTTATAGGTTTTCAGGGAAGTTTTTATATATTATCAATTTCTTTTTAAAAATTGGTCATTACCTGCGCCAAAACGAATTTTTGTAACACTACCGTCCTTTTTACAGATAATACAGTCAAACAGAGCTTCGGTATGGGTTTCCCTCTCTCTCGGCTCACAAGTAGCATACTCGTAAACCGAATTTGAACACTCATATACCATAGGCTTTGCATTGCCACTACCCAAAAACAGCATACCTGTTCTTTTATCGTGAGTGTAGAAATCTCTGTGAGTATGACCGAAAATACTTAATATTGCTTTAGAGGTATTATTTGTGAAATCAACCTTTATGCCGTATTCATCACTCTCGAAAGCGGTTTTGTTGTTAAATGCCTCCAGAATAGCGCAAACCGTTTCGCTATTGCCAAAAGTCTTTACAATTCCAGAATCCGTAAGGTGATTATGGCTTGCAATTATATAATTCCAACCGTCTTTATTGGGGTCAAGGGCGGTTTCAGCAAACCATTTCATCTGCTCATCTGACAGTCTGTCCCAGGTTTCAGCGCTGTATCTTGCATAGCCTCTTTCGTTCTCTTCAACAATATAGTCATAAGAATCAAGCGTTATAACACGGGTTTTCTTATCCTCAAAATCAACATAGAAATATGAAGAATCCTTATTATTTTTATCCTTTACTGCCTTGCCTTTAGCAAGAGGCGTACCTACGCTTTGTGACCATTCTGCAGCAGAAATAATGCAATGTGTAGGAATATATTCCCAACTAAATTCCTTTATTTCTGCAGGCTTGCCCTCGTTATGGTAGGCATTGTCATCGTGATTACCGCGAACTGCGATAACAGGTACATCTGTTTTACTGAAAAGGTCAACATACTCCTTGAAATATTCAAAATTTCTTGACTTTTCAATTATTCCGTGAATAATATCTCCACCGATTAAAATAAAGTCTATACGGGTTTCCTTAGTCAGCTTAATAATTGCATTACACTGTCTTATAATACAGTCGTGCATATCCCAAAGGTCAATATGCATATCTGTAATAAACAGAAAGTTTAAGCTGTCCTCGGTAGTGTTTTCAATAATTTTTGCCTTTGTATCAGCATATTCTGCCTCGTAAATTGAAGGAATAGTAATTTCATTCATATTAGTCACCTTTTTTGATTTTGTTACTCGCCTGTAATACCCGACGATTCAATACCCTGAACAAACTGCTTTTGCATTACAAGATAAAAAGCCACAAGCGGTATAATTGTTAGTAAAATTGCCGCAAATTGGAAGCATTCGTTAAGTCGGTTCATATCATCGCCAAAGCCTGCATTAACAGAGTTTTTAAATGCGCCGTCGAAGCTTTGAAGCTTAAGCGGCAATGTTCCGAAATCGCTACCTACAAGCATTGCGGTTTGCGCAGTATCATTCCAATACCATACAACTGAGAATATTACACACAGCGTAATAACAGGAATTGCCATAGGAATAGCAATTTTATAGAATACCTTTAATCTTCCCGCACCGTCAAGCTGGGCCGCCTCGTCAAAGGACTTAGGAACAGAAGCAAAGCCGTTCATAAAAATAAGTACAAATATTGTGCTCTTAATACCCTGACCTGTCGCCGCAGGAATAATTATAGCAAGCGGTGAACCAATAAGATTATAAGAGTTAAAAAGTACATATCTTGGAATAGTCAAAACATCAGTAGGAATTACAAACAAAAGTATTAATATGCCTATCCACAGTTTTTTTAACGGCACATCAAATCTTGCAAGGGCATATCCCATAAGCGCGCACGAAACCGTTTGCAAAGCAGCACATATAGTAGCAAATATAATGCTTACTAACAGGCTTTTAGGATATTCCAGCACATCCCATACCATTTTAAAGTTACCGAGCGATACCTTGGTTGGCACCCACATAATAGTCGGATTTATAAGGTCCTCTGTAGACATTAGCGAGGTTATTACCATATACAAAAGAGGATACAAAAATACAAATCCCACGCATATAAGGAGAAAATAGAAGATAGCATTTACGGCTACCGTTTTACCGGCTTTTTTAGCATTTTTTGTTATAAAACCGTTATTTAGCATACAGTTTTGCTCTCCTTTCACGTAAAATAAAGAATACTATACCCAGTATTGCGAGTATTGCCAAAGCATAAAGCCACGAAATAGCAGACGAATAGGAATATGGCTTTAATATGTTGGTAACATTCTTTTCAATGTAAGCGTGTATAGGAGTAGTAGACATACTTGCAAGGTCAACAACCGTATAAGCGGAAGATACAAGAATCATAGGTCTGAGATACGGCAGAGTTATTTTCCAGAACTTTTCCCATGAGCCTGCGCCGTCAATCGAAGCCGCCTCGTAAATAGAGTCGCCTATCTTTTGAAGACCTGTAAGAATAATAAGCATCTGCACGCCAGAGTACCATAAAATAATTACAATATTATCAAAAATATATGTAAGCGGTACAGAAATAATATCAGGCATATTTTCAATTACAGTATAAATAGAATACTGGTCGGGGTGGATAATGGAGGTTGCCTGATTATTTATAAGCTTCGACATAACAGGTCCGCTTATAATAATTACAGGGAAGAAATACAGCGCTCTGAAAATAGCTCTTCCCGGTAAAGCTTTATTAAGAAGTAAAGCAAGTATTATAGAAGCTACAATTATCATAGGAGCTGAAAATACGATTGATTTTAAGGTATCAACCATATTGGTTATAAAATTCGGGTCCTCGGTAAAAAGCTCCTTATACCATTTTATTCCGACAAAATCTGTAGAGATACCTGCAGAAGAAAATTCAACATTAGCAAAACTAAGCCAAATAGAATAAAAAAGCGGATAAAGTGAAAAGATAAGCAGACCCAAAATCCAAGGAAGCATAAACATAACACCCATAAGCTTTTCTTTTGTTTTTAAGGTCATTTTAGATTGATTAGCCATTATCCTTCACCTCACAAAAATAAAAGCTTTCAGGCTCTACAGTAGCGCCATCAGGAGTTTTATACTGTTCCTCGCCATAATTAATATACATTACTCCATTTTCGTATGTAGTCATAAATACGGTTTGGTTAATTCGCTTATGGCTTAACATCTGCTTTCCTCTTACGTTTTGAAGAGCTGAGCATATAAATGAATCAATATCACAAATGGTCTTTTCCCAGTTATCAAAACACGTTGAAACCCTGTCAGAAAGCGTGGTTTTCTCGAGTTCTAAATTACTTTCCTCTGTCAATATAAAAGAGGGGTACATATTATACTCCAAGCACTTGAGCATATCTATTTTGGAATAGAAATTCTCATTAGCATAAGGCGCTACCAATACCATATTTCCTGACAACACAAGCTGTAGGAAAGGTACAGAATCGGTTATGTAAATTTCCTGATTACAGGAAATAGGCGCGTTTCTGTAAGCAGATACAAATGGCAATAAATACTGATTAGGATTATAAACAGCAAGATTTTTTTGCTTGCTGTAAATTTTTGAAACCTTTTCTTCAATAAAGCCTTTTGTTTCCTCTCTTGAAATAAAGCTGTTTACAAGATACTCACCATAAAGCAGATTACCGCCGTCTAAGCTCACAGATAAATTTTCTTTATTAAGAGCATTAAACTGCTTATTTAAATATTTAAAGGCGGTTTCGGTTTTAAGATACCAAGTATCGCCCAAAAACTTTTTAGTATCAACCGCAGTATCGCATATCGGACTTTGAGAAAGATTTATACCCGCATCCACACGGCTGTTTATCTGAATTTCCTTAGCACGCAAAGGGTCGGTATAAAAAGACAGCTCTCCCCCATTTTCAGATAGGATTTTCTTAATATCGGCAAAATCTGCAAATTCACCAATAACAGTATTGCTGTAAACCGAAGATTTTTTATAACCGCTAAGTCCGCCCTGCTGCCAGCCTAACAGTGATAAAGAAATATTTTTAACACCGTTGCTATTAAGCTTTTCTAAGGAATTTTTTATATACTCCATAGAAGTAACTGTTTTTTCTTTATTGCCGATAAGCTGCTTTTCAACATCAGCCGCAATAAAATCAAGATAGAGATTAGATTCTGTATTATTTATATTATCCTTAAGGATACCCTCGTCCTTTAAAATTTCGCTGTATTTAGCCGCCATACCGCTATAATTGGCATTTTCACCGCTAAGGAAATAAATTTCCATTTCGGGATTAACAGTATTTCTGCTTTTTTGTACAACAGGAACACCTGCGCCGTTTTTAGAGGTGGGCTGTGAATAAACCTGACGGTAGATAAACGATGCCGTAGCCCAGTTATAATCTGTAACAACACCTGCAGGCGAAGCGTTTATATAAGCATAGCTGTCTCCCTTAGACACTCTGCCTAAAATAGCATTCCGATTAACACCGAGTGATACGCCGAAAACAGGCATAGTAATAGTGCTGTTTGCTTTCAGCATATCCCTGGGTCGGTTAGATTTAAGGTCATTTAATTCATTAAGATTATCAATAGCGTAATCCAGACCGTAAACCCTTTCAGAATATGATTTTAAATATTTCTTTGGCTTTTGATACCTGATAAGTGCTCCGCTACCATCAGGTACAAAAAGATAACCGTCACTATTGTCTGAAACTGTACTTCCAAAGAAGGGAGCAAAATAAATCATAGCAACAAAGTTTTCGCCGTCTTCTTCAATAGTTTCATCGTTTACCGAAAATTTAATATTATCCTTTTCTAAGGTGACTTTAGCCTCTAAAGAAATATCAACCTTTCTTCCAAAATCGACCTTACAGATAAAGCCGTTATCGGTATACTTATATTTACACTTAGCACTCGAATGACCAGCGCCTATCTGCTTGGTTGAGCCGGTTTTATCCATATAAGAAATGCTTACAACCGACTGTGCAAAGGAGGTCCAGGTTTTATTAAGATTTTCAGGGTCTTTTTCGGTTAAAGCACCCCAAACATAGCCGCTCTTTTTGTCAGCTACCCTGATACTTGCAATTTCTTCATCAATATAAAGCGCAAGGTTTTCGTTTTCACAAACTAACTTGTAGCCGTCAAGCCCGTATGACGGCAAAGGCTTTTGCGTACTGCTATCGAGCTGCGTAAATCGGTTTGAAGAAAGCTGTGCTATATCTACCTCACCAACCAAGGATTCCTCAATACTGTATTTTCCGGCATCAGCATTATTACCGCAGCCCGAGCATAAAAGTATCATACACAAAACCACTACAAGTGATAATATTTTACGATAGGAACACACGGTAATTCAACTCCTTCACAACAGAAATAATCATACTGATAAGCTGATCGCAGAACATATAAACCAATGAAACCGCCAATACAACCACCGCCATAAGGAATACGGTTATAAGCAAATTACTTATAACTGATTTTGGCTCGTAAGCGTGAATTTCACGGGTTGCAATAAACAGACAAACTAACACCCAAAGTAAAATTGCAATAACAGCAAGCTCTAAAAGTCTTAATTCGTTCTGTGTTACTATGTGAGAGATAAGAATAACAAAGGGCATTAAAACCGTAACGGGAGAAAGCACATAAGGAGTCGCTATGAATACGTCCCTGAATCTGGCTTCACCCTCACCCACAGCGCTTACAAGATAGTTACACGCTACAAACAAGCCTATAACTCCCCAGAAAATAAGGCTCATAAGCAGGACTGAAACATTATCGGCATTACCGATAAGCGCAAAGCCCGATAAGGTGAAATACGCTATTGTTATAAGATATTCTACAATATAAAGACCGATAGCCGTTCCAATATGTCCCTTGCCCTCTCGTCTTATACCGTAAAAGCTGTCAATAGGGTGACGAAGCACCTTGAATATAAGCATAAAATCATCTTTTATTATAGATTTGCTAAAACGCTTATCAATTTTATCCTTATTAATTCTTTTAAATATAAAGCCTGCTATCAGCAATACTGCCAAAACAACTATTACATAAGGTACTGCCTTTGAAATCTGGCCATTTCTTATCTGCCAATAGCAATCGGAATAACCTTCTCTGTTACCGGCAATTTTATAATGCTCTAATGCGGTTTTATAATCCTTTGCTTCAAAAAGGCATTGAGCCAAACTGTTTTCAGCATAATAGCTTGAACCGCCAACAGCGGCAATATGCTTCCACAAATCAGCGCTGTCATTATACTTACCTGAATTATAAAGCTCGATAGCTTTATGATAGGTCTGCGCAAAATCGGTAGGATGCATTATATGAACTATGCCTCTTTCGAAATCAAGAGCATAGAGCTTATTATCCTCATCACAGCAAATTGCAGAAACATTAGTAAACACACCGTATTTTTCAGTTGAAATAGCTCTTCCGCCAAAGGTGAATAACAGCTCGCCGTTCATATCATACTCAAATATAAGTCCTGTAGAGGTAACGGCATATACATTGTTACGGGCACCTACGCAAACATCTGTAAAATCAACCTCATCCACCATTTCCGTAGGCATAAGGTTAATACCTGCGGCATCATGCTTTTTAAGAGCATTTCCCTTTGCCGCCTGTGTTACGGAATATATAAGTCCCTTTTTATCAATATCCGCATTTTTGAACGAGAAAGGCACTTTATTTGAAAGCCTTTCCTTCATAGCATCAGTAAAAAAGTTTTCAACAATATAGTCCCAAAGAGTAAAGGTGCTGTTATTATAGCCAAAATATCCGAGAAACTCGCCGTTTTTATCAATCTGAACCATACCGTCAAACGCGCCATCGGATACAATATACATTACACCCGAATTATTAACTACAACCTTGGAGGGGCGGTATACCGCACTTTTACCAAAGGTTGCGGTTGTGGGGTGTCCGTATTCGCCGATAAGCTCGCCATTACTGTTTACAACAAAAACTGTAGCGGCATCCTTATCTGCAATATAAACCGTTCCCTCATTGTTTACAAAAATTCCCGAGGGGGTTTTGAACTTTTCATTCTTTATTTCATAATGATTTTGTGTTTTTAAATCATATACAACAATTCTTACATTTCCCGTATCTGCCACATAAAGCTTTCCGTCTTTAACAAATATATCCTGAGGAGCGTTTAGCTCTAACTCCTGCAGAATTACGCTTCCTACCTGATAGGCATCCTGTGTAGTAATCCATCCGTCCTCTACAGACGGGGTATATGTATAAGAGGATGCACTTTCGGCAAAAGCGGTAAAAGAGGGGGTAATCATAAGACAGACTACTGCAAAAATCAAAAAAAGCCTTTTTAAGATTGCTCTGGTTTTTAGCATTTCTCCCTCTCCTTTATTTAAGACCTGAATGAGCCATAGTACTCATTACGCGTGACTGCATACTTACAAAAAGTACAACATTGGGAACAAACATCAAAAGCGCCGCCGCGGCTGACATACCTGCTCCTGCAACACCGTTACCTGCGGCAGAAAGACTGTGCATATAAAATGCAAAGGTCTTATAGGATTCTGTAGTAATAAACAGATTAGAAGCTTCCATACTGTTCCACGAATTCTGGAAAAGCAGTATAGCCACCGTTGCCAATGCAGATTTTACGAGCGGCATTATAATTTTAAACAAAATCTGATAATCATTTGCTCCGTCTATTCTTGCCGACTCGATAAGTGCATCAGGTAACTGATCCACAAACTGTTTAAGCAAGAATACCGAAATTGGAGCTGCCAAAAGCGGTATAATATTTGCAAAAAAAGTATCAAGCAAGCCTACCTCTTTTACAATAAGGTATCGTGGAATACTAACAGCTGTAGCAACGAACATCATAGAAAGGGTGTTCAATTTAAATATAAGCTGTCTACCCCTGAATCTTTTCTTTGACAGAACAAATGCCGCCGAAAGTGAAATAAACATACCAAGTACCACAACAGAAACAGTAGAAACTATACTGTTGAACAAATACATAGAAAGTGGGAAAACTGTATTTTCCGAAGCTTCAAACAGCTTTGTAAAGTTATCAAATGTAGGTCTTGTGGTTATAAATTTAGGTGGATAGGCAAATAACTCGCCCATAGGCTTAAATGCGGTGAATACTATGTATAGGATAGGCAAAACCGCCAATACAACCATAGGCAACAGCATTAAATAAACCACTATATTGGAGCGCTCTGTCCTGATAATTCTTTTAATCGCATATTTATGTTTTGTTTTCAAAAAACTCACCCGATATTCAGTAATTTTATTTTTTAAAACTAATTATCACCGAAAAGCCTGTAGGCCAGCTTGCTTGCCAGTGAAATAATTATAAGTAATATAACTGAAAGCGCCGCTGCATAACCCATTTCATAACGGATAAATCCGTAGTCATCAACATGGTTTACAATTAGCGAACCGGCGTAATTCGGCGTTGGGTTTGAGCCTGAGAGCTGTACACCGAGTCCTGCAGAGTTAAAGGTATTAACTACCGCCATAACTGCGCCGAACAGCATTTGAGGTCTGATAGAAGGCACTGTAACATAAATAGCTTCCTGTACCCTGTTTTTAACGCCGTCAAGACGGGCAGCCTCATAAAGCTCGGGGTTAACATCAAGAATACCTGAAAGTATGGACAAGAAGCCTATACCAAGGCTTGACCATAAGGCTACCAAAATCATAATCGGCATAAGGGTATCCTCGCCCTGTAACCAGGTTATAGGTTTCTGAATAAGACCAAGTCTTAAGAAAACACTATTAAGATAACCTGTTCTGTCACCCGAAAACAGCACTGCCCAAACGGTAGAAATTGTAGTACCTGCTGTCATCGAAGGAAGATAAAGCAATACTGCTAAAATCGTTCTCTGCAGCTTAGGTAACTGAGACAGAAGCCACGCCATAATAAATGCAAGCACATATCCGCCAGGACCTACAATTACCGCATAAAGAATGGTATTAGGTAAGATTTTTTGCATAAAAACTGCATCTTTTGAAAAAATTCTTGAGTAATTTTCAAAAAGTACAAATTCAGGTGTTTCTACTGCGTTAAAGTTTGTAAAGGAAAGACCAATTGCAAAAATTATAGGTAGAATAATAAATATTAAAAACAGAACAAGAAAAGGTAAAATCATAACCCAATGGGAGTATTTTATTAACGGATTTTCTATTCTTCTGTTTTTAGAGGCTTTAACAGCCAAATTTGCTGTGCTCATAAATTTTTCCTCCCCATTGGTATTTTACTTAGATATTATATCTTCAAAAGAGCTCATATCGTAATTCTTAATAAGCTTGCCGTTAGCATCAATATAGCCGAATTCGTGCAGCTTTAGCTCAAATTCCTGCTGAATATCAGCCGCAGCGGTATTAAGTGCACTTCTTACATTTATATGATTCTGTACTACATCATACCAAGCATTACTAAGTGAACGCTCAAGCATATAGTTAGCAGGAGTTTGGCGGATATTCTGCGCATTTTCCCATTGCTCAATAATTATTTTCTTGTCCTTCTCGGGAATAGCAAGCTTTGCAAAAGCGTTTCTGTTTGCGCTGTTCCATACGAATACCGAACCGAATTTTGCCTGTAGGGTAGTAGAAAACTCTATTTGAGTTTCATCCTCTAACCACCATTTCACAAAATCCCAGGAAGCTTCCTTTTTATTGCTACTTTCAAACATAACTATAGCACGTTCGGCAGTTGGCATCTGATTATGTATAACGCCGTTTTCGTCCTCAAAGCCGGGAACCTCTGCTATAGCCCAATCGTCTGCAATTTCGGGAGCGGCATAAAGCATTTTAATATAATCTCCAAAACCGCCCACACCTATAGGCGAAACACCGTAACGGAAATTATTATAAAAGCTTGGCATATTGTTCTGTACACCGTAAAGCAAATAAAGGTCTGTAAGCTTTTCAAAAGCAGAAATATTAATTTCGTTATTAATAGCGGTTGACATACCGTCCTTTGTCCAAAGGCTGTAGTCGGGATTCTCCCCTGCTGCAGATGCCGCCTGATACAAAAACGGTACTACTGTTCCAAGGGGTTTCGTACCTGTATGAGCGGATAACGGCAGATAGAAATTCATACCGTTGCGCCTTAAGGTAGGCATTATTTCTGCAACCTCATCCCAAGTCCTTGGAACTTCTAACTCTAACTTTTCAAGTATATCCTTACGGTACATCATTACATAGAACTGCTGAGTTTCAGGCAAAGCGTAAATTTCACCGTCATAAATATAGCTTTCAAAATATTTGTTACCGAATTTATCGCTTACGTATTCTTTGAAATCTTCAAATTGTGTAAAGGGCGATACTGCATTACGGATACCGAGCTGATAAGGTCTGTCACCCGTAACACCAAGTGCTAAATCAGGGCAAGTACCCGATGCATTAGCCAAAAGCAGCTTGCTTTCATCCGGCATAATAGAGAAATTCACCTTAACGGTTTTACCGTTTTCATCGGTATAGCCCTTATATCTTGAGTCAGAAAGCATCTGAATAGTCTCAACATAAGGTACAGAACGGTTAACCCAGACATTGAGTGCATCGTCTGAAAGAGTACCTGTGCTATAGTTCTGATTTCTTGAAGTAAGCGCAAAGAAAAAGCTTTTAACACCGTCAGAAATATTAGTAAGGAAAGCGCCGTTAGCATTGGGTAGCTTTTCGCCGTCGCCTGTAAGATAAATACGGTCAACCGTTAATCCCTGACTTTTCCATCCGTTAATAAGCTCTGCTAACAGGTTAGTAACCGAGCCCGAGCCTATACTTATTTCCTCTGTTCTTGTAGGCAGCTTTTCGGGCTTTTCGAGTATTTGTGTAAGAATATCAGCCGACAGCTGTAAATTAAGACTTCCTGCAGGAACATCGCCGTAGGCATCCTCCATCTGCTTATAAATTTCAGCTAACTCTTCTTTAATATTTTCAAGGTTCTCAGTAATTCCGGGAATATATGATTCAATATCCCAGGTTCTTGTCTGGTCGGCTTCACTGCCTGCAACCTGCTGGAGGCTTAGTCCTAAATCCTTTAATTGCTCAATTATCGCATTTACCCTGTCAATATATTCGGACATATGCGGAATTTCAATTAAAAGACCTAAGGTATGCTCGCCCTTGGTAAGATAAACCTTACCCTCAGTCTGTTTATAGTCAAAGTCGCCGCCCGTATAGGGGAATTTGGTTTCTATTAATTCCTTATAAGGCACAGCACCATCAACTTCTATTGTACGGCAGGAATCCTGACCCTCCTTATAAGACTGCGAATAATGGAAGGTAATATTGTAATAGCCGTCCTCAGGTACTGTAAAATTCCACACAATACGCTGACCTACTGTTCCCCAGGATGAACCGTCAACCGAAGCTAACCACTTATAATAAGGGTTAAATGGATAAACCGCTGAGCTGTTACCTGCTTTACTTCTTATAAAAGAGTCTGACTTTACAGCGTAATCCTCACCCTCAATAATTATTTCATTACCGTTATAGGTAGCTGCATTATTTACTGATTTATATTCCTCATAGCTTATAGCTTCGGAATATTTTATAAGAAATACTTCTTTTATATATATCTGTGCATCAACCGCTGTTATACGTAGCTTCTGAACTCCGCTATCAAACTCAAATACTACGGGAGAAGCATCAACTGAAGCCGAATCACGCAGATAATCGGTTATATAGCAACCTAAATCCTTTTGAGAGGGTGTTACCTCATTACCGTAACGGTCAAGCTGATAATCCTTAGAGCTGTCCTGCCAAAGACTGTAAACAGGAGCAATAAACGATTTAATAACCGTGTTATCAGCAGAAATATGCTCTACCCTACAATCGCTGTCAAGCATTACGCTTTCTTTAGGCTTGTAAGAAATTGCTACAAAATATTTGCCTTTTTCTTTGGCGGTTAGCTCGAAATCTTTGTACTTGTCAATTTCAATAAGCTGTTCGCCCTCTATAGTAGCTTTTCCCAATATATCCTCTTCGGGTATAGTAATCCAATTTTTAAAGGAGGTATCGGTTTTGGCTCTTGCAGGGCGCTCGATTTTCCAATTATTAGAGGCTGCTACGGCATCAATCAGCGGAACTGAAACAGCACCGACTAATAAAGCTATAGAAGAAATTATCGCTATAATACGGATAAGACTTTTCTTGATCTTACGCATATTTTCTCATCTTCTCCCAATTAAAATTAATTTGAACAAATCCAAAATCAGGTCATTTTTACGGTTCTAATCTTATTGCCATCGAATATCATTTTATCTATGCAAAGCTTTCTTGCATCTCGCTCTGTGTCTAAAATAGAGCGTCTGTGATATGTAATAAAATACTCGTCACTTTGGGGAATGTAGAAAAATCCATTATGACCGGGAGCACGCGCAATGGTTTCGTCGGATATAAGAACCGTGCCCTCTTTTTCAAAAGGACCTAAGGGTGACTTTGATTTGCCGTAATAAACGCAGTAATCACTCTTATTCCATTTACCTGATGACCACAGGAAATAATAGTCATCCCCTCTTTTTATCATACAGGGACCTTCTACATAGTTCTCAGGTGTGATTTCTTTTCTGTAGGTACCGTCGGGGAATGGTTTTAGCCCTGTCATATCGTCATTCATAATAGCTACTATACAATGTCCCCAACCGCCGTAATAAAGGTAAACTGTGCCATCGTCATCCTTAAAAAGGTGAGCATCTATCGGCTGAGCATTATTGTAAATATCATCCACAAGAGTTTTACCTAACAGGCTTTTAAACGGGCCAGCAGGCGAATCGGACCAGGCAATTTCAAGTCCGCCGTCATCCTCATCAGCGTGTATATCGTTTGAAGCAAATATAAGATAATATTTACCGTTTTTTTCAATAACTGTCGGCGCCCATACTGCGCCCCAAATCCAAGGGAAATCGCTCATATCAACAATATTTTCGTGTTTTTCCCAATTTTCCATATCAGAGGAGGAAAAGACAGTAAGATTTTTTTGATCCTTAAAAGCCTTTGATTCAGTAACATAAATCCAATACTTTCCTTCATAAAAACGGGATTCCGGATCAGCATAATGTCCATCGTCTATTGGATTTGAAATTTTTGGCATAAACATAAAATTTTCCCTTTCGCCTAACATATTAACAACGGCAAAAACGGGTATTTTATACCCGTTTTTGCTTAATATTTAATTATTACTTTTTGCTTTTTTCTTAAATACTATAATGAAAGCAACCATTCCCGCAGCTATAACTATTACAGCTAAGGATATTACACCTATAACATACCATAAATGGCTCTTTCCCTCTACCTTTACGGAATTGTTACTGTCAACAGAATTGCTCGCCTTTTTAACAGTAAGCTGAGCATAGTTGATGTCAGAATCCTCGATACCGGGAAGCTCTTTTTCATCATCGAGAGATAGTCCCTCGGTTAAAATAATGGCATCCTGATCCATCCAATAAAGCTTGTAGTTTTCTTCAACTCTGGGGCTTACACCGCTCATATATTCTGCAAAAGGAGCGGTAACAAGAATTTCGTTAGGACCTTCTTTAAGATGTACCTTTACTATTCTTGTCAAAATCTTGCTTGCGTTACCGGGGCAGAATTCGATTAACTGCTTGTTTCACCGTTAACTGCAACTGCGAAACCGATTTCACCCTTCTTTATAAGCTCATCAAAGGTATATGTAACACTACCGCCACTGAACTGTACCGCAATTTCATAGTCGCCCTCTTTTATGGCATTAACGGTATAAATAACTCTTGGCATTTCACCGGCATCCTTAGGATTAAACTTATCGTAGGTGATTTGATTAAGGTCAACGGGACCGTATGTGCCCTTACCTAAATATTTTCCGCCAGAGGCGCCCGCATTTTCTACAGTAGTATATCCTTCATACTCAGACTTTTCAGCCTCTACAAAACCTGTAATTTTTCTAAAAGTAAGCTTTTCGGCCTCTGCACTGTTAATTTCGATATAGTCATAGTCAACCCAAGCGTAGCCCTCAGTAGTATAGCTGTCACGTGTAGAATGAGTAATAATAATATTATTCACACCAGCTTTTAAATTAAGTTTTGCGCAAATAAGACGGCTTGTTGTAACATTAGGATTAACCTCGCCTGTAAATATCTGTACATTTCCGTTACATTCGATTGCTACAGAAACATTCTTAACAGTATCTATAGGCTTTGATATACCGCTGTTTTGAGAGAAAAAGAAGGTATACTCCCCTGCCTCTTTTGCGGTAACTGTATACTGAACTGCCGGCATTGTATCAAGATTAACGCCGTTAAGCTTTATTTCATTTGCGCTTTGAGTTCTACCGTAAAAGGCGCTGCCTATCATTTGTCCACCTGAAGCGCTCTTACTTTCAACATACCTTGTAAGGTTAGGTAAACCGTATTCCTCTGCCTCGAATTTTACAAAGTCAGGAATATCGGTAGGAGCCTTCTGCACTTTAGAAACGGTAATTCCGTCATAGAATTTTATACAGTCAAAATTAATCCATCTATAACTGTATACCGCTTTTTCATTCTTATCTGCAGGGATAGGAGAAGTAACCGTTACAGTATGTGTACCCTTAGTAAGGTATACTACTCCTGTAGTCTCATTCAAAGCGGTCTCTTTACCGTTACGGCTGTATTTTATTCCCTTAACCTCATTATCTACAATAAGAGCAAACTGACTTTTTGAAAGTCTGCCGTCACCTGCAAACAATACACCCATATTGTAATAACCGTCTACAGGAACATCAATTGTGTATGAGAAATAAGGCATAATTCTGATATCTGCCGCTGTAAGCTTGTCAAGAGTCATTTCGGTTGCTGCAAGACGTTTTGTATTAGCTCCGCCTAAAACCTTACCGCCGGATGCCTTTTCGTCTGCTTCGCCGTCCTGAATTTTTAAAAGATTGGTATATTCACTCTTTTCAGCCTCGGCTGTAACAGAGGAACGCTTTACAGGTGTAAGACGCTTATCAATATCAATAAAGTCCTGATTAATCCAATAACCGGTCTTATAAATATCCTGTTCATCGGTAAGACCTGTAGAACGGATGATATTTCTACCCTTGTTAAGCTTTACAGTAAGCTTAACGCCCTCGGATTTTGCCCAGACATTGTTATATTGAGCCTTGTATACAGTTTCGTTTACAATTACAGCGCCGTATGGCTTGGGAACGCCCTCTCTTTTAGAAGCATCTGCCACTAAGCCTACTCGAATATCGTATTCACCGTCAGCGGGAGCTTCTACAACATATTCAACATAAGCTATATGACCGTTACTACCGTCTACCCAAACCCCAAGGTCATCAAACGACTGTTCGATCATCCACTTTTTAACACCACCGACAACAACACCCTCAGAAGCAGAGGTGTTCTTCTCACCGTTAGCGTCATAACCCTTATAAACAGCATAATCGGCATTTTCAGCCTCAATTCTGGTATATGCGTCATCGTAAGCTATAAGCGGAGTTTCTACCTGCATTTTAGTAGGCTTTTCACCTATTTCAAGTCCGTTTGCAAGGAATAGCTTATTCATATCAAACCAAGGATATGCATTTGCATCGTCACGCTTCAATTCCATAGCCTCAGCCGATGTGAGCGGCATTGAAGAGGTAAATACGATAATATGCTCGCCCTTAGTAAGCTTAATTTTAGCCGAAGCTTCTTTACCGATAATAGGAGCGGCATAATTCTCTTTACCGTCAACCACAACTGCAATATTATTTGAGGTAGCATTTGGATTTACATTAACAGAAAGCTTAACGGTATACTCGCCGTCCTCTGCTGCATTAATCCTTAAAGCCGCATAAGGCATTCTGTCCAAATTATAGGTTGTAAGTGATTCTACAGATACTCTGTCCCAACGCATATCGCCAAGCACAGCGTTTCCTAAGGTATCACCGTTATCGGTAAATCTGTTGATAAGCACCTTATTTTCATCAGCAATATTTCTGATTTTAAATTCGCATAAAACCTCTTCCTCTGTGGGAGCTTCGCCCATTGCAAGACCTGTACCTAATTCCAAAGTACAATAGTCAAACCACGGGAAATCATCACCGTCAACACCTGTTGCCGAGTCGGCACTTTCAGGCATAGGCGGAGTTGCAACTATAATATGCTCGCCCGAGGTTAAATAGAGCGATGCATCTAACTTTGAAGCACCTACAGCTCTGAATTTAAGCGCCTTAGACTCACCGTCAGCAAACAATGTCACGCATTGAGTTCTGCCGTCGGTTGCCTTTGAGGTAACATTAAAGGTCATATCATAATAACCGTCTTTTAGAGCGGTTACCTTAAATGCGGCATAGGGTACTCTTGTTAAATCTGCATTAGATATGGTATTAGTATAAAGCTTACCGTCGCCAAGATAATTACCCGAAAGTCCGCCAAGGCGCAGACCGTTTTTATCGTCCTTAACGGTATAAATATTATGTGTTATCTTATCATCAGTAAAATTAACAATTGCAGCTTCGCTGTTTTTAACAGGTGTAAGGTTAGAATCCAAAAGAATATAATCCTGATTTATCCAGGTAGAAGCTGTAAAAGCATTCTGGTCGGGTGTAATAGTGGTTACTCTTATCACATTAATACCCTTTTTAAGCTCGACGCTGAGTGTAGCGTTGCAGACTGTATTCCAATCAGTTGTAAACTGTGCCTTATAGGTTTTGTCACCGTTTACAATAACAGTAGCAAAGGGCTTTTCAAGCTTATCCTTGTTACCGTTTGTATTTGCTAAGTAAGCGGGTACAATAACATATTCTCCATCCTCAGGAGCTTCAACAATATACTGAATGTAAGGCGTTGTCTTCTTATCAAGATAATTACCCAAATCCTCATAAGTTTGCTTTATATTTCCTTTTGTAACACCGCCTACAACTGTACCGCTACCGCCTTTCTCTGATTTATTATAGATATTCCAAGTAGCGTATTCTGTGTTCTCTGCCTCAATCTTATTAACAACATTTACTGCGGTAAGACCGCTTTCAAGTTCGAGATAATCGTGATTGATATAATTAGCCTCAAAGGATGCCTGATCGTTTGTAATAGTAGTAACTCTCAGAATATTAATTCCCTCGTTTAATTCCACAGTAAGATTCACATGGTCATAAGCTTTTTGACCCGAAGTAAAGCTACAGTCATACTGAGCCTTGTAAGCCTTTCCGTTCACAATAACAGTGGCAAAAGGAATATTTGTATTATCGCTTCCGCCTATCTGAGAGCCTAAACGGATATTGTATTTGCCGCTCTTTGGAGCACTTATACGGTACTCAATATAGGGCATTTTTGTTTTATCAAGAAGTCCTGCTTCCAAATCGGCAAAGGACTGCTTAACATCCGCTCTATTTGCACCCTTTGCCAAATTGCCGTTTGCGCTGTAGCCAAGGTTATAAAGCACACTGCTTACATCCTCTGCCTCAACACGTGTAGCAACCTTACTGTTAATTTCTTCTACAGTAGGAGCAGTGGTGGCGGTTAAGCCATTGCTGAACTTAAAGCTGTAAAAATCGCACCAAGGGAACGCAAGGGTATCATTGCTACCCGAAAAGCTAACAGACTCATACTCAGGGATAGGTGAAGTTACAACAATTATATGCTCGCCGGCAGTTAAATTCAGAGTAGCTACAGGCTCTGCAATACCCTTACTGTCAAGAGTAAACCTTACAGCATTAGAAATACCGTCAACTATCATATTAAAGCTTTTAGCTTTAGTAGCTGTATTGGTGCCAAGCTTTGTTGTTATTGTGTATTCACCGTCTGTTGCGGCATTAACCTTAAAGGCTATATAAGGCCATCTTTTATTATAAACACCTGTAGGACTGTCATAAATAGTTACTCTATCCCAACGAAGGTCACCCAGATTACCTACAGTAAAACGCAACCCGTTTGGAGAGTCATTCTTGACATTGTAACGGTTATTTGTAAAATATTCACTATTATCAGCACTGATAAATTCAAGCCCCGTGGCTGTAGCGGGAATATATAATGAGGCGCTTAACGCCAAGATAGCAAAGGTCAAAAGAATTGCTACTAATTTTTTAATTTTCATTTTATTAATTCCTTTCTATATTTATCAGTACAAATGATAATAAATATTTTAAAAGCTTTGGTACAGAAGAATTGCGGTTTTCCGCAATTCCTCTGTTAAATTAAAACTTTACCAAACTAATGTGATAATTCCTCTTGCAGGAACTGTGATTTCTCTGACAATATTGCCGTCAACAAATTTGAATACAGAATTTAAGCTTGTGGTGTTTGTAACAACAGCAACTTTACTGCCGTCAGTATTCTGGAATACAGTATTAACAAGCGCATATTCGCTGTCAGCACCTGTGTCGGTAGACTCAAGCATAACAGCGCCCGACTTAATATATTTGCTGAAGTGACCAAGTGCGTAATAATCGCCGCCGTAAATAACATCATCGGTGTCAGCATCATAATGCACAAGAGCAGTACAATGATTATTTACATTGTTATATGTAGGACCACCCTCGGTATCAAGAGCTATATTCCAAGTAATATAGCCGTTAGCACCGCTGCGAATAGATCTACCCATCTTCTGAGTGAGGTTGAGCATAAGCTTAATACCCGAGGAATTTCCGCTCGAAGCTTCTGTCACATAGATAAGCTTATCAGGATACAATTCTCTGGTTGCTGCCATATTTTCAGGCTCACCCGAATACCAGTGATAACCAATACCGTCAGCAGTATCAAGAGTTTTATCCATAATATTATGAGCGCGCTCAATATTATCTTCATTATAGTTATAATCAAGATTTAAAATCTTGGTTTCAAGTCCTGCCGCTGTAAGTGTGGGACGGAGATTTTCATTAACAAATTTTGCTAATGTATCGCCTGACTTATCCCAATACATACTTGGATATGTCTGCTTTGTAAAAGGCTCATTCTGAGGAGTGATAGCATAAACGTCCATACCCTCAGCTATATAGCCTTCAACAGCTTTTGTTAAGTACTTTGCATAAACATCATAACACTCGGTTTTTAAGGTGTTTGGCAAAACACTGTAATAATATGAACCCCAAGTATTATACTTTTTCATCCACAAAGGAGCTGACCAAGGTGATAGGAAAAGCTTAATATCGGAGTTCAACTCCATTGCCTTCTTGGTAAGTGCCATCTGCTTGGCAGCAGATGACATATCAAACTTCTCAAGATTATAGTCGGTTGAACCGTATTCTATATCATTATAGGTCGAATACTCTATAGAAAAGTCAGAAGCTCCGATTGTATTTCTCAGCATACTGATACCGATACCGTTCTTCTTATCGAAAAGTCTGGTCATTGTATCATTAAGAGTATACTCGGACATATTAGACATAACATAGGCTGATGTTTCTGTAAAGGAAGCACCGAAGCCGTTAACAGCCTGCTTTTCGGCGCCGATTTCAATTACATTGCCTTCGCTTTCGTCAAGCTCTGTAACAGAATATGATTTAACTGCACTACCGCTAAGTCCTGTAAGCTTTACATCGGAATTAGAAAGTACAGCTAAAGGCGCTTCCCCTACTGAAAATTTACGGAATTACCGTTAACTATTGCTTTTTTAAGAGCTACAAGGTCAAGAATGTCTATATTTCCGTCACGATGAATATCACCGTTTTCAGCAATAATATTATCAACTGTAATACCTATTAAAAGCTTTCTTAATAAGCTAAGGTCGATAGCATTTACACCATTGTTATTATCAAGGTCACCTGCAATACCAAGGTTTGCACCTGCATCAAGAAGCTCTAAGCCATTAAGCTCTACATAATAAACATTCATCCAAGGATAAGCTTTGGTTTTGATTGAATTTACTGTATTCTCATAATCCTCTGCCTCGGTATCAAGACCTGCGGTAAGTGCCAAAGCGTCAGCATCTGTTTCAGGCATAGGTGCAGTGAAGTATATTTCGTGCTCACCCTCTGTAAGGTAAACTGAAACATCAATAAAGCTGCGATAATTTGGTTTAGTAGCAAACTTAACAACATTCATCTCGCCGTCAAGAATCATACCGATTTGCTTAGAGGTTACATCTGTCGCAACGCCAACCTTTAGGGTCATATCATAGTAACCGTCCTTAGGAGCGTTAACCTTCATAAATGTGTAAGGAATAATCTTGCTACCGTCATGGATATTAAGGCTTTCAAGAGACATATTGTAATAACGCATATCGCCGTTATTACTGTTACCTAAAATAGCCTCGCCCTTATCGTCGGTTCCAACAGTATATCCGTTATACGCCATGTGGTTTCTGTTTGAAGCCGAGGCTGTTACAGTATCGCCTGCATTGTCGAGAACTGTAAGAGCATTGTCAACAATAAGATAATCCTGATTTATCCAAGTGGTGGCTGTAAATGCGTTCTGCTCTGTAGTAAGTGAAGTCACCTTTATAAGGTTGATACCCTTTTTAAGTGTAACAACAAGCTCGCTTTCGTCCAATTTGCCCCAAGAACCGTCAAACTTTGCCTTGTAAGCAGTATCGTTTACAAGAACTGCGGCAAAGGGCTTGGTAAGAGCAGATGTATCGCCTGTAGTACCTACTACAAATCCGACAGATATAGCATAATCGCCGTCTGCGGGAGCTTCAACAATATACTCAACATAAGGTGTACCTGTAGAAGCTTTATCGATATAGGTAGCAACCTCGTCATAGGTGTGTGTAATTTCCGACTTTGAAACACCGCCTACAACTGTTCCGCTACCACCGTTTTCAGTTGCATCATAAATGTGATGCTTTACATCTTCAGCCTGAATGGTGGTAGATACAGTAGCTGTAACTTCAGCTAAAGTAGGTGCATTTTCAACGGTAAGACCAGAAGAAAGTGCAAAGGAATTAAAGTTAAACCAAGGATAAGCAACAGAAACATCGGTGGCTGCTGCAGCCTCGGCTTTTGTTGCGGGGATAGGAGAAGTAATAGCTATAATATGAGTACCTGCTGTAAGGTAAAGAGATGCATCAATATTAGCAGAGCCTCCCTTTGTAAACTTAGCAGCCTGAAGGGCACCGTCTACAAACATAGCGAGATTTTCAGAAGTTGTAGTTGCTTTCATACTTGCGCCTATTGTAAATTCATAGTAACCGTCCTTAGCGGCTGTAACCTTTAAAGCAACAAATGACCACTTCTTAAGACGTACGGGAGCTTTAAGGTGCGCATCCTCGATTGAGATTTTGTCATATCTCAAATCGCCCTGAACCGCAGAGCCGATAGCACCGTCAGCGATAGTATAGTTATTTGCTAAAACCTTGCTTGAAAGGTCATCTGCAGAAATAGCGGCAGATGCATTCGGAGCAACTGCTGTAAGACTTGTGGGAAGATCAATATAATCGTGATCTATCCAGTCTTTGCCGTAAGCGGTCTGGTCGGTAGTGATTGAAGTAACCTTAATTAAGTTAAGACCCTTTTTCATATCAACCGTAAGATTTACATGGTCGAAAGCGGCACCATCGCCACTTGATGTATCAAAGGTTGCGTCATACTGTGCTTTGTAAACATTGTCATTTACAAGTACAGCCACAAAAGGAAGATTTGTTCCGTCACTGCCGCCTACCTTAGAGCCAATACGGATATTGTATTTACCGTCTGCAGGAGCTTCAACAGTATACTCGATATAAGGGATTTTAGTCTTGTCAAAATAACCGTTTTCGAGGTCTGTGTAGGTCTGCTTAATAGTGCTATTCCATGCATCGCCTGCCATTGTACCTTTTGATGCGTATATATTGTAGTTAACAAGTGTTGTATCGCCCGCCTGAACGCGTCTGCCTGTTACTGAAACGCTTACCTCTTCGGTAGTAGGAGGTGCAACCATTGAAAGACCGTCACTTAAAGTAAAGCTAAAATAATTACACCAAGGATAAACTGTAGAGCTGCTCTTTACAGCCTGTGTTTCATATTCAGCCATAGGAAGGGTAAATATAACAATATGCTCACCCTTATTTAAATAAACATCACCTGTAACGGTCTGCTTGCCTGTAAGCGGAGTAACCGGAACCTTATGCACAAGACCGTCTACTATCATAGCAACCGCACTACTTGTATTTGAACCATTTGGCTCAATATAAGAGGAAATGCTATAGTCACCGTCAACCTCAGCATTTACCTTAAAAGCAATATAAGGCCATCTTGCATTGCTGATGCCGGCAAACTCATCATACATACTGGGATAATCCCAACGCATATCACCTTGGCTGTTTGATGCAAGCTTACTTGCATCAGCTGCATAACGGTTAAGTGTAAAATAACCAGCATTTGTAGTATTGGCATTAATAGTACCTGTAAGGGGTGTTACGGTATCTTCAGCAGATACAGCGTAGCTTGCAGGAATCATTCCTACAAGAAGTGCAAGGGAAAGAAGTAATGCGAGAATTTTTTTCATTTTCACAATTTTTCACCTCATAATAGATTTTATTTTTTAGCTCGGCTCACCCGATTTTCAAACTTATATATTAGCATCCCAGGTAAGTGTAACAACACTTCTCCGAGGCAAGGTAATTTCCATTACCTTATCACCCATAACAAACTTAAGCACAACATCGGAAGAAGAATCGCTGTTTACAGCATTAATCACCATACTGCCGTTGGGATTAAGTGATACGCTGTTTACGAGCTTGTATTCACTGTTCTCACCCGTATCGGTAGAATCAACAAGCACAGCATCCTTTAGTATGTACTTACTGTAATGTGCGCAAGCATAGTAATCGTTAGGATAGCTTATCGTTTTTAAATCTTCATCATAGGTTACAAGCGCCGCGCATTGGGTATCCATACTCTGTCCAAAGCGGTTTGGAACAGAAGGTCCGCCCACGGGGTTGAGCACCATATTCCAAAGAATATATCCGCTAGCTCCGCTTCTGAAAGAACGACAAATCTTAGAGGATATGTTAAGCAACTGCGCTGTACCTGAAGGTGTACCGCCTGCCGCCTCTGTTACATATATAGTCTTATCGGGGAAATATTCCTTGGATTTTGCCATAACCTCGGGATCACCTGAATACCAGTGATATGCAATACCCTGTGTGGTATTCATAGTGGTTGCCATTATGTTATCGGCTGCTTCACTGTTACTCCAGTTATAATCAAGATTATAAATCTCGGTTTTGAGACCTGCATCGTCAAGAGCGGGACGGAAATTATCGTTAGTAAAGTTTGCCAAATCGTTCCAAGTCCAATACATACCGGGCCAAGTTCTGACTGTAAAGGGCTCGTTCTGCGCAGTAATTGCAAAAACAGGCACACCCTTTTCTTCGTAGCCCTGTATGCACTTTACAAGATAACGGGCATAAACATCGTAACAGTCTCGGCGAAGCTTTGGTTGCTCTACTGCTAACCAATCCCGCTCTGTTTTCATCCATAAAGGTGCTGTCCAAGGAGACAAAAACAACTTAATATCAGGATTCATTTCAAATGCCTTTTTAGTTATTTCTATCTGGTCCTTTGCAGCAGACATATCAAAATACTCAAGCTCGAAGTCCTCTTCACCCTCAGGCATATCGTCATAGCTTGCATACTCGTAAGGAGTATAGTCAGAGGGTGCGATAGTATTTCTGAGCATCTTTAAGCCTATTCCCTTTTCGCTGTCAAAAAGCTTTATCATTACATCGTTGCGCATTTCTTCGGACATCTGTGTCATAAGATAAGCAGATGTTTCGGTAAAAGAAGCGCCGATACCGTCAATTTTATGATATGTTTTTTTGGGGTCTATATTTATAATTGTTCCTGTGCTTTCATCAAGCTTGGATTTATCGTAAATCTTAACATACCCCTTGTCCTGTAGCTTGAATTTCTGCTCACCGTCAGAAACAAAAGCAAGCACTTCTTCACTAAACGTATAGCGGAGCTTTGTTTCTGTAGCAGCATCGGAGCTCGTGTCCGTCGGTTTAGCTTTACAAGAGCAAGCGGTTGCTGTGATTAATAAACAGGCAAGTATGCCGCTTATTAAACGCATTCGCATTTCCTACACCTCCTAATTCTAAAAAGATTAATTATTTCTTTTCGTAAGGATGGCTTTCGTAAAATGCTTCAAGATTTTTTTCAAGCTTCTTAACAAAGGTTGACCATGAAGCCTCAACTGCAGCATTTACCTTTTTCTCATAATCAGCTGCAAGAGCATATGGGTCGCTACCGTTTTTAATCTGTTCTTCAACCTGTTTTCTGTAATCGGTCAAATCGTTCCAGAAGTTAGGAATAATTTTATTTGCATCTGCAATGAAAATGGTCTCAGGGTCTTCTATAATTGTTTCAAGCATATATTTCATACCGTCAGGTATATAATCACGCTTGTTATAGTTTTTGATAACTTCTTTATTCTCGGTTGCAGGAGTATAAATCGCAAAGTTTTCAAGATTATCCTTACCCCAATCCATACGGGCAATACAACCGTCCTTATCATAGCTCAAGAACTTAGCAAGCTCGTAAGCTTCCTTGCAGTTGTCCTCTGTTACAGCAGAAGTAAGGAATACATAGTCAACGTGTGTCTGTATTCTTTCCTCCACACCCTCAGCATGGGGAACAGGATAAAGGTCCCACTCGAAATTAAAGCCCTTATTCATCCAATGAACTTCCCAAGAGTTGTGGTTACCGAATAAAACCTTACCCGATTTTAAAGCATCACCGCTACCGCCGAACTTCTGGTCATAAGCATCGGGAACACCGTTATTTCTCTTATCCCATTCCTTAAGGTTATCAGAGATAAGACCGGGAACTGCCTTTAATTCCTCAACATAAGCCTTAGCTTTTGCCCAAGCTCCGTTGGTAAAATTAAACTTGTGATTACCCATATCATAGCCGTACATCTGTAAAGGAGCATTAAGCAAGCCACCCATAAGCTTTGTATCCAGGTTATGGGTCGGGTCGCTGCTATCTACAATGATATTAATACCAGAATACTTATTGTCGGTTGCTTTTTTAGCAAGGTCAACAAACTCATCAATAGTCCAGCTATAGTCAGGCTCATCAAGATTCTTTGTTTCAATAAGGTCAAGATTAACCATTATACCGTTAAACTGAACACGGTAAGGAAGCGCATAAAGGTGGTCAAAATATGTATAATTATTAATACCGGCATCAAGCGCATCCCCCTTATCGGGATCAGCTTCAAAAAGATTGTCAAGCGGATAAGCAAGACCTTGGCTTAAAATATAACCGAAATCCTCAACACCGAATGCAACCTCAGGCATTTTCTTAGAAGCCGCAAGCTTACTGATTTCTGTAGGTGTAGTACCTGCATCGCCCGAGCTTGCAACTATCTCTACCTTAATGTTCTTGTGCTTCTCGTGAAATGCCTTAACAGCAGCCTCTGTTTCCTCTGCCATATCGGTAGGAACAAGAAGGCTTATTGTTTTCACTTCTCCATTAGCACCGCCGTCAGCCTTGTCACCGCAGCCAGCGAAAACTGTTACTATCATAGCAATTGCCATAATAGCCGAAATAACTCTTAATAAACTTTTTTTCATAGCTTTTTCCCCTTTAGTGAAAAATATACAATAAGAAACAACCAAAGAAAGTCCACTTTGGCAATTCTATTATCTCATAGTTAATTACTATATTCAATGCCACATACAATTGAAAAAGTTAACAATACAATTTTGTTTTTGCATTTTAATTACTATTGTGCTAATATATAGAAAAAGATAATCTTTTATTTGGTTTTACTCAAAACCTAATAAAATTAATTCTTTAATTCAGCCAAAAAACATCATTATTTACAAAGAAATCCATTCTTTTTCGAGGTGAACAGCTTTGCACGAGGACTTAAACATATTTGTATCCCCTACTGAATCTCCAACCTTTTGGGTTTGGATGAGTGGAAAATCCTATTGTGACGGCACCTATTCTATGGACCGCCCCTGTGCCGAAACCTGTGTACTTGAATATATAATTAAAGGTAGCGGCAGCTTAGAGCTTGACGGAAAGAAATTCACCCCCAAAGCCGGAGATATGTATATCCTCCCTCTTGGCAGTCATCAGAAATATTCCAGTAGTGCGGATGACCCTTGGGAGAAGATATTTGTTAATCTGCAGGGTACGGCTATTCCCTCTTTTATTAAAGCCTATAAGCTTAATAATCAAATACTTTTTAATAATTGCGAGTCCCTTTATCCAATATTTGTGGAAATCTTTAAAAAGACAAAGGAAAATCTCCCCACAGATACAATAATGGAAGAATGCTGTATGTTGCTTCATAAATTGCTAATGCGGCTTACTAGAAAAATTGAAGAAAACAAAGAGATACCTGAAGAAGTAAGAATTCTTAAGGATTATATTGAAAGTCATCTTTCAGAGGATATTTCAATGGACGAGCTTTCTTCCCTTATCTACCGTTCAAACGACTACACAAACAAGGTATTTCGCAAATATTACGAAATACCGCCCTACACCTATTATTTAAATAAGCGCATAGATATGGCAAAGGTACTGCTTACAAACACAGCTCTTAATATTAAGCAGATTGCCGAAAGGCTGGGTTACAAGGAATCGCATTACTTTTCAAAGCAGTTTCATTTGCTTACGGGTATGACACCTAAAGAATACCGAACATTAGAAAAAACCAAGAAAATGTAAATGTTATTGACTGATAATATAATTAAAAGGGCTTGGAGAAATTTCTCCAAGTCCTTTTAATTTTTAAATGTTTTAGTTTTTTAATCTATCCTTTTTTATTGCAATATAGCTAACTCCTATCATTCTTATGATAATAAGGGTTATGCCTATAAAATGGAAAGGATAAAGCTTTTCATTACCTATAAAAACACCTATTGTAATTGTAACTATAGTCGATAATCCGCTAAAGGCAGATGAGGTTGATGTCTGAATTTTTGAAAGGGCGTAATTATTCATTCCCGTTGCTATTACAGTAGATATTATTGCTAGAAAAACAAAACCTATTATATTTTTAAGATTGAAAAACGGAGCAAAATATTCGTTTAAATCATTGTGTATGATATGACGGATAATATTAATAATATTAAATGTAACCATACCGAGCATTGCCGAAATATAAGTTATTTCCATAGTTTTAAAATGCGAGGAGGATTTGCGTGAAAACACCATAAACAACGAGCCCGATATAACAGCTAAGATTAAAAAAGCAATACCTGCTACTGTATCCTTACCTTCGCTCGTATTAGTATTCACCGCTATGTATATAACGCCAATTATACCCAGACCTAAAAAAGCTTTTGCAAAGCAGTTGTTTTTTCTTTAAGTATTACAGACTCACAAATACAACTGCTTATAGGTATCAAAGAGAGTATTACTCCTGCAGTTATTCCTGTTGTCATAGAAACTCCCAAGGTTTCAAATAGCATATACATAACAGGCTCAAAAATTGCTGCTAAAAGTAAGGACTTCGCATATTTAGAACGTTCGGTTTTACCTATTAAATCTATAACGCCCACATTAATTTTTATAATCTTAAAGGTTTTAAGTAAATATAATACCAAAAAGCTTAATAAAAACCTTAGTGCCAATATATCCAATATATCGACATTCTCACTCAACGAGTCTGTAAAAAATATAGATGTACCATAAATAATATTTTTTAATACAGTAAATAAATAAGCTAAAAATATCATCTATTTAACTCTTAAGTCCCATCTCACTAAGCTTTTCCCAAATATGGTCGGCGTAATTTAAATGTCCGCCGCTACCTACTACAAGAGCACAGTTATCCTCTGCACCCGCAGCCTTATATATACGCTTTATTTCTTCAAAATTGCGTTTTGTGCCGTCAATCGGGAATATCCTATCCTTTTCACCCGCTGCAATTACAAGCGTTCTCGGTGCTATAAGGCAGGCTAAATCGCTCATTTCAAAATATTTTCTGATATACGGAACATGGTTGCATAAACAGTGAGGCATTGCGGCAATAGAATCCTCATAAGTACAAATTGCGCAAGAAGGTGCAACATATTTTATACGCTCTTCAAAGCAAGCGAGATAATATGTAGCTGTTCCGCCACCTGAATTACCTGTACAAACAATGTTTTCCATATCAATCTGTGGGAACTGCTCGGGGATAACATCTAAAATACGCATAGCATCCCAAACACGCTCGCCTATAATAGTTCTACCCATAAGAATAGCAATCTTACCTGCTTCTGTACAGCTTATACCGTATCCTTCAAGACTGCTTTCACCGAAGTTTCGAGCTTCAATAACAAGTGCGGCGCGACCATCCTTAATAGCTCTAAGGCCCATAGCTCTATGCGGCCAGGAATCAAGGTCTTTTTGGTCACCTTCGGTTTTAGCTACACCTAATGCAATATGCATACCCGTGCCGTGACCGCTAAGGCAGATAGTCATAGGATATTTATCCTTGCCTGTGTCGGGAACTAATAAGTGACAAGGAACATAATATCCCTTTTCTGTTTGCACAGTAAAACGGTAGTTAATATAACCGTCACATTTTGTCTGCGCTTCAAGCTCAAAATCAGCGTCGCATTTTTCTAAAGGTAAGCCCAATAACTCCTCTAGCTTATTGCGCACATTTTGTTTCCATTCATTATAGTCGTTGTTTTCGTTGAAGTGTAGTAACGGTGTTGTTGCTTTTAAATTTTCATACTCAAAAATATGGCTGTTTACATTTTTCATTTTTATCACCTTTAGAAGTGGGCTGTCCTTTTAACAGACAGCCCATATTTTAATATCTATCTAAATTAATTACAACGATCGTAATATTCCTGCAGCTCACTGATATATTTATCCATACCCTTATTCTTCATTTCATTTACAAGAGTAGTCCAATCGGAGCCCATATTCTTTTTACCCTGAATAAACTGCCAATACATATCTTTAACCTCACTCCAATAGCTGGTATATAGCTTTTCAGCATTGATTTCAGCCTTATTCTTCCAGGTATCGGGCATTAAGTTCTGACCGTTGGTCTTTAATGTAGATTCACACCAAGAGTCAATTTTAGCTCTTTGAGTATCTACATAAGTAGGTGTTTTGTTAGTGAATTTAGCGTTTGAAAGATAGTCCTTAGCCATAAGTGCCCAAGAAGGACCGGGATCCTTAGGAAATGGATTGCCTGTAAGGGTATATGTTGTATCAGAGGACTTATTATAATAGTCACCTACGGAACCATATTTTCTAAGCATATAACCGTCGTTGCTGTAAAGATAATCAACCCAACGAATTGCTGCAGTAACATTCTTGCAAGCCGTGGTTATAATTATACGACCACGGTTGGTAACAGGGTTAGTATTAATTGCTACAGAGGGGAAATCACCGTTATTGCCTGCTGTAGGGTATTCGAGTATTTCATATTCTTTTAAGATACCTAAATCCTCATCAGGATAACCCATAAAGAAGCAGCCAACCTTACCACCCTTAAGAAGTGATTTAAGCTGAGTAGTAGCACCGCCTGTATAGTTATTGATTGTACCCTTATCTACAAGACCTTCCTTGTAAATCTTTGCCCAATAGCTTACACAGTTTTTCATATTAGAGGTGTTGTACATATTAGTAACCTTACCGCTTTTTGAAACACTGATAGTGCTTGTAAAGCCCCATGGATTAAAGAGGAAGCCTGTACTTGACCAGGTAGCGTAAGGAATTTCATCATGCTGACCGTTACCGTTGGGATCACTGTTCTTGAATGCAACGAGCATTTCATAGAACTGATCCATTGTCTTAGGCTTGGAAATACCCAATTTATTAAGCCAGCTTGTACGCACCCATAAATAGTGCTGTGCATAGTTCCAGTCCTTAGAAAAACCTGCAAGAGCATACATTTTACCGTCAGATGTAACGGTTTTCTTCCAAGCCTCGGGATTTTCGTTGTATGTAGCATAAATATTGGGAGCCCATTCCTTAAGAAGGTCTTTGGTAATCTCAACAAAGATACCTTCCTGACTGTACTGAAGCATATCGTCATGATCTATAGTAGTACCTGTAATAATATCAGGTAGATTACCTGACTGAAAAGCCAATGCTACAGCAGATTTAATTTCACTCTGAGGGGTAAGATTCCACTTGATTTTCATATTGGTCATTTTCTCATAGTCCTTTGTGAACTGTGAGTTTGCAATATCGCCAAGACCCGCTGTAAACTGAGTTAAAACAGAAATAGTTTCCTGCTTTTTAACTATAGGAAAGCCGGTTTTGTTTGTATTACTGTTCTGAGCAATCGTAGGAGCCTTTGAGGTATTGTCCTTATTTCCGCTGTTATTCTTATCACCGGAGGTTGTACCACCATTAGTTGTGCCGTCCTCGTTGCTATTTGAGCTACCGTCACCCTTAACATACTCATACTCGGTTTCGTAAATTACTGAAACGTTATCTTCGTTATTTGTGGGTTCCTTTTTACAGCCTGCAAAAACAGTTGTAATCATAGCGATAGCTAAAAGCAATGCTAAAATTCTTTTTGTCATTTTTTTCACCTTTCTTAATTTAAATTATATCTAAAACCTATTAAGAGGTTTTTTGATTATTTCATTACCGATTTCTACCATTCGGTTTTCAAGAGTATACCAACGGCTTTTATTTTCCTCGGCAAATTTCCAGTCAAGGCTTTCGCCCTCTGCACCGCCGTCTTTAAAGGAATACCAGTTATAACAGGTAAGACCGCCGGGGTTCTTTTCCTCACAAAGCATTTGGTAACACAGATTAAGATGCTTAACACAATGCTCCTGACCTAAACGGTTACCAAAAAATGCCCAAGTGCAAGGCACATACCAGATATAAACATCGTCCCTGCCGATACGCCGTTTCATTTCGTCATAAGCGTTTTTACGGACATCATAATCTAAACTCCAATATTCGTCCCAGCCTATATCGGTTAAATACTTACAGCTTTCCTTATCAATAAGATGAGCTTCCATACCGAATTCAGGGTCTGTAGAACGCGGATGCGCGCCTTCAAAAATTTCATAGCTTGAAAAAATAGCTCTCTGACGCTTGCCGTATCTTGAAAGATATTCCGATACCTTAAAGAACTTATCATTGGAAACATGCAGCATCGGCTCATCAAAATCAAAGCCTAAAACATAATCCCAAAGCCCCTGTTCCTTAAGTGCTGCAACCTGCTTTTCAATCTGCTCCTGCCAATCATCAGTAAGGCGTTCTAATCGTCTGCCGTCATCAGTTTTAATAACCTCAAACCCGAAATGACCGTAAACCCAGAAACGAGCGCCCTTTTTTCCCATTTCGCGTTGCATAGCATATTCATTCACATCATTGTGGTCATAATATTTATAAACATTAATAAAGCCCATTTCGCGGTACTTTTCCTGCAAATTATAACCCTGCATACCCTCTCGGGCAAAATGATAAATTTCAAAACCCTGCGCCTCATTAGCTGTTAAATCACTGTTAAGCTTCACAAGTATTGCTCCCTATTTACGAGAGAAGCTTTTTACAGCCTCTCTCAATATATTAATTTTCAAAAACCTGACCTTCCCAACGGTAAGCACGACTCTTTACAAGCATTGTAAAGTCAGTATACCAGCTTATATCATCAACATAAACTGTTTTACCGTTAAGCTTATTATCCTTATTCAGGAAGGTTAATGTTGTAGTTGAAACCGATTCGTAATTAATCTTAGCATCTGTAATTTCCGAGCTTTTTTCCACATCACAAATCATACTTGCCTTTGGAATTACTATCCAACCTCTGAAGCCGTCAGGTAATTCGATAACACCCTCATGCTTACTGATAACACCGTCAACATCTATAAGATAATGATGCTGTTTTTCGCTATAAACAAACTGTTCCTTATCAGCCTCATTAATAGCAAAACTCATTTTTGTTTTGCCGCTTCCCTTAGGTAGCTGTACCCAATAAGCCGCGCCGTCACCTATAACAGCATTTTCAGACTTACAGTTGTTGGGGAACTCGATAAATGCTTCACCATTACCGAATTTTACAGCAATATTGCGGTCATCCTTAGAAATGGTTGACTTTTCTATTGTAAGTGTATCAGAGAAAGCGGTTAAACCACCGTTTATTTTAGCACCGCTACAGTCATTTGAAACCATCATATTAATGTTTTCGTATGTAGAAATACCGTAATCTGCGAGCAAGCCTTCAATATCAAACTGCTTCAGGGTTTCTTCGGCATCGTAATATGCAGTAATATCATCAATTATAATTTCGCTCATTTCCTCACGAACATTCTGACAGTAAACTGACATAGACTTAAAGCCGATTTCCTTTACAAAATCAGGCCAAGAAAGCTCATAGGAGCTGTAGTTAACACCTGCGCCTATTTCCTCACCTATAACAAACAGGAGAACACCTTCAAAATCTTTAACTGTTGCTGAGTTTTTAGAAACCTTTACGGTACCGTCATTACCGATAGCGTAAACCGTACCTCTTACGCCGTTACCTTCACCACTGGGGCGAAGATTAATTGTAGTACCCTTAGCGGCGGCAGGAATTTTAACATAAACGCTGAATGCCTTAATCTGTGAAACCTTTTCAAGATTAGGATTAAGCTTAAAGCTTATACCCGAGCTAAAGTTTTTGGTATTTGTTTCTGCTCGGCTGAATTTATATGCCGTACCGTAAGGTGACACATCATCAACATTTTCTGACTTAAAATAGGTTTTGGAAACCCAGGAAGTTACATTATCACCTTCGCCCGAGCAGTCATTAACCATAACAGCGTTAGGACCGTCATATTTAGCCTCTACTGTGTAGGTATAGGTTGCAACACCGCTTGAAATACCATCTCTTACAGCAATAGCTCTTATAACAACATCCGCTATGACCTCAATTGGTGAAATATCACCTGCGGCACCCATACCTAAAAGCTGATATTTAGTGCTTGAGGTAGTAGGAACAGAGCCATCTAAAGTATAGTAAATATCAGTATTATCACCGCTGAACAGACCAAGGTTTGTACCCTCCTGAATTATACCCGAAGTAAACTCTGCATAAGGAGCATCAGGTCTTATAGCAGCGGGATTAAGCTCTGTCTGAAATTTTTCAAAATCGGTTACAAAGCCTAAGCTGTCAAACGCAACATCAACATTCTTTGTTTCGGAATTTTTCACCGAAAGCATAAGACTCTTCATACCGTATTCTAAAACATAATCGTACCACTTCATTGCAGCTATTTTTGCATCATCATCAAGAAGAAGCATTACATAGCCCTCAAAGCCTTCAAGCACAATCTCCGAAGCCTTAGCTTTAGTTTCGAGCTTTCCGTTATCTGTATCAAATGTAGCAATGGTACCCTCGAAGGTATCGCCTGCATTATTAAAGGAAGGCTTAAAGGTGAATTGCTCACCCTCGGGTACCTTAACCCACATTACAAACGCATCCTTAGCAAGCACAAGACCGCTGTTTACATCATTAAACTTAATTGTGTGTCTGCCTGTATCGCTTGAAGCCATACCAAATGTATTGTAAGCCATACCGTCAGGAGAAACATGTTCTATTGTAGATATAGTAGCACCTGTTGTAGTTGCAAAAAGTGACTCATCTGTACCGTCATTAACAATGGTATTGTTAGGCGCATTTGGATCAATAGTTTCATAATCGTATTCAGCAACCAAGCTGCTCTCACCGTTTACTACTGCAATAGTCCTAATAGTTAAGCTCTCATTAATAATGATTGGATTAGCTGCATCAAATTTTGTAGACTCTGTTGTAGGCTCACTGCCGTCAAGAGTGTAGTAAATATCACCCTCAGGTGCGGATAGATTCACCTTTTCGCCAGCCTTTACATAGGTGGTAAAGGAATCAATTTTCGGAGCAGCTATAATTTTATCCGCTAAACGGTAAGAAAGGAATTCTGCATCCTCTGTGCTTGCACAAATATTATCATAATAGAAATAATCGCCTGTAGTCATATTTGGAAGCTTATAAGAAACCGCTAAATTGTCATATTTTTTGGTAATAAGATTTCCACGGTTCGAGGATGTGGTCAAATCATACACAAGCCAACCCTCGAAGCCGTCAGCAATAGGAAGATAAGCATCTGTCTGATTATACTTTGTGTAAGTTCCGTCCAAAGCATTAACTAAGTAATAATCGCAGGGAGAGAAGTTGGTTGATTGGTTATTATAATAATTAACCTTAAACTGAATCTGACCGTTACCCTTGGGATTTTTAACCCAAACGTGTATTGTTTTAAGCTCATCAGGAGTAATATCAACATCAGCTAAAGCCTTTGTTTTAGCATAAGTCCAGGCATAGCTTGTTCCTATAGAACCCTTTAATTTCACCTGAACACAACAGTCGTCAGCAGAAACTCCCTTAACCTTAGTTATAACATCCTGCTTGCTTGACCAATATGTCCATCCTTTGGCAGAGCCGTCAGCCAAAATTTCATTTTTATAATCGTTTTCATCGTAAACTACATAGTCAAGAGTTAAAATGTCACTATAAATACCCGCTCTGTAAGAAACAGCCTTAACAGTTGTATCAGAGGTTATTACTATTGGATTATTGACATCGAACTTGGTCGAATTTATGTCAGGCTTAGAGCCGTCTGTAGTATAGTAAACCGCAATATTTTCGCTTTCTGTCTTAAAGGTTATCTCCTGACCGGGTAAAACGGTTTTAGCGCTGTAGCTTGGAACAGGCTGTGGAACATAGTTAACAAACTCATCCACAACAGCGGTTGCTTTCTTTGTACTGAAAGTAACAGTATCATAATACCAAGTCGTATTTTTAGCGTTTGTCTGTGATTTATACCACAAATACATACCTGTATACTTATAAGAAACAAGCTTATCCTTATTGGCAGAGGCTTCCATATCATAAACTATATAGCCCTTAAAGCCTGCAGGTACGGTAATATAATCATCCTTATCAGGAGCAACAGCAGTGGATGTACCGGTATTGGTATCAATAAGCCAAATATTAGGTGTTTTAAGATGAACACCTACCCAGTCGTCACCGTATCTACTATATCTGAAAGGCATATCGCCATGCTCCTCAGGAACATACATCCACATCCAGATTGAATTTACTTCATTATACGGAAGTCCCGCAGTAGCAATATCAAAAGCCTTTGTGGAGAAGTAGTTGTAAGAATTGCCCGACTTAGGATTTATAACTCTTACCGATACACAGCCTCCGTCAGGTGAAACACCCGAAACATTAGTTGTTATTGCATGGTCGCCTGCATAAAACCAACCGATGCTCGTACCGTCTGCATGGACTACGGTTTTATGGTCTTCCGCAAAGGATACAAGACCGATATGCAGAGTCGAGAATAAAAGAATAAGAGCGGTAAAAATTGCTATCACTCTTTTATTAACGCGAAGCTTTAAAACATTTTTCATAAATTTACCTCCTGATTTTTTTAGTTTAAAGCATAATATTTATATTTTAAAACCAAACGGCTTAAAGAAACCAATTTTTCAGCAAATAAGCTTTTTTAGGCGGTTCGGCTTTGGGAAGCCCCTTGAGGGGGGCTTCCCTGCCAAGTGAAAGACTCTAACAAAAAGGAGACTTATTAATTCTTAGCTCTTATTTCTTTAGCAATTTCAGCTATGCGTGCTAAAAGATTTGAATAATCGCCCTTTGTAGTAATATTGCCAAGACCTACAGTGCCATTACCTTCTTCATCAAGATAGCTGTTCCAACCGTAGCACCATAAACCGCCCGGATTGGTTTCTTCCTGTAAAAGCTCATACAAAAGATTAAGGTGATTAAGCATAAACTCCTCGGTATCATATTCTGCCTTATTCCACCAGAAGGTCTTAGGCATATACCACATCTTATAATCAAGACCTGCAAGATTTGTCTTTAAGGTTTCGTTATAGCCTTGATACTTTGCTTTATCAATTGATGTATAAATATCATAGCAAATATCGGTAGTATACTGATAGGTGTCATAATTGGCAGGAGTTATGGTTCTGTCTGAGCCGAAAGTCTCACTACCGATTACTTCCTCAATAGAAAGAACTGCCATAATACGCTTGCCGGGATATTTTTCGCTTAAATACTTAGTGAAGATTTTGTACTGTTCATCACTCATATTGTTTTGGAGTCTGATTTCTTCACTGTGGAAACCAACAATGCTGTCCCAAAGACCAACCTTTTTGTAGCCTTCAATTCTTCTGTCAAGCTGAGTAAGAGCACTTTCGGTCATTTCTGTGGTAGTGTTATCAGCAAATGGGTCGGTAAGCTTAATCCAGCCTACAGAGCCTGCGGCATCAGTAACACGCATTGTTTCGATATTAGCAGCACCTGCATAGTTGAACAAATCCTCTGCGTAACCATAGGTTGCACCGTATTTGCTATCCCAAGCATCAAAATCGGAAAGACCCCAAATTGCCATACCAATATCATTGGTAACAGGCTTCCAACCCTCTACAGTAAGCATTTTTCTTACAATAGTAAGGTCTGTACCGCCAAGACCTGCACCGTCATCAGCCAATTTAACATTAAAGGGATTAATTTCAGTATCTTTAATACCTGCAATATACTTCTTCATACGAACAAGGTCAAGAATATCAACCTTACCGTCCTCGTTAGCGTCACCCGCTAAGGTAGAAGCAGTAACCTTTTTAATAAACTCATTCTTGTTATCAACAACAGAGGTTTCACCCCAAAGGAAATTATTGAGCTTTCCTGCTACTGTATTGGTTTCAGAGGCAGACTGGAAGAACCAAGCAAGAATTCTCTTATTATCAGCAGCAAGCTTTTTATTTATCATATCATTCCAAGACATACCTTCATAATCAGCATGCTTGATTATCATATTATCAATATCTAAGATAACATAACCTTCGAACTCGTCGTCTTCGATTTTAATTTCGTTTGCTGCATCATAATTTCTTACAGCGCCGTTAAGGGTATTTATTGTGGTATACGGTGCAGTAACATACCACCACATATCATACATCTTAATAGAAAAGCTCTTAAAAGCTCCACCTGTTATCTTAAATCTGTAAACTAAAGCATCTTTATCTAAAAGACTTTCATCTGCATTGCAAAGTACAGGCTGGAAATAGAATCTATCTTTATCAAAGCTTTCATCAACTGTGAATTTGAAAGCGCTTCCTAAAACTTCGCCGCCATCTATTACATCTACAGCAGAGTGATAATTTTCATTACCTAATTCAAAATCATTAAAACCATTTGTTTCAGGGTCAGATATTACTATTTCATTAGGATCGGTTTCCTCTGTGGGGAAAAGCTCTGCCATAAAGGCATCAAGGTCTTTAACGATAGAGCATTCGCCTATCATAAGGTTGTTAAGCTTACCTGCAGCGCTTGCCTCAGTAGTAGAAGCTGAGCCGTTAAGACAAACATCAACAAAGTTATCATATCTTGAATTAACTAATCCGTTCCAATCCTCATAACCCGAAATGGTAGCGCCTGTAAGATTAATTATAACATAGCCCTCAAATTCTTCATCTTCAATTTTAGCATAAGAGGTAGCGTTATCATAATTTCTAACCATGCCGTTAAGGGTATTTATAGTTGAGTATGTAGCAGTAACATATCCGTTTGTACCGAGCAGCTTAAAGAACAACTGTGTATATGCGCCGTTTGTTACTTTAACTCTGTAAACCAAGGCTTCCTGATCCAATAAAATAGGATCACCATAGAAGAAAGTAGGACGGAATAAATATGATTTTTTGTCGTTTTCTTCACTAATAGTAAACTTGAAAGCGTTACCGAGTACCTCGCCGCCGTCTACAACAGTTCTGTAATTAGTATTAGTACCGTTAATTTCAGAATCATATACATTGTCTCTTTTGGGGTCAAGTATAACCTTTTCATTTGGAAGTACCTGTGCCATAAAGCTTTCAGCATCATATACATAGGAAACTTCACCTAAATTGATAAGGCAATCAGTTTGGGATAAATTGGTAGAGTTGATACTAAAACGGTAATTAACCTTATAGCCGGTGTAATAATCAATAAAATCGTTCCAGCTAAGCGGTGAGGTATAACCCTCTGCCAAAGAGGTGCAGGCAACTGTAGTCTCATCATTTATATATGCTATAACATAGCCCTCAAAAGCCTCTTTACTTACAGAAACCTTATCGGTATTAACATCAATGTACTGACGCACCTTGTTATCAAGAAGATTTATTGTCACCCAGTCTGTCTTTAAATAACCGTAACCATAATTAGAATTATTTTTATTAGATGTAATTCTTATGAGCGGGAATGATGCGCCCTCTTCAAGCTTGAGCTTAAATACTAAAGCTGTAACATTCTTGTGGTCTGCAGTAGCTGTGAATATTTCATTATATACAGCAGGATTTGCTGATTTATAAGCAAAGTCTAATGACTGACCGATATGATCATTATCAACATAGCTTGCATAGCAGGGCTGATAATCTAAAGCAACCTTAGAAGAATTAAGGTCGGTTAAAGGATTGGTTGTTACATATTCTTCTACTGCGGTAGGAACAAGAGTGTCCACCATAGTTTCAGCCTTAACGGTGCTGATATTCATATCACCGTAGTAGAAAGGATTACCGATGGTATTCTCATTAAAGCCGTCCATCCAGAAGAAAATGTGGTCAAAATTACAGCCCAAGAAAGCAGAAAGCATTTCTTCTGTACAGGTTGTTAAATCGTAAATGATATAACCCTCAAAGTCTTTAGGAATATAGATATAATTTGCAACTATGGAGTAGATATATTTCTTTGCGGTGTTTTTTACTGTATCTACCATCCAATAAGCAGTACCTGCGCTAAAGTTGGTAGCATGGTATGTAATACCGGTTTCTTTATCTGTATCAGCATAATCGCTCATACGCCATTTAATGCTGTCGCCCAAGTCATTCTTGATATAAAGTGAAATGGTTTTAGCATTGGCATAATCAATTTCACCCTCGGTGATAGTGCGTGCATCAACTGAAATCTGTCTTCTGCCGTCATAAGCGTACTGAGGAATAAGACGAGCTACGGTTTTACCCTCTAAAACGCCTGTAATTCCAGCCTTTGCCGTCAGGTGGTTTCCGCCGCCTGTATAGGGAGCGGCTACTGTACCGTCAATAACATTAACGGTAACATCTGTGGTTTCGGTTGCAGCTACTGAAAAGCCACAAACACAAACCGATGCTGTAAGTATCACAGCAAGTGCCAGGGAAAGTAAACTTTTGAAAAGCTTTTTAGTTTTCATAAAATTTCCTCCATTATTTTTTATTAAATTCAAGCAGCTTCTTTTCTACTGCTTTAATTTTTAGTAGTTTTGTAGTTGTACTCAGCATTTTTAAGCTCTTTACCGATTTCAACTACACGGTTTAAAAGTCGGTTATACTTCCATTCAAGGTTAGGGTCAGTAAGCTGAGCAAAGCCTGTCATCTCGCCATAGGTCTTCCAGGAGTAAAGATAAAGTCCGCCCGGATTTTCCTGCTCCATAAGAAGCTTGTAATACATATTAAGGTGAGCTAGCATATATTCTTCATCATAACTATTGTGAACAAAGGTTGTAGGGAACAGCCAGATACGAATATCCTTTCTGCCTGCCATTTCTTTGATTTTTTCTATCATTTCCCTTTGATACTCTATATCAATCGAGTGATAGTTATCATAACCTATATCGGTACAGTAAGCAGAGGTATCATAGCTTATGGTATCAAACACACTGCCGCTCATTGAAGTACCGTTAATCTCATAATTACAGTGAACGGGGAAAATACGCTTATCGGGGAATGTCTCTGCCAAGAATTTGGTCATTTCTCTGAACTGCTCGCCCGAAAGCTTTAAAAGAGGCTCGTCAAAATGATAACCCTCAACAACATCCCAAAGCCCTGCAACCTGAAAGGCCTCTGCTGTGGATAATACATTTTCTTTCCAGCTTTCACTTAAAACTGAGCTATCGTTACTTACAAATGCGCTCTTACTTGTAAGGGGTGTTATAAAACCGGAAACTCCGCGTTCCTTTGCCCATTTAGCTTTTTCAATGGTTCCAACATTACCAACGGTGAGAAATTCACTCTCTTTTCCAAACTTTTCACCGAACTGTTCTTCCCACTGTCCCCAATTGTAAGCATAAAAGCCGATAGCAATTTTACTTTCCAGCGGTGTTTTCTTTTCACCCTCAAGCTCTACCTCATACTCGGGCACAACAACAGTATCAACAACCTCTTCAGGTCCGTCATACTCCTCATCGACAACATCATAAATGGTCATATCCCCCTTAGACTCACCTTCGGGTTCTTCTACAACAATGATTTTCTTCTTAACTACCCTTTTAACGGTCTTTCCGCCGTCCTTATTATCACTGCACGAGGTTACTGTCAAAAGTACTATTACTAAACAAAGTACTAAACTGACAACAGACGAAATAATCGTTATAAGCTTTCCTTTTTTAGATAACAATGTTACTCCTCCTTCTTATTTGAAATAATCTTTAAGGTACTCTTTAGTACCCTCGATCATTTTATCAAACAGCTCTCTTGACTGCTTAAGGTCAAGTGTATTCTGCTCTTCTGAAATAAAGGCGATAAAGGCTTTATCAAGGTCACGCTCGTATGCCGCCTCCATTATAAGCTCCTGTATATCCACAGTCTTATCAATGAGTGCCTTTAGCTCTTTAGGAATATTTCCTGCAAAAACAGGTCTTACAGAACCGGCGCTGAATCTTGCATTGGTTTCAACTATTGCTCCTAATGGAAGATTTGGAATCTGTCCCATATTAGGAAGATTTACATTTGTTACAAAATCATCAAGACCGAAGAGTGCGCTTAGCTGTCTTACACCCTCCTCACCTGTCTCTTTCATTTCAAAGATTTCTTCACCTGAAAGAAGTCTGTCTCGCTTTTCAAGCCTTTCAACCAAGTGACTCTTTCTCCAAGAAACGGGTGTTAAAGCAAAGCCGTAATTTTCAACAGTTTCTTTATCCTTTAAATACCAGCTACGGGGACAAAACTCTGCTAAATGACGGTCGCCTGCAGCAGCCATAAACCCAAAGCGCAGGAACAAATCCATTTTAACCTTTTCATTATGTACAAAATGCTTATTAAGCTCGGTTATTTCATATGTAATAGGAACGCCCTTTTCTATATGCTCAAGGCAATATTCACGGTAAAGTGGGAATAAATCAATATTATGGTAATACGCCTCGGTAATCCAGGTAAAATGGTTTACACCGATTACATTTATCTTAATATCCTCTCTTTTAATATCCGTAAGACCAAGCTTTTCCTCAAGAATTTTTTTAAGTAAGGATTGAGAAGAGAAAACCTCGTGACAGCAGCCAAAGCACTTGATTTCTGGGAACACCTTATATAATGCGCCTGTGCAAAGCGCCATTGGGTTTGTATAGTTAATTACAAATGCATCAGGACAGTATTTTTTAATCTGTTCGCCAAATTCAAAGAACATTGGAAGTGTTCTGAGTGCTCTTATTATTCCGCCAATGCCTGTAGTGTCTCCTACCGACTGTACAATACCGTATTCCTCAGCCGCGTGGACATCCACTTCCATTTCATCGAATGTGCCGGGTAAAATTGAAATCACAACCGCATCAGCGCCAGACAAAGCTTCCTCGTATGTATCAACCGCTATGTAATCAAAATTATCAGCATTTTCGTAATGGTTTCTTATACCGTTACCTATTGTTTCATTACATTTAGCTGCGTGCTTATCTATATCATAAAGGTAAACCTTACCACTGATATTATTAGCTTTAGCAAGGTCACACATAAAGTCCTGTGCCCAGTAACGGGAGCCACCGCCAATAAAGCCTATCTTTATATCCTTAACATTTTCGTTATCTACAAGTGTCATTTACAAAAACACTCCTTCAAAGTATCTTTTTCTTATTTTTCTTTATTTTATATCAGCCATATAGCTCTTTTCCTTAATTTTTTTACTCCTTTTGTTAAACTTAGATATCTTTACTTGGTAAATCCTGTTTTTTCTTTACTTTTTTGGCAAAAAATATATAATAGGAATTGAACCAGAACAATTTTATTTAAAATGGAGGGTAAAATTTTGTTTTACAATGCCGATGAAATTTTACGCAAGAATTATCACGGAATATTGGTTGAAAAAGCAAACAATCTTGCAAACGAGGGAATGTCCTCTCCGCATATACATAATCATTATGAGATTTATTATCTTATAAACGGCAACTCCAATTACACTATAGGTGATGAAATTTTCCATTTAGAACCAAAAAACATTATGCTTATTCCACCGGGTATACCGCATAAATCAAGCACAATTACAAACCTGAGCAGAATTAATATCTACTTTGGCAGAAATTATTTTTCGCAAAAGGATATTTCTCAACTCACAAAGTGCTTTGAAAAGCATTTTTATACCATACCGTCAGAGCTGTCAACTCAGTTTGATGTGATTTTTAAAACTCTTTTAAAGGAATTTACCCATAAACGCCCTGATTCGGATTTGCTTATCAGGAACTATATAATAATTTTATTGACTCTGCTTAACCGATTAAGAACACGCGAGGAAATAAATACAATTACTACAGATAACATTATTAAGGATTCATTAGTATATATTACCGAGCATTTAGGTGAGGAACTATCTCTTGAATCGGTAGCGCAATATGCCGCCCTGAATCCCAGCTATTTTTCAAGAAAATTTAAATCTGTTGTTGGAACTAACTTTAAAAACTATGTGATTTTTGCACGCGTGGGACGTGCTCAGCAGTTACTGATTAATAGTGATTTATCTCTTGCAGAAATCTCTAATGCCTGCGGCTTTCAGGACAGTAACTATTTTTCCACCGTATTCAAACGTATCATAGGTATTTCTCCCGCCAAATTCCGCCGACAGAACAGTAATTAAAAAAGAGCGAATAATTTGAACTATAACTTACAGTCAGATTATTCGCTCTAAATAAAGCCGAGGTTATTTGGTATGAAAAAAACAAATATCAATATGTGCGAAGGTCCCCTTCTAATAAATATGATAAGATATGCAATACCCGTTATGCTTACAGGCTTATTGCAGCAACTTTTTAATACATTGGATGTAATCCTTGCAGGTCATTTAGGAACAAGCGGTAACGATGCTGTAGCCGCAGTAGGCTCTACCACAGCAATTACATCACTAATGATAAATTTCTTCATAGGCTGTTCAACAGGAAGCGCAGTAACGGTTTCTTACGCTGTTGGCTCTAAGGATAAGGAATCCATAAAGAATGCCATACACACTGCAATCTTACTTGCAATAACATTAGGCTCGGTGCTGACAGTTGTTGGTGTAATAATTTCAAAGCAGATACTAACAATAATGTCCACTCCTGACAGTATTATCGGTCTTTCTACTACATATTTAAGAACCTATTTTTTAGGTATGATACCTTATATGGTTTATAATTTCGGTGCGGCAATTCTACGTGCTGTGGGCGAAGCTAAAAAGCCTATGTATTTTTTGTTGATTTCAGGCCCGATAAAGCTTATTTTAACTTTTTTATTTGTTTCCGTTTTAAATTTTGATGTTGCAGGACTTGCACTTGCTACCACCTGTTCTCAGGCTATATCTGCCATGCTTGTAATAATAACACTTATAAAAAGAAACGATGCTTGCAGGCTTATATTAAAGGAATTAAAATTCTACAAAAAACCGCTTATAAACATTTTACGGTTAGGTATTCCCTCGGGAATACAGTCTGCAACCTTTTCGCTTTCAAGTGTAATAATTCAGTCGTCTATAAATTCCCTTTCTTATCTGAATGGTTTCATTACAGGCAACGCCGCCGCTACAAGTATAGAGAATTTTGCTAATATTATTACAGGCACATTTTATCAGGTATCCATTAACTTTACGGGACAAAATATGGGTGCAAATAAATATGACCGAGTTAAAAAGGTGTATATCTACAACAGCGCTATGTCGGCTGTGTTTATTGCAGCGGTTTCTTTAGTTGTTTGTACATTTTCAAGACAGCTTTTAGGCTTTTATATAGAAAACGACCCTGTGGCAACTACCTGGGGAACAGTCAGAATAATGTTTATTTTTGTTCCTCTTATTATCATGGGACAAATGGATGTAACCACAGGCAGTATACGCGGCTTAGGCGTTTCCTTTTCCTCAATGCTAATCTCACTAATCAGCGTATGCGGTTTTAGAATATTATGGACACTTACCGTATTCCGTATTCCTGAGTTCCACACTCCGCAATGCCTTTATTTATCCTACCCGATTTCCTGGATTATCACCTTTTTAGCAGAATTTATTTTATACATAATAACCTACAATAAAAATAAAAGAGGAGTCCGTTTATGAGTAAGGTCAAAGCATTTTTTATGTTTCATATGGGAATTATTTTGCTGTCTGTCGGCGTTTATTTTTTCAAAATTCCAAACGGCTTTACAACGGGCGGAGTTACGGGTATAGGAACAATTTTAGGAAACCTTACGCCTATTAGCTCAAGTGCTTGGATATGGATATTAAATATTGCTCTGCTGATACTCAGCTTTATCTTTTTCGGTAAGGGTACAGGCGCTAAAACAGTATATTGCAGTATGATGTATTCGGCGCTGATATATGTTTTCGAGTTCTTTATCCCTTTAAAAACACCTCTTTCCGATCAACCCTTTTTGGAGCTTATCTACGCTATGCTTTTAACCTCCATAGGCTCAGCGATGATTTTTAATGCCAATGCTTCCTCAGGCGGAACAGATATTGTTGCCCTTATTCTGAAAAAGTATTTTAAAATGGATGTCGGCAAAGCCCTTTTATGTGTAGATTTTGTAGTAGCATCAAGCGCATTTATTGTTTTCGATATCGAGACTGGACTCTTTTCTCTGCTTGGTTTGTTTGCAAAAGCCTTTATTGTGGACAGCGTTATTGAAAGCCTTAATACCTGTAAATATTTTGTGGTTATTACCTCTAAGCCAAAGGAAATTTCAGATTATATAATTAAAGAGCTTCATCACGGTGTTACCTCGCATATTGCAGTAGGCGAATACACACATTCAGACCGAACTATGGTACATACAGTATGCAAGCGAATAGAAGCTATTAGACTAAGAGAAAAAATAAAAGCCTTAGACCCTAATGCGTTTATAATTATTACAACAAGCAGTGAAATTTTAGGCAGAGGCTTCAGAAGTGTATAATATCCTGACATAACAAAAACTCCACCGCATATTGGTGGAGTTTTTACTGTATAACGAAAACCACGATAAACGGTTAGCCAAAATATCGTTTAAATAAACCGATTACTTATGATATGCACCCCAAAAGTCAGACTCTTTTGGGGTGCATATTTTTGTTAGTTCCTTTAGGCTCTTTTTTGTACTGTCCGCACAAATTGGGGCAGTGCAATCTAAGACATCATCTTTTGTATTTAATCAAATTTAAGTATTAACTGAATATATCTTTTCACGCAAGCCTGTAAATCGCCACGCGTGATTTTTCCGCTTTCAAGTGCAGTTTTAAGTTCCTCGGGATTACCGTCTGGCATTTTTATATCATTACCTGCCAAAACCTCATCGGAATGAACAGCTCGGTTAAACCAATCAGATACAACTAAGCCCTCAAAGCCCCACTCTTCGCGGAGTATTCCCGTAATAAGCTCAGGATTAGCAGAGGTGTAAACACCGTTCATAAGATTATAAGAGGACATTACCGTCCAAGGCTGAGCCTTTTTAACGCAAATTTCAAAGCCTTTAAGATATATTTCTCTCAACGCACGCTCTGAAACCCTCGAATCGCAAAAACGCCTGTTTACCTCTTTATTATTACATACAAAATGCTTTAGTGAACATGCAACCTTTACAGACTGAACACCGTTAACGATTGCGGCAGACATCATACCTGACAAATACGGGTCCTCAGAAAAATATTCAAAGTTTCTTCCGCAAAGCGGACTTCGGTGAATATTGATGCCCGGCATAAGCCAGATACCAATATTATTTTCTTTAATCTCTGTACCGCCCGCAACACCTATTTCATAAAGTAACTCCGTATCCCAAGTGCTTGCAAGGGCTGTTGCTACAGGCCAAGCCGTTGTAGAAATACCTGTATCCTTGAAAAGACGCACACCTGCAGGGCCGTCAGCTGTAGGAACAGGCGGCACGCCCAAACGCTCAAGCGGCGCAAAACAGCCAGTATTAACTACACCAATATTTTTATAGCCCCCAAGCAGGGAGATTAACTCCCCGTCTGTCATTTGGGCTACAAATTCATCAAGTGTAGCCTTTTCGCCTACATCCTCCAATTTGCAAATATCTTCAGGTGCAGAAGTCATTTCAGGCCGATGTGTAATTACACACTCATACGGCACACATTCTAAAGCCTCATAGTTTCCATCGCTTATCATTCTTTCAGAAAGCTCTTTTGGAGCGCATCTTGAAACCAACTGCTCTGTTACTCTAAACGGATCTTTTACAGTATAGCTATACTCTGTTTCGGTAACATCCCTTACCGATGTTCCCACATATATTTTATATTTGCCCTGCTCTAATAAATAAGCAGATTTTTGAAGTTTACCGACATCATCATAGCTTGCCATATCATTAATGGCAAAGGTTATTGTAATATCCTCACTCTCGCCGCTTTTTAAAAGTTTTGTCTTTTTAAAGCCAGCAAGCGCTTTTTGAGGCTTACCCAAAACACCCTGAGGCGCACTGTAATAAACCTGAACAACCTCTTTACCGCTAAGTTCACCTGTATTTGTAATCTTAAGGCTTACTGTAATATTCTGTCCGTCGTCCTGCGCCTTAATATCCGATAGCTTAAAATTGGTATACGAAAGCCCAAAGCCAAACGGGTAATTTACCTTTTCTTTAGCCTTAGGTACGGTTTCAAAATAACGGTAGCCTACATATATATCCTCTGTATAATCAACATAATCGTAGGATTCGTTAAAATTATATGACGATGGGTAATCGTCAAAAGACGATGCAAAGGTATCTGTAAGCTTACCCGAAGGATTAACATCACCGCAAAGCACATCTGCAGTAGCAAGTCCGCCTTCGGTACCGCCCTGCCAGGCTAAAAGGGACGCAGAAATTTTACTGTTATCCTTAAACCATTCAGTATCTACCATTCCGCCGACATTAAGCACTACAATAACTTTTCCAAAATGCTCAGTTACATCTTTTACCAAGCACTTTTCGTCATCGTTTAAATAAAAATCTCTTATATCCTTACGGCCGCTTCTGTCCCAGCCCTCGCCCGAAAATCTGCCTATTACAATTATTGCAGTATCCGTGTCTTGAGCAGCGCTTAAAAGCAAATCATCAGGGATGTGAGGCTCACTCACCTGATATTTAAAATTAACCTCTGTAAGCGCTAAGCTTCTGCGAACAGCGTCAGTTCTTGGAATTTCATTATTAACAAAATTTTGTGCAATAGGCGCTTCCCTGTTTATCCATTCGCGCTCCTTTGCTACGTGATTTTCATAAAACTCATTTAGTGGCTCAAACAGAGAAAGCTTTCCCTCTTTTTCTTTAATACGCAAACCATCGAGAATATTTCTTACATATTTTGTATACACATCTCCGCTGCCGCCGCCACCTTTAAAATAATCGACAGCACTTTTGCCGAAAAGCGCTACACGCTCTCCTTTTTTAAGAGGCAAAACATTATCACTGTTTTTAAGTAAAATCATTCCGTCAGCCGCAGCTTTACGAGACAGCTCTATATGCTCTTCGCACGCAGTAGCACATCTGCCGTCTTTACCCAACGGAATACAAGGTTGATAAAGAAATCTTGAAAATCTTTCAGACATAAGCCTCACCCACTAAATAAATCAATTTATAAAATAATATCAAAATTGGCTTTATAAATCAATACAAAATAAAATTATAATTTGCCATATAATTTATAAATTACAATTTCAAAAAATCAAAGATTTGGTCACAAATTTTCTATGAAAATTCGTCTATGCCCATTGCAATGAATATAGGCAAAATTAAATTTTCACAAATTTAATTTTGCTAAAGCCGATTTAATCGGCTTGTCGAAACACTTTTTAATGTTTCGACATTCTATAATCATTATGACGGGTAATGCAATGATAATTGACACTCCGGAGAACCGACCCTTAGCACAGTATCCCCGAAATATCATCAAGGCAGCTGTTGAATATATGAAAAACAGCGGTGTTGCTGATGAAATGATAATTCTTCCGGAATTTGAGTTTTATCTTTTTGACGATGTTAGCTGGAATGTTGACGGCAGATATATAGGTGCTACTGTAGACGCCAAGCAGTCTTATTGGAATTCCGACAGCGAGGGTCACGGATCTGACCGAGGGTGGAGTTTTCCCTGATGAGCTTATCCGCAATTTCATTAAAACCAAACGTGCAGAATGCGCACAGTTTGCAGCTATTCCCCATCCTGCTGAATTTGATAAGTATTATAATCTTTAATTAATAACTTTATAGTTTCTTAACATAAAAGAAATCTATATAAAAATCAAAATAATATTACATTAAACATAGCAAAGAAAAAATCGACAGGCCTAACCTGTCGATTTTTTCTTTAATTATTAAATTTGAATTCTTCTTCCTCGAAAGCGCATATAACAGTATCACCGTTTTTGATACTGCCTTCAAGAATTTTTTCACTTAAAGCATCTTCAATTTTGCTTTGTATTTCACGTCTTAATGGTCTTGCGCCGTAAACCTCATCAAAGCCTTTAAGACTCAATGCTTTTGTAACGCTCGGCTCCCATTTCAGCGTGATATTAAGGTTTTCAAGCCTTTTAGCAAGACCGATAAGCATTTTCTCGGCAATTTCCTCTATTTCAGTGCTACTCAGCTTTGAGAAGACTATAATATCGTCAACACGGTTTAAAAACTCGGGTCGGAATGTGTTTTTAAGCTCCTCTAAAACCGAAGCTTTTATATCACTGTTGCCGCCGTCATCAGCTTCAACAAAGCCGAAGCTTATTTTCTTATCGGTGATTTTTCTGGCTCCCACATTGGAGGTCATAATTATTACCGTATTCTTAAAGTCAACCTTTCGGCCTTGAGAATCGGTTAAAATACCGTCCTCTAAAATTTGCAGCAGCATATTAAATACATCAGGGTGAGCTTTTTCTATCTCATCAAAAAGCAGTACCGAATAAGGGTTACGCCTTACCTTTTCTGTAAGCTGACCGCCCTCCTCAAAACCAACGTATCCCGGAGGCGAGCCCACAAGACGGGAAACCGTGTGCTTTTCCATATATTCCGACATATCAAGCCTTATCATCATATTTTCGCTTCCGAAAAGCGATTCTGCAAGTGCTTTGCAAAGCTCGGTTTTACCGACACCTGTAGGACCCGAAAAGATAAACGAGCCTATTGGTCTTTTAGGGTCTTTAAGTCCCACTCTTCCTCGGCGAATAGCCTTGGCTATTGCTGTAACCGCCTCGTTCTGACCGATAATTCTGTTATGAAGCTCCTCTTCAAGACGAAGAAGTCTTGCGCTTTCCTCCTCGGTGAGCTGAGACACCGGCACGCCCGTCCAGCCAGATAGAATATCTGCGATATCCTCTGCTGTTACCTCTCCGTTTAAATGACCGTTTTTATCCTGCCATTTTTCCTTTTCCTCACGAAGCTGCTGCTTTAATTTGTTCTCATTGTCTCTGAGATTTGCAGCCCGTTCAAAATCCTGCGAAGATATAGCCTCATTTTTTTCGTCCTCAATATCGGCAATTTTTTCCTCAAGCTCTTTAAATTCGGGCGGAGCTGCAGAAATCTTTAATCGAACTCTTGAAGCCGCCTCATCTACAAGGTCTATTGCTTTATCGGGCAAGAAGCGGTCGGTGATATATCTTGCCGAAAGCTTTACAGCCGCAGTTAATGCCTCATCTGAAATTTTAACCTTGTGGTGTGCCTCGTATTTGTCCTTTAAGCCTTTAAGAATTAAAACTGCATCTTCTTCCGTGGGCTCGCCAACATTTACAGGCTGAAAACGTCTTTCAAGAGCAGAATCCTTTTCAATGTTTTTGCGGTACTCCGAAATTGTGGTAGCACCCACAAGCTGAAATTCCCCACGGGCTAATGCAGGCTTTAAAATATTAGCCGCATCGGTAGCTCCCTCTGCAGAGCCTGCACCTATGATAGTGTGAACCTCGTCTATAAAAAGAATTATATTACCCGATTTTGTAACCTCATCGATTACATTTTTTATGCGTTCTTCAAAATCACCACGGTATTTAGTACCTGCAACCATACCCGTAAGATTAAGGGTGAAAAGCTTTTTGTTAATTAAAATATCAGGAACATTGCCGTCAGCTATTTTTTGTGCCAAGCCCTCAACCACAGCGGTTTTGCCAACACCCGGCTCGCCTATAAGGCAAGGGTTGTTTTTTGTTCTGCGGCAAAGAATCTGAATCACACGCTCTATCTCTTTTTCCCTGCCGATAACAGGGTCAAGCTTTCCTTTTTTTGCTTCTTCTGTTAAATCGATACCGAATTTTGAAAGATTTTCGGTTTTCACTTCTTTAGCGCCGCCTTGCTCCTTTGGTGAAGCGGTATTAGGATCAATTCCCGATGCCGAAAGCGCCTCATTCGTGAGGAATGCCACATCCACGCCCAAAGCGTTTATAAAGCGTATAGCGTAATTATCACCTTCGCTTAAAATACCGATTAACAGATGCTCTGTTCCAACAAACTTTTTGCCCATACTATTACAGCCGCTCATTGCGGTTTCAATAACCCTTTTGGCTCTCGGCGTGAAATAATCTGGAGAAAGCTTTGTGGGTGTACCGCAGCCTATCTGAGCCCTGATAAGCTCCTCAATTTTTTCGGCTGTTATCCCCTTTTTATTAAGCACCGCAGCAGCAACACCGCCGCCGATTTTAAGCAATCCCAAAAGTAAATGCTCACTTCCAACATAGGTATGACCTAATTTTTCAGCTGAGCTTATCGCCTGATTCAAGGCATCGTTAGCCTTTGAAGTAAATCCGTTAAAATTATATTTCATATTGTTTTACCTCCCTCACGGCGATTTAATGCCGTGTCAATAATCTTTTAATGCTTCTCTTAAATATTCTGCTCTTGAAATATCTCTTTCGTAAGGCTCCATTTCGCCATATTTTCGCATAAGCATATACGGCTGACAGTTTATTAACAGTTCAACCGGATTAATATTCTCTTTAAGTATGCCCACACTCTGCCCTAATTTAATCCGTGAAAGTAATTTCATAGCTTCCTCACTTGTAATTATTCTGGAGTATTTAAGTGTTCCTAAGGCTCTGTAGGTCATATCCTCAAGCTTCAAAGAATCAAGCTCCTTTGCAGCAGAGCGTTCCTTTTCGATTAACTGGGTTGCTATTATTTTAAGATTATCAATAGCATTTTTCTCGCTTATGCCCAAGGTTATCTGATTTGAAACCTGATAAATAGATGCTACTGCCTTTGAGCCCTCACCATACATTCCTCGTACAGTAAAGCCAATTTTACTCACAGTATCTCCAAGAGCGGCGATCTCGCCTCTTGATTCAATAACAGGCAAATGAAGCATAAGCGATGCTCTGAGACCTGTTCCAAGATTTGTGGGACATTCGGTTAAAAAACCTAATTCCGAATCAAAGGCAAAATGCAGCTTGCTATAAAGAAGAGTGTCAATTCTCTCTGCAATATCATAAGCCTCTTCAAGCTGAAAACCGCCCAATATAACCTGAATTCGTATATGGTCCTCCTCACCTATCATAATACTTATGCTTTCGTCACCTGAAAGTATGATAGCCCTACCGTCTGTATTCTTTGCAAATTCGGGACTTATCACGTGACGCTCAACCATAGCGTTTATCTCGTTCTGAGGAATGGTCTGCATATCAATATATTTGAGAGTTTTAGAAAAGGGAGTATTACTGTCAGCAATAGCCTGCTTAACCTTTTCCTTTAACTCCTGCTTTTGGGTATCAGTCATTCTTGACGGAAAAGGAATACCCTCAAGATTTCTGGCAAGACGGACTCTTGTGCTTAAAACAACATCGCTTTGAGTCTCTCGGTTATTATACCAACTACTCATTATTTTCCGCCTCCATTTTCTTAATTTTATCTCTTATAACTGCCGCTTGTTCGTATTTTTCCTCACTAACAAGACGGTTAAGCTCAAACCTCAAATCTTCAACGGTTTCCTTTTGTGGCACTACCGCAAGCGGTGCGCTGTTAGGCACCTTTCCTGCATGATGAGTGCTTCCATGTACCCTTTTAAGATAAGGCAACAGCTCTTTTCTGAAGGTTTTATAGCACTCTGCGCAACCAACCTTGCCGCTTTCAGCAATAGTATGAAAATCAGCTCCGCAAACAGGGCATTTAACCTTTTCCGCAATTGTTCTGTGCTCTGTAACATCACCGAGCATTGAAGCTAACATACCTGCAAGACTGTTATGAGATATACCTGTATATCCTTCTAATGCCGCACAATGGCTACATAGATTAAGCTCCTTCACAACTCCGTTAACTACCGAGCGGATATGTGTAGTAGCATTATTTTTTCCGCATTTTTCACACAGCATATAAATCACTCCTTTAGATTTGGGTCAAAAGCATCTGCTTTAGTATGGTGGCCCTTAAATTATCTTTAAGCATCGGCGGCACTGTTTGCATAACAGAATTAGATACTGCCGCCGCCATAATACGGGCAATTTCTGACGAAATAAGTCCTGCCTCAAGACAGTTTTCTATTACAATTCTGGTGCTCATAGAATCTATACTATCCCCAATTGAATTTATTATGTGCATAAAAGCCGACGAGGAATTAAGCATAACTCTTTTAATTCTGATATATCCCCCGCCGCCTCTCCTGCTTTCGATAATATAACCGTGCTCAGGAGTAAATCTGGACGAAAGCACATAATTAATCTGACTTGGCGCACAGCCTATAAGCCCTGCAAATTCGTTACGCTGAATTTCGGCGGTATTCTCCTCGGATTCATTAAGCATTCTTATTATTTCCCTTGTTATTAAATCACTCATTCTCATTTTTAAGCACCTCTTTTTTGACTTTCCCTGACTTTTATTATACACGAAAGTCAGGAAAAGTCAAGTTCTTTTTTTATCACGCCTATACTTTGGATAATTTCTTGGTTTCTACCCCGACAGTCAAATAGATTAAATTTGCTGCGGTATATATCAATTATACTAATAGAGCTTTTTTTAAAAATCAATTTTCTGTAACACCCTTTCTGTTTTTTGCATAGTATGTGATGAAAACAAAAAAGGAGGTTTTCTTAAATGTGTAACTTTGGTGGTAATAATTGCTCTTGGATTATAATCCTTATCCTCATCATCTTCTGCTGTGGCGGTTGCGGCAACAATGGTTCCTACAACAACGGTTGTGGCTGTGGTTGCGACAATAACTGCGGTTGCTAATCCATAAGGCAAAAAGCAAAAAAGTCCGATTTAATCGGACTTTTTTGCTTTTTTACTTAGTTATTCCAAAATCCAAAAAGCTTCAGCGCATTTGCCGAAGCTTTTAAGAATTATTATTTTTTGATTTTTTCAATATCGTAAGGCGTTGTCTGGTAAACAAAATAGTTAAGCCAATTTGAATAAAGCAGATTTGCGTGTGAACGCCAAGAAACAACGGGGCCTTTTTTTGGGTCATTATCCTTGAAATAATTTTTAGGCATTTCGATAGGAAGCCCCTGTGAAACATCTCTTAAATATTCATTCATAAGAGTATCTGCATCATATTCAGAATGACCAGTAATAAAAATCTGCTTTCCGTTCTTTGTTGATACAGCGTAAAGACCTGCTTCCTTAGAGGTTGAAAGAACTTTTAAATTCTTAATCTTTTTAACATCGTCAACATCAACTGTGGTGTGTCTTGAATGAGGCACCATAAATACATCGTCGAACCCCCTGAAAAGAATGGATTTTTTATAATCCACCTTATGCGGGAATACTCCGAACATCTTTTTATCTAACGGTTTTTTATTTATACCGAAATGGTAATAAAGCCCTGCCTGAGCGCCCCAACAAATATGGAAAGTGCTGTGCACGTGAGTTTTGGTCCATTCCATAATTTCGCAAAGCTCTTCCCAATACTCAACCTCTTCAAATTCCATCTGTTCAACAGGGGCACCTGTGATAATCATACCGTCAAAGGTACGGTCTTTAACATCGTCAAAGGTTTTATAAAAGGCTAAAAGATGCTCTGCAGAAGTGTTTTTAGACTTATGACTTTTAGTATGAATAAGCTCTAAATCCACCTGCAACGGTGAGTTACCTAGTAAGCGGGAAAGCTGAGTTTCGGTCTCAATTTTTTTAGGCATTAAATTTAAAAGCAATATTTTAAGCGGACGAATATCCTGTGTTATTGCCCTTGTTTCGGTCATAACAAATATATTTTCGTCGTTAAGCGTTTTTACTGCGGGTAAATCATTTGGAATTTTAATAGGCATAAACTGTACCCCGATTAATATAATTTTATTATAGAATAACATAAAAACCTTCCCTTTTCAAGAGGAAGGTTTTTGTTTTGAAATTAAATATTATCAAGTGCTTGCTTAATATCAGCAATAAGGTCCTCAGCATCCTCAATTCCGCAAGAGAAACGGATAAGGTCACCTGAAATACCTGCCGCAATAAGCTCATCCTCATTCATCTGTCTATGAGTTGCACTTGCAGGGTGCAAGCAGCAAGAACGGGCATCAGCAACATGGGTTTCAATTGCTCCGATTTTGAGATTTTTCATAAACTTCTCAGCAGCAGCTCTGCCACCCTTAACACCAAAGCTTACAACACCGCAGCTACCGTTTGGCAGATACTTCTGAGCCAAAGCATAATCTCTACTTGACTCAAGACCAGGGTAATTTACCCAGGATACTCTGCTGTCAGCCTCTAAAGCCTTGGCAACAGCCAAACCGTTTTCACAATGTCTCTTCATTCTAAGATGGAGACTCTCTAAACCTAAATTAATGAGAAAAGCATTCTGTGGTGACTGAATTGAGCCAAAGTCACGCATTAACTGTGCTGTAGCCTTGGTAATATAAGCGCCCTCGAGGCCGAAACGCTCAGTATAAGTTACACCGTGATAACTGTCATCAGGGGTGCAGAGTCCAGGAAATTTATCGGAATACTTAGTCCAGTCAAACTTACCAGAATCAACAATACAACCGCCAACGCCCGAGCCGTGACCGTCCATATACTTAGTGGTGGAATGGGTTACAATATCTGCGCCCCACTCAAAAGGTCTGCAATTAACGGGTGTAGCAAATGTGTTATCAATAATAAGGGGAACACCGTGGCTGTGAGCTGCATTTGCAAACTTTTCAATATCAAGCACATTAAGAGCAGGGTTTGCAATAGTCTCACCAAATACCGCCTTTGTATTCTCCTTAAATGCAGCATTAAGCTCTTCCTCTGTACAGTCGGGTGATACAAAGGTAAACTCAATACCCATTCTCTTCATAGTAACAGCGAAAAGGTTATATGTTCCGCCGTAAATTGTTGAAGAAGAAACAATATGGTCACCGCAAGAAGCAATATTAAAAATTGAATAGAACGAAGCTGCCTGACCTGACGAGGTGAGCATTGCGGCAGTACCGCCCTCAAGCTCGCAAATTTTAGCTGCTACAGTATCACAAGTGGGATTCTGAAGGCGTGAATAAAAATATCCGCTGGCTTCAAGGTCAAAAAGCTTGCCCATATCCTCACTTGTGGCATATTTAAAGGTTGTGCTCTGAATTATTGGGATTTGTCTCGGATCGCCGTTGCCGGGTGTATAGCCGCCCTGAACACATTTAGTACCTATTTTCATTTCGGTCACTCCAAATTAAAAAGTTTTTTTGCGTTTATATTTAGTATACTCATAATTTCCTGTTCGTCAAGTCCGAGCGAGAAAAAATATTCAAGCTCGCTCTTATGCGACCACATCGGGTAATCCGTTCCAAACAGGACCTTATCTGCACCATACGCTCTTATAATACGCTTTGCCGTTTCTTTGTCAATATAATTAAAGCTTGAAGAACAGTCAACATAAAAATTCTTACAATCCTTATACTTTGAAACTGCTTCCTCCCAAATTGACCAACCACCCAAATGAGCTCCTATTACGGTAAGATTTTTATAGATATCAAGAATGGGTAAGAGTCGGTTAGGATTTGAATAATCATATCTGTTATCGCCCGTGTGCATTAGGATCGGCAATCCATTTTCTTCGCAAAGCTCATAAATTTTAAGGCATCTGTAGTCGTCTATTTTAAATGCCTGTATATCAGGGTGAAGCTTTACTCCTTTAAGACCTAAAGCAATTATCTGCTCTATGTCGCCCTTAATATCCTCGCTTTCAGGGTGAAGTGTGCCGAGACCCACAAGCCTTTCAGGATTAGCCGCAACCGAGGTGGCTATAAAATTATTTATACTTGCCACCTGTCGGGGAGTTGTTGCCACCGACTGAACAATAAAACAGTCTATCCCTGCCCTATCGCCTCGCTCAATAAGGTCTTCAACCGTACCTTTACCAACAGAATTTTCACCGTAAAAATTATCGGTACCTGCAACGGCCTTTGCGGCTATTTTTTCGGGATAAATATGGCAATGTGCATCTATTGTATAAATACCGTTAACCATTTACTTTTTCAGTCCTAACTTTTCTGCGGCATCCTCACGCATTTTATATTTAAGAATTTTACCTGCCGCATTCATCGGGAATTCGTTTACAAAATCAATATAGCGTGGCACCTTATGACGAGCCATATGAGCCGCAATATACTGCTTCATTTCGTCGGCAGTCATTTCCTCACCCTTTTTAAGGATAATGCAAGCCATAATTTCCTCACCGTATTGCTCATCGGGAACACCGATAACCTGAACATCACGAACCTTAGGACAGGTATAAATAAATTCCTCTATTTCCTTTGGGTAGATATTTTCTCCACCTCTGATAATCATATCCTTAAGTCTGCCTGTAATGCGGTAGTTACCGTCAGCGTCTCTGCAAGCAAGGTCGCCTGTGTGAAGCCAGCCGTCCTTATCGATAGCCTCTGCTGTGGCCTTAGGCATTTTATAATAGCCCTTCATAATATTATAGCCTCTTGCTACAAACTCACCGTTCACACCGTCAGGACAGTCAAGACCTGTCTCAGGGTCAACAATTTTACATTCAACATTTGCAAAAGCAGAGCCTACTGTTTCTGTACGAACCTCTAAGGAATCATAGTAGCTGCTCATTGTACATCCGGGGCTAGCCTCGGTCTGACCGTAAACAGATACGATTTCCTTCATATTCATAACCTCAGTTGCCTTTTTCATAAGGTCAGCAGGACAGTTAGCACCTGCCATAATTCCAACACGCATATAAGAAAAGTCTGTTTTAGCAAAATCAGCGTGCTGCATCATAGCAATAAACATAGTAGGCACACCGTTAAAGGCGGTGATATGCTCATTATGAACGCAAGCCAAGGAAGGCTTTGGTGAGAAGTATGGCATAGGATACATTGTAGCACCGTGAGTCATAGATGCTGTCATAGAAAGCACCATTCCGAAGCAGTGGAACATAGGCACCTGAATCATCATTCTGTCCGCAGTTGAAAGCTCCATATGGTCGCCTATATATTTACCGTTGTTAACAACGTTATAGTGAGTAAGCATAACGCCCTTGGGGAAGCCCGTTGTACCCGAAGTATACTGCATATTACATACATCGTCTTTATCAACCTGAGCTGCCATTCTGTAAACCTCGCTTACAGGTACCTGAGCGGCACGGTCAATAGCATCGTCCCAAGTAAGACAACCCTTTTGCTTAAAGCCAACTGTTATGCAATTTCTAAGGAAGGGTAAACGCTTTGCGTGTAAGGGTGAGCCGGCCTTAAGTGTTTCAAGCTCAGGACAAAGCTCTGCCACAATTTCACCGTAAGCTATATCCTTAGCGCCCTCGGTCATAATAATTGTATGTGTATCCGACTGTCTTAAAAGATATTCTATTTCGTGAATTTTATAAGCGGTATTAACAGTTACCAAAACTGCGCCTATTTTAACAGTTGCCCAGAAAGCAATATACCACTGAGGCACATTTGAAGCCCAAACAGCTACATGTGTTCCTGCCTTTACACCAAGAGCTATAAGAGAGCGTGCAAAGGTATCCACATCGTCACGGAATTCGCTATAAGTTCTTGTATAATCAAGTGTAGTGTATTTAAAGGCATACTGGTCAGGAAATTCCTCAACCATACGGTCTAATACATCTGAAAAAGTAGCATCAATAAGCAAATCCTTTTCCCAGACATATTTACCTGTATGAGCACGGTTGTAATAAAGAGCAGATTCATTTTTGGAGGTATCTCCAAACTGCTTCATAAAGCTCACAAACTGAGAGAAAATAATCTCCATATCGTCAAGCTCTTCACACCATTCGGGGTGCCATTCTAAAGATACAAAACCGTCATAGTTAACAGAACGAAGCGCCAGCATCATTTCTTCTATAGGAAGCTTACCCTCGCCCATAAGGCAGAAGCTAAGCTCGCCGTTTTCCTCAGCGGCATCTTTGATATGAACATGGCGGACATAAGCGCCTAAGTTTTTAATGGTGGTCTCTGCTTCCTCATGACCGATGAAATATGTTGAATACATATCCCACAAAGCTGCCAGATTATCGCAAGCAAAGGTGTTAAGAAGTTGCAAAAGCTTTGCAGTATCACAGAAAATACCCGAAGTCTCAACCAGAATTGAAATATTGGCATTTTCAGCCTCAGGCAACAAGGTTCTGATTATATCTTCTGCACAAGCAAAGGAAGCATCGGTATCACCGTCCCCTATTGCACGCACTCTTACAGCGGGGATTTTAAGGTTTTTAGCAATACTGATACAGGTGCGAATTTCTGTAATGGTATCTTCCTTTTCGCTTGTCTTACCGCAGTCACATATAGAATCAATGCAGGGAATATTGAGCTTTAATTCATAAAGCTTTCTTACCGTTGCTGCGGCGGTATAATCGTGAAAAGCTCCGTCCTTATCAGTAAAAAGGCGGTTATGTATGTTATGAAGTTCTATTCCCTGAAACTTTAAATCCTTAGCAATGGCGCAAAAATCCTCAAATGAGCTGTTATGCCAACCCTTAGTAGAAAATGACAGCTTCATATCAGTTTGCCTCCTCGTAAACAATCTTATTAAGTGCATTTATATAAGCACGGATACTGGCTCCTAAAATATCGGTAGAAATACCTGTGCCAGAATAGAGCTTACCGCCCTCACGAAGACGTACCAAAGCAGAACCCATAGAGTCTCTACCCTCGGTAACGGTCTGAATCTGGAAATCATCAAGCTCATAATGTCTTCCAATAATCTGCTCAATAGCCCTGAAAGCTGCATCAACAGGACCATCGCCGATGCAAATACCCTCTAACTCCTCGTCACCCTTAGAAAGACGCAGTTGAGCAGAGGAAGAAATAATATTACCGTTGTTTATTACATAGCTTATAAGTTTATATGTGGGGGGAACCTGCAAAGCGGTGCTCGCAACAATAGCATCAAGCTCTTTAGCTCCAACTCGCTTTTTAGAAGCAATGTGGACAAATTCCTCATAAACCTTTGCAATATCATCTTCGGAAAGGTCATAACCAAGGCTCTGAACTGCAACAGCCACAGCTTCAACACTATCATTACTGTCAAGATGAATAGCATTTTCAGCCTCGCTTCTCACCGCAGGAGCGGCAGTTGCGGTATTAGAATCGGTAATTCTTGCAATTTGCTTTACAATTCTGCCTGTTTCTGTATACTTGATATTACAGCTGAAGCCGCAGGTGTTTCCGCAGTTTTTGATAAGACCCGCAAAGGTTTCAAGGCTTGCAACACCGCCTGAAACTGCAGTTTTAACGCCGTCTGCACCTGACTTTACAGCTAAGATGGAAGCCGCTGTTGCCATACCGTTTTTATCCTCAATAGAAACTGCAAATTCCGTTTCCTTAACATTAGTCTTAATATTTTCAACAAACCTTGCAAATTCATCGGGCAACATTTCGCCTGTGGTATCGCAAACTGTTACAGAATTAGCACCTGCTTCAATAGCAGTATTAATAGCCTCTGTCAAAAATTGCTCCTCTGCACGGGTAGCATCAACTGCACAGAACTGAACATTTTCGCATTTTTCCTTAGCTGAAGTTACCAATGTCTTAATAAGCTCTATCATAGCAGGAGCCTTTTTATGGCAGGTATACTCCATACCTACGGGGCTCATTGGGAGCTCTACTCTGATTTCGGGATTTTTAGTATTGTTAAGAGCGGCTGCTGCAAGCTCAACACCCTCAGCATTATATCCGCAGCAAACAGATAATTTACTCTCCTTAACAAATGAAGAAATTGTACGGATAAGCAAAGTATCACTCTTAATATTATCAATTTGTGGAATCTCTATGGTATCAACATTAAGTCGGTCAAGAAGTCTTGCAATTTCAATACGCTCCTTAAAGCTGAGCGCTTTGTTTCGGCATAAAGTAATGTCAGTAATTTTGATGTTTTTCATAAAAATCGTTCCTTTCTTAATGTGGCAGACAGCTCTGCCAGACTATGTGCAGAAAGCTATAAAAAAAGCCCTGAGACTGCACATCCTTGCAATCTCAGGGACGAATAAACAATATCCGTGGTACCACCCTGATTACCGTATTACACAACGGTCACTCATCAAGACTCAAACAAGCCTTTAGCCATGATAACGGAGCTCGCCGTAACAGCTTACTTGAAATTTCAGCCGTTCTGCTCAGGGATGAGACTTAACCTACACATCTTCATCGGCTTACACCAACCGCCGACTCTCTAAAGAAGTTAAAGCATAGGAAATAATTCCTTCAACGCATTTTACCCGAAAATTATATCACTTGAAGTGCAATTTGTCAAGTTTAAATCAAAATTTTTTAAATTTTATTTGCCCAACGCTTTTGTTTTATCAAACGCAGACTTCACAGCCGACATTGTAGCCCCTCTGAATCCGTTTTCCTCAAGGGCGTGAACTCCGGCTATTGTAGTGCCACCGGGACTGCAAACCTCATCTTTTAAAACAGCGGGGTGTTTGCCGGAAGTGAGCAACAGCTCTGCTGCACCGGAAAGGGTCTGTGCGGCATACTCAAGAGCCTTAGCTCTTGGTAATCCGCATTCAACACCTGCATCTGCCAAGGCTTCACAGAATATATACACAAAAGCAGGACCGCAGCCCGAAACTGCACTTGCAGCATCGATAAGCTTTTCTTCAATACGGTCCACCCTGCCCGCCTGCTTCAGTGCATCGCAGAATTCACCGATTTCGTCCATAAACACTTCCTCAGAAGCGGTATAAAGTATCATACCTTTCCCCACAGAAACGGGAGTATTAGGCATAATTCTGATAACAGGATAATTCTTTCCTGCCATTGCAGTAATTTCACTTATTTTAATACCAGCCGCCATAGTAACGAGAACAAATCTGTCGTTACGCTTTTCTAACAAAGGTATAAGGCTTTTCAGGGCAGTATCCATAACCTGAGGCTTAACACCTAAAAATATAAATCTTGCCGATGAGGCTACTGCCACATTATCACCATAAGAACAGCCGAGTTCATTTGCTAATAACTGTGCCTTTACTGCAGACATATCCGACAGTAAAACCTCTTTAGGATTTACTGATTTACAAACTGCACGTGCCAAAGCACCGCCCATATTGCCTGCTCCGATAAAACCAAATTTTACAGTTGACATACCATTTCTCCTATAAGGTAACAAGAGTCGACCTATCTTATCTGACCGTTACCTTTAATAATATATTTATATGTGTTTAACTCGTTAAGACCCATAGGTCCTCGCGCGTGAAGCTTTTGGGTTGAAATTCCCATTTCACAGCCAAGTCCAAACTCGCCGCCATCAGTAAAACGGGTGGAGGCATTAACGTAAACTGCGGCAGAATCAACTCTTGCTGTAAAATAATCGGCGGTGCTGCCGTCTTCGGTTATAATGCTTTCACTGTGATGGGTTGAGTGCTCAGCTATATGCGCTACCGCTTCCTCGGCACTGTTTACAATTTTTACCGCCATTTTATAATCAAGGAATTCTGTATCAAAATCGTTTTCGCCTGCAGGGGTAACATTTATATACTTTAAAACCTCGCTGTCACCCATAAGCTCAACCTTATTTTCTCTATCAGAGGAATAAAAGCTATCATAAAGCTTTGGCAGAAACAAAGGCGCTATGCTTTTATGAACAAGGCAAACCTCTGCCGCATTGCAAACAGAAGGGCGGCTTGTTTTGGCATTATCTATAATCTTAAGCGCTTTTTCTAGGTCAGCCTCTTTATCAACATAAATATGGCAAATTCCCGTTCCTGTTTCTATGCAGGGCACCTTGGCGTTATCTGTGCAAGCCTTTATAAGACCCTTGCCGCCTCGGGGTATCAGCAAATCAACCAAACCCACCGCTGTCATAAGCTCATTAGCGCTCTGTCTTGTAGTATCCTCAACAAGATTTATATAATTCTCGTCAATTCCGCATTCTCTGAGACCCTCTTTTAAAGCTTTCACTATGGCATAAGCGCTAGAATAAGCCTCCTTACCGCCTCGAAGCACGCAGACATTTCCACTTTTAAAGCTTAATGCCGCCGCATCAGAGGTGACATTGGGGCGACTTTCGTAAATAATAGCCACAACACCGAAAGGCACAGAGGTTTTTTCTATTAAAAGTCCGTTTTTGTGCACAGAGCTTTGAACAACTCTGCCAACAGGGTCAGGTAAATCTGCAACCTCTAATATCCCTTTTGCCATACCCTCAATGCGGTCGGTTGTTAATCTTAAGCGGTCAAGCATCACCTGAGAAACCGTTTCCTTGGCTTTACTGATATCCAAAGCATTTGCTTTTAAAATCTCATCGCTGTTACGCAAAAGTGCATCAGCCATTGCTTTTAAAGCTTTGTTTTTAACTTCACAGCTAAGCGGAGCATTCTGCGATACCGCCTTAGCCCTTAAAAGAATCTCATTAGTTGTTATCATTATTTTAAACCTTTCGTGAAGTAAATCGTGTGCCTACGTCCTTACCGTCTACAATATCATAAAGTATATCGGGGTCCTTGCCGTTTGCAATTACCATATCTGTGCCTGCGGCAACGGTCATTTTAGCCGCCTTTATTTTAGTGAGCATACCGCCTGTACCGAGACTGCTTCCGGCTCCGCCTATCATAGCTTCAATTTCAGGAGTGATTTTGCTTACTGTATGTAACAAAACAGCATCCTTATCCTTATGAGGGTCGGCTGTGAAAAGACCGTCAATATCAGAAAGAATTATCAACAAATCTGCACCTAAGGTAGTGGCAACAATAGCGCCCAAGGTATCATTATCGCCTATTACAATTTCATCTGTTGCAATAGAATCGTTTTCATTAACAATAGGAAGTACGCCAAGCTCTAAAAGACGGCGCATTGTGTTTTCAAAATTAGCCCTGCGGTCGATGTGCTCAATATCCTCACCGGTTATGAGAATTTGCGCCACTGTGTGGTTATACTCAGAAAAAAGCTTATCGTATATATACATAAGCTCGCATTGTCCCACAGCCGCAGCCGCCTGCTTAGTTGGAATATCAGTAGGTCTGCTACTTAGTGAAAGCTTGCCCACACCCATACCAATAGCGCCTGAAGACACCAATATAATTTCATTTCCTGCATTTTTAAGGTCGCTCATAACCTTGCAAAGCTCCTCCACACGGCGGATATTAAGTCTGCCTGTGCTGTGAGCTAAGGTTGAAGTTCCTATTTTAATAACAATTCTCATTTTTTACACCTCAGGGCAATAAAAACATTTAATCTTATTTATTATACTACATAATCTCTGGTTTTTCTACCCCTTTTTTAATCCTTATAAAGCAAATCGAAAAAATCCTATTTTACAACAGAATTAAATATCATAAACACAACCGGAATTGAAATACAGGACATTAAATGCGAAATAAGCGCCATACCTGCTGCTACCGAAGTATCCTTACCGTAAGCGCTGGGGACTACAATCGTATTAAGTCCTAATGGCATTGCAAGAGAGCAAACGGTGCAAAGAGCAAGACCGTAATCCAAAGGCAAAAATGTAAGCGCTCCTACTGCCGCTAAGGGAATTATAAAGAGTCTTATAACAGACACCCAATAAACAGATATGTTTTTAAAGGTTTTGATTAAATCAATTTTAGCTATGGTAATACCCGTAAGAAGCATAGCCACAGGTGACATACAGTCCCCCAAGGTGGTTACTGCAGAATCCAGAAACTCGGGTATTTTAATCTTATCCGAAAGACCTAATATCATACCGATAAACATTGCAACAAACATAGGGTTTATAAGATTTTTAAGGCTATTCTTGAAGCTTTTGTTACCGTTTTCAGAGGAAATCAAAAGACTCGGAACACCCCACACATAAATAAAAAACCAAAAAGGCAAAACAAATATAAGGTATTCCATAAAAATATCAGGGAAAAGTGCTTTTACAACTGCATTTCCCATAAAACCGAAGTTTGAAAAGGATAAACCGTATGTATATATTTTTCTGATATAGCTATCCTTTGAAGAAATATGAGAAAGTCCTATTGCCAAAGGCATACTGATTACTACTACCACAAGCCCGCAAAGGATATACTGCCACGCTGTGCCCATCTTCTTAATTGTGAAATTCTGCATAAATGTTCCAAGAACTAAAGCCGGAATAAAAACATTGTTTTCAAGCTTTGAAAGAAGCATCGAGGCATTATCCGGAATAATTTTAAAACGGCAAAGAATAAAACCTATTGCAATAAGTAGCATTAAAAATGCCATTTGATTAAGTGTTGATAAAAATACTGTCATTTTACTATTGACCTTCCTTCCCACTCAGGCGCTTTCGGTACAGACATAATATCTGCTACTGTAGGCGCTATATCAAGAATAGTGATATTTTCGAGTTTTTCTCCTGCTTTAAAGCTATCACCAATGAAAAACATCGGTATTGTCATATCTTCGGGCAAATTGCTTCCGTGAGAGCGTCCGTGACCGCCGTGGTCGGCAGTTACAATTATTGTGTATTCATTCCCATAAGTCTCATAAACGCGCTTGACATTTTCAATTGCAGCATTTATGTAATTAAGATAACCGTCGCTCATCCAACCGTTATCGTGACCGCCCTTTTCATCTGTTTCAACCATATAAAGAAACACAAAATCGGGCTTGCTTTTTTCTATTCTGTCTATCGCCATATCGGTGAGAAGTCCATCTGTTGCGTCCTCTGTATAGGCATTTATATACCCTGCATATTTTAAGGAGGCCGGTCTTGACACATCTCTCAACGGTTCCCAACCGTAATACATAGCGCTCACGCCACCGCTGTTTTTTATCTGCTCAAACAAACCGTTTATAGGTCTGGCAAACGGAATATAAACATTGGTGGTAATTCCGTGTCTTTCAGGAGGAACGCTATGGAATAATGACATATGACAAGGAAGCGTTACCGATGGAAATACCGTTCTTCCCTCCAAAGTATATGAGCCTATATTCATCATTTCCTGACAAAATGGGTTGCCGCAGAGGGAAAAACCATCAGGGCGCATACCGTCAATAGAAATTAAAATTACCTTTTTCATTTAAATTACCTCTTTTAATATCTTATTTCTTTTAATATTTTGTTTCTTGCCTTTATCCTGCTTGGAAATTCCTCTATGCCGGTTGCAAGGGCCATTGTAACCGCATCTAAAAGGCAGATATGCGCCAGTCTTGCTGAAACCGCCTCAACAGGATAATTAATTTCATCGGCAAAAACGGATACTGCAATATCGCTGTCATTATATAGCATACTATCCGAAAAGCTTGTTACCGCAATAGTAGTAGCTCCTGCCTTTTTAGCGTGGCGCACAGCATCCACAACTGCTTTTGTTCTACCGCTATGAGAAACAGCAAGCACAACATCGTCAAGTGTTAAATTCACCGCTGTAACATTCATAAACAGTACATCAGTGTAAGCAGTTGCCCAAAATCCCAATTGAGATAAACGGTACTGAAAATCTGTTGCCACAATAGAAGATGTACCAACAGCAAATATAAAAATACGCTTTGCCTTTCTTAAAGCCACCGTCATTTTTTCTATCTTTTTAAAATCAATAATACTTTCAGTATCACGCAAGGTTTTAATTCCTGTTTCAAAAACCTTATGCACTGTGGTTTTAACCTCTGCCCCCTGATTAAAAGCAGGCATGGCTGTCTCCTCTTTAAAAGCCGCCGACTCCTGCACCAATGCGATTTTCAGCTCTGAAAAACCGCCAAATCCCACCGTTTTACAAAATCTTATAACTGCAGAAGGCGCAACCTTAGCTTCGCTTGACAGTGTATTGACAGTCATATTAATCACCTTATAGGGAGCCAACAAAATAAAATCTGCTACTTTTCTCTCTGCGGCAGTTAATATGTAATATTGTTTATGTATTCTCTCGGTAACCATTAAAGCCTCCTTAGAATAAAATTCTAAAACATATCCAATTTATGATATTTTATTCTAATACTTTATGCTTTACTTGTCAAGATAATTTGAAATTTTATAAAAAAATAAAGGATTGCCTCTTTTATAGGGACAATCCTTTAAAATTATATCATATTATTTTTTACCTGTTGAGCCGAAGCCTCCATCGCCCCTTACAGTATCAGAAAGAGTGTCAGTTTCGGTATATTCAACCTTTAAAAAAGGAGTGATTACAAGCTGCGCTATGCGCTCGCCGTCAGCAATAGTCTGAGCTTCGGTAGAATGATTGTGGAGCGATACCATAATTTCACCACGATAATCGCTATCAATTACGCCAACCTTATTAGCAGGTGCTAAGCCTCTTTTAGTAGCAATTCCGCTTCTGGCATAAATAAGTCCTGCATACCCCTCGGGAATTTCGAGTGACAAGCCTGTATGAATAAGCTTAGTCTCCCCTGCAGCTATTGTAACCTCTCCACCCTCACAGGCATAAAGGTCAGCACCTGCGGCAAATTCTGTGCCATAAGTAGGCTTAATAGCATTATCATTTAATTTTTTAAAATTCACCTTTATCATAATAAATTCTCCTATTCGTATATGTTTCCCGAGCCCATTTTTCTTTGCCATACACCATCTAACCAAACGGTTTCATTCTGCTCTAAGGACTTTTTGACATCTATTATTCTTTGATTGGAAGAACCCCTGAAAAGAAGGTCGGGACTTTTAAGCTCCTCCACAAATTTGCCGTCTACTAAAACATCAATATTTTCTAACATCTGCATAACGGTTTTGATATTTCCAACTGTACCTTCAAGCAGTTGTTTATCAAAAACAAAACCTGTGTAGCACCAAACCGTCTTTTGAGGCATTTTCTCTTTAAGAACACTCAAAAAATCAGCTAAAGCTTCCTGATTTTCAGGCTCAAACGGCTCGCCTCCCAAAAGGGAAAATCCTTCAATATACTCTGGCTCCAAGGCTTTTAAAATTTCGTCAGCTACATCTTTAGTAAAAGGCTTGCCGTAATTAAAATCCCAAGCCTCACTGTTAAAGCAATTCTTGCATTTATGACGGCAACCGCTCACAAAAAGCGAAACCCTGACTCCAGGACCATTTGCAATATCGAATTTTTTAATAGTTGCATAATTCATCTGCAAAGCTCATTCCTTTAAAAAAACGGAGCGACGGTCACCGCCGCTCCGTTAATTACTTAAAATTACAGGTGCAATACTCTTTCTTTAATTTCCTGTGTTCTGCCCTGATTCCAATACTGTGTTCCAATGTATCCACAGGTACGGCGAGCAACATTCATTCTGTCCTGATCGGTGTTACCGCAGTTAGGACAGGTCCAAACCAATTTACCGTGTTCATCTTCCTCAATACCGATTTCACCGTCAAAACCGCAGTTGTGGCAGTAGTCACTCTTGGTATTAAGCTCGGCATACATAATATTATCATAAATAAACTGCATTACCGAGAGAACTGCATCAATATTGTTCTGCATATTCGGTACTTCTACATAGGAGATAGCGCCACCCGGAGAAAGCAACTGGAACTTAGCTTCAAGAGCCAATTTATCAAACGCATCGATTTCCTCACCAACGTGAACATGATAGCTGTTTGTGATATAGTTTCTGTCAGTAACGCCCTTAATAGTACCAAAACGCTTCTGCAAGCATTTAGCAAACTTATAGGTCGTGCTCTCAAGAGGAGTGCCGTAAAGAGAATAGTCGATATTCTCGGCAGCCTTCCATTTTGCAGTATATTCATTAAGCTTTTTCATAACCTTTAAGCCGAATTCCTCACCCTCAGGCTCGGTAAGCTTTTTGCCGTTCATAGCATAAACGCATTCCCAAAGACCTGCATAGCCGAGAGAAAGGGTTGAATAACCGCCATGGAGATATTTATCAATAGTCTCGCCTTTCTTAAGACGAAGCAATGCACCATACTGCCAAAGAATTGGAGCAGCATCGGAAAGAGTTCCTGTAAGACGCTCGTGGCGAGCCTGCAATGCCCTGTGGCAAAGCTCCATTCTTTCATCAAATATCTGCCAGAATTTTTCTTCGTTTCCACCTGCTGAAAGACCGATATCAACAAGGTTTACAGTTACAACGCCCTGATTAAAGCGTCCGTAATACTTAGGCTTTCCGTTCTCATCAACAAAAGGAGTAAGGAAGCTTCTGCAACCCATACAGGTATAGCAATGGCCTTCACCGTTTTTATCGATTTTATTCTGGAGCATAATTTTCTCAGAAATATAATCAGGAACCATTCTTTTAGCAGTACACTTAGCTGCAAGCTGAGTTAAATACCAATACTCTGTTCCCTCTTTAATATTGTCCTCCTCAAGCACATAAATAAGCTTGGGGAAAGCAGGAGTAATCCAAACGCCTTTTTCGTTCTTAACTCCCTGATAACGTTGCTTTAATACCTCTTCAATAATCATAGCAAGGTCTTTTTTCTCTTGCTCGTTCTTAGCCTCGTTAAGGTACATAAACACAGTAACAAAAGGTGCCTGACCGTTAGTAGTCATAAGGGTAACTACCTGATACTGTATAGTCTGAACGCCCTTGCGGATTTCGTCACGAAGGCGCTTTTCAGCGATTTCCTTAATCATATCATCATTGATATCTTCAATACCGTCAAGCTCAGCCTTAACATCAAAATAAAGCTTTTTACGGCTTATATCAACAAAAGGCGCCAAGTGAGCAAGGCTTATACTCTGTCCACCGTACTGACAGGATGCAACCTGAGCTATAATCTGGGTTGCAATGTTACAAGCAGTTGAAAATGTATGAGGCTTTTCGATATAAGTACCGCTGATAACAGTACCGTTCTGGAGCATATCCTCAAGATTAACAAGGTCGCAGTTGTGCATATGCTGAGCAAAATAGTCAGCATCGTGGAAATGGATAAGACCTCTTTCGTGAGCATCAACAATATCAGGCTCTAAAAGAATACGCTTGGTAATATCCTTACTAACCTCACCTGCCATATAGTCACGCTGAACGCTGTTAACGGTAGGATTCTTGTTAGAGTTCTCCTGCTTAACTTCCTCATTATTGCACTCAATAAGGCTTAAAATCTGCTCGTCTGTGGTGTTTGATTTACGAACCAAAGCACGGGTATAACGGTAGGTAATGTAACGGCGGGCCACATCAAAGGCGCGCTGATTCATAATCTGGTCCTCTACCATATCTTGTATTTCTTCCACGCTTAAGGAACGGTTCATATTTGCT
>SVOK01000022.1 GCA_015066445.1 Oscillospiraceae bacterium | reverse complement strand
ATTCATTCTCGCAGGCTGCGGCAACAACGGCAAAAAGATTGAGTCTGATAAAGACCTTCCCGGCGCTGTTATCGGCGTTCAGTTGGGTACCACCGGCGATATCTTTGCAAGTGACTATGAAGAAGAAGGCTCTACCATTGAGCGTTACAACAAGGGTGCTGACGCTGTTCTTGCTCTCACACAGGGCAAAATCGACTGCGTTATTATTGACAATGAGCCCGCTAAGGCTTTCGTTGAGGCTAATGAAGGCTTAAAGATTCTTGAAGAAGCTTTTGCAGTTGAAGAATACGCTATCTGCGTTTCCAAAGAAAACAAGGAGCTTACCACAAGCATTAACGCTGCTCTTGCTGACCTTAAGGCTGACGGCACTATTGACAAAATCATCAAGAATTACATAGGCGACGATACTAAAGGCACCTGCCCTTATGTATCCCCTGCTGATGTTGATACCTCAAAGGGTGAGCTTCACATGGCTACCAACGCTTTCTTTGAGCCCTATGAATTCTATGACGGCGAAAAGGTTGTAGGTATTGACGCTATGATAGCTCAGGCTATTTGCGATAAGCTTGGCTATAAGCTTGTTATTGATGATATGGATTTTGATTCTATCATCACTGCTGTTAAGGAAAAGAAAGCTGACTTTGGTATGGCAGGTATGACTGTTACCGATGAGCGTCTTGAAGAAATCGACTTCACCGATACTTACACAACCGCTACTCAGGTTATTATTGTTAAAGAATAATTAACCGAATAAAACTAAAACTTATATGGAGCGGCACTTTTCTGTGCGGCTCCATATTTAATATTTAATAAGGACCAGTATAATGAATTTTATTAATACTATTAAAAACTTTTTTATTAATTGGTTTGCCGATATTGAAAGCAGCTTTATCAAAACCTTTATTAGAGAAGACCGTTGGTTACAGCTGTTGAAAGGCTTGGGTGTTACACTCCAGATTACAGTATTTGCTGCAATACTCGGCATTATAATCGGCTTTATTATTGCCGCTGTCCGTTCTACATACGACCGTAATTTAGCAGATAAAAAATGCAGAAACTTCGGCGATTATTTACTCAAATTCTTTAACGCTATCTGCAACATATATCTTACCGTAATAAGAGGAACTCCTGTGGTTATTCAGCTTATGATTATCCACTTTATTGTTTTAGCCTCTGTAAGAAACGGTATATATGCCGCAATATTTGCCTTCGGTATAAATTCGGGTGCGTATGTTGCCGAAATCGTGCGTTCGGGTATAATGTCCATTGATAAGGGTCAGTTTGAAGCTGGCAGAAGTCTTGGATTTAACTATTTGCAAACAATGTGGCATATAATCATTCCGCAAGCATTTAAAAATATTCTTCCTGCGCTTGGAAACGAATTTATAGTTCTTATAAAAGAAACCTCGGTTGCAGGTTACGTAGCTCTTAAGGATATTACCTATGTTGGTAACCTTATCCGTTCAAGAACTTATGAAGCCTTCTTCCCTCTCATAACGGTTGCGGTAATATATCTAATAATCGTTATGCTATTATCCTATTTCTTAAAGAAGCTCGAAAGGAGGCTGAGAAACAGTGACCACTAATGAAACCCTGATAAAGGTTGAAAATCTGCAAAAATCCTTTGACAAGGTTGATGTTTTAAAGGGCATTAACATTGAAATCAAAAAGGGTGAGGTTATTGTTATAATCGGCCCTTCAGGCTGCGGTAAATCCACCTTTTTAAGAACTCTTAACCTACTTGAAGAGCCCACAGGCGGCAGTATCCATTTTGAGGGTACAGATATTACCAACCCTGACACTAATATTAACCTGCACCGCCAAAAAATCGGAATGGTGTTCCAGCAGTTTAACCTTTTCCCTCATATGACAGTGCTTAAAAATATGACCATTGCTCCAATGAAGCTTTTAAATCTTTCAAAAGCCGAGGCCGAAGAAAGAGCCATAAAGCTACTCGAGCGTGTTGGCCTTGCGGACAGAGCAAATTCCTACCCCTCTCAGCTTTCAGGCGGTCAGAAACAGCGTGTGGCAATTGTGCGTGCACTTTGTATGCAGCCTGAGGTTATGCTTTTTGACGAGCCCACCTCAGCCCTTGACCCAGAAATGGTTGGCGAGGTTTTAGAGGTTATGAAGGCTCTCGCAGAAGACGGTATGACAATGGCTGTCGTTACCCACGAAATGGGATTTGCGCGTGAGGTTGCTGACAGAGTAATTTTCATTGACCAAGGTATAATAATGGAAGAAGGAGCACCTGAAGAAGTGTTCTCTAATCCAAAAAGCCCCCGTCTTAAGGACTTTTTAAGTAAGGTAATTATTTAATTTAAAGGATGACTTTATTATGGCTAATATCTGGCACGATATTTCACCCAAAAGAATAACACCTGAAGATTTTATTTGCGTTGTGGAAATCCCAAAGGGCAGCAAAAAGAAGTATGAGCTTGATAAAGAAACAGGTTTTATTATGCTTGATCGAATTCTCTATACCTCTACCCACTACCCTGCTAATTACGGATTTATCCCCAGAACTTACGGTGACGATAACGACCCGCTTGATGTACTTTTGCTTTGCTCAGAGGTATTAGAGCCACTCACACTCGTAAGAGCATATCCTATTGGTGTTATTACTATGATAGATAACGGCAGAAATGATGAAAAAATCATAGCAATTCCTGTAAACGACCCGACCTATAATGAATATAAGGACATTGACCAGCTGCCTAAGCACAGATTTGATGAAATGCGTCACTTCTTTGAGGTTTATAAAAATCTTGAAAATAAAACTACTGCAGTTGATGATGTTAAAGGCCGTGAGGACGCAATAAAAATCATTGCCGCTTCAATTGAGAATTACAGAAACAATTTTTGCTGAATTAAAAACAACCGCATTAAGCGGTTGTTTTTTTGTAAAAAATTGAAAATAAAACAAAAATTACCTCAAATAAATTTTTAATAATATCATAAGATAATATTGCAAACGCAAAAAATATTTAAAAAATTTAGGAGAGAAATTACAATGTCTAAGTATGTAGTACCTGAGGCTAAAGATGCACTCAACCGTTTTAAGATGGAAGCTGCTAACGAGGTTGGCGTTAACTTAAAGCAGGGTTACAACGGTGACCTTACCTCTAAGCAGGCTGGTTCTATCGGCGGTCAGATGGTTAAAAAGATGATTGAATCTTACGAAAACAGCATGAAATAATTAATGCTTAATAAAAGGAGATAACCTAAATAGGTTATCTCCTTTTGCTTTATTCTGCCAATAAGCTTAAAATCTGTTCCTTTGGGCGGTAGCCAACCACCTGTCCGGCAATTTTGCCGTTCTTCATTACAACTAACAGCGGTATACTTTGCACCGAAAATGCCGCCGCCAATTCAGGCTCGTTATCAACATTTATTTTTCCAACAAGATACTGTGGATTTTCCTCGGCGATTTCCTCTACTATTGGAGACAGCATTTTGCAGGGACCGCACCAGTCGGCATAAAAATCAAGAAGTACCGTCTTTTGGCTCTCTATTATATCCTTTTCAAAATTTTCCTTTGTAACATTAAGTATCGACACAAAAATTCTCCTTTCAATCTTTAGATTTATAGTAAAGCATACAATGGCAATAACCCTCAAACTCAGGGTCTGCTATTTGCTCTCTAAATTCCTTGCAGATACATTTATTATCCTCCGTTTTCTGTAATCTGCAGGGGCAATAACCACCCTTTTCCTTTAAGCCTTTTTTTATGCTTTCAACAATCTCTTTATTTTCGTTTAATTTTACAGCCATTTTTATCACCATTAATAATATACCATTAAAAATTATTTTATTCAATATTTTATTTTAAAAACTTTATAAAATTAAATATATTTTTATGATCTTTGTACAAAAAAGTAAATTCAAATTGTAGTAATTGTGCATTTAGTTTTTCAAGAATACAATGTATAATATTAAAGATTATTACACTGTTTCAAAAAGGAATGATAGTTATCAAAAAACGCATTTTATCCATCTTTACTATAATTGTGATGTTACTCACTTTAACGGTGATTAATGCAAGTGCCGCTAAAGTGACTCCTATTCCCTCAGGTATGGAAGATAGCGCCGATTATCTTTTGAAGGTACCTGATGAAGGTAATTATATTTATTATGCTGGTTGGAAAGCACATGGTCTTGTTTGGTCAAGCTTTAAGACCTTCGGCAGACATCAATATGATTCCGAGCAGTTCCTTTTCAGCGACAGTAGCGGTTATATACACACAAAAACCATAAACGGTGAAAACTTCTATGAAGCCGAATTCAATATGGAAACTATAACCTATGATACGCTTGACGGTTGTAATTTGCTTGCAATTCAGCCTGTTCAGATTCAGTTTGATAAAGCGGCCTTTGATAGCGGTGAAAGCGTTCCTTTAGGCAATTATATTGATACCACACCTTACCAATATATCGCCACCCGAATTAAAATTGAGGGCGGAAAGGATTTTCAAAAAAAAGTTCTTTCGGTTATGCTCAGAGCTAAAGGCAGAGACCAATACATAGACAATATGGTTGGCACATATATAATTAACAACAAGACTCACAAGGTTAGCGGGCCCACACCTGATATGAAATATATCGAGGTTGAAAACGGATTTGACGGTTGGATAGTAATGCCGGTTGCTGATATAGCCGAAGGCAAACCTTTATCCGAGCTTATAAGCGTTACATTTTTCTGTCATTCAAAAGGTTTTGACAAAGAAAAATGTGGGCACGGAGTATATGGCTCAGCATGGGACGACTCAACCCTTTACGTTGGAGATATGATGCTCGTAAAGGATGTTGAAAAATTCAACACTGTACGCACTACCTGCGCTGTTGTTGGTCATAAGTACGGTGAACCTGTTATTGAGCCCTCAACCACAACCAAAAACGGTACAAGCACTGCTATCTGCAGCGTTTGTGGCAAAACAGAGGTCACTCCCCTACCCAAGCTTGCAACCACTATCAAAGGCAACAAGGTAGAGGGTCTTGCTGCCACGGTAGAAACTGTTGGTGAAACCAATATTTCCACAGAAATCATTTTCAAAGCACAGAATATTACTTCAACAATAAAAACATCTGACAAAAACACAATAATCCGTGGTGTTAACGGACTTAAAGACCAAATCAAAAGCAGAAAAATAGCCACTATACTTGATTTAAGACTCTATTCCCGCAACAAGGATTCAAACGGAAAATCAGTTGATACCGAATTCCAAATGAACGGTAAAATCAAAATTACTATACCTGTTGATACTGCAACTCTTAATAAATACAAGAATATAAGTCTTGTATATGTTGCAGATGTGGACAAGGCAAAATTAATTGATTATACCATTGAAAACGGTAAGGCAACCTTTGAAACTGATGTGCTTGGATATTTCGCTTTTGTGGGAGGAACTAAAACCGCTTCTGACCAAAGTGAAGAAGAAGTTACCGAATCTAATACCGAAATTAACTCTACAGTTACAGAAAGTGAAGATGTTATTACCGAATCGGTAACAGACAAGGGCGAAAAAAACGAAAAGAAAGAACATTCTAATATTATACTAATAATTATTATAATTATTGCCGCTGTAGCACTGTTGGCAGGCTCTATAGCATTAGTTTTAATACTGGTTTTAAAAAAGAAAAAATAATTAAAGCATTATAAAAAACTCCTTACAAGGTAGCCTTGTAAGGAGTTTTCGTATATAGTAAAGAAAATTAAATTACACCCTCAGCAATTTCTTTAGTGAGGCAATATGTAAGATTATTGTTTCTTCTTAAAAGACTTGCAGGAATCTGTGGCTTTTCCTCACCCTTTAAAGCGTGCTTAAAAGGACCGTTCTGCCAAGGACGGTTTAACGCAATATAAATCTTGCGGGCATTAATTATCTGTTTCATACCAACAGTTATGCACCATTCAGGCATACCGAAAAGGTCACCTCGCTGATAGCCGTAAGCATTAATGGTTTTGGTTTCTCTTGAAATAGGAAGCACTCTTGTGCCAAGATTTGCAAATTCATCTGCAGTAATATCAGAATCAGCTTCAGCTGCTTCATTAAAAGCTACGTGGCCGTTAATTCCAAGACCGCCGAGGCAAAGGTCAATTCCGCCAAGCTCCTCAATAAGCTTATCGAACTCTGCTTCCTTACCAGGAGCAGGAAAATGACGCTGATTTTCAGGCATAACAAGCTCAGGATTAATTCGGTCATAAAATTCGTGCTTCATTCTATAATGGAAGCTTAAAGGATCGCCGTAATCAATAGTATCGGTATCACTTGTCATATATTCGTCCATATTAAAGAAATGAACATTTTTAAGTGATACTCCGAGTCTGTTAACCATTTCAGCCAAAATAGGATACTGATTTGTAGGTCCAACGGGAACTATCATAACAGTTTTTTCATTTTTTTCATTATGATAGATTATTTCTTCAAGCATTGTCATCGCCATATCAAAATAAACATCCCACTCATTGTCCACTACCCTGCAAGTTACGTTATTAACTTTAGTTTCCATTATTTTTTCTCCCATCTGTTAAATTGCAATTCTTCCCCATTTTCTATTTTTTCAAGAATTTGGGATAATAGCATAAACGCCCTGACATTATGAAAAGGACCTTTCCAATCGCTACCCTTAATATAAGAAATCGGTGTACCGTCACGGTGAAGATGACCAAACCATTCAGGATGACCGTCATCGGGGAAGTGTTCAAAAACATAATTGAATATTTTTTCAAAAAGCTCTAAATACTTTTCTTCCTTAGTAAACCAATAACTGTAAATCAAGGAAATCATAGCCTCGCAATGCGGCCACAAAAGCTTCATATCCCACTCAAGACTAAGTACGGGTTTATTTTCCGCATCAACAAAATAGAAAATACCGCCTTTTTCTTTATCCCAACCGCGTTCTAAAGACCATTCTGTAATTTTAATAGCCTTTTGCATAAGCTCTTTGTCTTTTCGATAAATTGCCTCGGTCATAATGAACCAAGCCGTTTCCATGCTGTGACCCGGATTTACAAGTCTTCCCTCAGAGGAGTTTAACCTTTCTCCTCCCGCACCTACAGTTTCAAGCAAGACCTTTTCATCCTCTTTTACAAAATAATTGAATATTTTATAAATGCTGTCATCTATAATTTTATCATAAATTTTTTTATTGTCAATACGGCGCATATACTGACTCACATTGAGCATTATCATTACTATACTATGGCCACGATTATTTCGGGTTTTAGGATTCACCTTAGGCGGAAAACAACCGGGAGTTGTATAGTAATAACACATTTTATCAAACAAATTTATTGATCTTTGGCGTACCTCTTCACAACCTGTAGCAAGATAATATTCCACATAACCCATAATTGCAAAGGCTTCGGAAAAATAGTAACGTCGGTTAACAAGAGGTCTTCCGTCACGGGTGACTTTAAAGTACATATGACCGTTTTCATCAAAACAATATTTATTAATAAAATCATAACCGTTTTTAGCAATATTAAGCCATTCAGGCTTTTTTTCAAACTCGTTATAAAGTTTTGAAAACATCCAAAGACTTCTACCCTGTTGCCAAACCGATTTATCCTCAAAGAAGAGTTCGCCGTCACGGTCAAAACCGCAAAGAAATCCGCCGTAAATCATATCGGGCGAAAACTTTTCCCAAAAAGGCACAAAATTGTTAAACAGTACATCGGATAAACGTAATTTGTAATCTGTTATTCTTTCCATAGCTACACCTCTAAAACTTAACCCAATTCCGGTTTAATACCCTTTTTCTCAAAGCAGAATAATCGTCATTACAGTTCCAGAACATTTCAGCACACAAAGCGGTTGGAAACCATATTCCACCTGAGAACATTCCTGCCATACACATATTAACATTTCCACCTGTTTTTTCTCTGATATGCTTTGTGAGCTGATAAACATATTCTCCGCTTTCTATCCATTCCGCAGAATAAAAGCGCCAAATATCGTTAAACAAAGAGGTATCATTTTCCTTAGTGATATCGTCCATTTCGCCCATAACATAAGGACCGGGTTGGTGTGTTACCCTGTTTCTTGACCAGTCCATTGTGAGCATACATTTATATACAATTCCTAAATCTGCATTTTTACGCAAATCTATTATGCTATCTGCAAAGTTATGCTGTGACTCATATTCCTCCAAAGACTTAAAGGTATTAAATTCCTTAGGTGAAGCTTTATACGGAAAACCGCCGCAATCCTCCCACACAATTTCAACCCTTGGGTCAACCTTAGCTATAATATCAAGGCTGTTTCTTACAGAGGTGGCATGGAGGCCGAACTGAATATGTAAGTCTGGATTTTGGGATAATATCTCCCCTGCTGTCATATTAACAAGCTCGGTTACAGCCGATGCAATACTTACACCTTTTATGCTGTTATTGCTAAGCTCTGTAAAGGACTGAAAATAAATACCGTCACCTTTCACATTTTTGTAACGGCTATTAAATTCAGCTATTATTTTATCCTTAAGTCCTGTTAAATCGGTGATATCAGTTGTGTTGCAATTAAATGCCCAGCCCCAGGCAAAGCCCCACAAGACCTCTATTCCGTAGCTGTGAGCACACTCCACGATTTCATCGGCATTAAGGGGTAAATAATCGTTCCAGACTATAAGCTGATTTAGCTTTAGTCTAGCCATATTACTAAGATATTCTCTGTAATCGTTTATCGGGTGTCCCCAAGTGAAGATACTTCTGGTTTTAAATGACGGCGCTGAGGATATATAATAATCGGGTAAGCTATGACAAAACAATTCGTTTCTGAGATGTATATAGGCATCAAAAACAGGAGTGGCTGATGCTAAATAATCATCAACAAAATCCACCGCCGCATAAAGCACCTCTTTAGCAGAATAACCGCACAACAGAGCTAATTTAAGGGCATTGTTTTCAGGGTTGTCAATTACCTTAACTGCATATCCGTTTTCGGGTATTTCATCAGCCTTTAAATACTTTTTAAAAACCGGATTTTCATTATATGTGCCTAAAATTATTGCGTTGCAGTCTGTTGGAAAACCTTCCTTCACACAGTCTAAAGAATGAAAAGAATATATTCCGTTATCCCTTAGAACATATTTACCTAATTCACGGTAAACCAATTCAACCGCACGCTTTTCAGGGCCTTGGTAGGAAGAATAATAAATTTTCCAGTTGCGTTTTTCCATAATTCGCACCTCACATCTTTTTAATTAATATACTATTTTAAACGTTGCTGTTCAATGGCAGATTTGATTAAAATTTGGTAAGATTCGATTATTTATTCTTGACTTGTGTATACAATACAATATAATATAATCAGGGGGGTGGTTAAAATTCAGTATAAAATTTTTTCTCAGCTGCTTTACAATGATTTTAATATTGGAAACATTAAAGTAGCAAAAAGCTTTTTCAAAAGCACAGAGACTGCTGATTATATTAAAAACGGCAGAAAACAGAATCTTTTACATCTTATAACCTCCGGTGAGCGTGAATACAAATTTAAAGACAGAACTATAAAGCTTAAAAAAGGCGCTGTCCTTTTCATTCCGGATAACACCTATTATTTAACGACATCTTATGATATTGATGATATTTCCTGCGGTGGTATTGGAATATGCTTTGATATATTCGACCCTGACGGCAATATAATTTATATTGAGCCGGACATCTACTACGAATGGGGCGAGCGCAAAGAAAAAGCTACAGATTATTTTGAGAGCATAAACAATTTATATAAATATTCCCCTGAAGCATTTACACTGAAAATAACCATACTAAAGCTTTTACATACTCTAGCAAAAACGCAATCCGTTCTTAATGGAAATTACAGTCTTTTAGAGCCTGCCCTCAATTTTATTGCAGAGCACTATAATGAAAATCTTTCGGTGAGCCAATATGCAAAGCTATGCAAAATCAGTGAAAGTCATTTCAGAAAGAAATTTACTGAATGTATGGGCATTTCACCTATTGATTACCGCAACGAAATCAGGTTTCGCAAAGCTAAACTGCTTTATCAGAAGAATTACACCTTACAGGAAATTGCTGAAAAGGTCGGATTTAGTGATGCGAGCTATCTATCAAAAATGTATAAGCGCCATACGGGCACTTCGTTAAAAGCAGATTCAGAAATAGTTTAGAAAGGTGAAAATAATATGAAAATTATAACAATCAGCCGTGAATTCGGTAGCGGTGGCAGAGAGCTTGGCAAACGTCTTGCTGACATTTTAGGCTTCGATTACTACGACCGTGAAATAATAACTGCTATAGCAGATAAAAAAGGGCTTAACCCTGATTATGTGGAAAGAATGCTTGAAAATCACGCTTGGCAAACAGTTCCTCTCACCTACCGCCACTCATTTACAGGAACTGCTATGATACACGTTCCGCACCACCATACAGAGCTTTTATCCGAGCAAACGCAGGTGCTTGAAAGCATTGCCAAAAACGGAAAGGACTGTATTATAGTAGGCAGAAATGCAGACTTTATTTTAAAGAACTATGCGCCTCTTAATTTGTTTGTATGCGCTGATATCGACTCAAGAATTAACCGTTGTCTTGAAAGAGCTGAGCAAAGCGAACAACTAACTCCAAAAAGGGTTAAACAAAAAATACGTACTATTGATAAAAACCGCGCCAGAACAAGGGAAATTATTTCCGGCAGTAAATGGGGCGACCGCAGTAATTATAACCTGATAGTTAATACCACGGGTTGGGAAATTAAAAATTTAGCTCCCGCTGTTGCAGGCTTTATAACAGGTTGGTTTGAGAATACAAAATGAATATAAAATTATCTGACCACTTCGGCTATAAAAAACTACTCAAATTTACAATGCCCTCTATTTTTATGATGATATTCACATCTATTTACGGCGTTGTTGACGGATTTTTTGTTTCTAACTATGTTGGCAAAACTCCATTTGCAGCAGTTAACTTTATAATGCCATTTTTAATGATTTTAAGCACTATCGGCTTTATGCTCGGTACAGGTGGAAGCGCACTTGTTTCTAAAACCTACGGCGAGGGCGATAAAGAAAAAGCAGTAAACCTTTTTTCTATGTTTGTTTATATTTCATTGGTGTTGGGCATCGCTATTTCCGTTCTCTCTTTTATTTTTATGCGCCCTATTGCTATTCTTTTGGGCGCAGAGGGCGAGCTTCTTGAGCAATGCCTGTTATATGGCAGAATATCGCTTATTTCAATGCCTGCATTTATACTTCAGCTTGAATTTCAAAGCTTTTTTGTAACAGCAGAAAAACCGCAATTAGGTTTAGCTGTAACCATTGCGGCAGGTGTTACCAATATGGTATTAGATGCTTTATTTATCGCAGTATTCAACTGGGGCGTTGCAGGAGCAGCAGCCGCAACCGCCACAAGCGAAATTATAGGTGGCTTCTTCCCTCTTATTTATTTTTCTCGCAAAAATTCAAGCATATTGAGGCTTACTAAATATAAGTTCAATGGAAAAGCCTTATTAAAGGCCTGCACAAACGGCTCATCAGAGCTTATGAGCAACCTTTCGATGTCGCTCGTTAATATGCTTTATAATATTCAACTGCTAAAATATGCAGGTGAGAACGGAATTGCGGCTTATGGCGTGCTTATGTATGTAAATCTTATCTTCCTTGCCGCATTTATCGGATACTCAATAGGCACAGCGCCTGTTATCAGCTATCATTACGGAGCTCAAAACCACGGTGAACTAAAAAGTCTTCTTAGGAAAAGCTTTGTGATAATAGGAGTATTTTCTATTTCAATGCTGTTAGCGGGAGAATTGCTTGCAAGACCTCTTTCACTGATTTTTACAGGCTATGATAAAGAGCTTTATGAATTAACTCTGAAGGGATTTGCAGTTTTTGCTTTTTCTTTTCTGTTTGCAGGTGTTGCCATATTCGGTTCTTCCTTTTTCACAGCGCTTAATAATGGACTTATCTCTGCGATGATATCTTTTTTAAGAACATTAGTGTTCCAGATAGCAGCTGTTATGCTTTTACCGATTTTTTTCGGTATAAACGGAATCTGGGTTTCGGTGGTTGTTGCCGAATTAATGGCATTTACAGTTACTCTGATTTTTATTATAGCAAAAAGAAAGCATTATCATTACGGTTAAAAGCATATAGCTTATCCGGAAACCCACTTTTAATAAATAATTTTTGTTTCTGCGCTAATACTACTTTTTAGGTGAAAAAATTTGGTTATACTTTTTTCAGACAGAAATAGTAATGCAGAAAAAGAAATCACAGATATTCTCACCTTTGTTGGAGCAGACCACATATCGGATAAAAAGATATGCTCTAACAAGGGTGTTTTTACATTTATAAGCACACACAAAAAAAACGAGCTAAAGCTCAACAAGGGCATTGCTATTTTTTGTGACAACACTGAAAGATTTAACGGACAAACCTTTCCTTTGGGGCTAATAGGAATTTGTGAAGAAAACAACATTAATGCATTAGAGCAGTTTCAAAAAAGCAATATAGCCATTATAAGCTGCGGTATGAACTCAAAAAACACAATTACGCTGTCAAGCCTTGGTGAATATACTATATTAGTATCCCTGCAACGAAGCATTACCGATATAAAGGGCAATATAGTTTATCCAACCGATTTTAAAATTAATTTAAAGAAGCACTACTCCCCTTTTGCCATTATGGTAAGTGTTGCAGTATTGCTTTTTTATGGTATAACACCAAAAGAATTTTAAAATTGTATATTTCAAACCGTTTTGGTAATACTTATTCCAAAGGACGGTGCCTTTAAATGACAGTTTCCAAGAAAAAAATTTACGCAATATGCGCAATTTCTATTTCAATAAGCATTGCTGTAATTATTATAGCCTTAAGCTATGCCGCAAAAACAAAAAAACAAGAGCCAACCCAGTGGGTATTGCACTCATACGGCAACAATGTAGCGCTTTATAATGGAGAAAATATAATTGAGGTCTATGGCTCAATTATGCTCGATACATTACCCGAAGAAGACCGACGCCAGCTTGATAACGGTATTGCTTTCCTGACAAGAGAGGAAGCCGTTTCGGCAATTGAAGATTATGACGGATAAAAAAACGGTGTGCTATAAAGCACACCGTTTAAATGTTATTTAATATTAGTCCTTTTTAAAGAAGCTTAAAGCATCGATGTAAGACTCGTCGTCATCACCGCTTGCGCTGTTAAGGAAGGATGCTAAATCATTAGTTTCCTCTTTCTTGTCATCGCCAAGACCTGTTGCAACAACGGTAACACGGATAGTATCATCAAGAGTATCATCAAGCTGAGCACCCCAAATGATGGTAGCATCAGGATGAGCCATATCAGAAATGATAGAGGAAGCAAGCTCAACCTCTTCAAGACCGATATCATCAGAACCGGTAATGCTGATGATAACGCCACGTGCGTTATCCATAGAAGTCTCAATAAGAGGACTATTAATAGCCATACGAGCAGCCTGCTCAGCCTTATCACGGCCTGTAGCAACGCCAACACCCATATGAGCATAGCCAGCGTTTGACATAATGGACTTAACGTCAGCAAAGTCGAGGTTAACAAGAGCAGTTACATTGATAAGCTCGGAAATGCTCTGCACGCCCTGACGGAGAACATCGTCAGCGATATTAAATGCATTCTTAAAGGTAATCTTTTCTTCAGAAACAAACTTAAGACGCTCGTTAGGAATAACAACAAGGCTGTCAACATGCTCACGAAGTGCAGCAATGCCTGCCTCAGCCTGAGTCATACGCTTTTTACCTTCAAATGCAAAAGGCTTTGTAACAATACCTACAGTAAGAATACCAAGCTCCTTAGCGATAGAAGCAACAACAGGAGCAGCGCCTGTACCTGTTCCGCCACCCATACCTGCTGTAATGAAAATCATATCAGCTTCACGGATAGCAGCTGCAATTTCGTCCTTAGATTCCTCAGCAGCAGCACGACCGTTATCAGGATTACCGCCTGCGCCCATACCTGAAGTAGTCTTATCACCAATCTGGATTTTCTGATCAGCTTTTGATTTAATTAAAGCAGCCTTATCTGTATTAACTGCAACAAATTCTACACCCTTAACACCGGCATCAACCATGCGGTTAATAGCGTTACCGCCGCCACCGCCGACACCTACAACTTTAATCTGTACTACATTAGCCTCTTCATGTTCAAATGGCATTTCAAATTCCTCCGTATTTATGTATAATTTCGCTTTTATTTTCATATATTATGATATTAACATATATTTTTTTAAATTTCAATAGTTTTATTACAAAATTGTCATTTTTTTATTTATTCGTTAGTTTGTTCAATAAATGTGCCTTGTGTATTGTCGTTAGTCCACATACTCAAGTTGATTTTTCCAGTTTTTTCCTGGGAAATATTTTCCACCATTGAGGCTAAATGCTTAACCTTTTCGGGTATATAATTCGCATTACCGATTAAAACCTCAAAACGGTTATCCACCTTTAATGTTATTGAAACTGAATCAGTAATATCGATACTATTGATAGTTAATTTTTCATCGGTCAGAGCGTTAATTATCTTATCAGTAAGTTCCTTTTGCGCAGTATCAGTAAAGCTAATTCCGCTTCCTACTTTGCATTTAACCTTGGCTCCCGACACAGTAAAAACATTTTCAGGCGCCTCGGCAGCCTTTTTTAAAACCCAACCGTTTTTGCTTACCGTGTAATATAATTTACCGTCATAGTAACAAGCATATTCACCTGCGTCCTTTACGGTAATTGTGAGCTTGCCTGACAATTCACGATCAAATTCAATATCCTCAACATAAGGAAGCTCAGCTTTTAACTTTTTAAGTGCGTCTCCCTTAGAAGTTACAAACAAATTATCCCCTATTTCAATATCAGATGCCTTGATTATTTGTTCTGCTTTATAGGTTTTGCTACCCTTAACAATTATCTTTTCTATAGGAAAAAACACAGTTAAACAAAGAATTACCGACAGTGCCAGTAAAAAGATTATAATCAGACAAAATAATATTTTAAGTCTTCTCTTTCTGATACGTCTTTGCCGTTCCGCACGTTTTCGCAAAAACTCATCCTTGGTTAAATCTTTTTTCAAAAAATCATTCCTTTTTCAGCCAAAGCTTAAACCAACTTAATATCCGCATTAAGCTTTTTAAGATTTTCTACAATATCCTCATAGCCACGTTCAATATGGTGTATTTCATTAATAACAGTAGTACCCTTTGCCGAAAGTCCTGCAACAACCAAAGCGGCTCCTCCACGAAGGTCGGTGCATTTACAGCTGGCACCTAACAGCCTTTCAGTGCCCTCAATTATAGCACTTCTGCCCTCTGTTGTGATTTTAGCACCCAAGCGCTTAAGCTCATCAACATATCTGAAACGGTTTTCAAAAATATTCTCTACAAAAACCGAAGTTCCTTTAGCTAAGGTGAGCATTGAAATTATTATCGGTCCGGCATCTGTAGGAAAACCGGGATAGGTAAGACTTCTAACGGTTGGTACACGTATAAGTCCTTTTTCGCAGGTTATAACAAGAGATTTTCCCGAAGCTTCAATATTACAGCCACTTTCCCTGAAAACCGAAAGCATTGCTATCATATGCGACGGCATTATGCCGTCCATTTTAATTTTACCGCCTGTCACAGCAGTACAAGCCATATAAGTTGCGGCAACTATTCTGTCAGGAATAATTGTGTGCTCGGTGCCTCGCAAGCGTTTTACACCTTTTATATATATAGTATCTGAGCCGCAACCGCAAATCCGTGCTCCTGCACTGTTCAAAAAGTCTGCCAGATCGCTGATTTCAGGCTCACGTGCAGCATTATGAATTACAGTTGTACCCTCCGCTGTAGCGGCGGCTAAAATTATATTCTCGGTAGCTCCAACACTTGGAAATCCTAATGTGATTTCGGCTGCCTTTACTCCCTGCGGAGCATTGCAGTAAATAAAACCATGCTCCTCAGTTATTTCAACACCCATTTTTTTGAGTGAAGATAAGTGCAAATCAATAGGTCTGGGGCCTAACTCACAGCCGCCTGGGCTGCTTATTACTGCCTTACCAACCCTACCGATAACAGCTCCTAAAAACACAACCGAAGACCGCATTTCCCGCATCAAATCCTCAGGTATTTCATTACCTGCAATATCACGGCTATCAACCAAAACGTCATTGTTATCTCTTAAGCATTTGCAACCGAGTCTTGCTAATATTTTAACCGAAGTTTCAACATCAGAAATTTTAGGACAATTATGTACTACACATTCGCCTTGGCAGAGAATTGTAGCGGCAAGAACGGGTAAAACGCTGTTTTTTGCGCCCTGAACTGTAAGCTCTCCCTCTAATCTTCTGCCGCCGTTTATAACTATTTCAGACATTCAAAACACCTTCCCACAGTAAGTTTTAAGCACAATTCATACTATGTGAAAATGTCTGTTTTGTCACTAAAGACTCATTATTGTATTATAAATTCGCTCATTTGCATCAATTATTGCAGATTTTCTTGCAGACTCACCCATTTGCTGGAGATGAGATGGGTTTTGCAAAAGCTCATTCACTTTTTGTGACAAGCTCTTTCCACTTAGCTCTTTTTCTTCAATAAGTTCAGCAGCGCCGGCCTTTTTAAGAGTCATAGCATTATGGAACTGATGATTTTCTGCAACATACGGAGACGGAATAAGAATTGAAGGTTTACCACAGGCCTGTAACTCACCTAAAGTTATAGCTCCTGCCCTGCAAATCACCAAATCTGCCGCCGCCATACATATATCCATATCGTTTATATATTCTTTGACTGTAATCATATCGGATAAATTAATATCCTTTATAGACTCATTAAAAGCATCATAACCGAATTTTCCCGTTGCGTGAATATGATAGTATTTTTCGCTACCGTTATGCTCTTTGATAAGCTCAGCTACTGCCTCATTAACACGCATTGCGCCCAAGGAGCCACCGAACGAGAGTATAAGCGGACGGTTGTCTAACCCCAATTTCTTGCGTGCATCTTCACGCTTTACGGTTAAAAGCTCGCCTCTTATAGGATTTCCCGTAATAATTGGTTCACGCTTTAGCTTTAAATATTTTTTAGCCTCAGGCATTGCGAGCATTACTGCATCAGCACCAGGAGCCAACATTTTTGTTGTAACTCCGGGGAAAGCATTTTGCTCGTGTATTGCAGTTTTAATACCTAACTTCTGTGCCTGCTTTAAAACAGGTCCGCTTACATATCCGCCTGTGCCTACAACAATATCAGGCTTTAGCTGCTGCAAATACTTTTTAGAATCCCTTGAGGATACAAAAGCTTTTTTAACAGCTGATATGTTTTTAATAATATTTTCAGGCGTAATTTTGCGCTGAAAACCTGCAACATCTATTGTATAAAAATCATATCCTTTTTCGGGCACTAATCTTGCTTCCAATTTTTGAGCTGTGCCGATATAACTTATTTTCGCATCGGGATGACGCTCCTTGATATATCCTGCCACAGCAAGAGCAGGGTTTATATGACCTGCTGTGCCGCCACCTGCAAATAAAATATGCATAAATGTTTACCCCACTTTACCTGCTTTAAGTTTTTTCTATATTAGCGCCCCGCGAAACCGAGAGCACTATTCCCATTTCCGCCAAAAGTATCACCAAAGATGTACCGCCATAGCTAAAGAACGGGAGACTGATACCTGTATTAGGAATAGTGTTTGTAACAACCCAGATATTGAGCATTGCCTGAAGACCCACCTGAAAAGTAAGACCAATAGCAAGCAACGACCCGAATTTATCCGACGAATGCATTGCAATTGAAAAGCCACGCCAAACGAGTAAGCAAAACAGAATTATTACCACCATAGCCCCAATAAGGCCCAATTCTTCGCACACAATCGAAAAAATGAAATCATTATGAGGCTCTGGTAAATAAAGATACTTCTGTCTTGACTGACCTATTCCCCTGCCAAGAATTCCGCCCGAGCCGATAGCAAGCAGAGACTGAATAGTCTGAAATCCCTTACCCGTAGCATCAGACCAAGGGTCTATCCAATACTGCAAACGGTCGCTAACATAGCTGATAGCGCCTGAAAAAGCGAAAACAACTGCACCCACTGCTACAGCAATAATACCGCCGAAAATATATTTTTTAGCAAGACCGCCAACTATCAGTAAAACAACGCCAATACAAAAAACAAGAACTGTTGCTGAAAGATGCGGTTCTGCAACTATAAGACCGCAAGTTGCCCCAAGTAAAAGAATTAAAAATCCAACAAAGCCAAGACTTTTCATCTGCTTATAATTTGCGGCTATAAGCGAAGAAAATAGTAAAATTATTGCAAATTTCGCCACCTCAGAGGGTTGAAAGTTAAATGAACCGATTACTATCCACCGTTTAACGTCCATTCCCTCAAGCATCGGCGGGAAAATAAGCAGCATTATAAGCATAATAATTGAAATAGCATAAATAACCCAAGCAAATTTGCGCCAAAAATGATAATCAATTCTGGACACAATAAGCATTATAACCACGCCTGCCACACCAAACAGTGCCTGACGGCTTATAAATTTATAGCTATTATCGTAATACTCCAAGGAAAAGGCATAGCTGGCAGAAAACAGCATAACAAGTCCAAAGGTAAGGAGTATTAAAACCAAGGACAAAAACACGACATCCATTTTGCCGTAGTCACTGCTGTTTGCACGTTTTTTAATTTTGTTAACAGCCATACCTGCGCCTCCAGAATCAGAGTTTTAAAATTATTGGAAGAATACCTAATCCACTGCCAATAAAGGCAATAACCGAAAATACCAACACAATTTTTTGTTCGGACCAACCGCACATCTCAAAATGATGATGAAGCGGTGCCATTTTGAAAAATCTTTTTTTAGTCTTTTTGTAATAAGCCACCTGAATAATATCAGAAATAGCTTCAAGGAAATAAGTGCAGCCCGCAAGAATAAGTATAACAGGTCTCTCTATTCCAAATGAAAGTGCTACAACCATTCCGCCAAGGAACATTGAACCTGTATCGCCCATAAACACCTTAGCAGGCTTAGCATTCCAGCAAATAAAGCCAACGCAAGCGCCTGCAAGAGCCGCTGATGTGACATTATATGACATTATATTAAGGAAGCCTGCCGCCAACATAAACGCACAGGAAACAACCAATGTTACAGAAGAAGCGAGTCCGTCAATACCGTCAGTAAGATTAACTGCGTTTGTAAAGCCATAGATAAACATTAATGCTATGGGCCAGAACAAAAGGCCGAAGCCGTGGTCAATTTCTATGTCCCCTATTCCAAAGAATGGAATATTTGTAGTCTTCATACCGCCGAAATAAAGCGTTGCAAGATAGCCTGCGGCAATAAGCAGCTGCAAAAAGGTTTTTTGCTTTGCTGTAAGACCTAAATTGCGTTTTTTAACAACCTTTATATAATCGTCCATAAAGCCTATGGCACACATTAAAAGTGCCATAATTATGCCAGCTAAAAAGTTAGTCAGACGGTGAGAGTCCTTAAGCTCTTTTGCAAAGCCGTTACCCGATATTGCCGAATAACCGAATGCAACAGTAAGGCTCAAAAGCACACCTGCCACCATCATAACACCGCCCATTGTGGGAGTGCCCTGCTTTTCTTTATGCCAATTAGGACCTATATCAAGTATAGTTTGCCCAAATTTCAGCTTTCTTAAATAGGGTATTACCAAATAACCTAAAGCCGCTGTTACCGCAAAAGCAACAAGTGCCGCAATTACTGAAGTTAAATCTTTCATTTTCTACACCACTTCCTTAAATATCAGCAAGAGCCTCCGCAACAACCTCACGCTCGTCAAGATGAATCGTACCGTCTTTTAAAATCTGATAAGTTTCGTGACCCTTACCTGCCAATACTATTATATCATCTTTTGCGGCTGTTTCAACCGCATATTTTATTGCTTCAACTCGGTTTTCAATAACCTTATAAGGAGTAGGGCTTCCGTCCATACCTACAAGTATATCTTTGATTATTTCAGCAGGCTCCTCACTTCTGGGGTTATCGCTTGTAACAATTACAAAATCTGCATATCTTGCCGCAACGCTACCCATAATAGGTCGCTTGGTTTTATCTCGGTCACCACCGCAACCGAAAACCACGGTAAGACGATTTTTTTCGCACTCACGGAAAGTGGTCAGAATATTTTTTAAGCCGTCGGGAGTATGAGCATAATCAATAATAATTGTAAAATCACGGTCACAGGGAACTACCTCTGCCCTGCCCTTAACACCGGGAAGCTCGGCTATTGCGCTTGCCGCCAGACGTATTGGAAGACCCAATTCAACTGCTGCTGTTGCTGCACAAATGGAATTATAAACGGTGAATTTTCCGCCTGTGTTAACCTTGATATGGCAAATATCCGTATCGCTTACAAACTCATAATCAACGCCTGTGGGCTTATACTTCACAGCCTTAGCGCTATAAGTCGAGTCGTTACCTGCAGAATAGGTTACTACCTTACAGTCAAGACCCTCAATTATCCTTTCAGCATATTCATCATCGCTGTTGATAACTGCAATTTTACACATTTTAAACAGCTTTTTCTTTGCCTCAAGATAGTTTTCCATTGTTTTATGGTAATCCAGATGATCCTGTGTGAGGTTAGTAAACATTGCAACCTCAAAATCAAGATTATAAACTCTGCATTGGTCGAGTGCGTGGGAAGAAACCTCCATTATTGCATAGGTACAACCCTTAGCCTTCATAAGAGCAAAAAGTGAATTAAGATCATAAGCATTAGGAGTTGTATTAGCGGTAGGTATTATCTCATCGCAAATCATATTCTGAATTGTACCGATAAGACCCACTTTATTACCCGCTGCCTCTAAAATCTTTTTAAGCATATAAGTAACAGAGGTTTTACCGTTGGTACCTGTAACACCGATAAGCTTTAGGCTATCTGCAGGATTACCAAACCATTTAGCGCAAATATCAGCATAAGCGGCATGAGTATCGTTTACAATAATCTGATTACTAAGTCCCAAATCATACTCTGCCACTATAACTGCAGCGCCCTTTTCCAAAGCGGATTCCGCAAATTTATGACCATCGCTTGTAAAACCCTTGATACATACAAATATATATCCTGACTTTACAGCTCTTGAATCACAGGTAATGCCTGTGATTTCAACATCTGCTATTTCAGTCCTGCATTCGATTAAATTTTTAAGTTTCATCTTAATCACCTCTAAAAAAAGCCTATCCGTCCACAGCGGTATCATCTCTGAAATATACAGTTACAATAGTTCCTGCATTAACAGTTTGCCCCGCTTCTATACTTTGATTATAGGATTTAAGCCCATTTGAGCTTGTATTACCCGAAAATTCAATATTTATTCCTGCCGTTGCCGCCGCTTTGTTTGCCTCAGTAGCAGTCAGACCGACAAGATTCGGTACTGTTACAGTCTTATCACCCGAATCCTCGGTATAAAGAATAACAACACCGCCCGTCATTACCTGATTTCCAGCCTCAGGAAGCTGCCTGATAACCGTATCACCAGAGCCCACCACCTGATACTGCAATTTAGCATTGCTTATTTTGCGCTTTGCCTCATCAAGAGTCGTGCCCGAGGTTTCAGGAACGCTGATAGTTAACTTTTTGAGCTCCTCCTCGCTGTAGCTTGCTTCATAGCCAAGATAAGGCAGAACATCGCTCATAATCTTAGAGTTTACCGGAGCGGAAATTATACCGCCGTAATATTTATCTCCCTTAGGCTCATCAAGCATTACAAGAACAGCAATTTCAGGGTCATCTATAGGTGCTACAGTAACGCAAGAGCCAATGTATAAATAGTGGTCGCCTGTAGCCTGAATTTTTGCTACCTTCTGCGATGTACCGGTTTTAGCACCGATATCATAGCCTGAAACCAAAGCATTTTTAGCGCCGTTTTCTGCAACAAAGCCCATAAGTTCACGCAAGGTTGCAGATGTTTTTTCAGAAATCACCTGACGCTTATATCCTTCACTTGCAGATTTAATAACCTTACCATCCGAATCAAGCGTTTTAGCAACCAGATGGGGCTGAACTAAATATCCGCCATTAACACAAGCAGAAATCGCTGTTATAAGCTGCATTGGTGTTACATTAAAGGTCTGACCAAATGAGGAAGATGAAAGCTCAACAGGGCCCATATTCTCTTCCTTATGATAGGTTGACATTGCTTCACCAGGTAGGTCAATACCAGTTTTTTCACTAAAGCCAAACGCTTTGAAATATTTTGAGAATTTATTGATACCAACGAGCTGACCTATTGTGATAAAAGCAGGGTTGCAGGAATTTGAAACTGCCTGCGCTAAATTCTGCGAGCCGTGACCTGTACGCTTGTGGCAGTTATAATGCTGACCCGCCACATTCGCAGAGCCGTTGCAAAAGAAGGTGTTGTTATTATTTATAAGATTTTCTTCAAGAGCAGCAGCTGCTGTGATAATCTTGAATACTGAACCCGGCTCATAAGTATCAGAAACAGCTTTATTTCTCCACTGACGGTTCAAAAGCTCGTTTTTAAGCTTGGACTTTTCTTCATCACCCTCAGTTTCATCAACTCTTTGCTGATCAGCAGCGGAGAGCACAAACGGGTCATTGGGATTAAAATCTCCCTTTACTGCCATAGCAAGCACTGCGCCGGTTTTAACATTCATAACAACGGCGGCTCCTCGTTCTGCAATTTGGTTTTCTGCTATAGCCATATCAAGATATTTTTCTGCTGTATACTGAATATAAGAATCAAGTGTGAGAACTAAATCATTACCCTTTGTAGCTTCCTCTATCCTCTCATAAGTAAGCGGCATATCTGTACCTGCAGCATTTTTAGCCGCAACCACACGTCCTGCAATACCTGTAAGTTCATTATCGTAATAGCTTTCTATTCCCGCAAGCCCCTGATCATCTGAGCCAACAAAGCCCAACACAACCGAAGCCAAGCTATCATTCGGGTAATATCTCTTGGTGGTTTCGTCAAGACCTACATACTTTACTAACTGCAGATCCTCATATCTTTCATCAGATAAAAATTCACGTACCTTATCGGCAACTATTTTATCGATTTTCTTCTTAACCACAACATAGTAAGAATTTTTGGCGGTATCCTCATATACCTTATCGTAATCCACTTCCAAAATCTCACTCAGATTTTCTGCTATTGTTTTTCTGACCATTTCTTTTTCAGCAGCGTCGTCTAATTTATGGATACCGTTAGGTGTTATGTAAACCGTCCAAGCATTAGAGCTGGTTGCCAATGTTTGCATATTACGGTCATATATATCCCCTCTCGGGGCGCTTATAAGGCTATCATAAAGCTGTTGCTCGGAAGCATCGTTCTGATACTTTTCGCCGTTTATAATCATAATATTAACAAGTCGGTAACCTGATACTGCGGAAAGTGCAATTATCAGAACTAACATTACGGCTACTATGCGGGTAATCATCTGTTTTCCCGGTTTCACTGCCATTTTTTTGCTTCCTCCTACCTACAAAATTCATATACATATATATACCCGAATACGAGAGTCGAAAAAAATCAACTCTCGTAGTCTTATTACTTAATAATTATATTTAATTGGAGTATAAGTTTATTACTCCTCACTCACAAAATTGCCGTCAACTGTTTTTGCGGCATTTTTGTCATTAACTCTTATATAAGTCACATTCTCCTTATCGGGCTTTTTCATTCCAAGCTCAACCGCCTGAAGCTCTAAGTTAGAATAAGAAATTCTTCTCTGCATTTCAACCTCAAGGCATACCTTTTCGCTGTCAAGCTCGGCAATTGCAGATTTTACTGTATTAATTTCATCGCTTACTTCGTTGATTTTAAGTCTTAAAGCAATATTTCCGCAAAGACCTGCCAACACAACTATTGCGCACATAAGAAGTGATACCGGCGCTGAAAGGCTTTTAGTTGCCGCAACACTGCGTTTTTTTGCTTTAGCAGCAGCTTTTGGCATTACTACAATATTATCTTTTTTCTTGGGTGCGGTATTAGTTTTTGGCATAAACATTTCAAAGTCATAAGCAAGACTTTCGTTGTAATACTTTAAGTTATCCATAGCTGCTCCTTTATATTATAATTACTGATTTTTTATTATTACCCTTAATTTTGCACTTCTGCTGCGAGGGTTTTCGTCAAGCTCCTTTTGAGAAGCTTCAATAGGTTTTTTTGTAAATAATCTTCCCGCTGGTGTTTTACCGCAAACGCAAACGGGAAAATCGGGTGGACAGGTACAGCCCGTACAAAATTCCTTGTACTTCAGCTTTACCATTCTGTCCTCAAGAGAATGGAATGTGATAATTGCAAGCACTCCGTCTTTAGCCAGCATATCAAAGCATTTATCAAGTGCTTCTGCTAAGGCATCAAGCTCACCGTTTACCGCAATCCTTAAAGCCTGAAAGCATTTTCTTGCAGGGTGACCGTCTCTTTTAGCTTTTGCAGGAACTGCGGAAGAAATTATATCTGCTAACTCTAATGTGGTCTCAATTTCCTTTTCTTTTCTTGCTGCCACAATTTTTGATGCTATTCGTGGACTGAACTTTTCTTCACCGAAGCGGTAAAAAATATCGCTTAATTCCTTTTCGGTAAAATTATTAACAATTTCTTTAGCACTTATTCCGCTCTTACTCATTCGCATATCAAGCGGAGCGTCCTTATGATAAGAAAAGCCTCGCTCTGCAGTATCAAGCTGATAAGATGAAACGCCTAAATCAAGAAGTATACCGTCAACCTTTTCTACTCCCTCGGCCTGCAAAACCTCTTTCATATCTTTGAAATTGGTTTGTATAACCTTTGCAGGAAGTTTGCTTAATCTTTCGGTAGCCACTTTCACAGCGTCAGGGTCACGGTCAAGGGCATAAAGTATACCGTCTTTTAATCTCTTTGCTATTTCCGACGAATGTCCTGCACCGCCGGCAGTGCCGTCAACATAAATTCCGTTCGGCTTAATATCAAGGGCTTCTATACATTCGTTAAGAAGCACCGACTTATGTGAAAATTCCATAATCAGAAGTTAAGTTCTTCCATAACAGCAGAAATTGATTCAAGAGTATTCTGCTCGTTTTCATTATTCCAGAGTGATGAATCCCAAATCTCAAGGTTGGTATCCATACCTATAATATGAACATCGCTGTCAAAGCCTGCATATTCACGAAGTGCGGGAGGAACCAAAATTCTTCCCTGAGTATCAAACTCAACGTTAAAAGCACCGTCATACAAAAAACGTTTTACTGCGCTCGACTTACTACTTGGAAGTGTTCCGATTTTTTCAACCAGCTTTTCCCACTCTGTTGCAGAATAAACACAAAGACAGCATTTTCCGTAAATGCCTTTACATATAATAAAGCTTTCGCCAAGTTCTTCTCTGAAGGCGGACGGAATGAAAACCCTGCCTTTTTTATCAATTTTATGATCGAAGCCACCAAAAAGCATAGATTTTCACCTCCGTTTACACCACTTTGATACACTTTTATGGTTTTTTGCTACACTTTTCACCACTTATTTAGTATTATAAGACTAGTTTACATAAAAATCAAGAGTTTTTTTGATTTTTTTAGATATTTTTATAAAAAAATAAATATCCACCCGCATAGCGGGTGGTATTTCATTTTCGGGCATAGCCCTAAACAATACTGGCGGCGCACAAGTGCGCTTTTTTTGTTGGCCTGCCAGCCATGCAATAATTACTTACTACCATAAATGGGTCCCGCGGGTCGAAAAGACTTAATTGGTCTGTTTTCTTATCGTGCTTTAATTGATTCGAGATGTATTCTTTTATTGCTTTCGTATTTTTACCCGCGGTATCGACGTAATATCCCTTGCACCAAAATTCGCGATTTCTGTATGCAAATTTCATATTACCCCACTTTTGAAATATTAAAAGTGCGCTCTTGCCTTTTAAATATCCCATAAACCCTGAAATGCTCATTTTGGGCGGGATACTTACCAGCATATGTATGTGGTCTGGGCATACTTCGCCTTCAACTATTTCTACGCCTTTCCATTCACAAAGTTTTCTTAATATTTCCCTTATTTCTAACCTTTTATCTTCGTAGAAAACTTTTCGTCGGTACTTTGGCGCAAAAACTATATGGTACTTGCAATTCCATTTTGTGTGTGCTAAACTATTTGTACTGATTTCTTCTTTTTTCATTTATAAATCCTCCATTTGTGCTTTTGCTTGACTGGCAGGTCATTGCTATTTTAACACAAATGGAGGATTTTGTTTTGTTCATCGGTTAACCTCTTTTGAACCACGCGACTATCGCGTGGTTTTCGTTATACAATAAAAGCAGCGGCAAAACCACTGCTTTCAGGCATAAAATATTGTGTGTTTAAAGCTTTTATCCGAATTACTAAACGAGAAAAAATAAAAAAACACCTTGCAGAATTTCCGCAAGGTATTTAAAATTTATCGTTATTTCTTAATTTTTACAGTTCCGTTTTCGCCTGTAGCCTTTATCAGCTCTTCGTCATAATTGCAGATGCTATTATCTTCTATAACAACCTTAATATCTGTTTTAGCGTTATCTTTGCCAACAACCTTGAATTTAAGGGTTACAAGCTCACCGTCTCCCTTAACATCTTCATTTTCAAGACACATCAGCTTTAGCTCACCATCATTTTCAGCAATCTCATAATCGCTGAAAACCTTGCCCTTTTCAAAGCCAGCATATTGAAGTTGTTCGACATCAAACTCAAAACCGATAAGCAAAGCCATTATACCGGGGTTGCCGCTTATTTCAACAGGAACATCTACCATCTTCCCTGCTTTAGCCTTAACAGACTCAACCGAAATCACAAGACCGTCAGTTTTTTTCTTAGAGCAACCAACAGCGCCCAAAGTAAAAATCAAAGCCACTGCCAGTAGCAACGCAAATATTCTTTTTTTCATTACATATCCCTCATTTCAAAATTTACAAAAACAACCAAAATAATTAATTCCTTTACACATATAATATATTACCGCACACCGATTTGTCAAGAAATAAGTTAAACTTGACAAGTGGCAGAAAAAAATATATAATACACTTTGTATGTATTTTGATGTTCCCCTATTGGATTTAAAAAATATTTGAAAGCAGGTAATTTTCATGGCTAAAACTATCAAAATCACCGACGACGGTCTCAAAAAACTCCAAGAGGAGCTTGAAACCCTTAAAACCGAAGGGCGCGCAGATATTGCGGAAAAAATCAAGGTAGCCCGTGGCTATGGCGACCTTTCTGAAAACAGCGAATACGATGAAGCTAAAAACGAGCAGGCTAAAATTGAAGCACGTATTGTTGAAATTGAAGCTATGCTTAAAAACGTTGAAATTATTGAAGACGTTAAAGGAAAAGCAAAAACCGTTGTTATCGGTGTTACCGTTAAGGTTCTCGATATGGAATACGGTGATGAATCCGAATACCGTGTAGTTGGCTCAACCGAAGCAGACCCCCGCTCAGGCAAGATTTCTGATGAATCTCCTGTTGGAAGAGCACTTCTCGGCAAAAAGCTCGGTGACGAGGTTATTGTTGAAGCTCCCGGTGGCGAATTCAAAATTAAAATACTTGAAATTTCTAAATAATTTTCTTTGAAGGATTTGAAAAACTATGGCAGAAAATAATGTAAAGCCTGTTGAAACCCAACAGGAGCTTAACGAAATCTTAAGACTAAGACGTGAAAAGCTTACTGCAATGAAGGAAGCAGGAAACGACCCTTTCACAATCACAAAGTATAACTTTGATAATGACTCAGCTAACATTAAAGCCAACTTCGATGAGCTTGAGGGCAAAACCGTTAGTATTGCGGGCAGAATTTTAGCTCGCAGAATTATGGGTAAAGCAAGCTTCGTCGGTCTTAGCGACTGCAGTGGCAAAATCCAGCTCTATGTTCGCCGTGACGATGTTGGCGAGGATATTTATGCCGCTTTCAAAAAGTGGGACATTGGCGATATCGTCGGCGTTGAGGGTGTTGTTTTCAAAACTCAGACAGGCGAGATTTCGGTACACGCTACTGCTATTAAGTTACTTTCAAAATCACTTATCCCCCTGCCCGAAAAGTTCCACGGTCTTACCAATAATGATTTGAGATTCCGTCAGAGATATGTGGATTTAATTATGAATCCCAATGTGAAGCAGAACTTTATAATCCGTTCAAAGTTTATCAAGTTTATGCGTAAGTATCTTGACGATATGAATTACATTGAGGTTGAGACTCCTGTACTTAATACAATCGTAGGCGGTGCAGCTGCACGTCCTTTCGTAACTCATCATAACACACTCAATATTCCTATGTATATGAGAATTGCTACCGAGCTTCCCTTGAAGCGTCTTATCGTTGGCGGTATGGACAGAGTTTACGAAATCGGCAGAATTTTCCGTAACGAGGGTATGGACCCCAAACACAACCCCGAATTCACAACCGTTGAGTTATATCAGGCTTATGCTGATTTCCACGATATGATGGACATTGCCGAGGGTATCATTTCAGGCGCTGCCAAAGAAATTTTAGGCTCCTATGAGGTTGAATGGTTAGGCGAGAAAATCGACCTCACCCCCGGTTGGCGCAGACTTACTATGGTTGATGCTGTTAAGGAATATGTCGGCATTGATTTTGGTGCTATCACTGACGATGCTGAGGCAGTAGCTGCAGCAGCCGCTATCGGCGTTGAGCTTGCTGATACTGCTGATAAAACTTGGGGCAATGCACTTTATGCTTGCTTTGACCAAAGAGTTGAAGAAAAGCTCATTCAGCCTACATTTATTACAATGTATCCTGTTGAGGTTTCTCCTCTTACCAAAGCTTCCCCTGAAGACCCACGCCTCACCGAAAGATTTGAACTTTTCATTTGCCACAGCGAGCTTGCAAATGCTTATTCCGAGCTTAATGACCCAATTGTTCAGCGTGAGCGCTTTATGAAGCAGTTAGAGCTTCGTGACCGTGGCGATGATGAGGCAGAAATGCTTGATGAGGATTTCCTCACCGCTATGGAATACGGTATGCCCCCAACAGGCGGTATGGGTATAGGAATCGACCGAGCTGTAATGCTCCTCACCAATTCCGACACCATCAGAGAAGTAATCCTCTTCCCCACGATGAAGCCTCTCGACTAAAAAACCCAGTAAAATCAAGGGTTTTCGGCATCTCAAATCCGAGTTGACAACAAATTGACAACAATCTTTCATATTATTTTGAAGGATTGTAACGCAGTAT
>SVOK01000021.1 GCA_015066445.1 Oscillospiraceae bacterium | reverse complement strand
AGACACAAAAAACGGTTTATTCAAGGAATGTACTGAACGAGGTATACTTTTCAAAAGAAATTATGACTATTACGAAAGCGATGAACTTTATTTCGTTAAGGATGGAATAATTTTTATGAATTATTAACTGGCTGATGAATGAAAATTCATAAGGATTTTTCTTGACAACACCGATAGATTACTGTAATATAATAATTGTTAGGTGTATTCTCCGTTAAGGAGTTTGGTTTGATTATGCTCCCGCCAGGGAGTTAGGTTTGATAAGCATGGTTGGAATTCGCCTAATTTCGTTCCTGCCATGTACCCCAGATGAAACGGGGATGCAATTGCATAATTGTGTCATTTTGCCGACTTTCAATCGAAGGATTGAGGGTCGGTTTTTGTTTTATCCGGAGGTTTTTAACAAAGGCGGTGATGAATTGAAAAAATATTTTATGCGGACATAACCCGCATAAATAAAGGCTTTTTAGGATTTGAAGTCCCAAAAAGCCCAAAACGAAACTTGACAAACTTTTAGCGGTTTATATACTGAAAGCACAAAGCAGAAACATCTCTCTGCCTGTGCTGTCAGTATTACCGCACAGGAGGTGAAGAGATGGGTACGGAAACAAGAACGTATAACAAAGATATCAAAGAACTGAAAGAACAAACGACATATGAGTTCGGGAGAATAAGCTTTATTGTAGAGCCGAGATTTAATGATCGTGGCAATAATGCGCTTGTCTCCGTACTTGCAAGGCTATTGCAAAAAGAAGACTTGTCTTCAAATTTTTAACCGCAGCGGCGGTGCCGTATTTTTTAACAATCTAAATTTATTTTAACCGAAAGGTACTGTTTATTTGACTGCAGAAAGGAGGATAGATGTTACAGTCAAGTAATAAAGATATGAGAGATATTACTGCGTTTTTATACGAGCGATTATCCCGCGATGATGATTTGGAGGGCGAAAGCTATAGCATTGCTAATCAGAAACAACTGCTTACAAAAATAGCAAATGAAAAGGGATATACCAATTTAGTCCATTTCTGTGATGACGGTGTTTCGGGTGTCACAATGAACCGACCGCAGTTTAATGAGATGATAAAGCAATTAGAACTCGGTAAAGCTTCGGCGGTATTTGTCAAAGATTTATCCCGACTTGGCAGAAACTATATAGCGGTTGGAAAGCTTACGGAAGAATTCTTTCCTGACCACGATATCCGTTTGGTTGCCGTATCGGATAACATTGATACAGCCGAGGGCGAAAACGAGATGGCACCTATCAGGAATTTGTTCAATGAATGGTATTCAAGGGATATCAGCAAAAAGAGACGCATCAGCAATAAGATTCGGGGGAGTTCGGGAGAGCCGTTAGGTTTTGCACCATACGGATATATGAAAGACCCCGATAATCCCAAACGATGGATTATTGATGGTGCCGCCGCAAGCGTTGTCCGTCAGATATACGATTTTGCGAAAAACGGTATGGGTACAGAACAAATCGCCGTATATCTCACAGAGCATAAGGTCTTAACACCGATGGCTTATGCGATAAGTAAGGGCTTTAAAAAGCCGACCAATCGCACAAATCCCGATCCGTATCACTGGAATTCCTCGACTATAACAAAGATATTAAATCAACAGGAATACTGTGGCGATGTTATTAACTTTAAAACCTATTCTAAATCATATAAAAACAAAAAGCGCATACCCAATTTACCTGAAAACATGATGATATTTGAGGGTGTGCACGAACCGATTATCGAAAGAGAAGTATTTGAAGCTATGCAACGAAAACGGAACAACACGCGAAAACGCAAAACAATGGATGGTGAGCGCAATATGTTTTCGGGTATTCTCGTTTGTGCCGATTGCGGTAGTAATATGCAATATCATTTTAATCAGAAAAATCCCGATATTAAATATTTTAATTGCTACGGTTACAACCGAGGAAAACGAAAGATATGCAACTCCACTCATTACATTCGGGTAGATTTTCTTGAGCAGGTAGTCCTTGGCGAAATTAAAAGGTTAATTAAATTTGCTTCAAAGGATGAAGATAGGTTTATATCAACCTTGATAGAATATTCCAAGAAAACTATCGAAAACGAGCAGAATGCACGGCAAAAAGAGCTTAAAAGTCTGATTGCAAGACATAAGGATTTGGATTTCCTCTATGAAAAGGTTTATGAGGACAACGCTATGGGTAAGGTTTCCGACGAATGGTTTATTAAACTTTCCACAAAATACGAAGATGATCGAAAGACTATATCCAAGCAAATAGATGAACTTAAATCTGCTTTTGAGGAAGCCCAAGCAAAATTCACTAATGCCGATACTTTTAGACAGGCATTAAAAAAGTATACCCGGATAAAGAAACTTACTCCGAATATACTTAACGAATTGATTGACCGTATTGAAGTGCATCAGGCAGAAAAAACTGCACATGGTAAAGAGCAAAAGCTTGTAATCTATTACAACTGCATCGGTTCGATTTATTTACCTGAAGACTCATCTCCGCCGAGACCGGATATACAGTTACAAACAAGAAATGGTGTAACAACAAGCTACGGCGGATTAGCAACAATTTAAAAACAAAAAATCTAATAAAAAGAAAAAGTGTTCTTACAGGAAACTGAAATCCTGTAAGAACACCTATACTGGTGCGGGTAACAGGACTTGAACCTGCACAGCCTTGCGACCATTAGAACCTGAATCTAACGCGTCTGCCTATTCCGCCATACCCGCATATTAAGTTTTGACCCCTAAATTTTACACGGCGAGGCCGTCCGAGGTGGGCTTTTTTACGAGCTGATCCACAAATCTCTAATTTTTACACGGCTGAGTTACCGAGGTGGAGCCTTATAATTACGGTTAAAAACCTACTTACAGCTTAAACCACGAAGTTAATTATATCATAACTGCTGAAAAAGTCAAGGAAAGATTGCTTTTTAAAAATAATACTCAAAAATAATAAACGGAGAGGAGATGTCTCCTCTCCAAAGCACTGCTTTAACTATTTTCCAACACAGAATCTGCGGAATATCTCATCTGTAACCTCATTGGTGACACGTTTGCCTGTAAGCTCTAAAAGTGCAGAAAGGGCATCATCTACGCAAACTCCAACAGCATCCATAGTACAACCTGTTTCCAAAGCATTTAAAGCTTCACAAACACCGTCGCAAGCTCTTTCGGTGCAGGCTCGCTGACGCTCGCTTATCAATACCACACTATCAGGCTTTAAATTTGAAACCTTTGTAATATCGGCTATTATACTACTGAGTTTTTCATAGCCTGTTCCGTTTTTTGCAGAAATTTCAGCCAAATTAAAGCCTTCAAAAGCAGAATAATCAATTTTGCCCTCTAAATCGGTTTTGTTTACAATAACTATTGTATTTTCCTTTGTAACTGTCTTAAGCAAATATAAATCATCACTATCGAGCTGGGATGTACCGTCAAACACAGCCAGAATAAGCTGTGCCGAATTAATTTTATCCTTAGCCCTTTCAACTCCTATGCTCTCAACAGTATCATTAGTATCGTGTATACCCGCTGTATCCGAAAGACGAAGCGTTATATCCCCCACTGCTACGGTTTCTTCGACGATATCTCTTGTAGTTCCTGCTATTTCAGTAACGATAGAGCGGTCTGTACCACTGAGCATATTCATAAGGGTGGATTTGCCGACATTTGGTTTTCCAACAATAACTGTATCTATTCCCTCACGAATTACTTTGCCTGCATCGTAATCAGCCAAAATTCTTTTAAGCTCTGCTGCGGCATTACTAAGCATTCTTTTAAAATTTTCAGGGTCAAGACCGTCAATATCCTCGTCAGGATAATCGGAAAAGGCTGCGATTGATGCATCGATTGCTATTAAATCCGACTCAATTTCGGCAATTTTACGTGATATTTTGCCAGAATGTGCCGCACGGGATAGTCTTAATTCCGCTTCACTACCTGCAGAAATAAGACCCATTATACTCTCAGCCTTAGTAAGGTCAGTCTTACCGTTTAAAAAGGCTCTTTTGGTAAACTCGCCTGCCTCAGCAGGAAACGCACCGTTTTTGAATATTAGCCTTAAAACAGTACGAAGCATAATACTTCCGCCGTGAACTGAAAATTCAACAGTGTTCTCACCTGTAAAGCTATGAGGCGCTCTGAAGACAAGAGCTACAGCATCATCAAGAACATTATCACCGTCTTAATTTCACCATAAGCTGCACGATAACCCTCTAAAGAGCCAAGCTTTTTGCCTGAAAATGCGAAGAAAACCTTATCGGCAATACTAATAGCATCCTCACCTGATATTCTTATTACCCCCAAAGCACCGTCGCCTGCGGGGGTTGCTATTGCAGCAATAGTTCTTTCTGACATTATTTCACTTCCTTTAAACACCATATATATTAACATAACTTAATGCTTTTATCAACAAAAAAAGACACACAGCTTAAAGCTATGTGTCTTAAATGTTGGCATCTACTTATTTTTCCAGGCAGCTTCCCGCCAAGTATCTTCAGCGCAAGCGAGCTTAACTTCCGTGTTCGGGATGGGAACGGGTGGACCCTCGCCGCAATCAACACCAACTGTGTATCACCCTCAGGCGACTTTGGTATAATACCACATTAAAACCCATTTGTCAACACTTTTTTAAAATTTTTTTCATTTTTTTAAATAATCGTAATTTTCATAGGATAAAAAATGAAAATTTCATTGAAATAACTATCCTTAAATGATATATTATTAACAGCAACAACCTTGAGGTGATATTAATGACCGTTACAGAGTACATAAAGACAAACTGGCCAAAATGCATAAGAGAAAACAAGCATGACGAAGGTTCTCTTATAGGTCTTCCGTATCCTTATACAGTACCAAGCATTTCAGGAGCATTTCAGGAAATGTATTATTGGGACACCTATTTCATTAACCGCGGTTTGATTTTGATTGGTCTTACTAATCAGGCAATAAACAATACTGAGAATATGTTCAGCCTCATAGAGCGCTATGGCTTTATGCCAAACGGAAACCGCACTGGCTATTTAAAAAACACCCAACCTCCATTCCTTTCGGAAATGGTTAAAGATATATATAATGAAACCGGCGATAAAGAATGGCTCAAAAGAGCGGTGACTTATTTAATTAAAGAATATGATTTTTGGGATAAAAACCGAAATACCGAAGTAAAGCTTTCACAATACAAGGGCAACATAGCAGAAATTGATCTTGTTGCCCGTGCCAACGGTTTTATCAGAAGAATTAAAAACCGACCACAAGGATATACCGACGAACAGCTCGGTACTCAATATGTTATTGCCTGCGAAAGCGGTTGGGATATTTCCCCGCGTTTTGGCTTTGAAGCAGAAAACTTTGTTCAATTAGATCTCAATTCCCTGCTCTGCGCAATGGAACGCAATATTGCTTTTTTCCTTAGCGAGCTAAACGAGGATAATACCGTTTGGACCGAGCGCCACGAAAAACGCTTAAAGCTTATGCGGAAACATATGAAGTGTGACGGAGTATTTTACGATTACAATTTTAAAACCGACAAAACCGGTGACGTGTTCTCCTGTGCATCGCTTTATCCGATGTGGTTGGGATTTTTAACCGCAAATGAAGCCGAAAAAACCGTTAATATGCTGCCAAAACTTGAAAACACCTACGGTTTATCCGCATGCGAAAAAGTTTCCGCACTTAGCGATTTCACATTTCAATGGGGATATCCTAACGGCTGGGCACCTTTACACTTGATAGCCATAGAAGGTCTTATGAAATATGGTTTTAAGGATAAAGCATTGGAAATTGCCGAGAAATACGTATCACTTATAGAACGCAATTTTGAAGAAACCCATAATCTTTGGGAAAAATACAATGTTACCGACGGCAGCATAAACGTAGCTCAGGAAAACGACCACGCCAAAATGCCTGCTATGCTCGGCTGGAGCGCAGGAGTTTATCTTTACGCTAAATCTTTACTTAAACAGGACTAATTAATATGGAAAACAAGCTTCAAAAAAATATTAAAATACAAACCAGTATGTGTGACAATCTATCAAGGCTCAGCATACCAAATATTTTTACAGTGTTTATGGACTTAGCCTGTGAGCACGCTCCAATGCTTGGCATGGGAGCTGACCATCTTGCAAAAAAAGGCTTGTTCTGGGTAGCAGCCAAAACCAAGGTTAAAATACACCGTTTGCCCGAAATGCTGTCTTGTACCGAAGTTGCCACTTGGCCCGAAGCTCCAGGCAGAATAAGGACTAACCGATATTATTCATTATCTGACAACAACGGCATTTTAGCCGAGGGCAAAACCGAATGGGCTATTATAAATCTTGAAATTGGACGACCTGTAAAGCTAAGTGAAATTTATCCCGAGAATATTGAACACCTCGAAGAAACCGTATGCGATACTCCTTTTGCCCGAGTTTATGACGATTTTACCGAATGCGAGGTAATAGGCAGATATAAGGTTTGTTCAAATGATATTGATATAGGTCAGCATATGAACAATGTGGCATATATCAGAGCACTTTTCAGTATGTTCAGCTGCAAAGAGCTTGAAGAAATGAACATTACTGACATTGATATAGCATTCCGTTTGCAATGTTATGAGGGGGACACTCTGACAATTTGCAAAAGAAACACAGAAAGTGCCACAGAATTCGGATTTATAAACAAAGACGGCAAAGCCGCAGCTACTGTACGAATAGAAACGAATGCTTAAAAAATACCTGAATATCCAAAACGGATATTCAGGTATTTTTTAATTGAGTTTGGAATTAAATCTTTTGCTTGTTAGTTTTATAATGATATAAACACTTACCCAGATTACAACGTATATCACAACAAAAATCAATGTAAAAATTAACAGTGCCTCGGGCACAAAGGGTATCCAACTGTTAATCACATAGCAACCTGCATAAGCTATATAAATGGTGAGAAAATGAAATAGTAACGATTTTATAACAGGCCAATGCTCTATCTGATTAAAAACCGATGCCCCCGCCTGTACAAATGCTAAAAAATAAGTAGAAATCACAGCAATGCAAACCTCTGTTCCGCTCAAATAAAATTCAGGGAGCGTGCTTTGCAAAACAGCATAAATAATACCTGCAACAATAGGACCGAAGCCGCCGAAAGCAAGACCTCTTGTTAAAAAGCTTTTAACATACTTATTCATAATTATAAACCTAACCTTTCTTTTACTTTTTTAATGTTTCTGCGTGAAACGTAATCACGGTAACCGTTTTTAAATTCCACTGTAAGCGAGCCTAAAACCGAAGCATCAAATTTGCGGATTTTTTGTATATTAGCTATGGCAGACTGATTAATTTTAATAAAATTATCAGGCAAGCTTTCTGCCAGATTATAAAGACGGCATCTCAGGTAAAGCTTATCGTTTTCGGTTATGGCATAAATTTTATTTGCTTCTACAGTAAAGCAATAAACATCACTAAGCAGAAGTCTTATTCCCTCCCTATCCTTATATCCGATAAGCTCGAATTCCTCTTCCGAAATCAGCTGTTCTATTTTTTCAATAAGCGCTGTTTTTTCACGAGAATAGATCACTACTTCTTCAGGATGCTCGTCAGTAATTACAACCTTTACATTCATATAAATCCTCCTTTCAGTTAGATTTTATATCATAGATTCACCTAAATTCAACCGTTTTAAAGTATTCGGTTGTTTTTATGAGTTATGCGGTTTTTTGCTTGACTTTTAAACCTCGTTATTATAAAATATACACGAATAGACAAAAACTGACAATTTTTTATCACTTTTTCTGTTTTTCAACAAAAAATTCCCGATACAAAACTGTATCGGGAATAATGGAGCTGAAGATGGGACTCGAACCCACGATCTGCTGATTACGAATCAGCTGCTCTACCAACTGAGCCACTCCAGCAAGGTTAAAACCGCTTTTCATTGATTTAGATTATACCAATATTATTACTTTTAGTCAAGTATCAATTATTTGAAAAAACACTTAATTTAAGGAGTATTATATATGAACGAAACTATTAACCAAAGAATTTTTTATTACAGAAAGCTTGCAGGGATTACACAGGCAGAAGCTGCCGAACAAATGGGTATGAAATTAAGCACATATTCTCAGATGGAACGCAAAGGCAAAATCACTACTGATAAGCTTTTAAAAATTGCAGAAATATTAAATGTTAATTCTAATATATTACTTAATGGTTCTAAGGCGGTGCATAATCCCGAAAATGTAGCACCAGTAGAAACCGAAGCTAAAGTTAGCGATACCCCTGCTAAATCCAACAATGTGCTGAAATCACCTTCCATTACAATTCCTGATGATACTTATATTCCCACTAACAGAGAATTATCTACTATGCAGATGATCCATAATCTTCCAAAACACATTCAGGAAGAAATATTTACTTTTATTCATAAGAAATACGAAGAAAACAGATAATTAAACTCAACGAGCTGAAGCCCATTATACAATGAGCCTCAGCTCTTTTTTTAAGCTTTAATCTCAGGCAATCCCGCAATGCTTGTAAGCAGAGACAAAACGCCTGCCAATACAGAAGCGCTTGCAGTGAAAATCCAGTTAACCTCACTCAGAATTGCGGCGCTGCCTATTGTGGCTATCGCTGTCTGACAAACAGTTTTAAGAGCTCTTATAAGAGCCGCTTTTATCCATAGCTTTGTTTTATTTTTCATCCTTAGCTCCTTAAACAAGTTTATTTACAATGCTCTGTATTCTCGAATAGTTATAGCCAGCTGCAGCAAGACGCTGTTTTCTTTCCTCACCGTTGCCCCATTTACCTGCTATAACCTCACGTGCAATTTCTTCATCGCTTTTCTTTGGGGCTGCAACCAAGCGGTTTACCTCATTCTGCACATCGACATAGCTATATCCTGCATCAGTAAGGCGTTTTCTGCGTTCTTCGCCGTTGCCCCATTTACCGCTTATAACCTCCTGCGCAATTTCTGACACGTTCTTTGCGGGAGTGTTGTTATCTGCATCAATATCTTCATAAACACCTAAAGCATTTGGTATTCCGCTTATTGCAGAAACATCTCTTATCTGTGATTTAAGTCCGTTACCTCTAATGCAATAATGACAGTGCGAGCCTGTGGAATTACCGGTGCTTCCCTCAACGCCGATCAAATCGCCTTTTTTGACCGTTTGACCTGCTGTTACTGTTACCTTAGAAAGATGACCGTAATAATACTTATCCACACTTTCGGCAGCTTTAATTCTGACATAAAGTCCAAATCCTTGTTTGCGGTTTAAGGGATTTTCCCAAGCCGCCTTTTCCACGGTGCCGCTTACTGTGCTGTGGACCTCTTTGCTATCTACACCGACCAAATCCAAGCCATCGTGCGAAGCACCTTTAAAAATTTGTGAAACTCTGAATTTTCCTTTATAAGGACTGTTCATATTTTTTTCCTCCATTAACATTAAAATAAAAAAGACCTTTACATATAATATTCCTTTAAGGCTGTTATTGCTCTGTTTTTCAAGCGATTAACAGCTTGTCTGCTAATATTTAGCAAACAACTAAGCTCTATATCGCTGTAGCCGTATATATATTTATATTTAATAACCATTCTCTGCCGAGGAGAAAGTTTCTTTAGTATATCTTTTATTAAAATCCTTTCTTCAACCGAAGAATAATAACAGAAATCCTTTTCTTCCGCCTGGGCTAAATGACTTTCATACTTTACAGCTTCTCGGCAAAGAGTTATGTATTTGTTGCGTATAGCTACCGCTATATATTTCTTAAGACACAAAGAGCCATCTTTTTTAAATTTTTCTGTTTTTATGCTGCAAAGCAATTCTATCAGAAAAATAGTCAGCTCCTGAATATAATCCTCTCCTCCCGATTTGCAGGAATAAAAAATTATCAGCCGTTCAAACTCTGCGTAAATAGCAGAAAAAGCCAGCATATCTCTTTTCCTGAATTTTTCAATTAATCTCAATAGTTCTGCGTTATTCATTTAAACCAACCTCCAAATTAAGGACGAAAAAAATTTAATGCCTGTAAACCTGCAATTAAAAATTTTTTCTTTCCTTTTCCTTTAGAGGTAATTTTTACCTAAGGTTTAATTTGGTTGGTTTTTTTTAGAGTAAAAGGCACAATTATGGGAGTAAAAAGTAGAAAAAAGATATTTTTTTGTCTGTTTTTGTTATATATTGACAAATTTATACAATTGTTGTATAATTCAATTAAAATAAAAAAACGGCCTGCTTGGCAGAGCAGACCGCTTCCGACCTGACAAATGTCATTATTATCAGGTCATAGGCTGTAAAAGTAGTAAACAACCTCTTTCTATTAAAACCGCAAAATGGGAGGTTGTCAATAAAAATGGAGCGAGAGGTAAAAATATGGGAGCAACACGAAATTGTCTCCCACAAAAAGTATGTCAAAATGAAAATTGCCATATGTGATAAGAATTACATAAATTTAAAAACTATTAAAAATATAATATATCGCTACGCTGAGCGCAAAAAAATGGAAATAGTAGTTGAATGCTATTATTCGGGCGATGAGCTGTTAATGTGCGATACAAAATATCATCTGATTTTTTTAGGAGAGCTACTTGCTGACAGCAGTGGGCTTGACACGGCAATTAATTTGCGGGAATACAATAGTTTTTCTTCTATCGTCTTTATAAGTAAAAGCACAGAGTTAGTTTTTAAATCGCTTAAAGTTAATCCTTACAGCTTTCTAACCACCCCTGTTGACGAAATTTCTGTTTCTTCACTTTTAGATGAGTTTTTCGAGAAATTTGGTTGCAATTATCCGTTGTGGATAAAAAGCCGTAACGATACCGTATGCCTAAATACAAACGAAATATTTTTTCTTGAAGCCAACAACAAGCATTGTTTCATTCATTTAAATAATCAAACGCTCAGTTGTAATCATACCATGGCTAAGGTTTACAGTGTTCTGCCAAAAAATTACTTTTTGAAGATTAACAGAGCATTTATTGTAAATATCAATTATGTTTTTAAGTATAACAACGATACCCTTCAATTAAAAAACGGAACTAAGCTTCATATCAGCCGTAATTATCTCAACTCCTTTAAAGAAGACTACCGCAGACTTATTTCGCCTTACGTACCATAAACTTTTAGTTTACTTTTACCTGACTTTGATGTAAAATACATAAAGCGAGTTTATTAAGGCGGTGAGAGTTTTGAAGCATATTGTAATAATAGGAGCAGGCCCTGCAGGACTTATGGCAGCTATAACGGCAGCGGAAAAATATAAAGACTCTTCTGCCACAGTTACCCTGCTTGAAAAAAATGAGCGAGCCGGAAGAAAGCTTATGATAACAGGTAAAGGCCGCTGTAATGTTACAAATAATTGCGATTTGGATACTCTTATAGCAAACACCCCAAAGAATGCCAGATTTTTATATTCTGCCTTTTCCGCCTTTTCACCTGAAGACGTTATGAGCTTTTTTGAGGCAAACCGTGTACCTTTGAAAACAGAGCGAGGAAACAGAGTCTTCCCTGTTTCGGACAAAGCGGTTGACATTGTTGATGCTCTTGTAAATGCTGCAAAAAAGCTTAAAGTAAAATTCATAAATAATACGGCCGTATCTATAATTACTTCTGACGGAAAAGTTACAGGCATTACCCTTAACAACGGTGAAACAATAACGGCTGACAGCGTTATTTTAGCCACAGGCGGAATGTCTTACCCTGTTACAGGCTCTACAGGTGACGGCTACAGAATAGCCAACGAATTAGGGCACACTGTAACCGAAATTGTCCCCTCTTTAGTACCGCTCCAGTGTCACGAAGGCTTTTGCAGTCGGCTTTCAGGGCTTTCGCTTAAAAATGTGAATCTTTCAGTTTATGAGCAAGACCGCAAAAAGCCTGTTTTCAGTGATCAGGGCGAAATGCTTTTTACCCATTTTGGTATTTCAGGTCCATTAGTATTAAGCTCTTCCGCTTATATAAGAAAGCTTAGCAAAAAACAGTATACCGCTGTAATAGACCTTAAGCCCGCACTTACCATAGAGCAGTTGGACAAACGTATTTTAAGGGATTTCGGTGAGCTTACAAACAAGGTTTTTTCCAATTCGCTTGATATGCTTTTACCAAAAAGCCTGATTCCCGTAATAGTTAATTTATCCGAAATTCCGCCCAACCGCAAGGTTAACCAGATAAGTCGGGAAGAGCGTATGCATTTAGTAACGCTTATTAAAAATTTCACCTTGCATATAACAGACTTTAGACCCATAGAGGAAGCCATAATCACAAGCGGCGGCATTTCGGTCAAAGAAATCAACCCTGCAACAATGGAGTCCAAGCTTATAAGCGGACTTTTCTTTGCGGGTGAAATAATAGATACAGACGCTTTTACAGGTGGTTTCAATTTGCAAATTGCCTTTTCAACAGGCTATTTAGCAGGAAAAAATGTTTAAATATTATATAGGAGAATAGTTATGATTTCAGTAGCAATTGACGGCCCCTCGGGAGCAGGAAAAAGCACCCTTTCCCGCAAGGCGGCAGAAAAATTAGGGTATATTTATGTTGATACGGGCGCTCTTTACCGCACAGTAGGACTTAAGTTTTCGAGAATAGGTGCCGATACTGAGCTTAACTGCGATATAAACGAGGTACTTGAAACAACTCAGGTTGACCTGCGTTATGTTGACGGTGCTCAGCGTGTTTTTCTTGACGGTGAGGACGTATCCGACCTTATTCGCTCACCCGAAGCCTCAATGATGGCTTCTGCAGTATCGGCAAAACCCGAGGTCAGAGAATTCTTACTCGAAATGCAAAGAAAATTAGCCCGTGAAAATAATGTTTTGATGGACGGCAGAGATATTGGTACTGTGGTTTTACCCAACGCCACAGTTAAAATTTATCTTACAGCATCAGCAGAAGCAAGGGCCAAGCGCCGATATGAAGAACTATGCGAAAAAGGTGTGGCTGTTACCTACGAAGATGTTTACAATGATATGATTCAGCGTGACTATAACGATATGAATCGCAAAACCGCTCCCTTAAAGCAAGCTCCAGATGCTGTTCTTGCTGATACCTCGGTCAATACATTTGAGCAATCCTTAGAGCTTATTCTTAAAATAATTAAAGAGGGTTTAGAAACTAAATGAAAATAACCTTAGCCGAAACTGCAGGATTTTGCTTCGGTGTTAACCGAGCTGTAAATATTGTATATGATTTACTTGAAAAAGGCGAAAAGGTGTGTACCTTAGGTCCTATTATTCACAATCCTCAATTGGTTGAGGAATTATCCCAAAGAGGGGTAAGAATAGTTGAGTCCCCTGACGAAGCTGATAAAGCCGAAACCTTGGTTATCCGCTCTCACGGTGTTTCAAAAGAGGTGTATAATAAATCTGAGCATTTTGGCATAAAGCTTGCGGATGCCACCTGCCCATTTGTTGCCAAAATTCATAGCATTGTGAGTGAGAAAAGTCGTGAAGGCTGTATCACACTTATAGCCGGCGATCCTAACCATCAAGAGGTTAAAGGCATTGTGGGACATTGCTTTGGTGAATACTATGTTCTCCCCGATATCGAAAAACTTAAAAATTTCCTGAATTCTTATGAAAATATTGCCGAAAAAACCGTTATTATGGTTTCACAGACAACTTTTAACGCAGAAATTTGGGATAAATATCAAAAAAAAATAAAAAAAGTATGTACAAATGCTCAAATATTTGATACAATATGTAATGCCACTTCTAAGAGGCAGGCCGAAGCCGATAAGCTTTCCCGTATTAACGATGTTATAATCGTTGTGGGTGGAAAACACAGCTCTAACACAGCAAAGCTTTATGATGTTTGCAAGCAAAACTGCGAGCGCACTTATTTTGTTGAAACTGCGGACGAGCTTGGAGGTATTGACTTCAAGAATTGCAACTCTGTCGGAGTGGTTGCGGGTGCATCTACACCTGCAGGTATAATAAAGGAGGTAATATATACCATGTCGGAAAATTTACAACCGGTTGAAGAACAGATGGAGGTAAAAGAATCTGTTCAAAAAAGCTTCGAAGAAATGACAGACGAAGAGGCATTCGAGGCTTCTCTCAGCAGCTTAACAGGCGACCAGAAAGTGTGCGGTACAGTTATTGCTGTTAATCCCACTGAAATTACAGTGGACATCGGCAGAGGAGTAACTGGCTACGTTACCGCTGCAGAATATTCTTCTAATCCTGATGCTAAGCTTATGGACGAAGTAAAGGTAGATGATAAGCTCAATCTTATCATTATGAAGATCAGTGATCAGGAAGGAACCGCAATGCTTTCAAAACGCCGTTACGATGCTATTGCCGGTTGGGATAATATAGTAGCCGCTAAGGAATCCGGCGAAATCGTTACAGGTTTTGTTAAGGAAATCATTAAGGGCGGCGTTGTAGCTTACACCAATAACGTAAGAGTATTCATTCCTGCTTCTCAGGCTACTGCTTCAAGAAACGAAGATTTAGAAGAGCTCAAGGGTAAGGAAGTTTCCTTCCGCATCATCGAAATCGGACGTGGCAGAAGAGCTGTAGGTTCTATCCGCAGCGTACTTCGTGAGCAGAAGAAGGCTGAAGAAGAGAAGATTTGGGCTAACATTGCTGTTGGTGACCGCTTCACAGGTACAGTTAAATCTCTCACAAGCTACGGTGCATTTGTTGACATCGGCGGTGTGGACGGTATGGTTCACATTTCTGAGCTTTCATGGCAGAGAATTAAGAACCCCTCTGAGGTTGTTTTAGTAGGCGATACCGTTGAGGTATATGTAAAGTCTATTGACCCTGAAAAGAGAAAGATTTCTTTAGGCTACAAGAAGGCTGAGGATAATCCTTGGGTTATTTTTGAAAACAACTACAATGTTGATGATACCGTTAAGGTTACTATCGTTAGCATGACTACATACGGTGCATTTGCTCGTATCATTCCCGGTATTGACGGTCTTATCCACATTTCTCAGATTGCCAACAAGCATGTTGCTAAGCCTCAGGATGAGCTTACTGTAGGTCAAGAGGTTGAAGCAAAGATTACCGCTGTTGACTTTGAGAAAAAGCGTGTAAGCCTTTCTATCCGTGCTCTTTTAGAGCCCGAGGTTAAGGAAGAGGCTCCCGCAGCAGACGCAGCTGACGAAACTGTTTATGAGACTCCTGAGGAGCCCGTAGCAGAGGCTCCTGCCGCAGAGGAAGCTGCTGAATAATTTAATAGCAAACAAATTTTACAGGTATCAGCCTAATGGTTGATACCTGTTTTTTTATGCCCGCTTTTGACGGTGAATGGCGGTTCTTTTGATAGTATTCTTTTTTTCGCCGGGAGGGAAAACTATGAAAGAAAACGATAAGCTACTTTATAAAACACTTAAAACGCTGCTTAACGAAAGGCTATCCGAAGCAGAGTCAGAGACGCTTAGGTCTGAAGGCTTCGAAATTAAGAACCCAACAAGAAAAACTGCTGTGATGGTGGCTCTTTACAAAAAAGCAGCTTCAGGTGATCTTTCGGCTATAAAGGAGCTGCGTTCCATAGTTAGCGAAAAAAATGACGATAAGTCAGAGCAAGCTAAGGCGGTGATGATTGTTGACGACATCAGAAATTAAGATGTCGCAAATTGTTGGCGGTGGATATGAAGAATTCTGGAACTGCCAAAAAAGGTACAGAGTGCTAAAAGGCGGAAAGGGCTCAAAAAAGTCTGCAACCACAGCGCTTAATTTTATATACAGAATTATGCGTGAAGAAAATACCAACCTTCTGGTTGTGAGACAGGTTATGAACACCCACCGAGACTCCACCTTTGCCCAGCTTAAATGGGCGCAGGAAAGATTGAAGGTTAGTTCTCTCTGGAATAACACGGTTTCCCCTTTAGAAATGGTATATAAACCAACGGGCCAGAAAATAATTTTTCGTGGCTTTGACGACGTTTTAAAGCTTGCATCCACAACCGTTTCAAAAGGGTATCTAAATTATGTCTGGATAGAAGAAGCCTTTGAAATTTCCGATGAAGCAGATTTCGACCTATTAGACCTATCTGTACCCCGAGGCAAGCTTCCGCCTCCGCTTTACAAGCAAACCACAATTACCTTTAACCCTTGGAGTGACGGTCACTGGCTTAAAAAACGCTTTTTTGATAACACACCTGATAACGCTCAGGTTTTTTCAACCAATTATCTTGTGAATGAATTTTTGGATGAAACCGACCGATATGTTTTTGAAAAAATGAAGCAATTAAACCCCAGAAAATATGATGTTGCAGGTCTTGGAAACTGGGGTATATCCGAAGGTCTTGTGTTTGAAAATTGGCGAGTAGCTGTGAAAAATATTCCGCAGGAGGACGAATATAAATGGAAAAGCTTTTTCGGACTTGATTACGGCTATACCAATGACCCCACCGCCTTTGTAGCATTCAAGGCAAACCCAATTGATAAAGAATTATATATATACGCAGAGGTCTATGAAAAGAAAATGCTCAACTGCCACATAGCGCAGCGTATTAAGGATATGGGATTTGCGAAAGAACGAATAAGGGCGGACTCGGCAGAGCCTAAATCCAATGACGACCTAAGAAGACTTGGAATAGGTAGAATAGTGCCGTCAGTTAAAGGCAGGGACAGTATTTTGAACGGCATTGCCGCTATATGTGAATACAGCATTATAGTAGCGCCAAATTGCAAAAATATGATAAGAGAGCTTTCCTCATATGTTTATGATGATAAGCGCAACGAGCGGGGACAAAAGCTTCCTAAAGACAGTGAAAACCATTTGTGCGATGCTTTAAGGTACGCTTTTGAGGACGTGAAATTCTTCCGCCCTGAAAAACCGCAGAGAAAAACTGCAAGTGTGCAGGATATATCCAACAAGGATTTGAACGGAGGTTGGGATATATGATAATTTTTGTTTTTATACTTATTGGGCTATCGGCTTTTTTAAGCGGTTTTATATTAGGCTTGGATTTAAAGCCGATAAATAACACTCAGCCTAAAACAAAAACAGAATTAAAATCCGAAATACTCACAAAAGAATATGAAAACTTTTTAAATTATGATGGCAGTGAGCAATTATAAAAATATAAGGAGAATCCTTAAATGACTGAACAAAAAGAAGATTTAACAGCCACACCTGAGGCTGAAAAAGAGCAAGCTTCTCCTGCAAAAACCGTTGCAGGTGATGATTTGCTTATTCCTGTTAAGTTTAATAAGGAAACTAAAAATATTCCTTTAGCAAAAGCGGCAGAGCTGATTCAAAAGGGTATGAAATACGATATCATTAAAAATGATTACGAAATCCTTAAAGCTCTTGCCAAAGGGGAAAATAAAAGCGTTTCCGATTTTTTGATGCTGTTAAAGACAGAAAAGGCAGAAACGAGAAAAAAGCAGCTTACTGAAAAATGCGGCGGAGATGCAGAATTGGCCGAGCATTTTTTAGCCTTGGAGCAAGGAAATTCAAGCGAAGCAGACAACGGTTTTGCAGAAATCAAAAAATATTTCCCCGAAATCAATTTTCCCGAACAATTGCCTGACACAGTTTTGGAATGCTGTGAAGAAAAAGGCACAAAGTTGCTCGATGAATATTTAAGATTTTTACTTATAGAAAACAGAGAAAAACAAAAAGCCGAAGCCGAAAACAGAAAAGCGGATAAAAGAAGTCTTGGCTCACTCAAAAATAAGGGCGGAGCTATTGACCCTGAAGCCGCAGAGTTCTTAAAAGGTCTTTGGAAATAAGAAAGGAAAAATTATATGTCGATTAATTCAATAGAAAATGTAACAAAATACTCAAACGAGCTCGATAAAATGTTCGAGCAGAAAAGCGCTGTAGGATTTTTTGCAGACAATGCTCTTGCCACAAAATTCGTAGGCGCAAAGACGGTTATTATACCTGACATTGAATTTGAAGGGCTTGCTGATTACGACCGTGAGGCAGGCTTCGCAAGAGGCGCTATTACTGTAGCCAATACCTCTTACACAATGAAGATGGACCGTGCCCGTTCATTGCAGATTGACCGTGAGGATATGGATGAAACAGGCATTGCCAACCTTGCAGGCAAAATTTTAGGAGAATATGTCCGCACAAAGGTGGTTCCCGAGTGCGACGCTTATGTTCTTTCAAAGCTTGCAGGACTTGCTATTTCAAGATCCAACACTATAGAAGGCGATACCGAAAAGCCCTTTGAAACCCTTTGCCGACTCATCAATGAGGTTCAGGCAGTTGTAGGCTATGATGAAGAGCTTGTAGCATTTATTGACAGCTATATGTTTGCCGCTTTACAGAATTCCTCTGAAATTTCAAAGCTCATTACTGTAAGCGATTTTAAGCAGGGCGAGGTTAATCTTAAGGTTAAGTCCATTAACGGAGTTGCTCTTATTCCTGTTGTATCCGAAAGAATGAAAACCGCTTACGATTTCAGCACCGATGCTGGCTTTAAGCCCTCTGCAAACACAAGTGAGGCTTATATGCTTGTTTGCCCCAAAAGCGGCGCTCATCTTGTTAAGAAGACCGAAAATATGCGTATTTTCACTCCTGAACAGAATATCGACGCTGATGCTTACAAGTTTGACTACCGTATTTACTACGATGTATTTGTAAAGAAAAGCGGTCTTGACGCTGTTTGGGCATGGGTATCTCCCAAGGTTTCTGTTACCTCCGTTTCTGACGATATAGAGACCGAAGAAGGTGCCATAGCAGAATCCTTAACCGTTACAGCCGAGAGTGAGGGTACTCTTACATATCAGTGGTACAGCTGTACCGATAAGACCAAGCGTTCTGCTGTGAAGATAGCAGGAGCTGTATCAGCCAGCTATGCTTTGCCCGATGATTTATCAGCAGGCACACATTACTACTTTGCAAGAATTACAGTTGATGGCATTGCTACGGCAGACAGCGATGTTATAACCGTAACCGTTTCTTAAAATTATACGAAGCCCGCCGCCTAAAGTGGTGGGCTTTGTGAAAATAAAGGAGGTTTTATCTTGAACAACAAACCGTTAGAAATTTTTGAAGAATATCGTAAAGGCAGTAACTTTAAAGCCTCTATTGGAAGCAAAGGACTTTACGAGCAAAGTAAAATTAATGAAAGATTTTTTATCGGCGACCAATGGTACGGAGCAAAATGCGGGAACGACCGTCCTCTTGTTCGGCATAATATTATTAAAAGAATTGGGAATTACAAAATGTCGCAAGTGCTAAACACACCTATTGCCCTCACCTTTTCGGCAGATGGATTCCCTACCCCAAAAACCGACAGCCTTAAAACACCCGACCTTAAAACAGCAAATCCTACTGCCGAAGAAATAAGCTATATGATGAGCGTTTTTAAGGATTATTACAAAAGCACCGCCGAAAGAGTAAGGCTCAACGACCTTAACGAAAGAGTTTTAAGAAGCTCATATATAAGCGGAAGCTCAGTGCTGTACACATATTGGGACTCATCTGTATCAACAGGGCTTTATGCCGACAAGGGAAAAACCGCAAAGCTTAATGGTGATATCTGCTGTGAGGTGCTTGATATTAATGATATTGTATTTGCTGACCCTTATACAGAAGACATTCAAAACCAACCGTATATTATAATTTCAGCTGACAAGGATAAGGAAGCGGTGCTCAGGGAAGCCCGTCTTAACGGAGCTGATATTGCCGCCTTAAAGCGACTTGATGAAGCTGCTAACGACGGAAAGATAACCATTCTTACCAAGCTTTATAAAGCATTTACACCTGACGGAGGCTATACCGTTAAATGTGTTAAGGTGAGTGAAAATGAAACAGTGAGAAAAGAATTTGACACAGGCCTAAGGCTTTATCCTTTAGCACTTTTCTCTTGGGAAAGACGCAGTTCACTTATTTACGGCGAAAGTGAAATCACTTATCTTATACCAAACCAAATTGCAATAAACCGAATGATTACAGCAAATGTATGGTCAGCAATGTCTACCGGTATGCCGATAATGCTTGTAAACGGAGATACTGTAACAGACAAGATAACCAACGACCCCGGACAGATAATTAAAATATTCGGTAGCAACGAAGATGTTTCGGGTGCAGTTAAATATATCTCCCCTCCCACCTTTGCCGAGGATTTTGAAAACAGTATAAATTCGCTCATAAACAACACTCTTACCCAAAGCGGAGCCAACGAAGTGGCTTTAGGTGACAGTAAAGCTGATAACGCAACCGCTCTTGCCACTATGCAAAATGCGGCGCTGATGCCCCTGCAGTTAGTTAAAAACCGTTTCTACTCCTTCAGTGAAGACTTAGCCCGAATATGGGCAGATTTCTGGATAACTCATTACGGCAAGCGTGCGCTTAAAACAAAAAATAAAAACGGCATAAGCTACAAGGAATTTGATGCTCAAAGGTATAAAGACTTAGCTATAAGAGCAACAGTTGAAGTGAGCAATTCAGCAGTTTACAGTGAAAAGGAACGCATTGAGCTTTTGCTTACTATGTTTGACAAAGGTATTATAAGCCGAGAACAGCTGTTAATCCGCTTGCCCGACGGAGCTGTCAAAGACAGAAACGAGCTTTTAAATGAAGATTATGCGGAGGTGCAAAATGAACGGATATGAAATTTATAACAAGGCTTCGGTAAGATTAGGCTATAAAGGAAACGGCAGAGATGAAGTATCTGATTCAAGGCTAACAGGAAGAATTCTCGAATTTTTAAACCAAATTATAATTGATTTAAAATTAGAGCCTGTAAACAGCCTTTCAGAAAATTTGAGCTATTCCAATGATATTTTAGAAACAATTTGCTGCGGTGTTGCAATGATGATGTCTTTAAGTGAGGGTGACACAAATAAGAATGTTATTTTCACTGCTCTATACAATGCAAAAAGAATGACCGCTCTTTCAAAAACCGATTTTATTAAAGACACCTTACCTGTTGCGGAGGGGTAATATATGAAATACGCTTCACTCAAAAAAAGTCAAATTAAAGTAAAGCACATACCTGTGCCTCAAAACGGTATTGACCAAAGCAGACCACGGACAGAAATTGCCGATGACAGCCTCAGCTTTGCCAAGAATATTATTTATAACCAAGGAAAATTAACCACCCGCAAGGGGATTTACACAAAAGCTGAAAGCCTGCTTAATATCTCCCCCGCAAACGGCGGAGAAGCTTACGAATATATGCTTACAAAAACACAGATAAACTTTAACGGCAAAAGGTTGAGAATTGCTACCTCAAAGGTTAATTATGACCAATCGCACATCTTTATTTTTGTTTACGGAATAGGAGACGAAAATCCTGTCAATTTAGGGTATATCAGATTTGACCGAACAGATGACAGCTGTTTTTTCGTTCCGAAAAATATTATATTTTATTGTGGCAAGCCGCAAAGCGGCGGTGGAATATTTGCGCTTGTGACCTTAAAGAACTGTGAAAACCCCGAACAGACCGCATACGATATATATGAGATTTCCGCCGACCTTAAAAGTTGGGAGCTTAAACAAGACTATTATATCCCCACTGTTTACATAAACGGTAAAGGAAATTCCTATGAAACAGCAAGCTGGCGTGTTATGCCTGACCCAATTAAACCTGAAAACCGCAATATTTTAAACGGGAGTTTTTATGCTTATTACAGCTCAGACGGGTATTCCTCTAATTTCAGGCTCCCCTTTACTAATATTGATGCTTATCCCATTATCTGCAGAATTTATTATACAGTAAACGAATATACCGAATGGAAAATTGCCGCCGATAAAACCTCTGCCACAGAGACCTTTTACGGTACAGAGGTTACAGCTAATGCTGACCGAGAAAAAGGGCTGATTTACTTTACTTCCCAAACAGGAGATTACGCCATTCCTTATATGACCACCTATAGCGAAAATAACATACGGATAATGGCTTCAAAAGCTATTGAAAACGGATTTGACTCGATTGTATCTTCGGCCTGCGCTACTCCATATGGTGATAAAATTTTATTCTCAGGCGGAATTCAAAAAAACAAACTGTTTTATACAGATTTTAACACACCGCTCTATTTTCCGCATGTGTTTGATAATGAGATTGGTTCCCCCGATGAGGAAATTACTGATATTATAAGATTTACTGACCGAATAATCGCCTTCAAACCGCACAGCACCTATGAAATAAAGATTAAAAACGGCGGTAATTTTAATACCACAGCTCTCTTAGCAGATAACGGTGTCAGCTTTAAAAAATCCGATTCTTTCACAGTTTCTCAAATTAACGGATTTATCGGGAGCTTATATAATACGCCCGAGGTTTGTGGTGAATACTTAATTTGGTTAGGGAATGATAAAAAGACTTATGCCCTTTCCAAGCAAAGTAACAAAGCAGAAGAAATTTCTTGCAAATTTGAAACACTAATCGACTCTGTTTTAGCTGACGGCAAGCTATCTTCGGCAGCCTCAGGGAAAAATTATATATTGAGTTCTGACACAAAAGCCATTATAATTAATTCTAAAGGCGACTGCTATTATTTCGAGTTTCCAAAGGGCTTTGAAACTGTTGGTATCCTTTCAAATGATGATAATATTTTCATTTTATACCGCTTTAATCAAACCCAGAATTGCTATATAGGCTGTTTTAGCGGCGAGACAGATATTATTCTTTACGGAAAAGATAATAATTCTGCCACCTTAAATCTGCCTATTGAAAGTGAATTCACCTTAAAAAGCCTCAACTTTGGAAGCATTGGTACAGGAAAGAATATTCATTCCTTAGATTTACAGCTTAATCACGATGGCAACTGTAAAATAACTTTAGGAGACGGCAATATTAAATCTACCTTCCAATTAGCACCTGACAGATACTCGGGCGAAGGCATCACAAAAATCATCACAGATATAATCGGACTAAAGCAGGCAGAAATCTCCGTTTGTAGTAACAAAGGCATTTCCTTTGGAGGAGCGGACATATATTATAGTATGTAAAAACTATACTCATTATAATCATAAAGGAGCAGGATATGAAACGCATTATAGCATTAATTCTTATTTGTTTTATACTCACCTCTTGCGCTAAGGCTAATTCAGAACCCGAATATACTGAAAGCGCAGATAATATAAGCGACAATGCAAATTATGCAACAGGCGGAGTTTGGCTTTCCTTTTCGGAGCTTAAAAATATGCTTTTATCCGAAAACGGATTTGAAAAAGAAGTTACAGCTGTAGCTGACAACTGCAAAAAACTCAGACTTGAAAACATCTATATACACGTCCGTTCACATTGCGATTCAATTTTTAAATCTGATTTTTTCCCTCTAACCGAAGCTGCAGCCCGCTATGATTACGATATTTTTGAATATATGATTAATATATTTCACTCTAACGGAATTAAGGTACACGCTTGGATAAATCCGTACAGAGTAAGTACTGCCACATCAGACATAACGCAGCTCAGAGCTGACAGCCCAGTACATAAATGGCTTAATGACGACATTACCGAGAATGACAAAAACATCTGCATTTATAACGGCATATATCTTAATCCTGCCGAAGAGGATATAAGGCGGCTTGTAATCGATGGAATCAGGGAAATTGCAACTAAATATCCTGTGGACGGAATACATTTTGACGATTATTTTTATCCTACAACAGATGCTTCCTTTGATTCTGCAAGCTATGAGGAATATACAAAAGCTACAAAAAAGCCATTATCTCTATCAGAATGGCGAAAAAACAATGTAAATTTACTTATAAGCGGCTGCTACAGCGCCATTAAATACATAAATGAAGATATTACTTTCAGCATAAGTCCTGCCGCATCTATAGAAAACAATCTCACCGAGCTTTACGCAGATGTGGAGCATTGGGTAAAAAACGGATATGTGGACTGCATTATCCCACAACTTTATTTTGGGTTTGAATACCCGTTAAAAGATTTTCGTTTTGAGAAGCTTTTAAAGGATTGGAAAAAGCTTATGAGCTGTAACAGCGATGTAGAGCTGTTAATAGGTCTGGCAAGCTATAAAATTGGTACAGATGCTTCAGCTGACAGCGAAGAATGGCAAAACAAAACCGATATAATTGCCCGTCAGGTTGAGCTTTGCTTTAAAGACGGCCATGTAAACGGTTATGTTCTGTTTTCTTATTCTTCTGTTGTCAGTGATAACCCCCTTAACCTACAGCAAAGGGAAAATTTACTTAAATTCAACGAAGGAGTTTAGATGAACAGCGCAATAATTGTTTCTGTTATTTCCTTTTTGGGAACTCTTGTCGGTACAGCAGGCGGAATAATTGCCTCCGGCAAGCTTACTGAATACCGATTAGAGCAGCTTGAAAAGAAAGTTGAAAAATACACCGTGGCTACCGCAAAAATTCCCGTACTTGAAGAAAAGCTTCACGGCTTTGACCGCAGAATAAGTAATATAGAAAAAGAAAGCTTTTTGAGTGACGGATATTTTGACGGTTGCTGATTTTAAAAAATAGCCCGAGTATCTTTTTTGATACTCAGGCTATTTTTTTTACTTTAATATCTGTGAAACAAGATTATAATCGTTTGTAAGTATGGTATCTATACCCATATCAAGGAATTTCTTGGCTTCATTGACATCATCAGACCAGAATACGTTACATTTAATACCATTTGCGTGCGCCTTATCTATCATTTCCTGATTAAAATAAGGCTTAAAGAGCTGAACCTTTTTGCAACCGTTTTCTATAGCACGATCCACTATCTCCCAAGGCTTTTTACCTGCACCCTGACAGCGAGTAATATCAGGAGCCAATTCTCTCAAAAGCTTAAGAATATCATCATCACCGCACATAAAATAAACATATTTTTTGCAGTCATATTTATTAATAAGGGATATGATTTTCTCAAGATTTTCTTTTTTGCAAGCCTCTTTAATATGAATGTTCATAATTGTGTGGCAAGAAAATTTCTTTAAGATTTCTTCAAATCTTAAAATTTTCATACCGCCAAATTTTTCGCCGTGCTTGACGCCGAAATCATACTCGAGAAGCTCCTCGTATGTATGCTCATAAACCTTTCCGCTTCCGTTTGAAACACGGTCGAGTGTATCATCGTGAATTGATACTATTTCGCCATCCTTGGTTGCCCATAAATCAAATTCGATTTCTTCCGCTCCCATAGCCACTGCGGCACCAAAAGCCGGCATACTGTTCTCAGGCGCTATAGTATTAAATCCACGGTGAGCGCAAATTCTGGGATATGGCATAATATCGTCATTTTTAACTATAGCGCTACCCGACGGACGGTATTTAAAGCCACGTCTTCCCTGCTCTATATATTCATAATGAGCGGCAGGTGGATTACCGAAGCCTGCGGGCTTGAAATATTTTTTATTAAAATCAATTTCTACTGTATCAATACCCACTTTGCTGTACATATTAAGAAGAGTTTCACCTGTGGGAGCCACAACCATTGATGCTCCGCCAATATCGGAATTTTCGTCCATAGAAACCGAGGAACGCAAAACATAAGAATTAGTATTATAGGCCAAGAACTGCGACATTATTTCAAGTGCACGGTGGGTATCGCTTCTTTGATGTGAGCAGCCGATAACAGCATCAACATTCTGTCTTGCAATGTTTGCGAAGGACTCATAAAAATAAAAATCATAACAGGTGAGAAAAGCAAATCTAATCCCCTCAATTTCAATTACAGTAGGCTCGCTGTACTCGAAGCTGTAATCACTGTCTAGCTTCATCTCGCTAACCTCACTTGGGGTTAAGTGCTGCTTATAGTATTTACCCACCAAATCACCATTTCGGTCAAACGCAAATGTAGTATTGCGGCGACCTGTGGGCAAAATATCACTTGCATTAATAAAAAGCATTGCATTGCAGCGCTTTGCGGTCTCGGCTGCAAAATCAAGCAGCTTTTTATTATATTTTTCAACACTCTTTTCCGCATTCTCTATACTTCCTGCAAGGCAGGGTATATCACAAGCCTCAGGGCAAACAATAATATCCATACTGCTGTCACACTTTGAGAGCAATTTCAGTTCTTCCTCAAAATAATAATCTGAAAGAGAATAATCAGTTGAATATTTCGGCTGAATAAGACAAATTTTCATTTTAATTCCTCGCTTTGAATAAAATTTTTATAACTTCAAAAGATAATGGTTGGTGATTAAATGGGAATCATTCAATGTGCAGAAAACTGTAAATATCAGTATGACGGCTACTGCCGTCTGGACAAGCTCAGTACCGTAAATTCAGTAACTGGAGACTGCCCTTATTTCATACCTTTATTTAATTATGCTAATAGCCTGTCCCAAACTGTTAACACCGATAAGCTCTAAGCCCTTAGGTGTGGAAGAAATTTGCTTCATACACGCCTTTGGCAAAATACATTTAGTAAATCCAAGTCTTGCGGCCTCATTAATTCTGGCCTGTGCCCGAGGCACGCTACGGAGCTCTCCCGAAAGGCCTATCTCGCCGAAGGCTATGAGATTTTCATCAATAGCTATATCTCTGTACCCCGAAACTAAGGCCATTGCAACAGCCAAATCAGCAGCAGGTTCATCAAGCCTCATTCCGCCAACAATATTAACATATGTATCCTGATTAGCAAAATAAATTCCTAATCTTTTTTCGAGCACAGCCAACAAAAGATTAAGTCGGTTATAATCAAAGCCCGTGGCTGTTCTTCTGGCGTTACCGAAGCCGGTTGGAGTAACAAGTCCCTGCACTTCAGCTAAAATGGGGCGCGTGCCCTCAATAACGCAGGTAATACACCCACCTGAAACATCGCTCATTCTGCCCGATAACAGCATTGCAGACGGGTTTTCAACCTCTTTTAGTCCCACATCGGTCATTTCAAAAACTCCGATTTCATTAGTCGAACCAAAGCGGTTTTTAATACCCCTTAAAATTCGGTAGGACTGATTTCTCTCACCCTCAAAATAAAGCACCGTATCAACAATATGCTCCATAACCTTAGGACCTGCAATATCTCCGCCCTTATTAACATGACCTACAATAAATATAGGAATTCCCAAGCTTTTGCCCGTTCTGAGGAGTAAATTCGTGGATTCTCTTACCTGAACAATACTTCCGGGGGAAGAATTAAGCTCATTTATCTGCATAGTCTGGATAGAGTCTATCATAACTATGTCCGTCTTTTCGGACATTATATATTCGCAAACAGCCTGAACATCGGTTTCGGTCATAATGGAAACGCTGTCGCTTTCAACACCTAAGCGCCCTGCCCTCATCTTGATTTGAATGGCAGATTCCTCGCCCGATACATATAGAATTTTGCGGCTTTGCTGCAACGCATTGCATATTTGCAAAAGTATTGTAGATTTACCGATTCCGGGGTCACCGCTAAGCAGCACCACTGAGCCTTTAACTATTCCTCCGCCGAGCACACGGTCAAGCTCGGCAATACCTGTAACAAAGCGGGGTTCATCTGAAAAACTGATTTCCGATAAAGGCCTTGCCGTTGCAACGCTTTGTGTTGTTCGGTAAACCGATAAAGAAGCCTTAGTCTGAACTGCTATTTCTTCTTCCATAGTGTTCCAAGCATTACATCCCGGGCATTTTCCTACCCATTTTGCCGATTCGTAACCGCATTCACTACAAATAAAAACACTTTTTTGTTTGGGTGACATTTTACAACTCCTCTGATTTTTTAAAATACTCCGTTATTCCGCAAAAAATTGAAAAAGCCATTTCTTTTTGATATTTTGAATCCTTAAGCTTTGCTAATTCTCTGCTATTGCTTAAAAAACCGCATTCCACAAGCACCGCAGGAATAGTAGCGTTATATAAGATATATGTACTTGATGTAGCTTTCTTGTTTACCCTTGTATTTTCAGGCTGTAAAAGACGGACTATTGAGGCTTGTATTAAATCGCTCAAGCTTTTAGACTCAACGTCACGCCCGCTATAAAAAACCTGCGAGCCACTTGCCGCAGAAGTGGTAAATTTATTAAGATGTATGCTCACAAACACAGCTTCTGGGTAGTCTTCCATTAGCTCTAATCTGTTTTTTAAGTCACTTTTTTTACGTGTGGCAATTTTATCGCTTTCAACATCATCGGTCGAAACATCGGTTTTTCGTGTCATTATAACCTCAAAACCGTTTTGTATAAGCATTTTCTCGAGAGCAAGGCAAATTTCAAGATTAATATCTTTTTCCACCGTTCCGTCCGACGCTACCGCTCCCCCATCAAACCCGCCGTGACCTGCATCAAGTATTATTTGAGGTCGGCTTTTTAAAAAAAGTGATGTATTAACACTTTTCTCTGACTGCGTGCTAAAAACACAAAGTACACAAATACAGATTATTAATGCAAAAGCGGTAATTGCTTTTCTTTTTAAAATCATACCTCTCACCCAACTCTTTTACTGTTAAAGAATATGATTTTAAATCCACCTATAGAATTAATATTTATATTATACTCTTAATTTGTTTTGCTTGCAACCCTGCAAAAGTGGAATTTTAAAAATTATTATTCCTATTAAAATACCAAAATCAAAACCGCAGGTTATTACCCACGGTTTCAAACTAATTATTTACTTTCTGCATTAGATTTATTTTCTTCATTAATTTTTTTGGGCTTAGAGCCTCTTATTTCAAAACGAAGCAAAATAGTAACAAGGGCACGCAGAATTATAACTGCACCCAACATTATTAATTCCTTAATATCCCGCACCAAAACAGTTTTTAGTATCTCAGCCGCCATTTTAAATTCGAGAGCTGTAGCAAGCCCTGTTGCAAAAAGGAATTGCAAATCATAATTCTTTTTAAAGAAGGTGTTTTGAATATATTGCAAAAAAGCTTTACAGGCACTCCATATAACTATAAGAATACCCATAATTTCAAGGACGGAAATTATATATGGTAACACCTGTTCTATAAATCCCTTTAAAATATTATTATCCATTCCAAAGCCCCTTTTATGTACTTACAGTGTATAACAAATATTATATACCATATAATTAACCATATACAAAAAAGAGAACCTCATAAAAGGGGTTCTCTTTTTAAATATGCTAAAAATTATTCGTTGATAGCAGTAACAACGCCGGAACCTACGGTACGACCACCCTCACGGATAGCGAAACGAAGACCCTCTTCAATAGCGATAGGAGTGATAAGCTCAACATCCATATCTACATTATCGCCAGGCATACACATCTCTGTACCAGCGGGAAGAGTGATAACACCAGTAACGTCAGTAGTTCTGAAATAGAACTGAGGACGATAATTGTTGAAGAAAGGAGTATGACGTCCACCCTCTTCTTTGCTAAGAACATAAACCTGACCATGGAACTTTGTATGGGGGTTGATAGAACCGGGCTTACAAAGAACCTGACCACGCTCAACATCCTCACGGCCTACACCACGGAGAAGAGCACCAACGTTATCACCAGCCTCACAGTATGTGAGAGTCTTACGGAACATTTCCATAGAAGTAACAACAGTCTTAGCACGCTCTTCAGTAAGACCGATAATTTCAACTTCATCACCTGCGTTAAGCTGACCACGCTCAACACGACCGGTAACAACGGTACCACGACCGGAAATTGTCATAACGTCCTCGATAGGCATAAGGAAAGGCATATCAGCCTTACGGTCAGGAGTAGGAATGTAGCTGTCAACAGCGTCCATAAGTTCCTGGATAGGAGCATATACAGGATCAGAAGGATCAGTAGAAGCACTGTCAAGAGCCTGGAAAGCAGAACCCTTAATGATAGGTGTATCATCGCCGGGGAACTCATACTTATCAAGAGTCTCACGGATTTCCATCTCAACGAGCTCGAGAAGCTCTTCGTCATCAACGAGGTCGGTCTTGTTCATGAATACAACAATGTAAGGAACGCCAACCTGACGAGCGAGAAGTAAGTGCTCCTTAGTCTGAGCCATAGGGCCATCAGTAGAAGCAATAACAAGGATAGCACCGTCCATCTGAGCAGCACCGGTGATCATGTTCTTAACATAGTCAGCGTGTCCGGGGCAGTCAACGTGTGCATAGTGACGAGCATCGGTCTCGTACTCAACGTGTGCGGTATTGATT
>SVOK01000038.1 GCA_015066445.1 Oscillospiraceae bacterium | reverse complement strand
CACTGAGGTTGTTGACGAGGCTAAGGCTCCCACCTGTACAGAAACAGGCTTAACCGAAGGTAAGCATTGTTCAGTATGCGGCGAGGTTCTCGTTGCACAGGAAACTGTAGAAGCAACAGGACACACCCCCGGCGACGAAGCTACCTGTACCACAGCTCAGACCTGTACAGTATGCGGTGACGTACTTAAAGAAGAGCTTGGACATAGCTACAACGAGGAATTTACTGTTGATAAAGAGGCAACACACACTGAAGAGGGAAGCAAATCTCGCCATTGCTCTGCTTGCGGAGACAAAACAGATGTTACAGTAATTCCCGTTATCGAATGTGATATTGATAATGACGGCGAAACAGGTACTCCGGAGCTTACTAAGTTAAATAACATTTTAACTAAAAAAGACAAAGCTGATGATGCTGAAAAGATACTGTTCGATATGAACGATGACGGAGATATCAATATTATAGATTTATTGCTGCTCAGAGACAAAGTAAGATAAGAAATTAAAAAATCCGAGATTTACTTAATGTAAGTCTCGGATTTTCATTATTATACATAATTTTACCTCGTTACTATTATATCATTTCATCGCTCACTATTCAAGTAAAATGATTGATGAAATGATTGATGAAGAGAGATATCTTAAATATCATTTTAAAAAGCACTTGTTTTTATCTGACAACTATAATATAATGTAGTATAATACATTAAAAATCGGGGGAGTACAGATGTCCTCAGTAAAGCTATGGGCAATAACAATATTGCTTGTTGTAACGGCAGTAATCGGGTATTTGTGTCTGCCTGTTATAACTCCGTTTCTTTTAGGCTTTGTATTTGCCTATGTACTGTATACGCCTACGAAATTTTTAGAAAAGAAGCTTAAAATCAAAAGCTGGCTTGCGGCGATTATAGTTATAGTTTTATGTGTGGTTATTATCGGGCTTCTTGTTTACTTTTTCGTGCCTAAAATCGCAAGTCAGGGCAAGGCTCTTTTAAGCGGAATACCTGAGATAACAAAATCCTTTAACGCTATAATCAACGATATACAAAACCGTCTTATCGAATATGAAATGCCCCCTGAAATTATAGAGGGCGTAAATACGGCGCTTAACGGGATATATAAAATTCTGTCTGATTTGATTATTCAGATAATCAACTATATTTTCGGATTGCTTGGCGAGATTGTAAATATCTTTCTTATTATAGTTATAACAATTTATATGCTTATTGACGGCAAGCGTATTATTGACAGCTTTATGGCTAAGATGCCCGAAAAATATGAGGACAATGCCCGCAAAATATCAGACGAAATAAACGAGCTTATGAAAAATTACGTAAGAGCTCAGTTTGTTATAGCCGCTATAACGGGAGTTTGTACCTTTTTAATTTTGTTTATATTGAGAAGTCCCTATGCGTTGGTTTTGGGAATGCTTGCTTTCCTTTTAAACTTTATCCCTTATTTCGGTGCAACGGTGGTTACGATTATTGCAGGCGCTATTGCTCTTTTTACAGGCGGCTTGCCTGCAGCGGCGGCAACCTGGCTGTTGCTGACAGTTTTCGGACAAATCAAAGGAAATGTTATAAATCCTAAAATACAGTCAAAGGCGGGCGGAGTGCATCCGCTGGCAGTTCTTCTTGCTATTTTAGTATGTAGTCATCATATGGGCGTTATAGGAGTGTTCTTTGCCGTAATAATAGCAGGCTTTATAAAAATTCTTTATAGAAACGCTTTGGAAATGATTGCAGAAATTAAAAGATAAAAAAGACAGGAGAGAGGTCGCCTGTGGGTTGACCGTTAAAAATGGCTCTTATTATTACAGAAAGTGAAAAGGAAGAATATATCCTTATTCCAAAAACAATTGAAAAATATTTGAATACTGCAAAGCATGAGGATTTAAAGGTTATCCTATGGCTTTATGCAAATCAAGGCAAAACCTTTGATACTCAGCAGCTGGCGGAACTTTTAGCTATTGACGAGGATACTTTGGAGAGGTCTGTAAGCTTCTGGATATCCAAAAAGCTGTTGTCCCGCAGAGGTGAAAGACTTATTATAGGCGCATCTCCTCAAAAAACACAGTCATCACCCCATTATACAGGGGAAGCGGTAAACCTTAAGCTTAAGGAAAACTACAAGCTTTTGGAGCTTATAGAAAAAATCTCTGAAAACTTATATACAAAGGTTATGTCGCCCTCTGAGGTGGCTTTGGCTGTATCCTTAAACGATTGGCTCGGCCTTGACCCTGATGTTATATATATGATTTTTGAGTATTGCTTTGAAATCGGAAAAACAAGTCTCAGATATATCGAAAAAACTGCCATATCCTTTTCGGATAAGGGCTTGACGGAAAAGGATATTTTAGAAGCTTATCTTAACGAGCAAAGATACAAGAAAACTCTCGAGTCAAAAATCGTTTCAGCCTTGGGAATCGGCGGCAGAGCGTTGACAGACAGCGAGAAAAAAGCTATGGACAGCTGGGTCGAATGGGGCTTTGATGTGGACATTGTAAAATATGCCTACGAGCTGACAATAGAGAAAACAGGAAAATATTCCATAAGCTATATGTCCTCTATTTTGCGCTCCTGGAACGAAAAAGGCTATAAAACCGTGCAGGATGCAAAAAAAGAACAGCCGCCCGTTAAAAAGACAGCTGTTTCTAAACCTAAAAAAGAAAGAAATATTGATGTGGAGGAAAGCTTTAAAAACTCTTGGAAAATCTTGCACTCGGATAAGGATTAAAGAGTAAAGCCCCCGTCTGCAGTGATAATTTGTCCTGTTATAAAGCTGTCGCCCGAAAGAAAAACGGCAAGCCTTGCAATATCCTTGGGCGTTCCTATTTTTCCTAAAGGCGTGCTTTCAATAATATCGTCTATGTCGCTCTCGGTTAAAAAGGCATTTATATCGGTGTCTATAACGCCGGGAGCGATGCAGTTTACTGCAATTCCTGACGGGCCAAGCTCCTTTGCCAGAGCCTTGGTAAGTCCTATTACCGCCGCCTTTGATGCTGAGTAATGAACCTCGGTGGAGGCGCCTACAACACCCCACATAGAAGAGATGTTTATTATTTTACCGCTTTTGCGATTGAGCATTGAGGGTAAAACCGCCTGAATGGCGTTAAATACACCCTTGACGTTTATGTCAAACATTCTGTCCCAATCCTCATTTGTAATATCGGTGAAAAGCTTGGACTGAGCTATGCCTGCATTATTTATAAGAAGGTCTATGGCGCCTAATTTTTTCTCAGCTTCGGCAATAGCCGCACAAAGCTGCTCTTTGTTGCTCACATCTGCCTTGAAGCCTACAACACTGCAACCTTCTTTTTTTAAGCTGTCAATAAGCTCGTAAGCCTTACTGTCGCTGTTGAGCCAACAAAAGCCGACACTGTGCCCCAGCCTTGCAAACTCTTCAACAAGACAGCGCCCTATTCCCCTGCTTGCACCTGTGATAAAAACTGTCATAAAAAAACACCCCATAATCAGCTAAATTTTAAACTTCGTTTAAAGCTAAATTATTCCGCTTCGCTCCATAGCTAAATAAAATTCGCCTTGTAGCTGACCGAAGGTCAATTTAGCTACAAAGTAATTTAGCGTGCGGAGCACATTTAGCTCGCATAAGCGAATTTAGCTAAACTTAGCTCATTTGATTTCATTATTTCTTTTAACTTTATTTATTGACGAAATCAGCATTCTGCGAATTTGACCGCAATTATTTACGGTGCGTTTGTATTGCTGTTCCTCTATATATCCTGTTCTGCTTAAAATTTCTAACCAGTATTCAGATTCATAACATTCTTTTAATGCGATTTGCATTTTTGAAACAAAATCTGCTGTACTGTGTGCATATTTGGATTCGTGAATATTTGCACCGATTGATGTACCTGAACGCATAAGCTGAGTTGTTAAAGTATATTCTTTTTTATTTTCTTTAATGTGGTTACACAGGTTTACAATTTCAACTGCAAAGTCCTTTGCGTTATCAAGCATTATGCTTTCTGCCATTTTTTCACACCCGATGTTTTAGTTAAATTAAATTCGCCTTGTAGCTGACCGAAGGTCAATTTAGCTACAAAGTAATTTAGCGTGCGGAGCACATTTAGCTCGCATAAGCGAATTTAGCTTATTATATCATTTTCAAATCAAAAAAACAACATATATAATATATATAAATAATTTGACAAAGAAAAGAGGATGTATATGTCAAACTTTTTTGCCTTCATTTCAAGAATGAAATATATCAACCGTTGGGGTCTTATGAGAAGCACCGTCAGTGAAAACATTCAGGAGCATTCTCACACAGTTGCAATTATAGCCCACGCTCTTGCAGTAATTGCAAATAAAAACTTTTCAAAAAACATAGATGCAAACAGAGTTGCCGTTATAGCACTCTATCACGATGCTTCCGAAATAATAACCGGAGATTTGCCCACTCCCATAAAATATTATTCGCAGGAAATAAAAGAAGCCTATGACAAAGTGGAGCAGATTGCAAAAAAAAGACTTGTAGATATGCTTCCTGAGAATATGCAGGATATTTTTGGAGAAATTATATTTGCGCAGGGAAATGACGCAGAGCTTTATAAATATGTAAAGGCGGCAGACGTACTAAGCGCATATATTAAATGTATAGAGGAGTGCAAAGCACAAAAGGGAGAGTTTGACGAAGCACGCAAATCAATTTACAAAAAAATTAAAAAGCTTGATATGCCGGAAGTGGATTTATTTATGCAGGAATTCATAAAAGGCTTTGAATTAAGCTTAGACGAGCAACAATCATAGTCAAAACAGCCAAAATAGTGGAAAATAAGCTTAAATGAGGAAGCAAAACTGACAAAAAGCAAAAAAGTTAAAAAAAAGTAAAAAAAAGTGTTGACAAAGTGATTGCGTAGTGGTATTATGTATAAGCACCGAAAAATGCAGGGCAAAAAAAGAGAGCAAAAACGGTGCAAGTCGGACCTTGAAAATTGAACAATGAAAATGGACCCGTTAATTCGAAAGGATTAACAAATAACGAGTAAATTTGGCACAATAAAGTGTAACTAAAGAGTCACGAGAACGACTCTAAAAAGATAATTTTTAGAGAGTTTGATCCTGGCTCAGGACGAACGCTGGCGGCGTGCCTAACACATGCAAGTCGAACGGAGCGACTCAACAGAAGGTCTTCGGACCGGAAGATGACGAGCTTAGTGGCGGACGGGTGAGTAACGCGTGAGCAACCTGCCTACAAGAGGGGGATAACGTTTGGAAACGAACGCTAATACCGCATAAAGTATATTAACGGCATCGTAGATATACCAAAGGAGCAATCCGCTTGTAGATGGGCTCGCGTCTGATTAGATAGTTGGTGAGGTAACGGCTCACCAAGTCGACGATCAGTAGCCGAACTGAGAGGTTGATCGGCCACATTGGGACTGAGACACGGCCCAGACTCCTACGGGAGGCAGCAGTGGGGGATATTGGTCAATGGGGGCAACCCTGAACCAGCAACGCCGCGTGAAGGATGACGGTCTTCGGATTGTAAACTTTTGTTGTTGAGGAAGATAATGACGGTACTCAACGAGGAAGCCACGGCTAACTACGTGCCAGCAGCCGCGGTAATACGTAGGTGGCGAGCGTTGTCCGGATTTACTGGGTGTAAAGGGTGCGTAGGCGGGCAGTAAAGTCAGATGTGAAATACCGAGGCTTAACTTCGGGGCTGCATTTGAAACTTACAGTCTTGAGTGAGGTAGAGGCAAGCGGAATTCCTAGTGTAGCGGTGAAATGCGTAGATATTAGGAGGAACACCAGTGGCGAAGGCGGCTTGCTGGGCCTTAACTGACGCTGAGGCACGAAAGCATGGGGAGCAAACAGGATTAGATACCCTGGTAGTCCATGCTGTAAACGATGGATACTAGGTGTGGGAGGTATTGACCCCTTCCGTGCCGGAGTTAACACAATAAGTATCCCACCTGGGGAGTACGACCGCAAGGTTGAAACTCAAAGGAATTGACGGGGGCCCGCACAAGCA
>SVOK01000020.1 GCA_015066445.1 Oscillospiraceae bacterium | reverse complement strand
TTAACTTCGTAAGTATTGCTGAACCTTTTGTCAGCGTGGACCGAAACAATCCCACTTCTAAACTGATGTTGGTCTTGTTTGCCGGTCTTGCCGAGTACGACCGTGACCAAATCGTTTATAAAATGAAACGCGGACGTGAAGAACGCATAAAGTCGGGTAAGCCGATGGGCGGCGGTAATCAGCCATATGGCTACAGATACAATCGTGAAACCGGAAACTACGATGTTGTCCCCGAAGAAAAAGAAAAGGTTCGGGAAATCTTTCGTCTGTATGTTGAGGAAAAGATGCCGCCTGCAAAAATTTCGGATTTGTTGGGCTTCAAGGGTGAACGTATTGTTGTGCAGATATTAAAACGTCGCACCTCACTCGGATATTTGGTCTACAAGGGTAAGGAGTATGCAGGCAACCACGAGCCACTTATTGACGAAAAAATATTTTATGAGGCGCAAGAAGAGATGGAACGCCGCAGCATAACCTACGCCCGTTCACAATATCTTTTAAGCGGACTTTTGGTTTGTGGAGATTGCGGTGCCAAAATGCGCTATCAAAAATGGGGCAAGAGTGTAAAAATCGTCTGCTATTCTCAGCAAAGCACAAAACAGTATCTTATTAAAGATCCCGATTGTAAGAATCTAAAATACTTTGCCGAGGATGTTGAAGAGGCGGTTGTGCAAGAATTGTTCCAGATGTCTTACCTTAATAATAAAAATACAAAGAAGACAGTTTCGCAGTTTGAGGTGTTGGATAACCTTAAATTGAAGATCCGCCGTAAGCAAGAAGAGATTAAACGTCTTTATAACATTTACGCAGAAAAGGGTACTGAACAGCTTTTAGAGGTTATCAGTGAACGTGAGCAAGAAATCGACCGGTTGCAAGAGGCAGTTGAAAATGAGAGCAAAAAATCAACTATTGCTATTAAGGTTGAACGTTCACGGGAACTTTTGCGTGACCTTCAAAAGTCTTGGGGAGTAATGAGCATAGAAGAAAAGAAGCATGTGTGCGACCAGCTTATAGACAAGGTTATCATCAGCGGTGCTAACGGAGAGCCGAGTATTATGGTTAAATTTAAACTGCAAGAGTATCTTTTGGAAGACAATAAACAATGAAATAATTAGTATGAGGACACAGTTATTTAGACTTGTGTCCTCAAATTTTTTAAAACACTTGATTTTCTAAAAATTATGATATATAATATTATCAAATCACGATTTAGTAAATTACGATTTGAATTAACGGAGGTTTTAATATGTTTATTGGAAGAGAGGCAGAATTAAAGTTTCTTCAGGATAAATTTGATAATGAGAATGGTCAGCTTGTTGTTCTTTATGGCAGACGTCGTGTGGGCAAAACCGAAACATTAAGAGAGTTTTGCAAAGGAAAACAGCATGTGTTTTATTCCTGCACGCAAAGTACCGATAAAGTTCAGCTTTCTAAATTCTCAAAGCATATTCTGAAAGAGGATATCCCTGCAAAGCAGTATATCTCTGAGTTTGCAGATTGGGAAAGTGCTTTTCGTTCTGTTTTAGATTTTCCTTTTGGAGATCAAAAGAAACTACTCATCATAGACGAGTTTCCTTATATGTGCAAGGGAAATAAAAGCATCCCCTCTGTGCTGCAAAACCTTTGGGATGCTGAGCTTAAAGATAAAAATGTAATGATTGTATTGTGCGGTAGCGCAATGAGTTTTATTGAGAAAGAATTACTTGCCGAAAAGAATCCGCTTTACGGAAGGGCAACCGGCATTTATAAAATGACAGAGATGGGATTTTATGATGCGGTTAAATTCTTCCCGAATTATTCGGATAAAGATAAGGTGTTGGCATATTCCATACTTGGCGGTATTCCGCATTATCTTCGCCAGTTTAGTTCAAAGCTTTCATTAGCGGAGAATATTAAGAGAAATATCCTAACTAAAGGTTCAGTTTTATATAGCGAGGTTGATTTTTTACTCCATCAAGAGCTTCGTGAAACCCCTATATACAACTCAATTATTGAGGCGGTAGCACTTGGCAATACAAAGCTTAATGACATCAGCCAAAAATCTCTCGTAGAGGACACGTCAAAAACAAGCGTATATCTTAAAAATCTTATCGAGCTTGGAATTGTTGAGCGTGAGTTTTCAGTTGATTCCAAAAGCAAGGAAAAAGCCAACTCAAACAGAGGCACTTATCGCTTGACCGATAATTTCTTTAGATTCTGGTATGCGTTTGGTTTTACAAATTTTTCTCAGCTTGAAAACGGCGATGTAGACGGCGTTTACGATTATGTTATCGCACCAGCACTGCACGAGTTTGCATCCTTTACCTTTGAGGACGTGTGCAAAGAGTTTGTAAGAGAGATGCAGAAGAAAAATGAGCTGCCTTTCCGCTATTCAAAAATGGGTAGATGGACAGGAAAAACCACGGTGCGTGATAAGGATGCACCTAAAGGTGTTCGAGTTGCTGAAACCGAAATTGATATCCTCGGCATCGGAAAAGGCGGCAAGGAGTATTTGGTTGGTGAATGTAAGTTCAAAAATACACCGTTTGATTATTCCGAGTATCTTGATACAGTTACCAAACTGACACCACTTAAAGATGCTGCAAAGTTTTATTACGCTCTATTTTCTGAATCAGGGTTTGATAGCAAGGTTATATCAGAGGCTGATGCCAATGACAATATTACGCTCTATAATTTAAATCAAATTGTAAATTACAAATAACAAATATCAATCAGTTTACAGTTATTGTCAGTTGACCGAAAACGCTATAAAAAGTATAATATTAAGTAGATAATTTATAAGACATTAAGAGGATGGATAAAAGTTCATCCTCTATGTATATTGCTTTTTCGCCATTCTATAACCATTCCGATGATTATAGGTGAAATACGCAGATATTTAAGGGATAACAACGCCGTGCGGGTGAGTCGTTCGATAAAAGACACTGCATACAGGGCTATGCAGGTCAAAGAAAGGCTTATGACTGAGCGTCAGCAAGAGCCGACAGTCGCCGAAATCGCAAAGGAGTTAAGCCTTTCTTCTTCTGAGGTAGTTATAGCAATGGAAAGTGTTGTGAATCCAATGTCGCTTTATGACCCCGTTTACTCTGACGGAGGTGACACTATTTACGTGCTTGACCAATTAGGCGATAATAATGACGATAATAATTGGCTTCAGGAAATTGCTTTAAAAGAATCTATCAAAAATTTAAGCGAAAGAGAAAAAAATATTCTTTCTTTGCGTTTTATGCAGGGTAAAACTCAGATGGAAGTATCTAAGGAAATAGGAATTAGTCAGGCGCAGGTTTCCCGCCTTGAAAAGGGTGCACTTGATAAAATTAAAGGTTGATATATTATAAAACAAAAATACTATAGCATTACAAAAAACACAACCTCACGCCGAATGTGGGATTGTGTTTTTAACTACTTGATATTGAGGAGCTTTTTTGATAAAATTAGAATAGTTTAAGCTTTATAGGGGGTGGCGTTGTGCTTAAAGCCGAAATTTTGGAGAATTTAAGAGAAATTACTCCAGAGGAGGAGGAAATTCTCAAAGGACAGGCAAGTATTGACCGAAATATTTATATGCAGGGCAAAAGAAATATAGTTAACAGCAAAAAGCTGTTGGAATCGGGCAAGCTTATAACTATGCGAAAGCATACCCGTTTTATAAATTTCCCCGAGCACACCCACGATTATGTTGAGCTTGTCTATATGTGCGAGGGAGTTACCACCCACATTGTTGACGGTAAGGAAATAATTTTAAAAAAGGGCGAGCTGTTGTTTTTGGGACAGAGCGCTAATCACAGCATATTAAGAGCTGAAAAGGAAGATATAGCTGTTAATTTTATAATTCTTCCGCATTTTTTTGCTGATACACTTTCCGATATTGACGATGAGTCTCCGCTTAAAAGCTTTTTAATAGATTGCCTTTGCGGTAATAGCAAGGGTAATAATTATCTGCATTATAAGGTATCAAATATTACTGAAATTCAAAATCTGGCAGAGAATTTGCTGCTTACGGTTATAGGGCAAGCTCCCAATAAACGAAAACAAAGCCAGATGACAATGGAGTTGCTTTTTATGCAGCTTTTAGCTAATACTGAAAGCCTTGTCGCAGAAACACGGGAGGACGAAGCGGTTTTAAAAATACTGAATTATGTTGAAACGAACTATGTTAGCGGAAGTCTTACCGAGATAGCAGAGGAGCTTCACTACGATATCAGCTGGCTTTCACGTGAAATTTTGCGAAAAACAGGTAAAACCTACACTAAGCTCATACAGGAAAAACGGCTTTCACAGGCGGCGTTTTTGCTTAAAAATACAAACGGCAAGATTTCTGATATTTCTAATGCTGTGGGATATGAAAATATAAGCTATTTCCACAGAAAATTCGCAGAAAGCTTTAATATGTCCCCAAGAGAATACAGATTAAGCTCACGTCAGCTAAATTGATTTTCTGCAAGAGAGGACACTTTTTTGACAAATTTAAGACCTACCTTTTAAGCTGCTGTTATGGTAAAATAACTATAAAGCAATATAAGGGAGGTCTTTTTTTGCGTTATTCTTTGGCAGTAGATATAGGTGCTTCAAGCGGAAGACATATTTTAGGCTGGCTTGAAGGCGGTATTCTTAAACAGCAGGAAGTATACCGATTTGAAAATAATATTACAAACCAAAACGGCACACTTGTTTGGGATATTGAGCATTTAGTTGCAGAGGTTAAGGCAGGTCTTAAGGCTTGCGGTGCTTTGGGTAAGATACCTTGCACTGTTGCTATTGATACTTGGGGTGTTGACTATGTTCTTCTTGATAAGAACAAAAAGGAAATAATGCCTGTTATTTCTTACAGAGACAGCCGCACAAACGGCATCCCTGAAGAAATTGACAAAATTATCCCCCGAGAGGAGCTTTATAAAAGAACAGGTATACAGCCGATTAATTTTAATACAATTTATCAGCTTTATTGTGATAAGAAGTCAGGGAAGTTAGATAAGGCGGCTCATTTTTTGATGATACCTGAATACCTCTCTTTCAAGCTTACGGGTGTTATTAAGAATGAATACACTAATGCCACAACAGGCTCAATAGTAAATGCGAAAACCAAAACGCTTGACAAAGATTTATTAAAGCTTTTGGGCATTAAAACGGATATATTTAAAGAATTATCACTGCCTACAACTGTTGTAGGAAATTTAAGTGATGAGGTAAGGGAAGAGGTTGGGTTTGATACTACCGTTATTTTCTGCCCCTCTCACGATACTGCATCTGCGGTTGCAGCCTGCCCTGTGGGCGACAACGGTGTTTATATTTCTTCGGGCACCTGGAGTCTCATCGGCACTGAAAATAAAGAGCCGATTTTAAATGCAGAAGCTATGAACGGCGGCTTTACAAATGAGGGCGGAATTAATTACCGTTACCGTTTCCTTGAAAACATTATGGGTATGTGGCTATTCCAGAATATAAGATGCAATCTTGATAAAAAGTATAGCTATGATGAAATGATGAATATGGCAATGGAAAGCGATTTTAAGGAGCTTATTAATCCAAATTCTCCTGAATTTACTGCTCCCGAAAATATGATAGAGGCTATAAGAAAATATCTGGACAAACCTGATCTTCCCATAGGTGATGTGCTTAATTCAGTTTATAATTCACTTGCAAACTCTTACAATGAAGCTGTAAAAACTATTGAAAGAGTAAGCGGTAAGCAGATAGATTTAATCAATATTATCGGTGGCGGCAGTAAGGATAGTTATTTAAACAAGCTTACTAAAGAGTACACAGGTAAAAAGGTGCTCGCAGGCCCTACAGAGGCTACAGCTATCGGTAACCTTATAGCCCAATTTATGTATTTGGATAATGATTTTACTCTTGAAAAAGCAAGAGAAACTGTAAAAAAATCTTTTAGTATTGTGGAGGTTTAAAATGAGCAGATATTTAGAAGCTAAAGAAATGTACGCAAAAATCGGTGTTGATACTGATGCTGCAATTAAAAAACTTATGAGTGTTCCTGTGGCACTTCATTGCTGGCAGGGTGACGATGTAAGAGGCTTTGACCAGAAGGTTGATGCGTTATCGGGCGGTATTCAGACTACAGGTAACTATCCCGGCAGAGCAACTACACCCGAAGAACTAATGGCAGATTTAGATGTCGCTTTAAAGCTTTGCCCCGGTACTAAAAAGCTTAATCTTCACGCTTGCTATGCTATTTTTGATGATGAAAACGGCGGCTGGGTTGACAGGGATAAAATCGAGCCTAAGCACTTTAAAAAATGGGTCGATTTCTGCAAAGAAAGAGGTCTTGGCTGTGACTTTAACCCTACATTCTTTTCACACCCTAAATGTGACCCCTTAACCCTTTCAAGCCCCAATGAGGAAACAAGAAAGTTCTGGATAGAGCACGGTAAAGCGTGTATCAGAATTTCACAGTATTTTGCTGAAGAATTAGGTCAGGAATGTGTTATGAATATCTGGACAGGCGACGGCTTTAAGGATATTCCGGCTGACAGAATGGGTCCACGTGTTCGTTATAAGGAAGCTATCGACGAAATTCTTTCCGAGCCTTTTGATTTCAACAAAGTAAAGCCCTGTGTTGAGAGTAAGGTATTCGGTATCGGTGTTGAGGCTTATACTGTAGGCAGTGCAGAGTTCTCACTCTCTTATGCTGCGGCTAACAGCGACAAATGTATTCCCCTTATGGATAACGGACATTATCACCCAACAGAGGTTGTGTCAGACAAAATTCCTGCTTTGCTCGCATTCTTCCCCGAAATTGCACTTCACGTAACAAGACCTATCCGTTGGGATAGTGACCATGTGGTACTTCTTGACGACGAAACAAAGGAAATCTGCAAAGAGATAGTTCGTTGCGGCGGTCTTGAGGGCAGAGTAAAAATCGCACTTGACTATTTTGATGCATCAATTAACCGAATTTCCGCTTGGACAGTAGGTCTTAGAAATACTCAAAAGGCTTTACTTATGGCATTACTTACCCCTGATATGACCAATTTGCAGAACAGTGATAACTGGAGCGAGCTTATGGTAAGAGCAGAGGAGCTTAAAACAATGCCTTTTGGAGATGTCTGGGCAGAATATTGCAGAAAGTGTAACGCTCCGCTTGATGGCGAATGGTTCAGCACCGTTAAGAATTACGAAACGCAAGTTTTAGCAAAGAGAGGATAATAAAAATGAAAGATATTTTAACTGCTCCTTTTGTGGAGGAAATGAAAAAGGTAACCGCTAATATGTACCGTCTTGGCTGGGATGAGAGAAACGGCGGAAATGTAAGTTATATGTTAGAAGAGGAACAGGTGGCAGAATACCTTGACCTTAACAATGTTATACGCACCATTCCCACAGGCTTTGATGCTACCGAGCTTATCGGTAAAATATTTATCGTTACAGGTACAGGTAAGTATTTTAAGAATATTGAGGGTGACCCCGAAACAAACCTTGGTATCATAAGAATTGCTAAGGACGGTACAACCGCAGAATTACTTTGGGGCTATAAAGACGGCGGCAGATTTACAAGTGAACTGCCAGCACATTTGATGAGTCATATGACAAGACTTAAAAAAGACCCCAACCACAGAGTTGTTATGCACACTCACCCCACAAATACCCTTGCTATGACTCATATTCACGAGCTTGACGATAAAAAGTTCACACATACTATCTGGGAAATGTGTACTGAGTGTATAGTTGTTTTCCCTGACGGTATCGGAGTTCTTCCTTGGATGGTTTGCGGTAACAATGATATCGGTGTTGCAACTGCAAAGAAAATGGAAGAGTATCGCCTTGTTGTTTGGGGACTTCATGGTATTTATGGCGCCGGAAGAGATATGGACGAAACCTTCGGTCTTATTGAAACTGTTGAAAAAGCGGCAGAGCTTTATATGTTAATAGCTCATTTACCTCATATAAACACTATCCACGATGATGAATTAAAGGCTGTTGCCGAAGCTTTTGGACTCGATTACAGAAAAGATTTTCTTAACATTTAATACCGTATAAAAAACCGTTCCACAAATAAAAGTGGAACGGTTTTAATATTATAGAAATTCTTTTCCTGTGATTAAATAATCAATTGATTTATTAAAATAATTAGAAAGAGCCACAAGTGTTTCTAAATCAGGATTGCGTTTTCCGTTTTCATAATAAGATAGGGTTTCTCGTGTTATGTTCAAATCCATAGCAACCTTTAACTGGGTATAGCCTTTCCTTTTGCGGATTTCTTGTAAGCCAATCATTTTCATATCTTTACCACCAAATTTTTTCCTTGACTTTATTGTAACAAACTGTTACAATAAAAATGTAACAATGTGTTACACGTATGGTTTGTGTAGTGCGTATATCGCTTACTGTGGTATTATATGCATTGTTAAGTTTATTGAATTTTCTATTTTAGGAGGAACAAAAAAATGAAAAAAATATTTACGCTTTTTATTACATTTATTATTCTGTTAACTCTATCTTCTTGTAATAAGGAAAATATTTCATCAGAAAATATGCAAATTGATAATACTATTAATTCCGATATTAATGATAAAGAGGTAGATACAGATGTGGAGGAGAGTACATTAGATAGTAGTGAGAATGAGGTGGATGTTTCTTTAGTTGAATCAGAGATTGTACCCAGTCATTCGCATTCGTATATATCTACCGTAATTTCTCCAACATGTACAAAACAAGGATATACCCAATATAGCTGTTCTTGTGGAGATACTTATAATGAGAATTATACCTCTGCTAAGGGGCACATAGAAGTAATAGATAAAGCAGTTGATGCCACAATATCGGCAACAGGTTTAACTGAAGGAAAACACTGTTCGGTTTGCGGTGCGATATTGCTTGCGCAAAAGGTAATACCTAAATTGGCATCTGTAACTTATGTTGAAAATGGTAATTCATCATTTAAATTAATAAATGATTTAAACGAGGAATATACCTGCGGTCCTGTGTCAAATGGACCTAATAAGTGTAAAATAGAAAATTTTGTATGTAGCATAGGAAGCTTTGGAAATGGGCAAATAATGTTAAACATTAATTTTGATATGAGAAAAACTGCACAGGGTAGTACACCGTCAAAGGATATTAAGGTCTTTTTTTATTTGTACCGTGATGGCGAACAGATTGACGGCGCAATAATACTTCAAGGAAATGCCGATGTGGGTTGTTCGTATAAGCAAACAATCACTAAATATTTTATACCGGAAGGCAATTACACTATGGAGATTGCTTCTTGTAATCAGTAATAAGCTTAGCGGTGAAAGACAGTGGATAACTCAGTGTGTTGATTTGTAGTGGACAAGTTTAATGAAACTGCACATCCGCTGATGCTTTCTACCGAAAGCACTAATTCAACTTCACCGAAAGGGAGTTTTCTTACATCGTTTTAATTGTAAAAAAATAAATAGAAAACGGGTGACAAACGATCACCCGTTTTCTGCTGTTTATGTGTTTTAAATCATTTTTTTACAGCGAATTTTTTAATTGTAATAATCATCAAGTGTTGCGAATATGTAGCCTTGTGAAATACCGTAATCTATAATTTGCGGTAACAGAGTGGTGTTAGTCTGGGATACGGCGTGCAATAATAAAACAGAGCCGTTATAAAATCCGCCTTTAATCTTTTCAAAAGCATAATTAATATCGGGCTGATTAGCAGTTTCCCAGTCTTTGTAAGCAAACGACCAGAAAATTGATTTATATCCCACCGAAGTCACCAATTCCAAAGAGCTATGCGAATAAGCACCTGTCGGGAAACGGAAATATTTTGGAGTATAGCCAAAGTTTTGCTGCAAATATTTATGTACCTCATAAATTTCTTTTGCCATTTTAGTTCGGGTTATAGTTGGGAAAACAGAGTGGGTTGCACTGTGGTTTCCAACAATGTGACCCTCATTTATCATACGCCAAACTAAATTTGGATTTTGCTTTATATAGCTTAGTGTACAGAAAAATGCGGCTTTCACATTCTTTTCCTTCAGGGCATCAAGTATAGAAGCAGTAAGGTTATTATATTCATAGCCGCAGTCAAAGGTGAGATAAACTCTTTTTTCCTGTGATATAGTATCAATGGCAAGTGCATCTACACCGCTCATAGAGTTAAAACGGGTCTGATTATCCATAGCTGTTTGTTGCCCGTGTCCGTAGCCCATACTTTTTTCTGAGAGACCTCTTGTGTTTTCAGGGTCGTTTACAGTAAATTCGGGGGCTATTTCCACTGAAGTGGGAGGAGTGACAGGGGCAGGGGGCGTGGGAATTGTGATTTCGGACGAAACTATTACTTCGGGTTCACTTTGAACAGTAGATTCCACAGCCGAAATTTCGCTGCTTATTTCACCTTCTTCGGAAGATACCTGTGCAGGCTCTGAGAAAGAGGTCTCCGGCACAGAGCTGAAATCGCTTGGCTCTGATACGGTTTTATTTTTCTTACAGCCTGAAAAAGTGAATATAAGTAAACAAACTAAAAATAATGATAAAATTTTAACTTCCTGTTTCATAATAACACCTTATTTTTGAGGCTGCCTTTAAAAGGCAGCCAATTTATTTTAAAAGGGGCTTTAAGCTTATCGGTAATTTGAAGATAGGCAATTGACCACCGCCGAAATATGGGATATCCCGAAAAAACCCCTGCTGCATAATATGCGGCAGGGGTTATGAATGTTACATTAAGCTATAGGCTCTTTACGGATAAAGAGAACACCTAAAGTATCCTTACCGCAATGAGAAGAAATGGTACAGCCAGCTCGGGTTATAAACACCTCTTTGAATTTACCGAGCTTTTTAACCTCTGCTACCACAGCTTCAACGATTTCCTCGTCACAGCCTGCGTGGGTTACGAACACACGGTCAAGGTCGATGCCACTGCCGTCACCTAAACGTTCCTCAGTGTAGGTCTTGAGTACATCTAAGAATTTGCCACGGTATTTTTTACCAACACCCATTGAGCCGTTTTTAACCTCAATGCAGGGCTTAAGCTTTAAGAGATTAGCGCCTAACATTGCAACTGCAGAGCAACGGCCACCCTTGTGGAGATATTCAAGGTTATCGATAATAAAGGAAGCGTCCACACAAGGAACTAAGCTCTGGATTTCTTCTACAATAGCCTCAGGAGCCATTCCCTTTGCTGCCATTTCGGCTGCAGCAACAACCAAAAGTCCGCCACCGGTTGAAAGGTTTTTAGTATCAATAACAAAAATGTTTTCAAATTCCTCAGCTGCCATACGCGCATTATTATATGTTGAAGACATTTCGGAGCTTATGGTAAAGTGGATAACTGCTTTACCCTCATCAGCATATTTTTTGAAAAATTCAATACAGTCACCTAAATTTGCGGCTGTGGTTTTAGGTAATATACCGGTCTTTTTATGGTAATCATAAATATCGTCAGGTGTGATATCAACGCCGTCTAAGTAAGTTTTATTATCCAAAGTAACGCCCAAAGGAAGAATTCCTACATTATAGCGTTCTTTGAGCTCAGGGCTTAAATCACAGGTACTGTCACTCGTAATAGCAATATTAAAACTCAAAATAAAAACCTCCAAAATAAAGTTTTCAAACTGTTTAAAGGTATTATAACACCTTTTTTCATAAATCGCAATAAGTTTTAAAAAATACTTGAATTTACATTTATAAAAATTGTCCGTAAGCCTTCAGTAATATTGACATTTAAATATTAAAGTGATATAATCGAGATGTAAGGATGTTTTGGGATGTGCGAGGCGTATTATGAGATTTATCGGAAGTAAGGCGAATTTATTAAGAAATATTGAAACTGTTATAACAGAGAATACGACAGGAATTGAAAATTCTTTTTGTGACATTTTTTCAGGAACAGGTACAGTTGCACGTTATTTTAAGCCAAGATATGAGGTGTATTCAAACGATATATTGCATTTTTCTTATGCCATTCAAAAGGCAACAATAGAAAATAATACAAAACCTGAATTTTCAAAGCTAAGAAATATAGGAATAGGAGACCCCTTTAAATTTCTGGAAGAAACGCAGATACAGGTGCCTAATTATAATGATGGGAATTATTTTATAACCCAAAATTATACTCCACACGATAATTGTAAGAGAATGTATTTGTCAAATAAAAATGCGGTAAGAATCGATTTTATAAGAAATACCATAGAAGCGTGGAGAAAAGAAAAATTACTTACGGAATCGGAATATTATTATTTACTTGCCGGATTAATTGAAGGTGTTCCGTCTGTTTCAAATATTACGGGAACATACGGTGCTTATTTAAAGCATTGGGATAAGCGCACTTTTAAAGATTTTGAAATGGCTCGGTTAGAGGTGACTGATAATAAGAAAAATAATAAAAGCTATAATAAAGATGCCAATAAATTAATTCAAGAATTAGACGGAGATATTTTATATTTAGACCCTCCTTATAATTCACGGCAATATGCCCCTAACTATCATTTACTTGAAACTATTTCTAAATATGACTTCCCAGAAATTCATGGTGTAACAGGAATGAGGTCATATGACGATTTAAAGTCACCTTTTTGTATAAAGAGTGAGGTTTGTGGTGCTTTTGAAGACTTAATTAGTAAAGCGAAATTCAGCAATATTATATTAAGCTACAGTACAGACGGTTTGATGTCTTCTGAGAAAATAGAAGGAATATTAAAAAAATACGGAGTAGAAGAAAGCTATAAAATGTATTCTATACCATATAGACAGTATATGAGTAAGAAAACCAAGCAAACAGAATGCTTGTATGAACACATTTTTTATATTAAAAAGAATATTCCGAGAAAATTGTCATTTGATTTTATAGGCACATCAAATGACATAAATCCTATTATTACTGATACAAAAAAATACATAAAAAGCCCGATGAATTATATAGGTGGAAAATATAAGTTGCTTCCGCAGATTTTACCGCATTTTCCAAATTATATAGGAACTTTTGTCGATTTGTTTTCCGGTGGTTGCAATGTGGCTATAAATGTCAATGCAAACAAAATTATTTGTAATGACATAAATGAAAAAATAATCGAATTATTTGAGGCTTTTAAAGATACGGATTTATGCGAAATATTGTATCAAATAAAGGATAGGATTTTTGAATATGGACTTTCAAAAACAAATGAGGAGGGATTTAAAAAATTCAGAGACTTTTACAATGCTACAAAAAATCCAATAGATTTATATACACTTACATGTTATTCATTTAATTATCAATTTAGATTTAATAATAATTTAGAATACAATAATCCCTTTGGAAGAAACCGAAGCCAATTTTCGGGTAATATGGAGCGAAATTTGTTGACATTTGTTTCTAAACTTAAAAAAATGAATGTTGAGTTTTCAAGTAAGGATTTTACTCAAATGTCGTTAGACACACTTACTGCTGAGGATTTGATTTATTGCGATCCACCGTATTTTATAACAACCGGGACATATAATGACGGGAAAAGGGGTTTTAAGGATTGGAAAGCTGAAGAAGAATATGCTTTATATAACTATTTAGATGAAGCGAATAAAAGGGGTATAAGATTTGCTTTATCTAATGTTATTTGGCATAAAGGAAAGGTCAATGATATTTTACTCGAATGGGCAAAAAGATATAAAATCATTGATTTGAATTATGATTATTCAAATTCCAGTTACAACACCAAGAAAGGAGACAGCAGAGAGGTTTTAATAATAAACTATTGATTGCTGATAAATAAATTATGATTTCTGTAATTCCTACTCATAATACAAGCTTTCGTGCTTTTGGTTGGGTTCAAGACCCAAGTAATTTACGTAGTCTTTGTGATGTGGTTGCTATATTTGATGCAAATTCAAAAAAGCACGATGAGTTAATAAATAATATCATTCCTAAGCTTGTTGAAGAACGGGACGGACGGGATGAGTTAATAAAAGCTTTGAAGTGTAATCCGTTAAGAATCAAATATTCCCAGCTTGTAGGTAAAGCTTTTACACCTAGAAGTATGTCTAGGTGCAACGGTATCGTTCAGGCAACCGTAAAGGGTCAAGGCAGAGATTTTATAGGTGATTGGCCTGCTGACAACTTTATTCGTTGGGCACATTGTTTTGGTTTTATTAAATATGATTATACGGATGACACATTTGAAATAACAGAAAATGGATTAGAGCTTACAAATGCAAGAGAAACAAGTAGTGCTTTATCCACAAAAGAGAGTGAGCTGCTTATAAATGCTGTTTTGGCATATCCGCCCGCTATTAGGATATTAAAGCTACTTTCAAAAACAGAAGATACACATCTTACTAAATTCGAAATAGGACAACAATTAGGTTTTATAGGTGAAGACGGATTTACAAGTATGCCTCAAAAAACATTTATAAGGTCATTGGTAAATGCAGACCCAAAAGACAGAAAGATTATGAAGGCTGATTGGGAGGGTTCTTCTGATAAATATGCAAGAATGATTGCAAGTTGGCTTGAAAAGCTGGGTCTTGTTGAAAAAATCCCAAAAGAAATTACAGTTTCCATCGCTGGAAAAGAGTATACCGAAACAATAGGACAAGCCTATATGATTACTGCAAGGGGTATTACTGCTTTGAGAAAGGCGGCTGGTGGTAGTAGGCATAGAAGAATTTCTAAAAATGTATGCTGGGAAATGCTGTCAACAAAGGGAGCGGACAGAGAATATTTACGCACACGTCGTGCCTTTGTTTTAAAGTATTTGTCCGAAAATAAAGAAAGCGTTTCGATTCCTGAGATTATTGAATATCTTAAAACAGTTAATCTTGTTGAGAATGAAAATACTATTACTGATGATATAAAGGGATTGCAGAATATAGGTATATGCATATTAAAAAAAGGTAATAAATATGTGTTTAATGATGAAATAAACGATTTTATCATTCCGTTACCGCAATCACTTGCAAAATCGGATTTGGCAGAGAGTAAGGAAGCAGTAAGAGCGAAATTGTTAAATTTGTCACACGAGTATTTATCTCTTATTGACCTCGCTTATGACAGCAAGCAAAACCGATTGTTTGAAATGAAAACGTTAGATTTATTGATTGAAGAATGCGATTATCAAGGTTTGCATCTTGGTGGAAGCCGTAAGCCTGATGGAATAATTTATACAATTACCGATAAATGTAAATATGGTGTAATTATAGATACCAAAGCATACTCTAAGGGTTACAATTTGCCCATTTCACAAGCTGATGAAATGGAAAGATATATAGGCGAAAATCAAGTGAGAGATGAAAAAGTGAATCCTAATATGTGGTGGAGAAATTTTGACGATGAAATAAATGAATTTTATTTTATGTTTGTTTCAGGTCATTTTGTTGGAAATTACAAAGCGCAAATTGAGCGTATTAGCAGAACTAAAGGGATTTGCGGTACTGCATTAGCTGTGATAAATCTTTTGCTATGTGCAGAGGCATATAAGTCGGGTCGCCTTACACATGAGGATATTAAAAAAGAGGTGTTCAATAACGGAGAATTTGTGTTATAAAATAATTGTAATTAAAATAAAGTATTTTAGTTGCTATTAGTGTTACAGATTGCAGGAGGAAGTAGGTTAAGATTAAGCTTACTTCCTCTTTTAAAATACGGTAGATTAAATTTGTGTTGTTTAAAAGTTACATTATTAAAAAACAGTTATGGATATTAAATATATCTACTTGACATAGGTGAAATTAGAATGTAAAATTATAAAGAGGTGTTTAATTTGAATCGACGGTATTGTTTTGGTATAGCGTCGGTGCTTTATTTTTTATGTTTTATAACAGCGTGCGGGCTTTTAGCCAACGCTTTTGGAATAATGAATTTTTCACACAGTGTTAAAATAATTTCTGATGCGGGTCTCGTTTTAAGCGGATATGCCGCATCGTTTTTTTACTGCCTTTATCTGGGCGGTAAAAAAGCGTGCCGTTTTATGAAGAAATTCTTATTTTTCTTATTCGGCTTTTATATTTTGATGCTTGTGGATTTCACCCTTATAGATGATGGCTTCGGTAGAAATATATTTAATTTTTTATCGTGGAATAAGGGTGCATTCAGGGAATATATAAACGAAAGCACTAACCTTGTACCTTTTGCTACAGTTAAGCTTTTTATAAACGGTTATTTTAACGATAAGCTTTCGTTTGGGGATACGGTTATAAATCTGTTTGGAAATTTTCTTGCATTTATGCCGCTTCCGCTTTTTGTATGTATGTTTTTTAAAAAGTTTAAATCGGGATTAAAGATATTTATTATAGTTTTAATTTCGGTAATAGCTATCGAATTACTGCAATTTCTGTTTTTAACAGGTTCCAGTGATATTGATGATGTAATACTTAACACATCGGGCGCTATGCTGTTTTACTATTTTATAAATGAGAAACGGATAAGCAAAGGAATTTCAAAGCTTACATTTGGGGTTTGGAATAATGAAGAATGCAAAAATTAATGTTTATTTTATTTTTATAATTATTGCCGCAACGCTTTGGGGAACTGCGGGAATATTTGTTGAGGCGGCAAAAGCCTACAGTATTTCCGAAATTCAAATTGTATTCGGAAGAGCCACCATAACGGCAATTTTAGTAGGACTTATAATGCTTTTTAAAAATAAATCCGCTTTTAAAATAAAGCTCAGGGATTTATGGATATTTGTTGCGGCGGGGCTTTTTAGCATTGTATTGTTTAACTATTCTTATTATACCACTATGACCCTCACCAATTCCAAGGCTGTGGCGGCGGTGCTTTTGTATACAGCTCCGTTTTTTGTGGTTATTATTTCACGCTTTATTTTCGCTTCAAGGCTCACGTTTAATAAATGTATCGCCTGTGTGGTAGCGTTTGTGGGTTGCAGCTTGGTTTCGGGAATTTTTGATGCTTCGCACAGAATAAGTGCAAAAGCTTTGTTTTTCGGTCTGCTCACAGGCTTCGGCTACGCTCTTTACACCATATTCGGTGAAATTCTTTTAAAACGAGGCTACAGTACTCTTACTATAACCTTTTATGTTTTTTTGTCTGCCGCAGTTTGCTGTATGCCTTTTATAAATGTTCCAAAGACTGTAAGCTATACTGTAGCAGAGCCCAAAGCTTTGTTAATACTTTTTCTGATGGCACTTTTTAATACGGTAATTCCGTATTTGTTCTATACTGCAGGTCTTAAAGGTGTTGACCCAGCTGTCGCTCCGATTATCGCCACATTAGAGCCTGTTGTAGCAACGGTTATAGGCGCGCTTATTTTGCACGAAACAGTTACCGTTTGGGGAATTATCGGTATCACATTGGTGTTGGCTTCGGTAGTGATACTTAATATTAAAAGCATAACAGTTACTGCTAATGCTAAAATTAATCTGATTCTCTCGGTAACAGGCAAAAGAGAGGACGGTTATCATTTAATAGATACTGTAATGCAGTCGGTGAGCCTTGGAGATAATGTTAAAATCGCACCGTCTGGGCGACTTAAAATAAAATGCAATACAAAAGAACTTGAAAACAGCGAAAATATAGCCTTTAAAGCGGCAGAGCTTTTCTTTAAAGAAACAGGCATTAAAAAGGGTGCTGTAATTACTGTTAAAAAGCGTATCCCCATGGCAGCAGGGCTCGGCGGCGGCAGTGCGGATGCGGCGGCGGTTTTAGTGGCTTTAAATAAGCTTTATATGACAGGGCTATCGGAAGAAAAACTCGAAGCAATGGCACTTGAATTGGGAGCAGATGTACCCTTCTTTATAAAGGGCGGCACAGTAAGGGCTGAGGGGATAGGCGAGGCTTTAACCAAGCTTAAACCTTTTTTGTCAGGATATTTTGTGCTTGCCAAGGCGGATAAAAAGCCATCAACGGGTGAGATGTACAAAAGGCTTGATAGCGAAAGTCCCAAGCTTTTAGATGTAAATGCATTTATAGATGCTTTAAATAAAGATGATACAAATAAAGCAGCAAAGCTTTTTGATAACTCTTTTAGAGCTGTATGGCAGAATAATGCTATGGAAAAAAGGCTTGGCGAATTTGAACCAATGGCAGTATCCCTTTCAGGGAGCGGTCCTACCTGCTTTGCATTTTTCACCGATAAAAAGGCGGCAAAAGTAGCTTTTAGACAGCTTAAACAGGAAAACACAGAATGTTATCTTGTGAAACCTTTGGCTAAAGCTTTAATAATTGAATAAAATTTTAAAAAGCTGTCAATATTACCCTTGAAAAATAAATCAAGGGAGATATTATATGTTAAACAAATTTAAAATTTCATCAAAAGCATTTAATTTGGCGATTTTATTTGGGCTTTTATGTGCGGTGTTTTTATCTTTTGCAGATTTTAACGCTTCTTGTGATGATTTGCGTACAAATGTTTTGCGGTTACATATTATCGCAAATTCCGATAGCAGTGAGGATCAGGCACTCAAGCTTAAAATAAGAGACCGCATTTTAGAAGAAAGCGGCGATTTGTTTGAGGGAGTTGACGATATTGATAATGCCGTTTTAAAAGCAGAGCAAAACGCCGATTATTACTGTGAAATAGCCAATAGGGTAATCAAGGAAAACGGTTACGATTACAAAGCTGAAGCTACTGTAGGATACAGTTATTTTGAAACCAGAGAATATGAAGATTTCACTCTGCCTGCAGGCAATTATAAATCCCTTATAATATCCTTAGGTGAAGCTAAAGGAAAAAACTGGTGGTGTGTGATTTTTCCGGAGGTCTGCATACCTGCGGCAACTGCCGATTTATCTGATACAGTTACCGAGGAAAGCAGCCATATTGCAGAACAGCCACAGAGGTATATTATGCGTTTTAAAATAGCAGAAATATATGAAAATATAAAAAATTTAATTAAAGATTAAAAAATGCTTGCATTTCCAAAAGTTTTGTGGTATTATTCCTATGTTAATCACTTAGAAAGGGGTGACAATGATGAAGGAAGGTATTCATCCGCAGTATGAAAAGGTGACCGTTAAGTGCGCTTGCGGTGCGGAATTCGAGACACGCTCTACAAAAAAGGATATCCGTTTGGATATTTGCTCTAAATGTCATCCATTTTTTACAGGTAAGCAGAAGTTGGTAGACACCGGCGGACGTGTTGACAGATTTAAGAAGCGTTTCAATATTGAAGGATAACCTTAATTCAGCAGTCACCTTATCACAAGGTGACTGTATTTTTTTAGAACGGAGGCAGGCTTTTTTGGGTGAGTTTTTAACTATTTTAGAGGAGTCCACAGCTGAATATGTTGAAAAGCGTTCCCGTTTTATCGCAAATCTTCGCCATTGCGAGACCGAGGAGGATGCCGCAGCTTTTTTAGAAGAAATGCGCTCTAAATATTGGGATGCCCGCCATAATGTTTTTGCTTATTCTGTGGGAGGCGGCTCTCTTTGCCGTTTTTCTGATGACGGTGAGCCCCACGGAACCGCAGGAAAGCCTATACTTGATGTTATAAACGGAAGCGGTGTAAAAAATATTGCCATTGTGGTAACGAGATATTTTGGCGGTGTGCTTTTAGGAACAGGCGGACTTGTGCGTGCTTATTCAAAATCAGCAAGAGATGCGCTTTTAAGTGCGAAAATTGTCGAAATGATACCCTGCACGGTTTATACCACCGTTTGTGAATATACCGACCACCAAAAGCTTTTATCCATTGTGGAAAGTGCAGGCGGTAAGATAGAAAATACAGAATTTACCGATAAGGTGAGTCTCCAATATTCTTTCAGGGATACGGATTTTCCTCCCTTTGCAGATAAGCTTTCAGAAGCTTTTTCGGCAAGACTTAATGCTGTTGAGACCGAAAAGAAGCTTACTGCCTTTGAAATTTTAAAAAAATTGTAAAAAATAAAGGTATTTTAAGAAAAAAAGCTAATTAATTATTTGAAGGGGTGAATGGCGTGACGGTAAGAGAACAAACAGAAAATAATGAAAGGCTAATATTGTCTGATAAAGCGTTTTTTGCAGCAGACAGTTGCGGCAGAGTGGTAGCCGAAGAAAAATGCGACCTTCGAACTGAATTTCAGCGTGACAGAGACCGCATAATTCATTGTCGGGCTTTCAGAAGACTAAAGCACAAAACACAGGTCTTTTTATCCCCTGAATCCGACCATTACAGAACACGTCTTACTCACACCTTGGAGGTTTCGCAAATAGCGAGAACAATAGCAAGAGCCCTGCGCTTAAATGAGGACCTTACCGAGGCGATAGCCTTGGGTCACGATTTAGGACACACTCCTTTCGGTCACGCAGGAGAGAGAGCTATTAATGAGCTTGTTTCCTTTGGCTTTTATCATTTTGAGCAAAGTAAGCGGGTTTGCGAAAAGTTGGAGAAAAACGGCGAGGGTCTTAACCTTACTGCTGAGGTTCTGGACGGTATTGAACGCCACACCACAGGTGAGTGGGCGAAAACTCTTGAGGGCAGAATAGTGCGATGGGCTGATAGAATAGCCTATATTAATCATGATATTGACGATGCTATAAGAGGCGGTATAATTTCTGCTGACGATTTACCAAAGGAGATTACCGAAAAATTAGGTGAGAGCAAGAGTCAGCGAATAAGCTCGCTTGTAAATTCGGTTGTAAATAACAGTAAAGACGATATCGTTATGGATAGCGACACGAGAAAATATTATGATGAACTGCACGAATTTCTTTTTGAGGCAGTATATAAAAATCCAGCCGCTAAATCGGAGGAAGCCAAGGTATCTGGTTTGGTGAGCGGTATTTTTGAATATTATCTTAAAAATACCGATAGATTGCCTTTAGAATATAAAAATATATGCGAGGCAGAGGGCGCCGAGCGTGCGGTTGCAGATTATATTGCAGGTATGACCGACCATTATGCTGTGACGGTTTATTCTAATATCTATATTCCAAAATTCTGGTCGCTTTGATGCACTGTTTTTAGTACATAATATATGTTAAAATCTAAAAGAATTGAAAAGGAGGCGGTTTTATGGCAATACCTGAGGACGTTATAAGAGAAATAAAATACCGGAATGATATTGAAACTGCGATTTCGCAGTATGTAAATCTTAAACGCAGAGGCAAAAATCTTGTGGGTCTTTGCCCGTTTCATAGCGAAAAAACCCCTTCTTTTACAGTTTATCCTGAGTCGGCGTCATTTTATTGCTTCGGTTGTGGCGCAGGCGGTGATGTTTTCACCTTTACAGGGCTTATAGAAAATCTTGATTATATTGAATCAGTAAAGCTTTTAGCAGAGCGTTCGGGAGTAACTCTTCCGCAGGACGGTTATGACGATTCAATGCAACGTCTTAAAAACACGATTTATGATATTAACCGTGAAACTGCAAGATTTTTTCATAGCCATTTAATGTCGCCCGACGGTAAGTGGGCGCTGGATTATCTTTTAGGCAGAGGTCTTAGCCTTTCAACCATTAAGCGGTTTGGCTTAGGCGCTGCGCCTGACAGCTGGGACAGTCTTATAAATCATTTAAAGTCCAAGGGCTTTTCGGTTAATGATATGTACACCGCAAATGTTGTGGGAAAAAGCCAAAAAGGAAGCTTTTACGACCGCTTCAGAAAGCGGATAATGTTCCCTATAATTAATATAAGGGGCAATGTGGTGGCTTTTAGCGGACGTGCAATGCCGGGAGATGACAAGGCGGGCGGAAAATATGTTAACACCTCCGATACACCTGTTTATAAAAAGAGTGAAAATCTTTTCGGTATAAATTATGCCAAGAATAACTGCTCCGAACGGGTGATTCTGGTTGAGGGTAATATGGACGTTATATCTCTCCATCAGGCAGGCTTTAATTATGCTGTGGCACCTTTGGGAACTGCTTTTACAAGTGAGCAGGTAAATCTTTTAGCTCGCTATACTAAAGAGATTGTACTTATGCTTGACGCAGATGCGGCAGGACAAAAGGCAATAAAACGAGCAACACAGTTGCTTGAAAATACAGGTCTTGAGGTTAAGGTGGTTGTAATTCCTGATGGTAAGGATCCTGACGAATTTATAAAGAAGAACGGTCCTGAAAGATTTAGGGCATTGCTTGAGGGTGCTGTCAGCGATATAGAGTATAAGCTGCTTATGGCGGCAGACGGTATAAACCTTGAAAGTGATGATGGAAGACTCCGTTATCTGTCCGCCGCCGCAGAAGTCATAGCTACAGATGATGATGTTATGACAAGGGATATATATATCGGCAGACTCTGTGAAAAATACGGTGTTTCAAGAACAGCGCTTACAGCTAAGGTGGACGAGCTAAGACGTAAAAATTACAAAATGCGTCAAAAAAAGGAAATTTCCGAAATAATCCGCCCTAAATTTACAAAGGATGATATTAATCCCGAAAGACGGCGGTCGCCAAAGGCTACTGCGGCAGAGGAAACACTTATAGCTGTACTTCTGCAACACCCTGATTTTTATGATAATGTTAAGGAAAAGCTTCCCCCCGAAAAGATGGTAACAGGGCTTAACAGAAGGATTTATGAAATAATTTCTGCTACAATTGAGTCGGGGCGAAGTCTTGATATTTCGGTATTCTCCGAAAAGTTGCTCCCTGCGGAGATAGGTTATCTTGTTTCCTTGCAAAACAGCGATAAAGCAGGAAAAAACGCAAAAACGGTATTAAAGGATTGTATTGAGGTAATATTAGAAGAAGATATTATTTTAAACAATTCCGATAGTAATAATTCCTCTTTAGAGGATTGGGCTAATGCCCTACAAAATATGGCAAGCAAGAAAAAGAAAGGGAATTAAATCTTATGGATAAGAACACAAAGGAAAATAAAAAGACATTAGCACAGGAAAATAATGATTATTTGGAGCAAGAGGAAAAAAATCTCACTATTGATGATATTGAAAATGCTCCCGAAGATCCCGATGAGCTTTTCTCAGAGCCGCCCACATTAGAGCTTGATTTTGATGAGGAGCCTACTGATGACGAATTAAAGCTTGAGGAGATGGATGTTGACAAGCTCAGCGAAGAGGATATTTCCTTTGATAATGTTTCGCTCGATGATCCAGTAAAGGTTTATCTGCGTGAAATAGGCAGAGTTCCACTTTTGTCCTCTGATGAGGAAATTGAGCTTGCTGTTAAAATTTCTGAGGGTAACGAGTATGCAAAACAGCGCCTTACAGAAGCCAACCTTCGTCTTGTTGTAAGTATTGCTAAAAAATATGTTGGCAGAGGTATGTATTTTCTTGACCTTATTCAAGAGGGTAACGTTGGTCTTATCAAGGCTGTTGATAAGTTCGATCATACCAAGGGCTTTAAATTCTCAACCTATGCTACCTGGTGGATAAGACAGGCAATCACCAGAGCTATTGCAGATCAGGCAAGAACTATCCGTATTCCCGTTCATATGGTTGAAACCATTAACCGCCTTAAAAAGGTACAGAGTCAGCTATTGCACGAAAACGGTTTTGAGCCAAGTGAGGAGCTTATTGCAGAGAAAATGGATCTGCCTGTTGAAAGGGTAAGAGAAATTATGCGTGTAGCTCAGGAGCCTGTTTCAATGGAAACTCCTATAGGTCCCGAGGAGGATTCACGTCTGATGGACTTTATAAGAGACGAGGAAGCCTTAGCTCCCGATGAAGCTGCTCTTAAAACCATAACTAATGAAGATATTGACGGTGTTCTTAAAACTCTTACTCCAAGAGAGGAATCTGTTATCAGACTTCGTTTCGGTCTCAAAGACGGCAGATGCCATACTCTTGAAGAGGTTGGTACAGAGTTTAATGTTACACGTGAGCGTATCCGCCAGATAGAAGCAAAGGCTCTTCGTAAGCTGCGTCACCCCGTACGCAGTAATAGATTTAAGGACAGGTAGGAATATTCTGTATGCAAATTTCATATAAAACTAAGGGAGTATGCTCCAGAAGCATACTTATCGATGTTGAGGATAATATAGTAAAAAAGGTTCAGTTTGAGGGTGGCTGCAACGGAAATACCAAGGGTATTGCCGCTCTTGTGGAGGGTATGCCTGTTGATGAGGTAATAGCCCGACTTGAGGGTATCAAATGCGGCTTTAAGGGCACTTCCTGTCCGGCTCAGCTGGCAGAAGCGTTAAAGACAAATAAGATTTAAAAGTTCACTATTAAAGGGTGATTAGATTGTATTCGGATAATGATATTAAAATTGCAGGTGACAAGCCTTCCGAACAAATAAAAAAGAATAGAGAAGCCCGTTTGAAAGAAAACAGCGGAATTGATAAGGCTGAAATCAAAAAGGCTCGCAGTTGGGGAAAGGCAGTAGCTCTTAAGTTTATTGAGGACGCTCGTGAATCCTCGGCAGACGGTAATGAGGCTACTAACGGCGAAATGCTTGTTCAGCGCCGTATGCTGTTATCCTTTACCGCAACTGTAGGCTTTGAGCAATTAAGCTCGGATGATGCTTTAAGCGGTATTGCTCAAAAAAGCTTTTTAGATACCATAAAAGCGGCGGACAGTAATCTTTACCGCACTTCGGGGGATACAGGAGCTTTCTCCTTTTATTACCTTGCTTTCAGGCGTGGCGGCGAGGTCGACCGCCGTATAGGTCAGACCTTTGCTATGCTTTGCTCTCACGATGGCGACCCTATTTTTCAGGAATTAGGCGAGGCACTTTACTGCTGGTTTTTATCAGTAGTAAAAACTGCTGCAAAGGAAAACGGAATTATTTAACATAACAAAACCTTCCAATCTCATAGAATTAGTATAGACTTTTTAATGTCATTACTTTTTTCAAGGATTGGAAGGATTTTTTATGCCAATTATTTATTTAAGCCCCTCAACGCAGGAATTCAATCCCTATTCGGGCGGTGGAAATGAAGAATACTATATGAATCTTTTGGCAGACGCTATGGAACCTTATTTAGCTGCCAGCGGTATACAGTATGTGCGAAATACACCCGAAATGACAGCGGCAAGCTCGATAGCGGCTTCAAATATGGGGAATTATGACTTTCATTTAGCTTTACATTCAAACGCTTCAAATGATGGAAATGCCAGAGGAGCGGAGTTTTATTATTTCCCCTCAAGTGTAAACGGTAAACGCTTTGCAGATATTGCGGCAGAGAATTTTAAGCTTATCTATCCGCTTCCTAATATGGTGCGCACTGTGCCTACTACAACTTTAGGTGAGGTAAGGCGTGTAAAGGCACCGGGTGTGCTTATTGAGGTGGCTTACCACGATAATCCTGCAGATGCACAGTGGATAAGAGATAATATTGAGGCTATGGCGGCTAATATAGTTTATTCCTTAACTGAATATTTCGGCATACCGTTTAATACACCACAGCCTATTTTTACGGCAAGTGTAGCTACAAGAGGCTCTAACCTGAATATAAGATACGCACCCTCAACTTCAAGCGACATAATTGGCAGTATTCCAAACGGGTCAGAGGTTACGGTATATGCCACTATACCAGATTGGGCTGTTGTCGGCTATAACGGTATTGTGGGTTATGCGAGTTCGCAGTATTTACAATATTGATGTGAATTAAAGTTTAGCGGTTAGCCGCTAAACTTTAATTCATTACTCTATAAATCAGTGTGGTAATAAGGCAAAGCATCACACCGATAGCTGTAGGAAATGCGGCAGAGAACAAAGCCCATTTTGTGCTTCCGGTCTCTTTTTTAACGGTAAGCACTGTTGTTGAGCAGGGCCAATGGAATAGAAAGAAAATGACCGTATTAACAGCGGTAAGCGTGTTCCAACCGTTTGCCACCAAAACCTCTTTCATAGCTGAAAGTGAAGAAAGCTCAGTAAGACTTCCATTTTGCAGGTATGCCATTAGTATAATGGGTACTACTATTTCATTTGCAGGAAAACCCAAAATAAAGGCTATAAGTATCACGCCGTCAAGTCCTAAGGGCTTGGCTATTGGGTCAAGAATTTCTGCGCCGTAGGCTAACAGTGTTTTATCAGAAACAGTGATGTTTGCCATAAGCCAGATTATAATGCCCGCCGGTATTGCTACAGTAACAGACCTGCCTAATACAAAAAGTGTGCGGTCAAATATGGAGCGAACTAAAACCTGACCTAACTGAGGACGTCGGTAGGGCGGCATTTCCAATGTATAAGAGGAGGGCATACCCTTTAAAACGGTGTGCGAGAGAAGCTTAGTTGAAGCAAAGGTCATAAATACCCCTAAAAGTATTACTGCGGTTAGTATTAAAGCTGAAATTATATCTGAAAACTTGGCTCCCAGAGTTATAAAAAACATAGAAATAATTGAAATTATTGCAGGAAATCTTCCGTTGCAGGGAACAAGGCTGTTTGTAATAATGCCGAGCATTCGTTCTCTCGGGGAATCAATTATCCTGCAGCCCACCACTCCTGCGGCGTTACAGCCAAAGCCCATACACATAGTAAGTGCCTGCTTTCCGCAACTTCGGCAACGTTTAAAGGGCTTATCAAGATTAAAGGCAACTCTTGGTAGATAGCCTGCATCCTCAAGTAGGGTAAAAAGTGGAAAGAAAATCGCCATAGGCGGCAGCATTACCGAAATTACCCAAGCAGGCACACGGTAGATACCGTCAACTATGAGACTTTTAATCCATATCGGGGTATCAAGCGTTGTAAGAAAGCTTCGGAGATAATTTTCTACAGTACCGAATAAAGCGGATAAGCATTCGGAAATATAATTAGCGCCCGTAATGGTTATCCAAAAAACCAATGCCAAAAGCAGAATCATAACAGGGTATCCAAAAAGCCGACTTGTAAGAATTTTATCTATCTTACGGTCGGTTTTGTTATAACCGTTTGATCTGGCTTTAATAATTCCTTTGGATATATTTTCTGCAGAGATTACAGTAGCAGAGGTTATCATATCCTTTATTCTGCCGGCTCGGACTCCCTCTTTATAAAGAAAGTCTTTGGCATTTTGGGTAGCTTTGGTTATTTCCTTATCACTTAAAAAATCAGCACCCAAGTATTTTTCGATTTCAAAAAGCAAAGAGGCATCAGGCTCTAAAAGCTGTAAGCTTAGCCATCGGCTATTCAATTTGTTGTTCGCCTTTTTCTTTATAACAGGCTCTATAATATTTATTGCCTGCTCGATTATATCGGGATAACGTACGGAATATACATTCCTTTCGGAATTATCAATATTATCTAAGCTTTTAAGCAGTGAATTAAGGCTTTTTTTATTTCTAGCCACCGTACCCACAACAGGAACTCCTAATTTTTTGGATAAAGCTTCAAGGTCTATTTCAATACCCTTGCGTTTTGCTTCGTCAAGCAGATTAACGCAAACTATTACCTTTTTTGAAATTTCAAGGGTTTGAAGAACAAGGTTCAAGTTTCTTTCAAGGCAGGTAGCATCGCAAACCACTACTATCGCATCAGGCTTACCAAAGCAGATGAAATTGCGTGCAACCTCTTCTTCGGGAGAGTGCGCTAAAAGGGAGTATGTACCCGGAATATCTACCAGTACATAAGAAAAGCTTTTTGTTTTGCAGTAGCCTTGAGCATTAGTTACAGTTTTGCCGGGCCAGTTTCCTGTATGCTGATGCATTCCAGTCAGCGCATTAAAAAGTGTGCTTTTTCCAACATTCGGGTTGCCTGCAACGGCTATTATTTTATCCTTATCGCTTTTTTTATTTATAATAAGCTCGGTTTTTGAAGCATTGTTTCCTGTGGAATTAAAGGTTAGTCCCATCAGTTTGCCTCCTTAATAAAAATATCACGGCAATCCTCAGAACGAATGGCGATAACAGCCCCTCTTATAAGAAAGGCCTTGGGGTCTCCTGAGGGGCTTTTGCACACACATTCCACAACAGTGTTTTCGATAAGGCCTATATCAAGAAATCTTTGTCGCATACTGCCGTTAGTTGAAATTTTATAAATAAGGGCTCGTTCTCCCGTTTCTAAATCATTGAGTGTTTTCATAAAATCACCGTATTTATATTTACTTTTTGCCACATTAACATTCTATTCGCAAAAAATAAAAAGGTGAGGTATACTTAACTGTTTTGCCGCATATTATTTACAAAAAGGTTGTTAGCCAAGGCATTTGAACTTGAACCGGCCTAAAAGGGCTGATTTTAGGCAGCTTTCGGCTCATTCGCACACATAGACATTAGCCTTATGTGCTTGTCTTCACCAAAACTCACACAAAAATCAGCAGCTTTAAGGTCGCAGAATTTTGTAAATAAAGGATTTTTTGGTGTGCGAGGCAAAAACGCAGTAAATCCTTACGGATTTACGAGTATTTTAACGAAGTCACAGCATAAAATACTTGTTTCAAAATCTTTTCCAAGTTTAAATGCTTTGGCTAAGCTTTAGGAGGAAACTTTTATGACAAATGCGAGTATTTATAAGGATATTGCCGAACGCACAGGCGGTGATATTTATATCGGCATAGTGGGACCTGTGCGAACGGGTAAATCCACATTTATAAAACAGTTTATGGATAAGCTGGTCTTGCCGAATATTTCGGGGGACTATTTTAAAGAACGTGCTAATGATGAGCTTCCGCAGTCGTCGTCGGGACGAACGATAATGACTACCGAGCCTAAATTTATACCTGAAAAGGGCGCGCAGATAAATATTGACGATAATGCTTCTATGAATGTAAGACTTATAGACTGTGTAGGTTATATAGTACCGAGCGCTTTGGGATATATTGAGGGCGACCAACCGAGAATGGTTATGACTCCTTGGTATGAGGAGCCAATTCCCTTTAATATGGCGGCAGAAATAGGTACAAGAAAGGTTATAACCGAACATTCAACCATTGGCCTTGTAATCACCACAGATGGCAGTATAAGCGATATCCCACGTGAGGAATACGCCGAGGCTGAAGAACGTGTTATAGATGAGCTTAAGGCCATAGAAAAGCCCTTTATAGTGCTGCTTAACTGTATGTATCCCGAGTCGGGGGAGGCTAAAGCATTGGCGGCAGAGCTTACCGAAAAGTACAAAGTTCCGGTAGAGCCTGTTAATTGCTTGGAGCTTTCAGATGATGATATTAAGCTTATTTTGTCACGTATACTTTTCGAGTTTCCCATAAAGGAAATAAGTATCTGTTTCCCTCGTTGGATAAATTCTTTACCCTTAGACCATTGGCTCAGGTCTGACCTTACAGAAACTATAAAAAAGTCAGCCTCAGGAATAAGGCATATAAGAGATATCGATTGCTTTGAAAAAGCATTTTGTGATAGCCCCAATGTTGATATGGCATCGGTAGCTGCTATTGATTTGGGAGCAGGCTGCGCCGAGGTAAAGCTTGCCACAAATCACAGCTTATTCTATAAAATTCTTGCTGAGACTACGGGCCTTGTTATCAATGATGAGCAGGAGCTTATGGAAAGCATGGCAGAAATGGCACAAATTAAAAAGGAATACAGCAGGGTGAAGGGTGCTCTTGATGAGGTTGAAGCTACAGGTTACGGTATAATTATGCCTGATACCGAAGAATTAAAGCTTGAGGAACCCGAAATTGTTAAGCAGGGTGGCAGATACGGTGTAAGACTCAGAGCCTCAGCGCCGTCAATACATCTTATGAAAGCCAATATTACAACCGAGGTGAGCCCCATAGTCGGCAGTGAAAAGCAGTCCGAGGATTTAGTGATGTATTTACTTAGCGGTTTTGAAGAAGATCCTGTAAAAATATGGGATTCTAATATTTTCGGCAAATCTCTCCATGACCTTGTAAATGAGGGGTTACATACAAAACTCGCAAGAATGCCTGTTGATGCCAGAATGCGTGTTCAGGAAACTGTCGAAAGGGTAATTAATGAAGGCTGTAACGGTCTTGTGTGTATATTATTGTAAACAAAAAACTAAGGACTCAACGAGTCCTTAGTTTTTTAAATATAAGCAATATAAAGTAAAATATTACAGAAATAAAAACTATCGCCGCTCCCGAGGCAATACCAAAATAATAGGAGATTGTGAGCCCTGATATGCAGAATAAAGCGCTTAAAAGCATAGCGGTTATTATTCGGGATTTAAGTGTTTTTGTAAGAAGTGCTCCGCAGGCGGCAGGGGCGGACAGAAGCGCTATTACAAGAATTATGCCTACAACTCTTATCAGTGCCACAATGCTGAGTGCAGTGAGAATTAAAAGAAGATATTCTAAAAATGCGGTTTTAATACCGTTCACCTTTGCAAAGCCACTGTCAAATAAAAAGGTCTTCCAGTCATTGAAAAAAAGCGTAACAGCAAGGGCTACTGTTAAAGTGAGTGCAAGCATCAGGTAAATATCGCTTTTTGTTACTGCTAAAATATTTCCAAAAAGGTAAGAGTTCATATCGGGCGGATATCCTGGCATAAGCCCTGTAAAGGCTATACCTGCCGCCATACCCAAGGACCATAAAAGCGAAATTATTATATCACTGTGAGCGGTGTTCTTTCGGCGTACAGCACCGATTATCAGTGCCGCCGCAACCGAAAATATACCAGCTCCTATAATAGGCTCAAAGCCTAATAAATAACCGAGTCCCACTCCGCCGTAGGCTGTGTGGGCAATACCGCCACTCATAATAAGCAGCTTTTTTTCGGTGATTATAACCCCGATAATACCGCAAAGAACACTTGCAAGAATTCCCGCAATCAGGGCATTTTGTAAAAACGAATATTTAGTTAATGCTTCAAGCATCGGTATCCGCCTCGCTTTCTGAGGATAATACCTCTCCGCACATAATGCGGTAAATATCTTGGTCTAGTAGACAGTCACCACTGTATATAAGTCTTCGGTTTATAGCTACCGTTTTTGTAGCAAGGCTTCGCACTGCGGCTAAGTCATGAGTTACTGTTATAATTGTAATCCCTTTTGAATTAAGCTCCTTGAGTATAGAAAAAATGCGGTCTCTTGAAGCTATATCAACATTAGCGGTGGGTTCGTCAAGAAGTAAAATTCTGGGGTTTGCGGCTAAAGCTCTTGCTATCAGCAAACGCTGAAATTCACCGCCCGAAAGCTCGGCTATCTGCCGCTTGGCATATCGCTCTAAACCAACCTCCCCCAAAAGATTAAGAGCTTTTTCCTTTTCAGCTTTACTAAAGCTTTTAAAAGGGTGCAGTCCTGATTTTAAAAAGGCTGTTAAAACGGTTTCAAGAACAGATATGGGGAAATTGCGGTCTATTGCGGCTGTTTGGGGAACATAGCTTATAGCGTTTTTGTCAGTTATCTGAATACTACCCGAATTTGGTTTTAAAAATCCCAGAATGGAATTAAGCAGGGTGGTTTTTCCACCGCCGTTAGGACCTATAACGCAAATGAATTCGCCTTTTTTTATATCGAGGCTAATATCAGTTATGGCATCCACACCGCTATACGCAACCGAAAGGTTTTTAATTTTAATTTCTGAATCCATTATTTTATCGCCTCTTTAAGTGAATCGGTCATAGCTTTGAGATTTGCAATGTAATCTGATGACAACGGCTCTAACATCACAGCTTTGCCGTCAATTTCCTCGGCAAAGGCAAGAGCCTGTTTTTTGGAAGCTTCGGCTTGATAAAAAATCGATTTGATATTCTCTCTCTTAGCAAGGTCCGCCATTTCGGCAAGTCTTTTAGCAGTGGTTTCCTTGCCATGCTCCTCTAAAGCGTACATAGTAAGAGAATAGTCTTCTGCAAAATAGCCAAATGCGGGGTGGAAAGCAATAAACTTGCGGTTTTTACTGCCTGCCAGAGCGGTAATTATATAACTGTCAAGATTTTCAAGCTCTTTTATATACTCGTTGGCATTAGTTTCATAAAATTCGGCATTTTCGGGGTCTGTCTCTTTAAAAGCCTCTGCAATGGAAGCTACCATAACCATAACTCTTTTGGGAGACAGCCATATATGCGGGTCTCTGCCGCCGTCATCAGTGCGGTCGGGGTAAATAGCACTCACCTTAGTATGCAAAGCCACGGTTTTGGTTTCCTTGCTTATAATGGGGAGTATAGAATTTTCTTCTGCAGGAACGCCGATAGAAAAATAAAGCTCAGCCTCAGATATTTCTTTCATTTCTGCAGGGCTGGGCTCATAGGTTTCAGGTGATGCGCCTGCAGGGATAACGGTCACAATATTAAATTTATTACCACAGACTTTGTTTACAAATGTGGCTTCGGGAACTATTGATACAGCCACTGTTTTTTTATCCCCATTTTCTGCGCTTTCTTCAGCCTTACAGCCTGCAAAAGAAACAACGGAGATTAATAGCGTTAATAATATTATTACAGTTTTTTTCATATTACACTCCAATTTGCAAATGATTTGCAAATTATATTTTAATGCTAAATATGTTCCCTGTCAAGCAAAAATGCAAATCACTTGCAATTTTATTAAAAAAGTTATATAATGCTTTAGAAGGGAAGTGGTAAGAGTGACCGAAAACCGCAGCTATAATACCAAGTCAAGGAAGTATATTCTCGAATTTTTAAAAAATAACGGTAATAAAACCGTTTCTGTTTCTGATATCACAGAATATCTTGAGAGTATGGATATTTCGGTTAATTTTACTACCGTTTACAGATTTCTTAATAAGTTGGCAGCTGAGCATAAGGTTATAAAAATCACCGATGAGAGCGGAGCGAGAGCAGTTTATCAGTTTGTGGGGCATAAAAACTCCTGCAGTGAGCATATACATATAAAGTGTACCCATTGTGGAAGACTTGAGCATATCGAATGTGATTTTATGGAGCATATACGCACTCATCTTTTTAATGACCACGGCTTTGATTTAAAATGTGAGGGCAGTATCCTTTACGGTATTTGTTCGGCTTGTAAAAATAAAAAATAATTTTTTAAAAAAAGGGGTTGCATTATAAATAACTTTAGTGTATAATAATAGAGCAGTAGGGAAAGTTAATAACCTGCAGCCCTAATTAAATATCGCGGAGTGGAGCAGCTGGTAGCTCGTCGGGCTCATAACCCGAAGGTCGTTGGTTCAAGTCCAGCCTCCGCAACCAACATTGCGAACCGAAAAAGATATCGGTTCGGAAAACCCAGAAACCACAACGGTTTCTGGGTTTTTTCTTTCTGTTTTTTAAAGTTAAATTTTATAGATATCCTCCGTCCAAAACGTCTTTCGGGGAGGAATTGAACTAAAATATAGCGGTTTAATTATTGAAACATAAGTCGTGATATGGTACAATTAAGTGAATAAAATCCCATTCTTTAAAGGAGTTAATGTATGAATCAAGTTATCCAATCTAACGAGTACGATGCTTTAATTAAAAAAATTCAACACAAAAGAAAAGTAGTGATCGTATTAACGATTATTGCTGTACTGATAACTATTACTGCTTGCTCACCTATTTACATAGGCTTTCTAAATAAAACCATTATTGATTATAAAGGCATCAATCCCATTTTTACGATATTGCTTGTATTGTTGATTTTCTTTTTTGAAATTATTGCTTATGTACTTGTTTCGACTCCTCTGACTACATCAATGGACTTGGAGTGTAATCCTCAAAAGCATTTAACACTTAACGTAGTTCTTAATAAGCAAAAAAATATTGACCATATTTACGCTACTGATTTTATCTATATGGGAAATTTTGAAGCGGCATTAAATTATGCGAACAAAATGATTGCTAGCAATAAGCCTGCGATGATGATTACAGGTCTTTTTAATAAGGCTCGTTGCGAGTTCTTTTTGGGTGATTTTGATTCCTTGAAAGCAACAGTTAAGCAATACGAAAGTGCTTTGAATAATATGAAAAAACTTAATCAAAAGGCAAAAGATGCGTATAATAAAATTCTCAAAACAATGAATTTGCTAGTTGCTATATCCGAAGAAAATAAAGAAGCAATCTCTAACTTTAGTTGTATTGAAGTGTGGAATAATTCAAAGGCAACCCAAGGATATATTAACTATCTTAAAGGAATTGCTGCATATATGGCAGAGGATAAAATAGAAGCTATCTACCGTTTTATGTCAGTGAAAGAAAATTGCGAAAAAACAGTTTTTGCAGAAAAATCACAACAATATCTTTTAAAAATGAGTGCCGATATCTAAATCGGTGCAACTTGCCATATCGAGTGTTCATAACCAACTTGAATGTTGGAAATGAACACTCGATTTTTTATCTTCATTTTTGAGTAGGTTTATCACTACTCCTTTTTATTACACAACTTTTTCAAAGTGTAACCCACTATGACACTTTCAGTTTTTGACAGAAAGATATCGTAGTGGGTTAAATTGTTATGCGTTATTAAATTTTCCGTTTAAGAAAATCTTCAAGAGCCATCAACCACAATTCATCTTTTTCTTTTTCGGCTCTCAATTTACAATGATTTAACTCGTTTTCCAACAACGCAAAGGGCATTTTCAATAATCTATCAAATATAACATAGGCGCCCGGCCAGTTTAAATCTTGCAACCATTCAAATAATAGGTACAAATACGGCTTCAGTTCTTCATCTGTTTTTAATGCAATAACCCTTGCACACGGCTCCCAAATACATTTTGATTTTTCCGGAATTACCGGCTGAATAAACGGATAAAGATATTTGTATTTTTTCGCCTCATTTATACCGACTAATATCTTAGATTCGTATTCTTTGTCAGTGTATGATGAATCCCAAATAAACGATTCATAAATTTCGTCTAATGTCATAATGGTATAACACCTCACTTTCTTGAATTATATCACATAAAAAAACAAAAGTAAATATATTCACTTATTAACAGACTCACAATAGGTTGGTTATGAACAACTCGCACCAAATTTCCTAAGCAGACCATTATGGTATTCTTTTTTGTGATAAATTTTATGTTTTTTCAAATATATTGAAATTCCTTAAGCTTGAATTACTTGCTTAGGGAATTTTTTGCTTTTTCGCATATTCGGGATTAAAAAGCAAAAATTATTTATAATAGATTTAAGTTTTTAATTTGAGGTGTAGATATGGCACGTAAAGTGGGAAGAAGAACAATTGAGCTTGAAAGTAAGCCACGCATTATAAGCTATGGCTCGGTGGTGGGTAAAAAGGAACACGAGGGCCCGTTATCCGAAGAGTTCGATTATTATACCATTGATAGCTTTTTCGGGGAGAAAAGCTTTGAAAAGGCGGAAAGTAAACTGCAAAAAACCGCTATTGGGATAGCGCTCGATAAGGTTGGATTAAATCCTCAGGATATTGATAAAATTTTTGCGGGAGACCTGCTTAATCAGTGTATAGGAAGCTCATTCGGTATAAGGGAGCTCGGTATTCCGTTTATTGGACTTTACGGTGCTTGTTCCACAATGGCACTATCTACGGGGCTTGCCTCACTTTTTGTGGATTCGGGAGCGGCTAACAAAGCTGTTGCAGTAACATCTTCGCATTTTTGTTCGGCTGAAAGGCAGTACCGATTTCCTCTTAATTACGGCTCACAGCGCACGCCAACCGCTCAATGGACCGTTACGGGCTCGGGTGCACTTGTTATCTCAAACGAGGGAAAGGGACCGTATATAAATGCTGTAACTTTTGGCGAAATCGAGGATTACGGCATAACTGACGCTAACAATATGGGTGCGGCAATGGCACCTGATGATGTTAAAATAAGACCATACCCAACAAACGAGGGTATGGTCTTTTTCTACACACAAATTCAGTAAACAAGGGGGTTCCGAGCACTTTTTAAGGATTTTATAACGCAAAAAATTGTCGAAAAAACTGTTAATGAAATTAGGTTGTCATCTTCAATTCATTAACACTCAAAGGAGGAATTTCATGAACCTATATGAAACATTGCTATCCGAATTCGGTTATAACAAACCTATACTGTTTTCAGAAATAAAATTTAATAATTGGTGTCCTCAACAAATCAGCAGAGATTTGCGAAAGTTATGCCAGGACGGAAAGGTTGTTAAATTTGATTCAGGTATTTACTACATACCAAAAACAACTCCGTTTGGAGTTGCACATTTTAATCCTAGAAAGGTAATTGAAAAGAAATTTATAAAAGATACTGATAATGTTTTTGGGTACTATTCAGGAAGTTATCTGCAATACGAACTCGGTATATCTAAACTTAAACCCGCCGTTATCGAAATCTATACCAATGAAGAAAGCCGAGATTTGCATAAAGTCAAGTTGGGCAATTATCGAATATCACTTCGTAAACCAAGAACTAAAATCGATAAATTTAATGCGCCTGTTCTATGCTTCTTGGAACTAATGAACGGTATTGATGTAGAAACCCTTGATGAGTATAAACGCAAACTCATAAGCGACTATATCGCAGAAAACCGCATAACCCAAAGGCAAATTACCAAATACATACCGTATTTTCCCGATAAGACTTGCAGAAATCTAATTGAAAGCGAGGTAATCTACCGTGTGCCGCAGTAATAGTTGTATGGTTTGTACATACCTAATCGAACTTGTGGCAGGAATAATGACCGGTTACATATTTATATATCTTGATGATGCTATAGTGATGAGATTTGCACTTTCAATGTTGTATATCCCCGCAGTTCTCGTCCTTGTAGATGCAAAATCAAAAGCGGTGCGTTTTCTTGTCTACCTTATACTGACCGCTGTCTGCCTGTGGGGCGTGTTTTACGCTATCTATTGGCGCCGACCTTTCGGATTTTCTCTTATTTTTTGTGCTATTG
>SVOK01000002.1 GCA_015066445.1 Oscillospiraceae bacterium | reverse complement strand
GTTCAACCTCTCAGTCCGGCTACCAATCGTCGACTTGGTGGGCCGTTACCCCACCAACTATCTAATTGGACGCGAGTCCATCTTACAGCGGATTGCTCCTTTGATATCTCGAGGATGCCCTCAAAATATGTTATGCGGTATTAGCAGTCGTTTCCAACTGTTGTCCCCCTCTGTAAGGCAGGTTACTCACGCGTTACTCACCCGTCCGCCACTAAGCTTAAAAATCGTCACCCCGAAGGGATCTGATAAGTAAGCTCCGTTCGACTTGCATGTGTTAGGCACGCCGCCAGCGTTCGTCCTGAGCCAGGATCAAACTCTCTAAATAATTATATCTCAACACTCAAAGTGTTAAAATCTTTAGATAAGCTTTTTAGCTCATTTACTTAATGCTGACGCATTAATAATTGTCCTTGATTTAAAGATTTCTCTTAGAATCGTCGGGTCCTTATTTCTTCGTTGTTTAATTTTCAAGGTCCGTTTTTTGCAGCCCCTCGTTTGGAGCGCCTGATTATACTACCACAAACTTTACCATTTGTCAACACTTTTTTTCAAAAATTTTTAAACTTTTTTTAATCTTTTTTGAAACTACAATATATTGGGTTATAAGCTACTTTAAAACCACATTTTACTACTCATTTTCTAAAAAAGATATTCGGTTTTTCATAATTAAGTTCCCTGGATGGTCACCGGTAACAAGAATTTTTTTGAGTTACAATTTTCACAAATTTCTTCCTTATGACTCAGCGATACGAGTTGTGACCTATTACCGTATTTCTTTTTATAACATTCAACGCAAAGTTTCATAATATCACTCCTTGATTAAATATTTTAAGTGATATTCCCTTAAAAGTCAATAAGGGAATATCCCTTATTGCATAATAATTACGAGGTGATAATATGATAACCCGTTTAAGAGATTTACGAGAGGACCGAGATTTAAGTCAAAAAGAAATTGCAACAATGTTGAAAATTCATCAGACAACTTACTCAGATTATGAACTTGGCAACTTAAATATACCTATTGAAGTATTGATAACACTCGCACGGTTTTACAAAACCAGTACAGATTATATTCTTAAAATTACAGATAATCCTATTCCTTATACAGATGTAAAATAACATATATAAATATATAACACTAAAAGGAGGCTATTGCCTCCTTTTTTGTGTATCTATCATTCTATCAAAGCGTCGCCGCCCATAACAGTTTCTTCGGTTATTGTAATTTTCTTTATGGTGCTGTCAGACGGAGCTTCAAACATAAAGCGCTGAAGCACACCTTCGATTATTGAGCGAAGGCCGCGCGCACCTGTTTTGCGTTCAACTGTCATATCAGCAATTTTTTCCATTGCTTTCTGCTCAAATACAAGCTCAATACCATCCATTTTAAAGAGTGCCTCATACTGCTTTATAATAGAATTTTTGGGCTCGGTCATAATCCGGATTAAAGTTTCCTTATCCATTCCCTTAAGTGCGGTTATTACAGGAAGTCTGCCCACAAGCTCAGGAATAAGACCGAATTTCACCAAATCCTGATGAGTGGCATTGACAGTAAGGGCTTCAGCCTCAATACTTTTGGGAGATTTCACCTCTGCCCCAAAGCCGAGACTACTGCCACCCATTCGTTTTTCGATTACCTTTTCAATACCGTCAAAAGCACCTGCACAGATAAAGAGTATATTGGTAGTGTCTATTTGGATAAACTCCTGCTGAGGATGCTTTCTGCCGCCCTGTGGAGGAACGTTAGAAACAGTGCCCTCTAAAATCTTAAGTAAAGCCTGTTGTACTCCCTCGCCGCTTACATCACGTGTAATTGAGGCGTTTTCACTTTTGCGGGCGATTTTATCAATTTCATCTACATATATAATACCGCGTTCTGCTTTTTCAATATCGTAATCAGCCGCCTGTATTAAACGGAGCAGAATATTCTCAACATCCTCACCCACATAACCCGCTTCAGTAAGAGTTGTAGCATCAGTTATAGCAATAGGCACATTGAGACTCTTAGCAAGGGTTTGCGCAAGCAAAGTTTTACCGACACCTGTAGGCCCCAGCATAAGCACATTGCTCTTGTTAAGCTCAACCTCGTTATCGGCATTTTTAAAAATTCTCTTATAATGGTTATAAACCGCAACCGAAAGAGTTCTCTTAGCCTCGTCCTGACCGATTACATAACGGTCAAGCTGTTCCTTGATTTCCTGAGGCTTTGGCAAAACAAATTCGGGCTCTTTTTTTGTTTTCTTTTTGCCCTTTGCGGCTTTTTCGTCATCAAAAAGCAATGCGCTGCAAAATTCAATACAGCTGTCACATATATAGACACCCGGTCCCTCAACAAGACGGGTTACCTCGTCCTGACTTTTGCCGCAAAAGGAACAACATATTTCTTTTTCATTATTAGGCATCAAGGCTACCCCTTATCTTTTAGTAATTACCTTATCTATAAGACCGTATTCTGCAGCTTCGGCAGCCGACATAAAGTTATCTCTCTCGGTATCTTTAGCGATAATATCAAGAGGCTTGCCTGTATTTTCTGAAAGAATTTTATTAAGGTTAGCTCTTGTTTTTTCGATATGATTTGCGTGAATTAAAATATCTGTTGCCTGACCCCGTGCCTGACCCAAAGGCTGATGAATCATAATTTCACTGTTAGGGAGCGCAAAACGCTTACCTTTAGCACCGGATGAAAGCAAAAATGCACCCATACTTGCAGCCATACCCATACAAATAGTGCTTACATCGCACTTAATGTACTGCATAGTATCGTAAATAGCAAGACCTGCACTCACAGAGCCACCGGGGCTATTGATATAAAAGCTTATATCCTTTTCGGGATCCTGACCCTCAAGATAAAGCATCTGAGCAATAATAACGCTGGCAGACGCATTGTCAACCTGATCGTTAAGCATAATAATTCTGTCATTAAGTAAACGGGAGAAAATGTCATAAGAACGCTCCCCTCTGCCTGTTTGCTCAATAACATAAGGTATCATAGTCATATCCATAATAATTACTCCTTTTAATAAAATAAACACAAAGGGACTGCCTCAAATTAAATTTAACGAGACAGCCCCTATATTATTGACATTAATAATTAATCGTAATCAATTATTCTTCGTCTTTCTTCTCTTCAGCCTTTTTAGCTGTAGTCTTTTTAGCGGCGGTCTTCTTTGCAGCAGGCTTCTTTGCAGGTTTTTCCTCTGCCTTTTCTGTTTTAGCCTCAACCTCTGTAATTACCGCATTTTCCTTAATAAAGTCAATAGCCTTACCAACTGCTATATCCTTAGCAATTTCTTCGGTAGGAACTGCAGCCTTGATCTGATCTGCTTCCATACCATAATCCTTAGCCATCTTTTCAATTTGCTCGTTGATTTCTTCCTCAGTAGCCTCAATTTTCTCAAGCTCAACGATTTTCTCAAGAGCTAATCTGAACTTAACCTGATTTTCAGCCTGAGGACGGAAAGAAGCCTTGAAATCATCAATGCTTGCATTGGTGTACTTTAAGTAGGTCTGAAGATCAAGACCCTGTGACTGTAAACGGTAAGCAAACTGCTCAACGCTCTGGTTAAGCTGATTTTCAAACATAGCCTCAGGAATTTCACCCTTAATGCTGTCAACTATCTGCTGAACCAAGTCATTCTCAACTTCTTCTTCAGCAACCTTTTGCTTTCTTTCCAAAGCCTTAGCCTTAAGGTCTGCCTTTAATTCGTCGAGAGTATCAAATTCGCTTACATCCTTAGCAAACTCATCATCAATTTCAGGAAGCTCACGAACCTTTAACTCGTGAAGCTTAATTTTGAATACAGCCTCTTTGCCTGCAAGCTCTTTTGCACCGTACTCCTCAGGGAAAGTAACATTAACATCGAACTCTTCACCGATATTGTGGCCAACTATCTGATCCTCAAAGCCAGGGATAAACTGACCTGATCCTAATTCTAAATTATGACCCTCTGCCTTGCCGCCGTCAAAAGCAACACCATCACAGAAGCCTTCAAAATCAATAACAGCAGTATCGCCAAGCTGAGCTGCTCTGTCTTCAACAGCTATCATACGAGCATTGCGGTCTGCCATAGCGTTAACCTGAGCGTCAATCTCGCTATCCTCAACCTTAGCGATAACCTTTTCAGCCTTAAGTCCCTTATACTCGCCAACCTCAATTTCAGGATAAGTGGTAACAGTAACCTTAAAGTCAACGCCGTCTTCCTTAGAGATAGAAACCATATCAAAATCCATCTTATCGTTAATAACCTTAAGACCGGACTCGTTTATTGCTTCTTCAACAACATCGCTATAGATAAGGTTGAGAGCATCTTCAAAGAAGATCTCAGTTCCGTAATAGGTTTCAACATAGCTCAAAGGAGCCTTACCCTTTCTGAAACCGGGAACATTTATTTTCTTAGCATTCTGCTTGTAAGCTGCTTTGATAGCCTCACGGAATCTTTCACCGTCAACAAGAATTTCTAATTCGTATCTGTTAGCAGCTACATTTTTTGTTTCTTTCAAGCTCATTTTTTATTTTACCTCCGCATAACGATAAGTCTTATAACTTACCCATTTTACATAGTTGCTGATATTATATCATATTAAATCCGAATTTTCCAGCAATTTTTAAAATAAATTACAAATTTAGCAAAATTACATAATCACACAATCAAAAAAGGGCAAAAATCAATACAATCGCACGATATTAGCTTGAATTCTATACCCTCATAAGACTTCACCGCATTATTAAGACCTGCACCATGGATATGACCGTGATACACCTTTTTAATGTTGTGCCGTTTAAGCACATCAAAAATCTCGTCACAAACGGAATCATTATAAACAGGCGGATAATGCAAAAACGTGAGTATTGGAAGACCTGTTTCCTCCGCCGCTTTAAGAGAGGCCTCAAGTCTGCCGGCTTCCCGCATTTTTACTTTAACTGTGCCTTTTTCATCATAAAACCAACCTCTTGTACCTGCAATGGCATAGCCTTCGACAACAGCGCAGTTATTAAAAACAATATCCACAGAGGAAATCCCGTTAAGCTCCCAGAATTCACGCAGCTTTTTAACTGTGCTCCACCAAAGGTCATGATTTCCTTTAAGCAAAATTTTCTTGCCCGGCAATGACTCTAAAAATTTAAAATCTGCCAAAGATTCTTCGGGCTTTAGCCCCCAACTGAAATCACCCGGCAGAATAACAGTATCCTCCGGCTTTACAAGCCTTAACCAATTAGCTTTAATTCTGTCAGTATAATTATCCCAACCGTAAAAAATATCCATCGGTTTGTCAACACCAAAGGATAAATGCAAATCGGAAATCGCAAAAATGCTCACGTTTTTTCCTCCTTTCCTGAATAAAATTCTTTACATTGCAAATATTAAGTATTGACCGTTCATAAAGAAGGGTCAGAAAGGACTTGACTTAAAATGAATAATTCATGCGAAACACAAGCCTGCGTAGCTTGTAATGTTAAAAACTGTGTATACCACGCCGAAAACGATATGTGCAGTGCAGGCAGAATTCAAGTCGGCAACGGTGCTGCTACTTCCGCTAAGGACACCTGCTGTGACACCTTTAAAGCGAAGTAAACCCGTTAAAAATACTATTCGGCATCAGCCGAATAGTATTTTCTACATAAAGCTATTAAATTCCAAGCGCGCCGTAAACTGCAGAAAGCATATCGTCCTTTTCGCAAAGCTCTTTAAATCTCACCTTAGCGTTTTCAAGCGCCTTAATAGGCTCGGGAATCTCGGTGTTTGTTTCCTCGCTCAATACTCTTACCGTATCAAACTCACTGTCACCCGTTTTGCCAGACACTGCCGAAAGCACACTCTTTGCAAACTTATAAGGTGAAGCAGTTGATGCGATAACTGTAGGACGGTCATCACCTGTAGTATTAACATACTGCTCATAAACATTCATGGCAACTGCGGTGTGGGTATCACAAAGATAGCTGTACTCGTCAAAATATTTTCCAATAGTCTCGAGTGTAGCCTTATCATCACAACAGCCAGCCCAGAAAAGCTCGCCCATTTTGGTTTTAATTTCATCACTTACAGTGAATGTGCCGTTTTTGGAAAGGCTATCCTGAAGCGCCGCTACTTCCTTATCATTATTACCCGATAATTCAAATAGCATTCTTTCGAGGTTACTTGAAATTAAAATATCCATAGAGGGAGATATTGTTGTATAGAAATTACGGTTGCGGTCATAAGTACCGGTTTTTATAAAATCGGTAAGTACATTGTTAGCGTTAGATGCGCAAATAAGTCGATTTACAGGCACGCCCATCTTTTTAGCATAATAAGCCGCTAAAATATTACCGAAGTTACCTGTAGGTACAACGATATTAAAGCCGTCCTTAACACACTCAGGCTCACGCTCCAATAAATCACAATAAGCTGAAACATAGTAAACAATCTGAGGAGCAAGTCTTCCCCAGTTGATCGAGTTGGCAGAAGAGAAAAGCATATTGTTTTCAGCCAGTTTCTCTTTAACAGCATTGTCGGTGAAAATCTTTTTAACGCCAGTCTGAGCATCATCAAAATTACCCTTAATTGCGCAAACATGAACATTCTCACCCTTTTGAGAGTCCATCTGAAGCTTCTGCATCGGACTTACACCCTCGCTTGGATAGAAAACAAGAATTTCGGTATCAGGCACATCCTTAAAGCCTTCAAGTGCTGCCTTACCTGTATCTCCCGAGGTTGCAACCAATATAACTGTTTTCTTGCCGTCATTAACCTTTTTAGCAGAGGTTGTGAGCAAATAAGGAAGCAGCTGTAAGGCTAAATCCTTAAAAGCACAGGTAGGACCGTGCCAAAGCTCTAAAATATTAGCATTCTTGTTTATAAGAGAAATAGGAGCAGGCTGCTCATTATCAAAGCTTCCTGTGTATGCCCCTTTTACGCAATAATCCACCTCGTCCTCACTAAAATCGTTGAGAAACTGTGAGAGCACAAATTTTGCTCTTTCTATATAATTCATTTTTATTAAAGCTTCAAAATCGGCAACGCTTAAGGTTGGGAAGGTATCCGGAACAAAAAGACCGCCCTCGGTAGAAATACCTTGAGCTATAGCCTTTGCGGCAGAAACCTTTACCGATTTATCACGCGTACTTACATAATTCATATTAATATCTCCCTATATTAAACATCTATACATAATACATAATACAATTTTTATTTAAGCTTTGCAATATAATTATTAGCATTTTTAAAGAAAATTTTATCAAGAAAGCCTCTTTCAAGACCTTTTTCACTCAAAAACGCATATAAATCGGGTACTTTAGAAATTTTATCAAGGCTTTTATCCATTTCACCGCCATCAAAATCGGAGCCGATAGCAATACTGTTTTCAAAGCCAATATCAGCAATATGATAAATATTTTCGTATATTTTTTGCATTACATTCTTACCTAAAAATTCGGGATAAAAGCAAAGACCTATAATCCCGCCCCTTTTACACAAAACTTTTATTTGTTGGTCGGTTAAATTGCGCGGATTGTCGCAAATGCTTTTGCAATTAGAATGTGTTGCAAGGGGAAAAACGCTTTTATCCAACGCGGCAAAAAAGCTTTTTTCATTAAGGTGAGAAAGGTCACACCCGATTTTAAGATGGTTCATTTTTTCAATTACCGTTTTTCCAAAATTGGTAAGTCCTTTATCTGTGTGACAGCCGCCTGCAATATTGTTTTCCCCGTTCCAGGTAAGGGTTAAAAGCTTTATACCGTCAGCCCAAAGCTCAAAAATACGGTCGCTGTCATTTTCTAAAACGGCACCACCCTCAACCGCAAAAATCGGCCTGAGGTTTTGAGGTCTATTTCCTAATTTACTTTTAAAATCACTAAGAATATTTTTGTAAAGCAAAAACGGATTTTCTTGGTCGTCCTTTATCCATACAGCAAAGGTTTGGCTCCACTCATCAAAGACTTTTCCGCATTCCCCTGAAACCGCAAGTCGGTTCACATCAAATTCTTCATCATCTATGTAGCATTTATACGCCGTATCGCAGTGCAAATCGAAGAATCTCAAATAATCCGCCGCCTTTAAAATGCATTTGTTATGTAATTGAGGTTATAGATGTCACTACCGTCAGGCTTTTTCGTTACCGTCACAACCGCCACATCAAAACGCGGCTGTAATTCGCAAAGCGTTTTAGAGATATAATCCTCTGCCGTGAGAATTATTCTTTCCTGCTTCTTAAAATTCACCGCTTCTTCTCCCGAAACCAAGCTTCCCGCTTTGCGAGTCTTAACCTCAACAAAAACAATATATTCTCGTCTTTCGGCTATTATGTCAATTTCACCGAAACGGCACTGATAATTCCGATTTACAATTTTATATCCCTTACTACGCAAAAAAGCGGCTACTCTGTCTTCACCGCTTTTACCTATTTTACCTATATTCATTTTTTATCACCTAAAAGCTTTTTTAAAAAGCTCATTCTATGTATAGGCGAGGGGCCGTATTCTAAAATTAAATCGGTATGCTCCTTAGTGCCATAGCCCTTATGCTTTTTAAAATTATACTGTGGATATTCCTTGTCATACTCTAAAAGCAAGCGGTCACGGGTGACCTTTGCTAAAATGGAGGCTGCCGCAATTGATGCGGATTTAGCATCTCCCTTAACCACCGTTTCGCAAGGGATTTTTATCCCTTTTGGCACACGGTTGCCGTCAACAAGCGCATAATCTGCCTTGCCTGCCAACCCATCAATACTTCTGTTCATTGCAAGAAAGGTTGCCTCAAGAATATTAAATTCTTCAATTTCCTCTAAGCTTCCGTAAGCCACGCAGTAGGCCAGAGCTTTTTCTTTTATAACATCATATAATGCTTCTCTTCTTTTCTCGCTCAGCTTTTTGGAATCGTTAAGACCTGCTATCTCAGTATCCAAAGGCAATATTACCGCCGCCGCACAAACGGGTCCCGCAAGCGGTCCACGTCCCGCCTCATCAACTCCGCAGATATATTTAAAGCCTTTAGCAGTAGCCTCTTTTTCGAGTTCAAAATCAGGCATTACTCTCAAACCCTTTCAAGTGTGATAAAACCTATTTTACAGTTGCGGTATTCTTCAAGCAGCATATTTGCGGCTCTTTCGGTATTGGTTTCGCCTCCTCGGATAACCATACCTCTCTTTTTACCGATTCTGCACAAAAGCTCATAGCTGTCACAATCAAAATCAATATCACCATAGCGTTTTGTGAGTAAATCCCTGTAATTCTCAGCAAGGATTTCTAACAAACGCATTGCAAGAAGCTCGGTATCAAGAACTCTGTCCTTAACCGCTCCCGTAAAGGCTAAATGTTCACCCACGGTTTTATCCTCAAATTTGGGCCACAGAACACCGGGGGTATCAAGCAATTCCAACTGCTTATCAATGGTAAACCATTGGTTTCCTCGGGTCACACCAGGTCGGTTTTCAACCTTTGCCTTTGTGTTACCTGCAATTTTATTTATAAAAGAAGACTTACCCACATTCGGTATACCCACAACCATAACTCTCAGCGGCTTACCAACCATACCCTTTTGGCGGTAAGCTTCCAGCTTATCTGCCAATGCGGTTTTAACTGTATCCTTAAAAGCGTTAAGACCCTTGCCTGTTTTACAGTCAAGGGCTATCGCAGTTATATTCTGTGTCTTATAATATCTTATCCATTCCTCGGTAACAGCCTTATCCGCCATATCACATTTATTAAGCAATATTATATGAGGCTTATCACCTATTATATCTTTAAGCTCAGGATTTCGGGAGCTTAGCGGTATACGGGCATCAACAACCTCTGCCACTGCATCAATAAGGGGTAAAACCTCCTTGATTTTGCGGCGAGCCTTGGTCATATGACCCGGAAACCACTGAATACTTTGAGTGTTATCTATCATTTGTTGTCAAGCCTTCCTATTCTGTCAAATGGGAAAATTCTAAAAACGGCGTGACCTAAAACATAACGTGTATCTATAAGACCACCGTTTCCTATTCTTGAAGAGCGGCTGTCTAACGAATCCTGACGGTTATCTCCCAAAACAAATATGTAGCCCTCAGGCACATAAAGCGGGAAATCAACGTCATATTTATCGGTTGTGGGAGTGCTTATATAATCTTCCTTTAAAGCAACACCGTCAACATATACTATTCCTTTTTTAAAATCAATATCCACTGTCTGACCGCCCACAGCTATAACTCTCTTTATTATAGGAGCATCAGAAGACCCAGAGGAGCTTACAGTATTATCCACATTTCTGGATATTACAACAATATCGCCTCGCTGAGGCTCATAGTTAAGATTAGTTATTATAACCTTATCTCCCACCGTCTTGGTGTAAGGATTAGCGCCAGTAAGGGTATTCTTCATAGAGTCACCGTCAATAGTGGCAACTCTGAAAATAAGCGAGAATATAATTACCACCGCCACAACAGCGGTCGCAAGAATTTCCAGCCATTCTATTATATCTTTGGCAAGATTTTTACCGTTTTCAGTAGCTATCATTTCATCATCAGGCAAGGTATCACCTATATTCTCATCAATATGAAAGCCACCCTCAATAGGAGGCTCAATTTTATTCTTTAAACGCTTGCACCAAGCATTTACCTTTTTAGGAATTGTTTGCAGTGAATTTAAAATGTTTTCAGGCATTCCCATTTTAATTCCTCTCAAATTTAAAAAATAAAAAACAAAGGGAGACTGGTTTCCCCGTCTCCCCACACCTTAGATTAAATAAGCTCTTTAACCTTTGCGGCTTTACCGACTCTATCACGCAGATAATAAAGCTTTGCTCTGCGAACACGACCCTTGCGGATAAGTTCTACCTTAGCAACAGAGGGTGAGTGAAGCGGGAAAACACGCTCTACACCTACACCGTAGGATACACGGCGAACAGTAAAGGTTTCTGCAATACCGCTGTTGTTCTTAGCAATAACAGTGCCTTCAAAAACCTGAATTCTCTCTTTTTCGCCTTCCTTAATTCTTACGTGCACCTTAACGGTGCTACCGATAAGAATTTCGGGAGCGTCACTTTTGAGCATACCTGCTGTTAATTCCTTAATAGCGTCCATGTTTTTTCCTCCTTAATTTTTTTCAGATGTTCGTAAGGGTAAACCCCCAGAGGACCATCCGCTCAATGTCGAATTTTCGGCAATGAACCGCTTAGTAAGGCCTAAGCGAAATCAAATGCTCATAGATTATATCACAGCTTTTTCCAAAATGCAAGCATTATTTTACTAAAGTTCCGCCATCGCTTTTAAGGAGTATCAAAATTTCCTCTTCTTTAAGGCTTGAAACGTTAATATAAACCAATATTTCCTTGCCGTCAGAAGCAGTACAGGCAAACTCATAGCAACGCACCTCGTCAGCAGCAGTTGGAATAAGCGCTATTCCCACCCCTGTAACTTTAAGTGCCTTGTTTAAGACCTCCTTTGCCTGCTCAGAAGAATATTCAGGAGTAACAAAGGCTCTGTCACGGTGGTTTGAAATATACCCCGCCGCTTCATATAAAACTATTTCACCGTTATCCATAGCAACACCCACCTTTATAAGGTCGGTATAGCATATAGTCTCACCGTCGGTAAAAGCAAAATTAATTGTGAGTATGCCCTCATTCAGATAATAATAAGTTTCCTTAAAGCCTGACATATTAATTCTGCCTAAATATCTTTTTGCCTTTTCCCTTGCTTGGTCAATATTTAAAATATTAGCATTAACCGCTCTGTCCTTACGCATATAAACATTATATCCGCCCTTCTGGCTCACAGCTGCGGTAACACCCTCGGCTGTAAAAATATAACACGGTATATGCCCCTGTGTTTTATGACTGAACGCAAGCTTTTTACTCTCATCATCGCAGGCGGTTTTTGCCGCTGTTAAAGCTTCTTCTTGTGTTATATCATCAGCATTTTCAAGTAAAGCCGGCTTTTTTTCAAGTATATGGTCGGAATAAGGTCCGTCATATATAAGGGTTGGAAAATCGGTCAATTCCTCCTCAAGCTTTTGAAGTGACTCAGCAAGATTTAACGAATTCTCGTCAGAGCCCAGCTTTTCTTCAAGCTCCATAGCCCAGTATTCACTGTTATTATAATCACTTTGAGCGGTATTCACCGTTTCTGCTATTTTTTGTGCTGTATCTGCTAAAATAATAATATTTTCCGCTATTGTGTCTGACTCTGTACCGTCACTGCTTATCTGCTCCGAAATCGCCACAGCATAATTTCCCACCTGTGAAAAAAAGCGGTTAAGCACCGTAAGCTCTCCGTTTTGCGGCATCTGCGAAAGTGCAGTTTTTGAAAGCTCCGCTTCAGCTAAAAGCTTTGCCGCTGTTTTTGCCGCTTGCTCCTTTGTGGAAGTATATTTCAGCTTGCTCAAAAGCAAAGATATATTATTTACTGCGGCGCTGAAATCGTCAAAATTTTTAGAATACCCGTTTTTAAGCTCAAGCTCATAGCGTTCTGAGGTTTTAACTGTTTTAATCAAAAACCCTACGCTCACCAAAACTGTCGCCAGACAAAAGCTTATGATTCTCACAGCATTTCTTGTTTTCATTTTTACCTCCGGAAAAATTTTAAACCAAGTGCCACATTAAAAGTTACACTTGGTTTAAACTATTCTTTATTAAAAGTATTTCCGGAAAAAAGTGGATTAATTCATAAAATAAACCCAAAATTTAGAAAATAATCTGCGTTTTCTGCGTTTCCAGGCCTTACGCTCTGAGCCGTGTGTACGTTTAATTTCGGAGTTTAAATAAACAAGGTCTCTTGAAAACTTAGAAATAGCGAGTATCAATTTTATTGTAACAGCAAGAAAAAATAATGCCGCAACAACTATACAAATAATAACTAAAGCTTGTTCCATAAAAGTCCTTTTCCTTCGTTCGGAGTAGGTTTATTTTATTTCATATCCGCCCACAGGTCTTATATTAAGAACACAACAGCTACCCTCTCCAAAAGCTTTTTCTATCATCTGTTTGTATTCCGCAAGTCTCTCTGTAGGAATATAGCACTGTATTGTGCCGGCAAAACCGCCGCCGTGAACACGGCAAGCACCCTTATCACCCAAGAACTGCTTTGTTAGTGCAATTGCGAGGGAGAGTCCCTGCTCGTTTACAGCAGAGGTTGAGTAAAGGTTTTGCAAATAGTCATAAGAAGACTGACCCGAAGCGTTAACCATTCTGAGGAAATCCTCAAATCTGCCCGTCTTAAGTGCCGCACGCTGCTCGCCTACACGCTCCTGCTCATTAAAGAAATGGAACGCACGAAGCACTGCACGGTCGCCACACTCCTTGCGAAGCTCGGCTATATTACCGTAAAATTTATCTGTATTAGCATCTCTCAGATACGAAACGCCTAAAGCATTGCTTATCTGACGGCATTCAAGCGTAATATCCGCATAATCTCCTGTGAGATTTGCGTGATTTCCGCCTGTATCCACAACGCAAAGGGTGTATCCGTAGCTCTTGATGTCAAGCTCAATGCTTTCGGTTATGGGGTCAGCAGGGTCAGCAAAATCAGCATAGGTGAATCCGCCTAAGGAGCTTGCCATCTGGTCAAGCAAGCCGCAGGGCTTACCAAAATAGTCACGCTCGGCAAACTGACCGATTTTTGCTATTTCAATAGGAGTGGCCTTGCCGTCAAAAAGTCCGTTTAAAATGTTACCCACAAGCACCTCAAATGCGGCAGAGGAAGAAAGTCCCGAGCCCTTTAATACATTTGAAGTGGTATATGCGTTGAAGCCTTTAATGTCACAGCCCTTTTCAGCAAAACGGCTGCAAACTCCACGGATAAGGGAAATTGCCTTTCCCTCCTCACCTTCTGCCTTAGCAAATTCTCCCACAGTCACAGTATCCATAGGATAACCCTCAGATTTAATGCGGATTTTACCATCATCATTAAGGGAAACTATAGCTATAACATCAAGATTAACACTGCCCGCAAGCACGCTTCCGTGCTGATGGTCAGTATGGTTGCCGCCAACCTCTGTTCTGCCTGGGGCTGAGAAAATACGTATCTCACCCGACTGCGGATATAACTCCTCAAAGCTTTCGCAAGCCTTGATATATCTTGCCTTAGCAGCTTCGGTATCACCGTAAAGCATAGCAAAGCTATCGTCGAATTTACCGTTTTTTATAGCGTTCTTAATTTCACAAATATTCATAAGGGACTCCTTATTTTACTTAGAAATAATTGCCAATGTATCTCTTGCAATAGCAAGCTCTTCGTTGGTAGGAATAACATAAACGTTAACCTTACTGTTTTCAGTAGAAATCTTAACCTCTTCACCGTGAATATCATTCTTTTCGTCACTAATTTCAACGCCCATATAAGTGAAGCTTTCAAGAATTTCCTTGCGAAGACCCTTATCGTTTTCACCAATACCGCCTGTGAATACGATAGCGTCAACACCGTTCATAGCAGCAATGTAAGAGCCGATGAACTTGATAATCTGATAACGCTGCATCTGAATTGCAAGTCTTGCTCTGTCATTACCCTCGTTAGCGGCGGCAATAACATCACGGTTATCGTTAGAAACACCCGAAACACCGAGAACGCCTGATTCCTTGTTGCAGATACGGTTAATATCAGCGGGAGAAAGATTTTCTTTCTCAGCAATAAAGGTAAGAGCAGAGGGGTCAAGTGTACCTGTACGGGTACCCATCATAAATCCGTCAAGAGGGGTAAAGCCCATAGATGTATCAACACAAACGCCGTCCTTAATTGCAGTGATAGAGCAACCGTTTCCTAAGTGACAGGTGATAATCTTAATGTCTTTCTTATCCTTGCCTTCAAGAGCAGCTACACGGTCACTTACAAAGTGGTGAGATGTACCGTGAGCGCCGTATTTACGAACACCGTACTTCTCATAATACTTATAAGGAAGCGCAAACATATAAGCCTTGTCAGGCATTGTCTGATGGAAAGAGGTATCAAATACTGCAACCTGAGGCTTATCTGAGCCGAAGGTCTTGATGCAAGCCTTGATAGCAAGCACGTGAGCAGGGTTATGTAAGGGAGCTAATGCACCGAGATCGTCAATATCCTGTAAAGCCTTATCTGTGATAAGACATGAGCCCTTAAAGATGCTACCGCCCTGCACAATTCTGTGACCGATAGCCGAAACCTCATCAAAAGAGTTAATAACCTTAGCATCGCTCTTAGTCATAGCATAAACTACAGCCTCAAAAGCCTCGCTGTGGGTAGGCATTGCAGTATCAGCAGTATAGGTACGGCCGTCAGCCGCCTTGTGGGTGATAGCGCCACTCTCACCGATACGCTCGCAAAGACCTTTACAAAGTACCTGCTCATTTTCCATATCAATAAGCTGATACTTAAGTGATGAACTACCTGCGTTTACAACAAAAATCTTCATTTTTACTCCTCCGTTTAAAACTTTTATTGAAGAAATCATAAAATTATTGTAAAATTTTCTTAACTAATATATAATATCTTATAAATAAAGGTTTTTCAAGCCTTTTTTCAAAAAGAGGTGAGTTTTTGTCAGCTGTAGGCATAATTGCGGAGTTTAATCCGCTCCATAAAGGACACGAATATTTAATAAACGAAGCCAAAAAGCAGGGTACTGTTGTGGCGGTTATAAGCGGCAACTTTGTGCAAAGGGGCGAGACCGCCATTGCCGAAAAAAGAATACGAGCCGAAGCCGCACTCAAAAGCGGCGTGGACCTTGTAGTGGAGCTTCCGGTTCTGTGGTCAATGTCCACAGCGGAAAACTTTGCTTTAGGCGGAGTTACTGCACTTAAAGGCATTGGTTGTGACAGTATTATTTTCGGCAGTGAATGTGGCGATACTGCGCCTCTTGAAAAAGCAGCTGATATTTTACTGGGCTCTGAATTTTCCGAAAATTTAGCCAAAAAGCTTGATTCAGGCGTTACCTTCGCCGCAGCCCGAGAGGCTGCTGCCGCAGAATGCGGGCTTATTGGTGATATACTCTCAAAGCCTAACAACAATCTTGCTATCGAATATATTAAAGCAGCAAATAGATTAAAGCTTGATATAAATTTCAGCACTGTAAAACGCATCGGCGCTGACCATGATTCAAAAGCCGAGGCCGAGTTCGTTTCTGCCTCTCTTTTAAGAGAAAAATTAAAATGCGGTGACTATGATTTTTGCCGCAAATATATGAGCGAATCAGTTTTAAGCCTATTTTCTCCCGAGACCATTTCGGATATAAACACTATAGACAGGGCAATACTTGCAGTACTGCGAACAAAAAGCCCCGAAATACTTAAAACCCTGCCCGACTTAAGCGAAGGCGTGGAAAACAAGCTTTTTTCTGCAATAAGGCTTGCGGAAAATACCGAAGACCTATATAATATAATCAAGGTCAAGCGTTACACCCTTGCCAGAATAAGACGGCTTACCCTTTCGGCTTTTATAGGTGCAGATAACAGCTTTTTTATGAAGCCACAGCCTTATATAAGGGTTTTAGGCTTTAATAAAAAAGGTGAGGCTCAGCTTAAAACCGCTGCTGCAACTGAAACTATACCCATTGTTGTGAAGCCCTCTGAAATCAAGGCTTTGGGGGACGGTGCTTTAAAGGTGTTTGAAACCGAATGCAGGGCTACCGATTTATTCGGCTTATCGTTAGCTAAACCGCTTAAGTGCGGATTGGAATATACAGCAAAAATAATAAAAACGGAGTGTTAAAAATGGTAACAATAAAAGAAATTGCAAGCTTTAAAGAATATGGCAGATGCGTAAGTATCTCAAACGGAGTTATTGAAGCTTTAGTAACCGTAGATTTAGGCCCTCGTGTTATAAGCTTTGGTTTTGTTGGCGGCAAAAACTTTATGTCGAGTGACAGAAAAGCTTATGTTCCCAAGCAGGATAAGGCTTACACTGATTTCTGGGGCGAAGGCAGAGCTTGGGAAAACCTTGGTGGTCACAGAATCTGGCTTTCTCCTGAAAGCCATCCCGAAACCTATTTGCCTGACGACAGAAAAGTGGACTACACCGTAACCGAACACGGCGCAATTTTCACTCCTGAAGCTGACACTCAGGTGGGAATTATCAAAACAATGGAGCTTAAAATGGACTCTGACGATGCTAATATGCAGGTTATTATGAAGGTTAAAAATATTGCTGACAAGCCTCAGGATTTTGCTATCTGGGCTCTTTCTGTTTGTGATAAGGGCGGCACACTCATTGTTCCAATGAACACTAACGATACAGGTCTTCTTTCAAACAGAATTATCTCCGTATGGCCTTATACCGATATGAGCAACGACCGTATTTACTGGGGCAACAAATATGTAACCGTACGTCAGGACGAAAAAGCCGAAAAGCCCATCAAATTAGGCTTTGACCTTAATTGCGGTACTGCATATTACGTTTTGGGTGAGGATATTCTCTGCAAAAAGTATGATACTAACCACCCGAACGGCAATTACCCTGACGGCGGCTGTTCTTTTGAAACATACACCAATGATGTTATGCTTGAATTTGAAACCTTGGGTGAGCTCAAAACCGTAGCCTCAGGGGAAACAAGCGAACACACCGAGCTTTGGAGTCTTTGTAAAAAGCCCTGCGAGGTTGACCTTAAAAACGACGCTTCTATTGACAATTTGCTTGCAAAGCTTTAACTTTTTATTTCAACACAATATGTTTATTTCTTGACAATTATACTTACCAAAGGTAAAATGTCATCATATTTTATTTTTCGGAATAAACATATTTCGGGAGTGTTTTTACTTAATGGGAATTTTTGAGCTGTTTATACTGGCTGTAGGTCTTTCTATGGACGCTTTTGCTGTTGCCGTTTGCAAAGGGCTTGCCACACCAAAGGTTAAGCCAAAGCATATGCTTATTGCAGGTCTTTGGTTTGGCGGTTTTCAGGCACTTATGCCGTTTATAGGCTACTGCCTGGGCTCAGCCTTTGAAAAATATGTAACCGCTGTTGACCATTGGATAGCCTTTGTTTTGTTAGGGGCAATAGGCGCTAATATGATAAAAGAATCGTTTTCTAAGGAAGAGGGCTGCAGTGACTGTGATTTTGGCTTTAAAACTATGCTTTTAATGGCTATCGCCACCAGTATTGATGCTTTGGCGGCAGGTATAGCATTGGCAATGGATTTAAAGGGCGAAGCGGCTAAAGCCTATTTAGCGGTTCTCTTTATCGGTGTTATAACCTTTACACTGTCAGCTATCGGCGTTAAAATCGGCAATATCTGCGGTATGAAATGGAAATCAAAGGCAGAATTCACAGGTGGCGCAATACTTATCCTTTTAGGAGCAAAAATCCTGTTAGAGCATTTAGGAATACTTAAATTTTAAAATTCTTTAATATTCGTCCGTTTTTTAGCGGGCGAATATTTTTTTGTAAAAAAATTGCAAAATGGGGTGACATATAATCTAAAGTGTGTTATAATAATATAGATTATATAGTATATAGAGGTGTAAAAGCTTGAAGCTGCTTGCGATTGACGGTAACAGTATTATAAACCGTGCTTTTTACGGTATTAAATTACTATCCACTAAGGACGGTCAATATACAAACGGAATATACGGTTTTATCAATATTTTAAATAAGCTTTGCGAAATGGAAAAGCCTGACGGTGTAGCAGTGGCTTTTGATTTAAAGGCTCCAACCTTCCGTCATAAGCAGTATTCAGAATATAAAGCAGGCAGAAAAGGTATGCCGCCGGAATTGGCAGAGCAAATGCCTGTTTTAAAAGAATGGTTAAAGCTCGCAGGATATACCTGTATTGAATGTGAGGGCTTTGAGGCAGATGATATTTTAGGCACATTAGCCCACCTTTCGGAGCAGAGCGGTAATGAATGTGTTATCTCAACTGGCGACCGTGATTCCCTGCAGTTAGTGTCGGATAAAACAAGAGTTTTGCTTGCGGCAACCAAAATGGGACACCCTGAAATTATTAATTACGATAAAGTGGCGCTTTTCCTGAAATACGGACTCACTCCTCCCGAAATGATAGAGCTAAAAGCCTTGATGGGAGATTCTTCCGATAACATACCCGGCGTTGCAGGCGTGGGCGAAAAAACCGCCACCGACCTTATCACAAGATATCACACTATTGATTATATTTATGAAAATCTCGAAAGTCTTGAAATTAAAGACGGCGTACGCAAAAAATTAGAGGCAGGAAAGGATAGCGCATTTCTTAGCCGTGAGCTCGGTACTATATGCAAAGCCGCTCCCATAAATGAGAATATTGCGGACTATAAAACAAAAGCTCCTCAAAAAACAGAGCTTGCCGCTTTAATGACCAAGCTCGAATTTTTCAAGCTTATGGAAAAAATGGACTTGGAGCCTGTGAATGCTCAGATGCAGATAGGCTTTGATATGGAAGAGGCAAAGAAAACCGAGGTAAAGGAAACTTTCCCCGACTCTATTACCGAAATCACCGTTTACTGTGAAGACGAAAACATAGCCCTTGTCTGGGAAGACGGTGTCTGCCGTTCTGACTACCAAACACTTAAAGCTGTTATGGAAAACCCGAATATTAAAAAACGGGTGTTTGACTATAAAAATCTTTACAAGCAGAATAATAACATTTCCAGCATAAGCTTTGATGCTATGCTTGCGGCGTATCTTTGTAACCCCGCTTCCTCGTCTTATGCAGCAGAAAGGCTTATTTTAGAATATGGTGCCACACCCGAAATACTCGGCGAGGCAGACGAATTTATAAAAAACGCCTGCGGTTTCAAAATTGCTTGCGATAATCTGAAAAAAGAGCTCGAAGCCACAAATCAGCTAAAGCTTTTAGAGGAAATTGAGCTTCCCCTTGCTAAGGTGTTAGGCAATATGGAGCTTTGCGGCTTTTTGGTTGATAAAGAAGGTCTTGAAAAATTATCAGACGAATTGGGCGAGCGCATTTCGGTTATAGAAAAAGAAATCTACTCCCTTGTAGGCTATGAGTTTAATCTCAATTCTCCAAAGCAGTTAGGCGTTGCCCTTTTTGAAAAGTTAGAGCTTCCCGCCAAGAAAAAAACCAAGAGCGGATACAGCACTAATGCCGAAGTTTTAGAAGAGCTTAAGGACCGCCACCCTGCTGTAGCTTTACTCTTGGAATACCGTCAATTAGCTAAGCTCAAATCCACTTATGCGGACGGTTTGCAGGGCTGCATAGCAGAGGACGGCAGAATTCATACCACATTTAACCAGACCGAAGCGAGAACAGGCAGAATAAGCTCATTGGAGCCTAATTTGCAGAATATCCCCGTAAGAACAAGCGAGGGTAAGCGTCTTCGTGAATATTTTATTGCACCAGAAAACCGAGTTCTTTGCGACGCCGACTATTCTCAGATAGAACTTCGTGTTTTGGCGCACATTGCAAACGACCAAAATATGATAAACGCCTTTTTATCAGGCGCAGATATTCACACTGCTACTGCGGCGCAGGTTTTCAATATGCCCGAAGATATGGTAACCCCCATTATGAGAAGCCGTGCTAAAGCGGTAAACTTCGGTATAGTTTATGGCATTGGTGCATTCTCGCTTTCAAAGGATATCGGCGTAACAAGAGCCGAGGCTGACAGCTATATTAAAAACTATCTTGCCTCCTATTCAGGTGTAGCAGATTATATGGAAAATACCATAAAACAAGCCAAGCTTGACGGCTTTGTGACAACCCTTTTCGGCAGAAGAAGATATTTGCCCGAGCTTAATAACTCTAACGGTATGCTCAGAGCATTTGGCGAAAGGGTTGCAAGAAATGCTCCCATTCAGGGCACAGCTGCAGATATTATCAAGCTTGCGATGATAAATGTGTTCGGCCGCCTTGAAAAGGAAATCCCCACAGCTAAGCTTATTTTGCAGGTGCACGATGAGCTTATAGTTGAGTGTGATAAAAACGATGCCGAAAAGGTTTGCAGTCTGTTAGCCGAGGAAATGGAAAAATCCGCTTCGCTTGCAGTAAGACTCACAGCCGATGCAGCATACGGTAAAAATTGGTTAGAGGCTAAGGGATAATGAATATATTATTTGTTTGCACAGGTAACACCTGCCGCAGTCCTATGGCAGAGGGATATTTAAAATCTCTCGGGTTAAAAGATGTTTCGGTCAAAAGCTGTGGACTTGCAGCGGATGGCTCACCTGTCAGTGAAAACTCAGTAAAAGCACTCAAAGAAATAGGCATTGATATTAGCGGCCATATTTCTAAAAATATAACCGCAGAAGATTTAGAATGGGCGGATAAAATAATTTGTATGTCCCATTCCCATAAAGCATATTTAGAGCCCTATGCAAAAGAAAAGCTTTCAGTTTTAGGTGAGGGTATTTCCGACCCGTTTATCTGCGGATTAGAAGTTTACAGGGCCTGCCGTGATGAAATAACCAAGGCTATTGACGAGCTTTTTCTGCCATTTGAAATACTTACTATGGAAAGAGAGCATATTAAAAAAATTGCTCTTTTAGAAAAAATCTGCTTTTCAGAACCCTGGAGTGAGACTACTATCCTTGACTCTTTTACAAAGGGCACTAAGTTTTTTGTTGCAGAAAAAGATAGCAGGCTTTTGGGATATGTCGGCATAAGCTGTATTCTTGATGAAGGTTATATCACAAACATTGCGGTTTATCCCGAGCACCGCAAAAAAGGAGTTGCAACAGCACTTCTCAACAGAATTTTTGAGTTAGCAGGCGAATTAAATCTCAGCTTTGTTTCGCTCGAAGTAAGAGAATCAAATTTTGCGGCTATTTCACTCTATGAAAAAATGGGCTTTAAAAAAGAGGGCGTGCGTAAAAACTTTTACCGTGACCCTCAGGAAGATGCAAACATAATGACTAAAAGGTTTGAAAATAATGAAGATATTAGCAATTGAATCCTCTTGCGACGAAACCTCCGCAGCGGTGGTTGAGGGCAGAATAGTTCTTTCAAATATAATAGCAACTCAGATAGCTGAGCACCGCATTTACGGTGGCGTTGTACCCGAAATTGCTTCCCGCAGACATACCGAGGCTATTTCACACGTGTGTGATGAGGCTTTAAAGCAAGCCGGCATTACCTATAGCGATATTGATGCTGTAGCCGTCACCTTTGCTCCGGGACTTATCGGTGCATTGCTTGTGGGAGTGAACTTTGCAAAAGGCTTGGCGCTGTCATTAGGAGTGCCGCTTATCCCCGTTCACCATCTGCGCTCGCATATAGCGGCTAATTACATTGCTCACCCTGATTTAGAACCGCCTTTTTTGTGCCTTTTGGTGTCGGGCGGTAATACAGTATTAGCTGAGGTTACAGATTACACATCATTCAAAATTATCGGTGGCACAAGAGACGATGCCGCAGGCGAATGCTTTGATAAAACCGCACGCTGCTTGGGTCTTGAATATCCGGGCGGTGTAACTCTCGATAAAATCGCAACGGTTGCTGATTTTAAAAAATATCCCCTGCCCTACCCGAAATCGGGCGGCGGAGAATATGATTTCAGCTTTTCGGGACTCAAAACAGCGGTTATCAACACAGTTCATAACGCCAGACAAAAGGGCGAGGAAATAGACATCCCTGTTCTTTGCGCCACTATAAGAGAGCGTGTTTGCGATATGCTTATAGATAACACCTTTAAAGCCGCAGAAAGCTTGAGGTATAAAAAAATAGCTGTTGCAGGCGGTGTTTCAGCCAACTCAGAACTGCGTTGCCGTATGGATACCGAATGTAAAAAGAGAGGCTTCGAGCTTTTCTATCCACCCCTCAAATACTGTGGCGATAATGCCGCAATGGTTGGAGCTCAAGCGATTTTTGAATATGAAAGCGGCAATATGGCAGGCACAGAGCTAAATGCCACAGCAACCCTACCTATTGACTATAGATAAAAATTTGAAATTAATAATTCCGAATTATTAATATTTATCATTAACTCGAAAGGAAATTCTTATGAACGAAAAGAAATTGCTTTTAATAGTTAACCCCTGTTCCGGAAAAGCTAAAATGCGTACCGAGCTTTTAAAGGTCGTTACTATTCTTTCTTCAGCTGATTATGCCGTAACAGTTTATCCCACCAAAGCTAAGGGAGACGCTACCGAAAAGGTGGCAAGCCTGGCAGAAAACGAATTTGATTTAATCGTGGTTTGCGGTGGAGATGGCACTCTTAACGAGGTTATAACCGGTCTTATGCACGGAAACATTAAGTGCGATTTGGGTTATATCCCATCAGGCACTCTTAACGAATGGTCCTCTGGGCTTAATATTTCCCGCATAATAGGAAATGCCGCGAAGGATATAATAGACGGCAGAAGGGTGAGCCTTGATATCGGCAAATTCGGAGATAAATATTTTTCATACACCGCCTCGTTTGGAGCTTTTACCGGTGCCTCCTATTCTGCTCCGCAAGCGGCAAAAAATGTGTTGGGTCAAGCAGCATACTTTTTCGAGGGTATAAAGTATCTCGGAAGCATAAAGCCGCTTCATCTTAAAATCACCTGTGATGACCGTGAAATTGAGGGAGATTTCCTTTTTGGTGCCATATCAAACTCAATGTCTCTCGGAGGGGTTGTTAAGTTCGATGAAGCCGAGGTCAAGCTAAATGACGGCCTTTTTGAGGTTTTGCTTATCCGCAACCCTGATAATATTTTAAAATATCAGCCTCTTATTGATGGCATAATTAAAAAAGACCTCCACCGAGAAGGTATGGAATTTTTCCACACAAGCAAAATTACAATAGTCGGCGGCGAGGATATTTCCTGGACTCTTGACGGCGAATATACGGCAGGTACACAAACGCTTGAAATTCAAAACATTCATAACGCAATAAATCTTATCTTGCCCAAGCCCGACCTAAAACGCTTAGAGCAGAAAGAACCCCCTGCAATAGAAGAATAACGAACGGAGAATATTATGTTTACAAGAGATATCGGTGTCGATTTAGGCACAGCAAATACTTTAGTTTGTCTTAAAGGTAAAGGAATTATAATGCGTGAGCCATCGGTTGTGGCTTATGATATAAGAAATGATGCTGTAAGAGCTGTAGGTACAGAAGCTAAGGAAATGATAGGCAGAACACCCGGCTCTATTGTTGCAGTAAGACCCCTCAAGGACGGTGTTATTGCCGACTTTGATGTTACTGCGGCAATGCTTAAAAGATTTGTAAGACAAGCTATGAAGGGCTCTCTTTTCTCAAGGGTGCGTATGGTGGTTTGTATTCCTGCAGGCGTTACCGAAGTTGAAAGCCGTGCGGTTTACGATGCCGCAAAGCAGGCTGGCGCTACCGATATTGACCTTGTTGAAGAACCGATGGCAGCCGCTGTAGGAGCAGGGCTTCCCGTTTGGGATGCTGCAGGCAGCATGGTTGTTGATGTGGGTGGCGGTACAAGTGAGGTTGCGGTAATTTCTCTTGGAGATATCGTAACAGCGCAGTCCATCCGTATTGCAGGAGACGACCTTGACGAATCCATCATTAACTATGTAAGACGCAAACACAATCTTTTAATAGGTGAACGCACTGCTGAGCAGATTAAAATTGAAATCGGCTCTGCGAAGCCCTATGAAAATGAGACAAGCATTGAAATTAAAGGTCGAAATCAGGTTGACGGTCTGCCCAAAAACGTAATAATCACCTCTGAGGAAGTGCGCTCGGCTATGGCTGACCCAATTTCGCAGATAATTGATACCATTCGTTTAACCCTTGAAAAAACCCCGCCGGAATTAGCTGCAGATATTATCGACCGTGGTATCACTCTTACAGGCGGTGGTGCACTTCTTCGCGGCTTTGCCGAGCTTATCGCCGAAGAAACCGGCATACCTGTAACCGTGGCTGCAAATCCGCTTGACTGCGTGGTTTTAGGTACAGCCAAGCGTCTTGAAGCTGACAGCGGCTTTCAGAATTATGTTTTCCGCAGAGGAAAGCGTTTCAGATAAATTAACCTTAAGGATTTTCTTTCAAACAACGGAGGATAAAAATGCGTTTTTTCTTTCGCAGTAAACAGTTTAAATTTATACTTTCCACAGTTATAATTTTATTAGCTCTATCCATAACATTTTTTCTTATAGGTGGCAGAATTTCACCTCAGGCTGATATATTCGGCACTATTACCGCCCCCTTTAAGGCAGCGGTCACCAAGCTTTCAAACTCCATTTTGGATTTTACCGCTGCTTACACTAACGGAAATGAAATTATGCTCGAAAATTCCGAGCTTGAGTCTGAGATAAACAGCCTGCGCGAACAGCTTGCCGATTATGAAAATGTTAAAAATGAGAATGAGTTTTATAAAAATTACCTTGAAATAAAGGATGCTAATCCCGATTTTAAATTTGCCCATGCCACTCTCATTTCAAAAGATACCAAAGACCCCTATAAAGGCTTTGTAATAAATAAAGGCTCTGCCTCCGATATAGCTGAAAACGACCCCGTTATAACCGATGCAGGTCTTGTGGGCTACATAAGCGAGGTCGGCCTTACAACAGCTAAGGTCTCCACTATTTTAAGCCCTGATATCACCTTAGGCGCTCTTGATAACCGCACAAGCGATTCGGGAATACTCTCAGGCTCTTTAGAGCAGGCCAAGGAGGGTAACACCAGACTTTACAACCTCTCCCGCTCCTGTAATGTAGCTATAGGCGACTATGTTGTGACCTCAGGTGAAGGCATATTCCCCGAAGGACTGCTTATCGGTACCGTGCAGACTATCGGAAGCGATGAATACAATACCTCTATTTTTGCTTCTGTCAAGCCATTCGCAGATATCGAAAACCTGCGTGAGGTTATGGTAATCACCTCTTTTGACGGTCAGGGCGGTCTTGTGGTAGGAAAAGGGGAATAACTATGCTTTATAAAAAAAATCACCCCCTTATAGCTCTTCTCACCTTTTTGCTTTTCTTCACCGTTATAATTCTAAACACTGCAGGAATTTTTGACCTTGCAATTAAAAATGCCGTACCTTTTACTCCCCTTCCGCTTCTTACAGCATTTTGTATTTTTTCGGACATTAAAAAATCCGCCCTTGCAGGTTTTTTGACAGGCGCTTGTGTGGACAGTGTTGCCAGCGGCAGCTACTGCTTTAACACAATAATCTTACTTATTACTGCAACCCTTGTCTGCCTTACAGCTAATAATCTTTTTAATAAGAATATACGTGCGGCAGTAGTTTTATCCATTTTAACAGCGGTATTTTATTTTCTGTTTTATTGGATATTTTTCCACGCATTCGGTATGACGGTGCAACAAAGCCTGCAGTATTTATTGGCTAATTCCCTGCCGTCTGCACTTTATACTTCGTTTTTTATTTTTCCTTTTTATATTATTTTCAGATATTTCAATAAGCTAAAAGCTAAATAAACCTAAATCTTTTTTCGGAGGAAAATTCATTGCCTTTTCAGAGAAAAAGCCAAACACAATTAACCGTTCTCTCTGTAATCCTTATAATAACGATACTCCTTTTCACATCAAGAATATATTCTATTCAAATCACTAATGCAGAGGAGTTCACCGATAAGAATGACGGCGCCTCTGCTGTGCTGACATCGGTGTTAAAAGCTCCCCGAGGAGAAATTCTTGATTGCTATGGCAGACAAATTGCTATAAACCGAGACGGTTATAATATAGTTTTCAATAAAGCCTATATAGGCGATAATTTAAATGACGTTATACTCACCCTTGTAAACCTGATGGAAAGTCACGGCGCAGAATGGAAGGATACTCTGCCCCTGACATATGAAGCTCCCTACAGTTTTAAAGCGGATTCGGAATCGGATATAGATAAAATGCTCGAAATTTTAGAGCTTGCTCACTATGCAACAGCCGAAAACTGCTTTAATGAAATGGTTGAGCGATATGAGCTTGAAAGCTATACTACCGAAGAAATGCGGAAAATTATGGGCATACGTTACAGTATGACCGCAGCTGATTTTTCCATTTCCTATCCCTTCACCTTTGCGGAGGATATCCCCGTTGAGCTAATGCGCAAGGTTTCAGAATCCTCTTTCAGGTTAAATGGCGTTACGGTAGATGTTGTTCCCTTTCGTGAATATACCGATACCTCTTTGGCAGTAAACCTTATTGGCTCAGTAGGTCCCATTTTCAAAGAAGACTGGGAGGAATACAAAGCCAAAGGCTATTCTTATGACGATAAGGTCGGTAAAAGCGGTATTGAAAAATGGGGCGAGGAATATCTCCGCGGCACTGACGGTGAAATAACCTACCGCCTTGATACCGAGGGTAATATAATCTCAAAAGAGGTTACAAAAGAGCCTATAGCCGGCAAAACCATTATGCTGACTTTAGATAAAACCATGCAACGCAAGGCGCAGGATTCTTTGAGTAATATAGTGCGTGAGCTCCAAAGCAAGGGTGGCTCCTGTATTGCAGGCACGGCAGTAGCGGTCAGAATAGATTCAGCTCAAGTACTTTGTGCCGCAAATTACCCAACCTATGATTCCGCCACTATGAATAAGGAATATGAAGCCTTGGCTTCAAACCCTGCAAAACCGCTTACTAACAGAGCTTTTCAGGGTGTATATCCTATAGGTTCAACAATAAAACCCATTGTTGCAATAGCGGCACTCGAAAATAATAAATACGCCTTAGGCGAAACCATTAAATGTGTTCGTAATTATGCCTTTTTCGCCGATTATCAGCCTGACTGTATGCACTATCACGGTCATATGAATTTGAAAATGGCGCTTTCAAAAAGCTGTAACTATTTCTTCTTTGAATTAGGACGCCGCTTAGGCGCAATGACCCTTACTGATTATTTCAAGCAATTCGGCTTGGGAGTTAAAACGGGTGTTGAGGTTGACGATGCAAAGGGAATCATCATAGAGCCTAAATCCAACGGTGTCGGCGGTGACACTTTGCAGATTTCTATAGGACAAATGAACGCTTTCACCCCTTTACAGCTTGCGAATTACACTGCAACTCTCGCCAACGGCGGCACACATTACAAGGCAACCCTGATAGACAGCGTAGTATCCTACAATATGTCCGAAACATATAAGGAGATTTCTCCCGAAGTTGTTAATACTGTTAATATGAGTGACACAAATCTTTCTGCGGTTAAAGAGGGTATGCTCTCTGTTACTGTGGATGGTACAGGACGTGCCGCTCTCGGAGATTATCCGATAAGAGTTGGCGGTAAAACCGGTACTTCTCAGGTTCAGGGCAAGGTCGACCATAGTGTTTTCGTGGCATTCGCTCCGTTTGATAACCCCGAAATTGCCATTTCGGTAGTGTTAGAGCACGGTAACTCAGGCTACTCCGCAGGCTCGGTAGTAAGAGATATTCTTGATGCTTATTTCTATGCCGAGAGTAACTCTCCCGCCGAGGATATGCCATTTGTGGTGCTTGATTAATAATTACTTTAATTTACTATAAAAATTAATTCCTACAAATGGGTCAAGGGCAAAGCCCTTGTCGTTGAGGGGGTTGTGTTGTTGACATTATTCCTTCTGTTGACATACCGCTTGCCTTTCAGTTGAAAAATATAAAATATTTTTCTTGAAAGGCGGCTACAATAAGCTTTAAACCAACAACACAAGGGGGAGAATCGAAACTCCCCCTTAAAGGCGAATCTTTGCACCCTTTCTTTTCGCCTACACAAGAAAGGGTGTGCCCGTCGCGGCAGGAGCGACATAATTATAATATTTTTTATTATTATTATTTTTGTTTCAATATACTGTTTTAAATTGACAAAAAAAACAGTATATGGTAAAATATTAGAAATATTTTAGTCGGTTAGGAGTGTTTTATGGGAAAAGTTTTTGCTGTAACCTCAGGCAAAGGCGGAGTTGGTAAATCCACCGTTGCGGTAGGTTTAGGTCTGGCTTTCTGCCAAAAGGACGAAAAAGTTTTGCTTATTGATATGGACGAAGGTCTTCGCTGCCTTGATTTAATGCTTGGTCTTGATAAATCCACCGTTTTTGACCTTGCGGATATTCTTATGGACAAAGAGCCTACAGAAGCCATTTATCAATGCGAAACCGAAAAAAATCTATATTTGATACCCGCTCCCGCAAAGCAGGGTATGATAGATTACTTTTCTCTCAGCACCCTTGCATTGAATGTAAGTGAAATGTTTGATACTGTTATATTTGATTTCCCCGCAGGCATAAATATAGCGCTTTATTCCTGCCTTCCAAAGGATACGCTTTTCTTAACTGTGGCTGTTCCTGACCCCGTATCTGTAAGGGATGCCAGAGCAGTGAGTGACGCATTGGAAAACGCCAATATCCCTGCAAGACTTATAATAAATAAATTTGCCATAAAGCAAGACCGCAAGTTCCGTTTTAAAAATATTGATGAAATAATTGACGGCTCTGCACTTCAGCTTATTGGCATAGTTCCTGAAAGTGACGATTTGCGTCTGCTTTCCTTAAAGCACAAAATCAGCTCTCGTTCAAAAGCCTTAAAGGCATTTATGAGAATAACTTCAAGACTTTGCGGCGAAAAGCTTTTATTACCAAAACTAAAAAAAATATGAAAGGAATATTTTTATGACAATAGCCCTCATCGCACATGATGCAAAGAAAGAACTGATGGTACAATTCTGCATAGCCTACTGTGGAATTTTAAGCAGATATAACCTTGTAGCAACAGGCGCCACAGGCAAAACTGTGTCCGAAGCTACAGGTCTTGAAATAACCAGATTTTTAAGCGGTTCTCAGGGTGGCTCACAGCAGATTGCTTCCCGTATCGGTTGTGATGAAATTGACCTTCTTCTCATGTTCCGCGATCCTCTTAACCCTAAGCCCAGCGAGCCTGACGAGCGCGCTCTTCTCCGTCTATGCGATGTGCACAACATTCCTGTTGCTACTAATATTGCTACAGCGGAAATGCTTATCCACGGCTTAGAGCGTGGCGACCTTGACTGGCGCGAAATCGTAAAAAAAGACAAATAATTTTATTCGGAGATTTTTAAAATGGCAGAAATTAACCGCGCCGTAAAAGGCACTAATGACATTTTACCCGACGAGAGCCATAATTGGCAGTTTGTTGAGGGCAAGATGTTAGAGGTAGCCTCTCTTTACGGCTTTAAAGAAATCCGTGTGCCTGTTTTTGAGCATACGGAGGTATTTTTACGCAGTGTTGGCGACACTACTGACGTTGTTCAAAAAGAAATGTACACCTTTGACGATAAGGGAGGTAGATCTATAACCCTTCGTCCCGAGCTTACGGCAGGCGTTATTCGCAGTGCTATTGAAAAAGGCATTGTAAACAGTGCTTTGCCGGCAAAGGTTTGCTATATAGGCGGTTGCTACCGCTATGAAAAGCCACAGGCAGGAAGACTAAGAGAATTCCATCAATTCGGTGTTGAATGTATGGGCGCAGCAGAGCCGAGTGCCGATGCCGAGGTTATTGCCTTGGGAAGACAGGTGCTAAGCTCGGTTGGAATTGAGAAAATTTCGCTTGAAATCAACTCAATCGGCTGTCCTGAGTGCAGAAAAGAATACCACAAGGCGCTTAAAGAATATTTCAGCGCTAATATTGACGAGCTTTGCGGCACCTGTAAGGAGCGTCTTGACCGTAATCCTATGCGAATACTTGACTGTAAGTCTCCTGTTTGCTCCGCTATCGCCGAAAAAGCTCCCGTTGTGTTAGATTACCTTTGCGACAACTGTAAGGAGCATTTTGAACAGGTTAAGGCTCATCTTACAGCGCAAGGTATTGAATACACCGTTAACCCCCACATTGTAAGAGGACTTGACTATTATACCCGAACTGTTTTCGAATTTGTTTCGGGTGATATTGGTGCGCAGTCAACAGTTTGCGGCGGCGGCAGATATGACGGTCTTATTTCACAGATGGGCGGCCCGTCGGTACCGTCTTTAGGCTTTGGTATGGGTATTGAGAGACTGATGTTAGTGCTTAAAAATCAGGGTGCAGAGCTGCCCGATGCCCCCACTACCGATATTTATATTGCTACTATGGGCGAAAAGGCAAAGCTTAAAGCCACTGCCCTTTGCGCAGAGCTAAGAGCCGAGGGCTACAAGGCTCAGACTGACATTTGCGCCCGTGGACTTAAAGCGCAGATGAAATATGCCGATAAAATCGGCACTAAATTCACCGTTGTTTTAGGTGATGACGAAATTGAAAACGGCAAGGCCGGTCTTAAGGATATGAAAGAGGGCACCGTTACTGAAATCAAGCTTGACGAATTAGTTTTAGAGCTTGGCGAGGCTATAAGAGAGCAGATATTTAAAAATATTGCCGAAATTATATAAAAAGAGGTTTAGTTATGGCACTTGATAAAATGAATAGTTCAAGGCGTACCCATTATTGCGGTACATTATCGAGAGCAAATGACGGCGAGCGTGTAACCGTTTGCGGTTGGGTACAGAGACAGCGTGACCTTGGCGGTCTTATATTTGTAGATTTGCGTGACCGCACAGGTATTGTGCAGTTAGCTTTTGACGATAATACCGATAAAGCGGTTTTTGAAAAGGCTTCCTCACTTCACAGCGAATATGTTGTTATGGCAGAGGGTAAGGTAAGAGTACGCTCGGCTATTAATACCGAAATTCCTACAGGCGAGATTGAGATTGAGGTTGATGTGCTTAAAATTTTAGGTGAGGCTGAAACCCCACCCTTTGAAATTATCAACGATTCCAACGCTAACGAGGAGTTAAGACTTCGTTACCGTTATCTTGATTTGCGCCGTAGCGATATACAGAATAATATCCTGCTCCGTCATAAAATAGTTAAAGTAACCCGCGACTATTTTGACGAAAACGGCTTTATTGAGATTGAAACCCCCACCCTTATTAAATCTACTCCCGAGGGTGCTCGTGACTATCTTGTTCCTTCCCGAATTAAAAAGGGTAGCTTCTTTGCGCTTCCGCAGTCACCTCAGCTTTATAAGCAGTTGCTTATGCTTTCTGGTTTTGACCGTTATATGCAGATTGCCCGTTGCTACCGTGACGAGGATTTGCGTGCCGACCGTCAGCCCGAGTTTACACAGATTGACCTTGAAATGTCCTTTGTTGAGCCTGAGGATATTTATACTATCGCTGAAGGCTTTATCAAGCGTCTTTTTAAGGAAATTCTTGATGTTGATATTAAAACACCGTTGCCAAGACTTAGATTTACAGACGCTATGAACGACTACGGCTCGGACAAGCCTGATACTCGCTTTGATATGAAGATTAAGGACTTGTCAGATATTGTAGAAAATTGTGGCTTTGGTGTGTTTGCAGATACAGTTAAAAACGGCGGTACTGTAAGAGCTATTACCGCTAAAAACGCTGCAGGCGTTTACACCCGCAAGGAAATTGATAAGCTAACCGAAGAGGCTAAGGGCATTGGCGCTAAAGGTCTTGCATTTATCCGTTGGAGTGAAGATACTCCTACCTGCTCCTTTGCTAAGTTTATGACCGAGGACGAAATGGCAGCAATTTACGAGCGCACAGGCGCAGAAAAGGGCGATGTTGTGTTAATAGTTGCTGACCGAAAGAATACTGCACTCTCTGTTCTTGGTGCACTTCGTCTTACTGTTGCCAAAAAGCTTGATATTATCCCCGAGGGCTACAATTTCTTGTGGATTACCGAGTTCCCGTTCTTTGAATATAACGAGGAAACAGGTAATTGGGATGCTATGCACCATCCCTTTACCTCACCGCTTGACGAATGCTTAGAGTATCTTGATACAGCACCCGAAAAGGTATTTGCTAAAGCTTATGATTTAGTTCTTAACGGTGTAGAATTATCGAGCGGCTCTATCCGTATTTCCGACCCTGAGCTTCAGAAAAAGATGTTCAAGGCTTTAGGACTAAGCGACGAGGAAGCAGCCGAGAAATTCGGCTTCCTTGTTGATGCTTACCGTTACGGAGCTCCTCCTCACGGCGGTATGGGTATCGGTCTTGACCGACTTGTAATGCTTATGTGCGGATGCGATAGCTTGCGTGATGTAATCGCATTCCCCAAGATTTCAAACTCAAGCGAGCTTATGTCAGGCGCTCCCGGTGAGGTTGACGATATTCAGCTTAATGACCTTTCAATAGCTGTTGTTAAAAAAGATGACTGATTTTTAAAAAGCGTATAGACTTAAAGCCTATACGCTTTTTTACGGCTTTCTTGATAATAATCCCCCTTGATTATAAAATATCATAAATAGCTGTTTTGAGGAGAAATTATAATGAAAATAAAAACTAAAAAGCTTGCGTTTTCTGAAGTTCTAAAAATAACACCGCCAAAGCATAAAAAACCTCAAAAGCCTTGGTGGATTTTAGGTGCTCTTATCCGCATTATATCCTTGCCCGATTTATGGAGCGCAAAATTCAAATTCACATCTTCCCGAATGGATAAAGCAGGCAAAGGTCCTTATTTTATATTAATGAACCATTCGAGCTTTATAGATTTGCAAATAATATATAAAATATTTTTTCCAAAGCCCTTTAATATTATTGCAACCTCTGACAGCTTTGTTGGAAAAAGCTTTTTAATGCGAAAGCTTGGCTGTATTCCCACTAATAAATTTGTTACTGATGTCACGCTTATAAGCGATATTCTTCATACTGTGAGAAAAAACAAATGCAGTGTTGTTATGTATCCCGAAGCCAGCTATAGCTTTGACGGTTGTGCAACCCCACTGCCCCAAAAGTTAGGTGTGCTTATCAAAAAGCTTGGTATACCCGTAGTTACAGTTATGACAGACGGTGCTTTTTTGCGTGACCCGCTTTATAACGGTCTGCAAAAGCGAAAGGTTAAGGTTAAAGCAGAGGTAAACTGCCTTTTTACTAAAGAGGAAATTGCCGAAAAATCCGCCGAGGAACTGACCAAAGCTTTAGAAAACTGCTTCACTTTTGATAATTTTGCCCGCCAATATGAAACAAAAACGCCGGTTACGGAAGATTTCAGGGCAGACGGACTTGAACGCATACTATACCGTTGTGCAAACTGCGGTTGTGAAGAAAAAATGGTTGGAAAAGGCACAAAACTTCAATGCGGAAACTGCGGCAAAACTTATGAAATGGATATATACGGCAGGCTAAACGCAGCAGAGGGCGAAACTGAATTTCCTCACATACCTGACTGGTATAAATGGGAAAGAGAATGTGTTAAAAAAGAGATAGCTGACGGCAGTTATTTGCTTGATACTGAGGTTACTATCGGACTGCTTGCCGATTATAAAGCAATTTATATGGTAGGAGATGGCAGACTAATTCACACAACAAATGGCTTTACTCTTACAGGTTGCGACGGTAATCTTAATTACCAACAAAGTGCCTCCGCTTCATACGGGCTTTATGCCGATTATTATTGGTATGAAATAGGCGATGTTATCTGCATAGGCGACCGAAACCGTCTTTACTACTGCTTCCCCAAGCATAAAACCAATGTTGCCAAGGCAAGGCTTGCCGCAGAGGAAATATATAACCTTATAAAAAATAAATCATTACCAGCAAAAGAAGCCGAGTGATATCGTCCCAACAGTAAAAGCCGATTAATTTTAAGACAGTAAAAAAGGATGTGCAAAAATTCTGCACATCCTTTTGCTTTATAAATCTAAAAGTTTGGGGTCAAGAGGCTCTACCACGAATGAGTTTGCCCAAAAACCCGGTTTAATGTAAACCTTTGTGTAAGCAACGGGGTTTTCGGGTGAAATAGTCACCTATAAATCTCTGCATTTTCTGCTCATTCCAACAGCCGAATGTATAATATATGTACCAAATTTTAAGGGGATACGAAGCAGCTCTTTGTTACCGATATATCCATAAGGTTGGTTGTTAATAAACAAGCCAAAGCCACCAGCAACACCGTATACAGAACCTTGACGGTAGATGTAAATACTACCTTCTTCCGATAATCCGAGCGGTTGTTTGCAATTAGGACAAATATCATTAACCGAAAGAACATTTTTTGCTTCCCCGCAATGAGGACATTTAATTCTTATTTTAGCCGACATATTAGTATCTCCATTCCTTATTTGATATATTTATTTTATCATATAAATTATTCGTAGTCAACGGTGATGTCTTGTAAATTAAAAACCCACCGATTTCTCGGTGGGGATAAATCGTTTAGAGCTTAAGCTTGGTTTATTATATAAGATACAATCCTGACTCTAACACAGCAAAGCGGTTATCGCCCACCTTTATATACTGATAAAGCGGCTCCTCAAATTCTTCATATTCGAATACCGAATAGCTATTTAAGTTTACTTCGACGAGCTTTTTAGAGCCCTGATTACTAACCATCACTGTGTCCCCATCAATAAAAAGGTCACGTGGCTTATCGAAGGGGGATTTATTACCGCCTATGCGAAGCTCCTCACGCATAGTAGCGAGATTATATCTGAGCAAAACATTGCACTCGGGGTATGCCGCCCAGAGAGCATTGTTATAAAGAACAATATCCGCAGGATTAGAAGAACGGTAGGTAAGACTGCCTGTCCACACAGGAGTACCGTCATTATCGAGTAGTATCGCAGAGCCGTCAGTCTCAAGCAAAAACACCTTGCCGTTAGGCAAAACCAAAGATTTTACCGTTATATAATTTTTGCAGTTATTGGCTATCGCTTTATAATTATTGCCAAATTTAGTTATCATATAAATGTTTTTGGCAACATCGGTAAATCTTCCGTTTTCAAAGGAAATCATTTTATAAGCTACTATAATATTTTCCTCTGCCACCTCTTTGCAGTAAGAAAATATTATTCCGTTGCTTGTGGGCAAAACCTCGAAAACCTCACCCGAAAAAATCTGTTTCATATTCTTCTCCAATTAAAGCTTAATTGCGTTTTTCTCATACATTTTCTGTGCTGCTAAAAGCACGCCTGCTTTAGCGCTGTGGAAATTAAGACCACCCTGCATCCATGCGGCATAAGGCTCTCTTAAAGGACCGTCAGCAGAAAGCTCGATAGAAGCTCCAAGCGTGAACGCCCCCGCCGCCATAATTACGGGGTCAGTATAACCGGGCATATCCCAAGGCTCGGGCACAACAAAAGAATCAACCGGAGCTCCTGACTGCATACCCTGACAAAAAGCCACTAATCCTTCAGCCGTACCCAAGGTAACACACTGAACAATATCTCCTCTTTTTTCATCACTTCGGGGAGTAACATCAAAGCCTAAAAGCTCGAATAAAGCCGCTGTGTAAACTGCGGTTTTGAGTGCTTCTCCAACAACGTGCGGAGCAGAAAAAAGTCCCATATAAAGCTCACGGCTGTGGCCCAAGGTGGCGCCCACCTCTTTGCCCACTCCGGGGCAGGTTAAACGGTTTGCGCATTGCTCCACAAGTTCTTTTTTTCCTGCAATGTAACCGCCTGTTGAGGCGATTCCGCCGCCCGGATTTTTTATAAGCGAGCCTGCAACAATATCTGCACCAACATCACAAGGCTCTGCCTTTTCTGTGAACTCACCGTAGCAATTGTCAACCATAACAATACTGTCAGGCGAAACTTCTCTCACAGCCTCAACCAAGGCTTTTATATCCTCTATTCTAAGACTCGGTCTGAGACTATAACCACGGGAGCGCTGAATATACGCCATTTTAGGCTTTTCTTTGGCTAATCTCTTTTTAATTTCTTCAATATCGGGAGTACCGTCAGCCTTTAACTCAACCTCACCGTAATTCACACCGAAATCCCTTAAAGAGCCGTCAGTAACAGAATCTATACCGAAAACACCAGTAATGGTATCATACGGTCTTCCTGTAATTGATATAACAGTATCATCAGGTCTTAGCATACCGAAAAGCGCCACTGTTAATGTGTGCGTTCCTGAAACAAAATTGTGGCGCATAATCGCATCCTCTGCGCCCATACATTCCGCCATAACACGCTCTAAAATTTCTCTGCCTCTGTCATCATAACCATAGCCTGTGGAAGCAGTGAAATAAGACTCGCTCACTCCGTTATTTATAAAAGCCTTCAATACCTTTAACTGATTATACTCGGTTATATCCTCAATTTCCTCAAACTGGGGCTTAGATTTTTCCAAAGCCCTCTTATCAAAATCCAACAACTTATTATCCACATTAAAAAAATTTGTAATATTCAAAATTCCTTCACCCAATATCCGCCGTAATAAAGCGGCTCAAATCCGTTTTTTTCATAAAAGCCCTTTACTTTGTCTCTGCAACAAACAAAAAGCTTCTTTCCATAATTTTTGCTGAGTATACCCTTGAGCGCCACTGAGCCATAGCCCTTTTGTTTAGCCGCAATACCGTTAATTATTGCATATTCACCTGTTTTAAAGGTAATAGCAGCGCATTTATTTTTAAGCGCAAAATAATCCGCAAAGCCGTGGTTTAAGCGTCTGCAATAATCCACCGCAAAATAAGGGTATTCCGGAAGTGACAACCCGTCCACATCAAGCAGGTCATAAACTTCTCTGCTTGAAAGCTCCTCACCGCAGAGCTCTGCCTTTATATCTGCAAACCGCCACATTATATTAATGCGCTCTCTCGGTTTTCGGTTCAATGCGCAAAGAGTTTCGTAATCGCTGAAAACGCAGGCAGGAGCTAACACATCAGTAAACTCCTTAAGCTCCTCCAAATCAGCTCCGTTATTAAAAATTATCATATTGCCGTCGGTCATAGATATAACCGCCTTGTCCTGGTCCTGACACCAAAAGAGCACTTTATCATCAGCCTTATAAGAGTCATAAAGGCATTTGATTTTTATAAGCTCGGCATTATCAGCACAAATTAAGGGTAATCGCTCACAAAGAGTAATCATTCTGCCTCACCGCTGCAAATATAATTTATCATATATTTTGCAAGATAAAGCAAATTTTCCATATCATTAGTATCAGCTACTGATGACGAAGAGTGAATATATCTGCAAGGTAATGAGAGCGCAATAGTTCTGACTCCCTCTCGGGACAAATGCACAGCGCCCGAGTTGTTTCCGCCTGCAACCGCTCTTTTGGGCTGACTTTTAATGCCGCTCGCAAGCGCCGCTTTATATAGCTTTCGGTCATAAGCAGTAGCCCCATCCATAAACGATACCGCAACGCCCTTGCCTAACTCGCAAACAGATTTTTCTTCCGAAACCTCTGCAATATCGGCGGCAGTAGTTGCCTCTAAAACAATAGCAAACTGAGGATTAATACCAAAAGCGGCGGTTTTGGCGCCTCTCAATCCTATTTCCTCCTGCACCGAAAAGCTGGCATAAAAATCATATTCGCTTTCATTTTTGATTAAATCTATAAGCACAGCACAGCCTATTCTGTCATCAAGAGCCTTCGATATTATTTTATCCTGAGCCACAAAAAAATCGCCGCAGATAACAGCTCTGTCACCCAAAGAGACAAGCTTTAAAGCCTCCTCCTTAGTTGAAGCGCCTATATCTATATATAAGCTCTCGCTATCGGGAAGCTTTTTGCGTTCCTCTTTGCCTATAAGGTGAACAGGCTTGCCCGAAATTACACCGTATATATCATTATTGATTTTAACCCTGCGAAACATAAGAGCCGCTGTATCAATACCGCCAACAGTTGTGAATTTTAAAAAACCGTCCGCCGTGACATTTGTAATAATAAGCCCTACCTCGTCCATATGAGCATCTACCATAAGCTTTTTGGCAGGGGCTTTTTTGCCCTTTTTAAAAGCGATTATATTACCCAAATTATCGGTTTTCCATTCACAATGACCGTCAATTTGAGATATTATGAAATCTCTTATACTGTATTCATCGCCCGATGTACCGTCAAGCGAGCACAGCTTCTTTAAAAGCTCAATCATTCATAATACCTCCCGAAAGGATATACTCACAAATAAGATTGCAAACACTTTCTAAATCCTTAATGTCAAGCACCTCAACATCTGTGTGCATATTACGAAGCGGCACCGACAGTGTACAGGTGCGAACACCCTCACGGTTAACCGAAATCATATCGGCATTAGTACCTGTACTTCTGCCCATAACCTCGGTTTGGTAAGGAATTTTATTTTCCTCTGCGGTTTTTATAAGCTTACCAGAAAGCTTGCTGTCAAGACAGGGAGCAATACCTATCATACCGCCTCCGCCTAATTTTCCGCATTCTTCCTCTTTTATACCGATACCGTCCCCGAAGCTTACATCAAGTGCAATAGCCTCATTCGGGTTCACCTTAAATGCGGCAGGGCGAACGCCTCTCATTCCAAGCTCCTCACCGTCACTCAAAACAAAAGCCACATTAAGGGGCAGTTTTTTGTCCTTTAATCTTTTAGCAATTTCAATTATGCAGGCAACCGCCGCACGGTCGTCAAAGCTTTTGCCTGTAACACGTGTGCCGTAAAGCTCCTTAGGCTCTGCACAAAAGGTTACAATATCACCAATGCTTACTATCTCTCTTGCCTTTTCGCCCAGAGCGGTATCAAGCTTTATCTGCGAAATATCGCCATACTGAACTTCCCCTTTTGCAAGATGAGGGGGTGTACTGCAAAAAACAGCGGTTACTTTTTCCTTGCCGTGAACGGTAACCCTGCGTGAGGGCAGGGCTCTTGTATCAATACCGCCTGCGGCTGAAACGGTTAAAAATCCTTTTTCATCAACATTTGTAACCACCATTGAAATCTGGTCAATATGCGCATCAAGCATAAGGGTATAATCTGTTTCACCCTTTAAAAAACCCATAACGGTAAGCGTATGGGTTTTTTCGGTTTCACAGTATTTTGATAACATTTCATAAGCCAAATCTGCGGCTTCACTGACACAGCCTGCCGCATCGGCGCTGGATAACGCAAACAGCGTTTCTTTAATATTCATCAGAGTTTGTTCACCAATTCTTTAAAATAATTGCCTCTTGCGGCAAAATTCGGGAAAGCATCGAAGCTGGCGCAGGCAGGACTAAGTGTTACAATATCGCCTGATTTTGTAAGCTCATTAGCTTTTGCCACCGCTTCTGCAATATCTTTAACCTTAATAATCTGGGGCATTCCGTTGTATGATGTATCGGCTAAAACTGCCTTTTCTATCTTTTCAGCGGTATCACCGCAAAGGTAAAGCTTTTCAACCTTTTCGATTATATAAGGTACCATTGGCTCAAACGGAATGTGCTTATCATATCCGCCTGCAATAAGATGCACCTTTTTATCAAATGCCTTTAAACCTGCGATAGTTCTTGTGGGACTTGAAGCAATAGAATCGTTATAATATTTAACGCCGTTTACTTCACGCACAAATTCTATACGGTGCTCCACACCGCCGAATTCCCTTGCCACCTTGCGGATAGAATCAACTCCAACATATCCCCAAACGGCAGTTATTGCTGTAAGATAATTTGCAACATTGTGGTCGCCTATTATAGCAATTTCACTGCGGTGCATAATCGGGACGTCCATTCCTCTGTAAGCCATATGGAGATAACCCTCACTGTCAAGCCAAGCTCCGTTTCTTACCTGACGCTCCATACTAAAGCCCAAGGACTGACCTCTTACAAACTGACGGAAGCCCTCGGTTATTTCATTGTCTCTGTTTAAAACTGTGCGAGAAAATGCGTTTTGGTGAAGAATAACATTTTTCTTCGCCTCAACATATTCGTCCATATCCTTATGAACGTCTAAATGGTTAGGAGCTACGTTGGTAACTACCGCAACATCAGGGCTCTTGCGCATTGAAATAAGCTGGAACGAGGATAACTCAACTACAACATAATCCTCTGCTGTAATATTTTCAATTTCGGGAAGTAACGGCTTACCGATATTTCCGCCAACAAAAACCTTTTTACCCTCCGCTTTAAGCATTTCAGCAATAAGGGTGGTAGTGGTGGTTTTACCGTCAGAGCCTGTTATTGCAAAAACTGTAGCAGGACAAAGGTCAAAGAAAACCTCCATCTCGCTGGTAACTGCAATACCCTTTTTGCGGGCAGCATCAAGCTCGGGCAAATTGAAATTCATTCCCGGCGTTCTAAAGATTATGTCAACCTCTAAATTATCTAAATAACCGTCTCCAAGGCAAAGCTCTGCGCCCGCCTTTTCGAGCATATCAGCAGTTTCGCCTATAAGCTCACGGCTGCGGCGGTCACAGGCATAAACCAAAGCACCCTTGCTTAAAAATTCAAGTATAAGCGGTGTATTGCTGATACCAATGCCGCACATAGCAATTTTTTTACCCTTTATCTGTTCAAAAAACTTTTTGCAATCCAAAATAAAGCCCCCATTCAAGCTTTTAAAATATGTTAACTATACTTATATATTATACTGAATAATTTGCCAAATATCAACATAGAAATAATAAAGTTTGTTTTAAGATATTATATTTATGAGCCGGTCAAAAAATTTTTGCTTCAAATCAGGATTCACAATAATCCACCTTGCTCAAAACTTTAAAACTCAGCCCTTATAAGGATCCACAAAAAACTCTTCCTTTTCCATAATTTTTTGTTTACCGATTTCCCACATCTCTTTAGAAGGCACAAGCCAACATTCCGCCTCTAAAACCTTGCCGTGGGGAATATCCATTACTGTTGCCAATCTTTCATAGCGCTGAGCCATTTTAGTCACCCCGAAATTGTGGCAACGGTAGCTCTGCACATATTTTTTACCGTTTTCATCAATTAAGGTGAATTCAGTCGTATCCTTTGTGAGCACATACCAAGGCTCAGGGTCTACCGTTTCCTCAACACCGTGCATTGAAGTATTGGGTCGGAGTGTACAGCCGAGCATAAGCACCTTTCCGTTGTAATCCCTCAATAACGAGAAAGGGGACCTTATACCCACAGGAGTATTTGTTTCAAGATGATGAGAAAGTATTTCCTTAGCATTTTTACCTATTCCGCAAACAGAATGAGTTGGGTGAAGACTTCTTATAACTCCTTCTCTTTTACGGAAATATTCACTTATAGCGCCTATGCAAGAGGGCGTATTTTTAACATCGAATACAGGATTATCCTTATTAACGGTAGTCCACGAAAGCGCCGGAACAAGCAGAGTGCCCTCCCTTAATACCGAAAGCAAGGTATCGATAACCGTCTCAGCGCCGCCCTCAACATATCCCAATGAGGAAAGTGAGCTATGCATAAGTATGGTATCCTGAGGCTTAATTCCCAAAGCAATTAAATCCTTTTTCATTCGTTCGTTTATCATTCTATTTTCCTCTCTTTCGGTAATCTCTTGGAGACATACCAACCTTTTGCTTAAAAATATTAGAAAAATAATTTGAATCGCCATAGCCCACAGAAAAAGCGATTTCTGTTACAGTAAGCTCAGAGTTGAGAAGCAATAATTTAGCATCCTCAATTCTGAGTGAAGTTAAATATTCTCTTACCGTTTTACCGGTGGCCTTGCAAAACTGATGGCTTATATGAGACCTGCTGCAATTAAAATTGCGGCAAATATCCTCTATTGAAATATCCTGAGTGTGGTATTGCTTTAAAAATCTTATTACTTTATCAGTGAACTTTTCTTTTACAACCGCCGCCGACTTGGTTTTAATATATGCCAATTCGAGCATATCACAAAGCGGCTTGACAAGAGTGTCCACCTTTTCCTTACTCGGTACATCGGCTTTAAGAGAAGCATATATCGCATTTAATTTTTTCTGGGATAGCGGATATTTTTCGGATATTCTTTTAATATAGCTTTGTGCCTCTGCCGTTTTGTACCCGCTTACGCAAATAAAGCCTACAACCGATTCACCGTTGCTTATTGGATAAACATACTCCCTTACCCCTGCATAGCATACACCCTCAAAAGAACCGCTCCCAACCTTTTTTTCAACCTTACATTGACTTAAAATGCAATGCTTTTGCGCTTCGCTACAGGTTTTTATATAAACGCAATAGGGATTATCGTGAATATTGAAGGATATAAGCTCACTCTGGAGTATAAGAGTATCTAAAGCATTTGTATGAAGCGTTATCGCTAAACCGCACTCCTTTTTTAAAAAAAGAATATAGTCTTTTATTTTTGTGATATCGTAAATATTAAACCCTCCTTGCACAAAAACGATGGTTATTTGCCTAAAACAATAGGTTTTATACCTAATTTTATGCTAATATATTACCATAAAGCTAAAGGAGTAGTCAATATGAACTTAAATCTAAGTACAAATAAAAAATCTACCTGCGATATTTTGGTTTTAGGCTCAGGTCCTGCAGGCTTTGCTGCTGCATATACCGCCGCTAAAAACGGCGCCGATGTGATTTTAGTTGAGCAATGCGGGGATATTGGTGGCATTTCAACAACAGGGCTTATGAGCCATTGGACAGGAACCTGCGGAAGCCCCCTATATTATGAAATTCTGCGCCGTTCTGCCGAAAAAAACGATTTCAAGGTGGATAACATTACACTCATTGACCCCGAAAAGCTGAAAACCTTATACCTCGAAATGCTTGACGAGGCAGGTGTTAAAATTCTGCTTTATACCTTTGCATTAGATGCCATTTGCGAAGGTGACAGCGTTTTAGGTGCAACCGTTGTAAATAAATCCGGTGTGACTGATATTTATGCAAAAATCACTATAGATGCCACCGGCGACGGAGATATTGCCGCAAAGGCGGGAGCAGAGTTTATTTTAGGAAGAGAAGATGACAACAAAATGCAGCCCGCAACACTTATGTTTAAGGTAGGTGGTGTTGATTACAGCAGAGCGGCATTTATCCCGTCTTTTGAAACAACCTATCAAACTGAAAAAGGCGAATTGCAAGCCCTTGCAAAGCAGCATATTCCATATCCTGCGGGGCATATTCTTACCTATGCCACCACCTTACCCGGTGTTGTAACCTGTAATATGACAAATGCTACCGATATTGACGGTACAAATACCGAGGATTTAACAAAAGCGACCATCGTTTGCAGAAAACAGATAGATGATATTGTAAAATATCTCAGAGAATTTGTTCCCGGTTACGAAAACTGCTTTGTAATCAGCTCGGCTTCGCTTATAGGTGTCAGAGAAACCCGCCATTTCAAAGGGAAATACACCCTCACCGAGCAAGATATATTAGAGGCTCAAGTATTTGATGATTATGTTGTTAAAGATGCTTTCTTTAACTTTGATGTGCATAATATTACAGGTTCAGGACTTGACAAAACAGGTGCGCAAAAGCACTTTAAACAAAATAAGGGTTATACCATTCCGTATCGTTGCTTGTTACCCGAAGTAAAAGAAAACCTGCTTCTTTGCGGAAGAAATATTTCAGGTACTCATATAGCGCATTCCAATTTCCGCGCAATGCCTATTTGTGTAGGAACAGGCGAAGCTGCAGGAATGGCGGCGGTACTTTCTGTAACAAAAGAGAAAAAAACCACTGATATTGATGCAACAGAAATCAGAGAAAGAATAGGTATATAAAAAGAAGGTATTAACTATAATGCTTATACATCAGAATTTCGTTGGCGGTAACATTTCTGTAAAAGAAATAGACGCAGATACTGTAACACTCCAAAACGAACTGCGTGATACAACAGAGGATTGGTTTTATTGGGCGTTTTGCGTTGAAGGGGCAGAAAATAAGACTCTTACTTTTAAATTTCAAAAAAACAGACTTGGTTATTTTGGCCCCGCAGTGAGCTATGACCTTGAAAATTGGCATTGGCTGAATGATGTGAACGGTGATTCGTTTACATATAAATTCGGCGAACACGAAAGCAAGGTTTATTTCGCTCACAGTATGCTTTATCACCCAAAGCGTTTATACGATTTTGCAGATAAATATAATCTCCCAGTTGAGGAACTTTGCAAGGGATATAAAGGAAGTAGCGTTCCGTGTGTGCAATTTGGCAACGGTAATATAAGTATCATTTTAACAGCACGTCATCATGCTTGTGAATCCACCGGAAACTATGTATTAGAGGGCGTTTTGCAAGAATTGATTGCAAATCCAATACCCGATACAAAGGTCTTTTGTGTTCCATTTGTAGACTATGAGGGTGTTATTCGTGGGGACCAGGGAAAAAGCAGAGCGCCTCACGACCATAACAGAGATTACGCTTATGAGGAAGACTCAATTTATCCCGAATGCAATTCTATAAAAGAATATGCCAAAGCAAACGGTTGCCATTTTGGTTTTGATTTTCATTCCCCTTGGCATAAATCGGGAGAAAATGATAATGTATTTATAGTTCAGAACAGTATCGAAAAGCTTGCTAAATTCAACCGATTTGGCGAAATTTTTGAAGCTTTAATAACAAAAGCCTCATTAAAATATGAACATAAAAACGATTATCCTTTCTCTACAGGCTGGAACAAAGGCGGAACACAGTTTGCTAATTATATGAAGGAAAGAAAAGAAAATAATATCTCATTCACACTTGAAACCGCTTATTTCGGCACCGAAGAAAACAAAGTGGATAATAATAAACTGCTGGAATTAGGAAGATGCTTTGCCAAAGCTTTAAACAGATATATAAAGGAAAAGAGCTGAGATACTCTCAGCTCTTTTTTGCTCTTTCAAATATTTTATATTTTTTAACAACCAGATAAAACGGCATTCCTAAAATATAACAAACCACCAGCTGTGAAACTCCAACTTGACAGCCCGATATTATAAAACCCCAAAGCGATGCGCCCTCAGGAAGGAAAAACCAGTTTATTTCTGCTCCTATCACTATAGCGTTAACAAGCACCGGCGGTAGCGCCGCAAGTAAAGGCAAGCCTTTAAGCTTTATACCTCTCAAAAAATATGTAAGCAATGCTGCTATCAGGGTGGCAGATGTGCCAAAAATCATATCAAGCAGATTAAACGAGCCTATATTAGCGATAAAACAGCCAACCGTAAGCCCAGGTATTGCCGCAGGAGTGAAAACAGGCAATATTGTAAGCATTTCGGATACCCTTAACTGTATAGGTCCGTAAGCCAGACTGAAAATATTACTCAGATACGTAAGTCCTGCATAAGCGGCAGCGATTAAAGCCCCTGTAATTATAAATTCTGTTTTTGAAGTTTTTGCCATTAAAATCAATTTCCTTGTAATTTCTTATAAAAATCAACCGCAAGCTTATCGCACCGCTCGTTTTCAGGGTGACCCGCATGACCCTTTACCCAGTCAATAGTAACCTCGTGAAAACCGACAAGCTCCAAAAGCTTTTCCCATAAATCAGGGTTTAAGGCAGGCTTTTTATCTGCCTTTTTCCAACCGTTTTTCTGCCAGGAAGCTGCCCAGCCCTTGGTTATACCGTCCGCAACATATTTAGAATCAGTAACAAGCCTTACCTTGCACTTTTCCTTTAAAGCCGAAAGCCCCATTATAGCGGCGGTAAGCTCCATACGATTATTGGTGGTATTTTTTTCTCCGCCCGAAAGCTCTTTTTCGTGCTCGCCAAAGCGCAAAACAACACCCCAGCCGCCGGGCCCAGGATTGCCCGAGCAGGCGCCGTCAGTAAAAACATCAACACTTTTTAACATTTTATCAATACTTTCTATAGCTGCCTACAACCTTTCCAAGCACCATCGGGTCTTCGGGATAAATAGGCGAAAAATCGGGATTTTCGGGCATAAATATAATCTGGCCGTTTTTAATAAGCAATCGTTTAACAGTTGCCTCATCACCGTCCATACCCACAACAATATCACCGTTGCGGCAGGGCTTATTTTTATCGGCCACAATAATATCCCCGTCAAGTATACCTGCATCTCTCATACTAAGTCCCACAACCTTCAGGGCGAAAAGACCTTCAGCATCCTTTGAGGGGTATGGAATATAATCCTCAATTTCCTCAACCGCCAAAATCGGCTTGCCTGCGGTAATTCTACCCACAAGGGGCACCATTGACGAGGGCGAGCCGGTGTCAAGACGGATAGAGCGGGAATTTTTGGGATCTCTTATTATGTAGCCCTCCTCTTCAAGCGCACCTAAAATAGCATGCACAGTAGAGGTGGATTTAATGCTTGTTGCGGTGCAGATTTCACGCACAGAGGGCGGAAAACCGCTTGCCATTTGCTTTACTAAGAAGCTGTATACCAGCTGTTGTTTTTCTGTAAGAGGAGTTTTTGACATACTGTTAACCTCCAACGAATATTAGTTCTTTTTTACAGTATATCATCTTTTTTTCTTTTCTGCAACATTTTTAGCATCTCTTTTAAAAATTTCCGAAAGACCCATCAAAATCAGTAAGCCGCCGAAAATTTTAGCGGTAAGCTCTCCCCCTAACAGACTTGTAAGACTCATTCCTAACACAGTTCCAAGTAATCCCCAAAGGGAAATTTTCACCGTAAGACGCCATTTTATTTTCTTTTTAACAGCGTAAATTATCACCGCTAAAAGGGCTGTTGGTATAAAAAACAGCAGATTTATTCCTTGGGCGGTGAGCTGTTCGGTTTCGGTGAAAAGGGTAAGATAAATTATAAGCACCGCTCCGCCGCCTAAACCCATAGCGCCCAAAATTCCCGAAAAAAGCCCTGCTAAAAGGGCGGCAATAGTCATTTAAGAAGCAGGCGTACACCTGCATATACCATAAAACCGCCGAAAATACGCTTAAGCCACACAGGTGAAATTTTCCGCAGTATATAAGCGCCGATAACCGCTCCCAAAACACCTGTGGGGATATAAATAAAGCTGTCACTTAGGTTTACATAATCTTTAAATAGATATAAAACCGCACTCAGTATGCTTATAGGCAATATTATAGCTACCGCATTTGCGTGAGCTGACTTTTGCTCTAAGCCTAATTTTTTTAAAATCGGCACCGCTATCATACCTCCACCAGCCCCCAAAAGCCCATTGACAATTCCTATTCCGAGCCCTGCAGCGGCAGTAATAAGCCTGTTTTGGTTAGTTGACATAATACTTTTGTTTTCCATAACTTTTACCCTATTGCTTTTCAATAAGCTCATAAAGCCCCTCAATAACGCTGCCGAGTGAGCCGATTTCATCAATAAGTCCTTCCTCAACCGCACGTTCTCCCGATAGCACCGACCCCACATCGGTCACCATTTCCTCGGTATTCATCATAAGCGATGTAAAACGCTCAGCGGAGATTTTGGAATTTCTGACCACAAAATCGGTAATTCTCCCCTGCATACGGGCAAAATGATTCATCATACGGGGCACTCCTATTACAAGTCCGTTAGTGCGGACAGGGTGCACCGTCATTGTAGCAGAAGGCGCTATATACGAACGCTTAGCTGAAACGGCTAACGGCACGCCGATGGAATGACCGCCGCCGAGAACAAAGGAAACAGTAGGCTTTTTCATACCCGATATCAGCTCTGCCAAAGCAAGCCCTGCCTCAACATCACCGCCGACAGTATTGAGGATTATCAAGAGCCCCTCTATTTCCTCGCTTTCCTCAACCGCCACAAGCTGAGGAATAACGTGCTCATATTTAGTGGTCTTGCTTTGCTCGGGCAAAACATTATGCCCCTCAATTTCTCCTATTATTGTAAGGCAATATATCTTGTGCTTTCCGTCAAATGCAGAAACTGTACCAAGCTCTTTAATTTCATCGATTTTTTCTTTATTTTTGGTATTTTCTTCAGCCATTTAAGGTTACCTCCGAGGCAGTAAATAAATATATATAACTATTGTTAGAAAAAAACCTTAAATTATTTAACAAAAATTTAAATAATATAGAATATATTAGCATTGACTTTAAATGGATATTAAGTTAAAATATATTAGAATAAGATTTAAAAGATACAGGGGTGTAAATATGAAACCTATTTATAAGCGTGTCCTTTTAAAGCTCAGCGGCGAAGTTCTCGCAGGTGAAAAAGGCTCAGGTATTGATTTTGATAAGGTTTTGGAAGTTTGCGAACGTGTTAAAACTTGTGTGGAAATGGGCGTTCAGGTTGCAATAGTTGTAGGCGGCGGCAATTTCTGGAGAGGTCGCTCAAGCGGCAAAATGGACAGAACAAGAGCCGACCATATGGGAATGTTGGCTACTTCTATTAATTCACTCGCTTTAGCCGATGCTTTAGAGCAGTTAGGCGTAACCGCCAGAGTGCAGACTGCTATTGAAATGCGTCAGATAGCAGAGCCTTATATCCGCAACAAGGCTGTGAGACATCTCGAAAAAGGCAGAGTTGTAATTTTCGGTTGCGGAACAGGTAACCCTTTCTTTTCTACCGATACTGCTGCAGCTTTGCGTGCCGCCGAAATCGGTGCAGATGTAATATTCAAGGCTACTAATGTTGATGGTGTTTATGACAGCGATCCTAAGCTCAACCCCGATGCTAAAAAGTACGATACCCTCACTCATATTGAAGTACTCCAGCAGGGACTTCACGTTATGGACAGTACTGCTGCTTCACTTTGTATGGATAACGGCATTGAAATTTTAGTATTTAATCTGAGTAATCCTGATAATATCGTTTCCGCTATGGTGGGCGAGACTATCGGTACAACTGTTAAATAATCATTTTAAGGAGAGAATGTTATGCAAGAATTAATTAAAAATACCGAAGAAAAGATGAATAAAACCGTCGCTGTTTTAGAGCGTGACTATAAGGCTGTAAGAGCGGGCAGAGCAAATGCTTCTGTGCTTGACCGTATAACCGTTGATTATTACGGAGCTCCCACTCCTATTCAGCAGATGGCAGCAGTTTCCGTTCCCGAGCCCCGTGTTCTTATGATAAGCCCTTGGGACGCTACTACATTAAAAACTATTGAAAAAGCAATCCTTACTTCTGACATTGGTATTAACCCCCAGAATGACGGTCGTGTTATCCGCCTTGCATTCCCCCCTCTTACCGAAGAACGCAGAAAAGAAATTGTTAAAGACGTTAAGAAAATGGCTGAGGAAAACAAGGTTGCTATCCGTAACACCCGCCGTGATGCTCTTGAAAAATTAAAGGGTCTCAAAAAGGCTAACACCATCACCGAGGACGATGTTACCAACGGCGAAAAGAAAATTCAAACCTTGACCGATAAATTCTGCAAAGAAATTGATGAGCTTGCAGCATTGAAAGAAAAGGAAATCCTAGAAATCTAATAAAACTCTAAGGGCTGTTTATTTACAGCCCTTTATTTACCATTAGGGCAAAACAAATAAGGCGGTGCTTTTATGTCCCTTTTCAAGAAAAAAACCGAAGAACGGAAACTCCCCCGTCATATTGCTATTATTATGGACGGTAACGGCAGATGGGCAAAAAAACGCTCAATGCCGCGAAGTGCAGGTCACGTTGCAGGAGCTAAAACCTTTAAGGATATAGCTCGTTACTGCAACAAAATAGGACTTGAATATTTAACCGTTTATGCTTTTTCAACCGAAAACTGGAAACGTCCTAAGGACGAGGTTGACAGCATTATGAATCTGCTTCGGGATTATTTGAAGGACGCAGAAAACTTTAAAAGCGATAATATAAAGGTTAAATTTATTGGCAATTTAGAGCCCTTGGCAGATGATATCAAAGAACTCATCAAAAAGGATGAGGACGGCTCTAAGAATGCTACAGGCTTAAAGCTTAATATTGCTATCAATTACGGCGGCAGAGACGAAATAACAAATGCCGTTAAAAAAATAGTTGCAAGCGGTATATCGCCTGACAGTATTACCGAGCAGACTATTTCGGATAACCTTTATACTTCTGGTATGCCCGACCCTGATTTTATTATCAGACCGAGCGGAGAATATAGACTTTCTAATTATCTTATCTGGCAGTCGGCTTACGCTGAATATTGGTTTTCGGATGTTCTGTGGCCGGATTTCACCCCAAAGCATTTAGAAAAAGCCATTGAAGAATATAACCACCGCCACCGCAGATTTGGCGGAGTATGAATATAGCCAATTAAATTGCTTTATCCCGTGGCAAATTCGCTGGGTTTTGCTGTCGGGGTAAAGGCTTAGAAAATATCAAGAGTAAAGGCGGATTAAAAAATGAAAACTCGTATAATTTCAGGAATTGTAATGGGTGTTATTGTAGCGGGTGTATTAGCTTTAGGCTTTTTATGGGAGCCTATTGTGATTACAATTGCAGTAGCCCTTTTGGCAGCAGGCGCAGTTTATGAACTGCTTCACAATGCGGCAGGAATTAAATGCAAATTATCATTAATTTTAGCCTGTGCATTCAGCTTTTATGTACCTTTTACCCGTTTTATCAATGAAGATATCGGTGTTTCATTGATATTCGTTTTGTTCGGGGCTATAATTTACAGCTCCTTAGCCGCTGTTTTAGTGCTTAAAAATCATAGCGAATTCGGTTTGGGTCAAATTGCCTCTCTTTACGGCTTCCCCCTTGTATACGGCGGTATGTTTTTCTGCCTTTCAGGTGTAATAAATAGCGATAGCGGAATATATTATTTACTGTTACTGCTTAATTTCTCTTCGGTTTGCGATATGGGAGCTTACTTCACAGGCGTTACCTGCGGAAAACATAAGCTTTGCCCTAATATCAGCCCTAAAAAAACGGTTGAGGGAGCTATCGGCGGTGTGGTTTCAAGTATAATTGTTACTGTAATTTTAAGCCTTTGCTTCAAAAAAGCGCTTGTTTTACCGATAGTTTTAACTATACCATTCTGTATTTTAGGTATGGTTGGCGATTTGTTCGCATCTGCTATTAAAAGAAGTGTAAACCTTAAGGATTACGGCAATCTGATACCTGGTCACGGTGGTATTTTAGACCGTGTTGACAGTATAATTATGATAGCTCCACTTCTTTATTTGTGCATCACATTAGGAGTAATTTAATGAAAAGTTTAATAATTTTAGGCTCAACAGGCTCTATAGGCACGCAGGCGCTTGACGTTTGCCGCAGAGACGGATATAAAGTCACCGCTTTAGCGGCAGGCAGTAACATAAAGCTTTTAGAGGAACAGGCGAGAGAGTTTAAACCCTCTTTGGTTGCAGTTTTCAATGAAGAAAAAGCAAAAGAATTAAAAATCAAGTTAGCCGATACCGATATTAAGGTGCTTTGCGGCGTAGACGGTGTTTGCGAAGCTGCTCAATTTGACGGCGATATTGTTCTTAACTCCATTGTAGGCATTGCAGGTCTTCGCCCAACGCTAAAAGCTATTGAAGCTAAAAAAACCATCGCCCTTGCCAATAAGGAAACCCTTGTTACAGGCGGTGAAATAGTAAATAAATTAGCCCGTGAAAAGGGTGTTAAAATTCTTCCAGTTGATAGCGAGCATTCGGCAATTTTTCAGTCACTTCAAGGAGCACCCAATGGCTCACTCAGGAAAATTCTGCTCACAGCCTCGGGCGGACCTTTCTTTGGAAAGCGAAAAAAGGATTTAGAAAACGTTACCGTTAAAGAAGCGCTCAACCACCCTAACTGGTCGATGGGCGCTAAAATCACAATTGACTCTGCAACCCTTATGAACAAAGGACTTGAGGTTATCGAGGCGGTGCATTTGTTTGGCATTTCTGCCGATAATATTGAGGTTTTGGTGCATAGACAAAGTATTGTTCATTCAGGAGTTGAGCTGTCCGACGGTGCGGTTATAGCCCAGCTTGGAACACCTGATATGAAGCTTCCAATTCAGTATGCCCTCACCTACCCCGAAAGAAGTAATTACGCATTTGAAAAGCTTGATTTGTTTAAAATCAGCACTCTTACTTTCCAAAAGCCTGATTATGAGACCTTCCGTTGCTTGCCGCTTTGCATTAAAGCTATAAACGAGGGTGGGCTTGCCCCCACAGCGGTAAACGGCGCTAATGAAGAGGCAGTAAGACTTTTCCTTGAAGGAAAAATCAAATTCTTAGAAATTGCAGAGCTTGTGGAAAAAGCGCTTCAAAATGTTAATAATAAAAAAGAATTTAATTTAGACGATATTCTCGAGACCGATAAACAGGCTCGAGAGCTTGTAAGAACTTATATTTAAACCGTATCGCAGGGGCAGGTCTCTGCGCCCGACCGAAAGCCAATATTTTTAAATTTACTAAAGTGGTGATTAATATTTCTGCCGTTCTTAATATCTGGAACAATGTATGGCCTTATCTTATTGCAATTCTGCTTTTTGTGGTGCTGATTGTAATCCACGAATTCGGTCATTTTATAGCCGCAAAGCTTTTAGGTGTGTGTGTTAACGAGTTTGCGGTGGGCTTTGGCCCCAAGCTTTTTTCAAAGCAGGGCAAGGAAACTAAATATTCTGTAAACCTTATCCCCTTTGGTGGCTACTGCGCTATGGAGGGTGAGGACGAAACCAGCACGGACAGTAAGGCTTTTTGCAACAAAAAGCCTTGGCGCAGATTTATCATTGTTGCTATGGGCGCAATATTTAATCTGTTGCTTGGTTTTATTATAGTTGCAATAATCTTAGCACCGTCCAAAGCTTTCACTTCCACTGTTGTAGCTCAGTTTGATGAAAACGCAATGAGTCAGAAAACAGGGCTTATGATAGACGATGAAATTTTAGAGGTCGACGGCAGAAAAATCTACAGCTTTTATGATTTAAGCTATGCTTTTACTAATGTTGATGACGGCAAGATAGACATAACTGTTTTGCGTGACGGCAAGGAAAAGCTTTTAAAGGATGTAACCTTTGAAACAGCAGAAGAAAACGGCATAAGCTATTTGCTTCTTGATTTCAAGGTTTACGGAATAAAGAAAACTGTTTGGTCCTATATAAAACAGACCTTTAATACAGCGATTTCTTATTGCGCTGTTATCTGGCGAAGCTTGCTTGATATGCTTGCAGGCAAGTACGGAATAAGCGCAATATCAGGTCCTGTAGGTGTTACGGCGGCTATCGGAAATGTGGCAAAACAAAGTCTTAGCGCAGTATTGCCCATAATGGCGCTTATCAGCATCAATTTAGGTCTTTTCAACCTTTTCCCCATTCCCGCTCTTGACGGCGGTCGCCTTTTATTCATTTTAATTGAAATGATTATAAGACGCCCTGTTCCTCAAAAATACGAATCGGTTATCCACACAGTAGGCTTCATAGTTTTAATAGCCTTTATGGTGCTTATAGCCGCCAAAGATATTTGGACCTTGATTTTTTAAAATATTTATTAAAGAATTATAACCTTGTAGGGGAGGGTTTCCACGCCCTCCCGCAAAACACAGATTTTCGGGCAGGCACAGATACCTGCCCATACCCTATGGGAGGTTAATATGTACACTAACGATAAAACCGTAAAAGTACAGGTTGGTAATATAGCAATAGGCGGCGGAGCAGATATTTCGGTTCAGTCAATGCTGTGTTGCCCTGTTCATAATATTGAAGCCAATGTTGAGCAGGCTCGTCGCTTACAGGCGGCAGGCTGTGACATTGTGCGAGTAACCGTTCCTGATAAGGAAGCGCTTAAAACGGTTGAAGCGTTAAAGAAAAGCATCTCCATTCCGCTTGTGGCAGATATTCATTTTGATTACCGTTTAGCGCTTGACAGTATTGCAGCAGGAGTTGACAAGGTACGTATAAATCCGGGCAACATCGGCTCGGACGATAAGGTAAAGTTAGTGGCTGATGCCTGCAGAAAAAATAATGTGCCTATAAGAATTGGTGTTAATTCAGGCTCGCTCGAAAAAAATATATTGGCTAAATACGGCTCTGCCACGCCTGAAGCTATGGTAGAAAGCGGACTTTACCACATATCATTGCTCGAAAAATTCGATTTTACCGACATTGTGCTCTCGCTCAAATCCTCTAACACACACACAATGTATAAGGCTTATGAACTGGCGGCAGAGCAGTGCCATTATCCGCTTCATTTGGGTGTTACCGAAGCAGGAACAGAAAATATGGGGGTTATAAAATCTGCGGCAGGCATTGGCGGTCTGCTTTTAAGAGGAATAGGCAATACCATTAGAATTTCTCTTACAGATGACCCTGTAAAAGAAGTTGAAGCCGGCATAAAGCTTTTGCGTGCTATCGACCTGAGACAGGGCGGAATTAAATTCGTCTCCTGCCCCACCTGCGGCAGAACTGAAATTGATTTAATAGGAATTGCAAAAAAAGCGGAAGAAAGACTTAAAAATGTTAATAAGGATATAACCGTAGCTATTATGGGCTGTGTTGTGAACGGTCCGGGCGAGGCTTCCGCCGCAGATATAGGTATAGCAGGCGGAAAACAGTGCGGAGTGCTCTTTAAAAAGGGTGAGATAATCCGTAAATTGCCCGAAGAACAGCTACTTTCCGCATTACTTGAAGAAATAGAAAAAATGTAAAAAAACGGAGTTGTAAAAAATGGCGAAACCGTCGTTTAACGAAATATTCGGCTCATATTTAAACGAAGAATTGAATTCAGCGTTCAAAAACAGCGTTATTGAGCATTGCAGCTTAGATATTAATACGAGAGCCTTAGAATTAGAACTTAACTCAAAAGAATATATAAACAGAGATATAATGCTAACTGCCAGCTCAACCTTAAAGGCTGTTTTAAAGGCTGAAAGCTGTTCCATTACATATAAATTTGACCCCACCGCATTTTGTAAAGCTGCTTGTGCAGATGTTGCGGCTGAAATCAAGCTTAAAAACGCTGCCCTTAACGGTTACTTTGCCGAGGCAGATTATACTCTTGCAGAATCAGAGGTAAAAATCACCCTAAAGCACGGCGGTTACAAAACAATTTGCGAATTAAACGCCGAAAATTTATTCAAAGCGGCAGTAAAGAGCAAATTCGGGCTTGATATTAAGGTTTTATTTGACGGTCAGCTTGACGATGTTGCAATAGAATTGCCACCACCCGAACCGCCTGCGCCAAAAGAAGCAAAGCCTCAGCAAAAGAAAGCTGAAGCCCCCAAAACCGAAATCAAGTTTGAAAAGCGTGAGGAAAAGCCTCAGAACGGCATAGTTTACCTCGATGACCCCAAAATTTTCTATGGCAGAAGAATTGAAAGCAATACAAAGCCTATGATAGAGGTAACAGGTGACGACAGCGAAATTTGCTGTTGGGGTGAGGTTTTTGAAACCGAAGTCCGCACTATTAACACCAAACGTGGCGAAAGCAATATTTTAACCTTTTCTTTCAGCGATTACACAAACTCTCTCACCGCTTCAATGTTTGTTGACCCCAAGCGTATGGGCGAAGTAGCCCCAGTTAAAAAAGGTAATTTTATACTTGTCAACGGTATTTATGAATTTGACAACTATAAAAAAGACTTTATTGTAAAACCAAAAAGTATGGCTTTGCTACAAAAATATACTGAAACTGACGATTATGAGGGTGAAAAGCGAGTAGAGCTTCATTGCCATACCAATATGTCGGCTAAGGACGCTGTAACCTCGGCAGGGGATATTATAAATCAGGCATTTAAATGGGGACACAAGGCGGTTGCTATTACCGACCACGGCGTTGTACAAGCCTACCCTGCAGCTGCCGCAGCAGTAAAAGGTATCAGAAAATCAGGCGGAGACTTTAAAGTTATTTACGGTGTCGAAGCCTATTTTGTTGATGATGTCAATAACGATATTTCCTCTTTAAATGCAAAGCAAATCGGAAAGCTCAGCCACCATCAGATTATACTTGTTAAAAACCTTGTGGGACTCAAAAATCTTTACAAGCTTATTTCTTTCGCTCATATTGACGATTATAAGGGCAGACCCGCAACCCTCAGAAGTAAGCTTGACCAATACCGTGAGGGCTTAATTGTTGGCTCTGCCTGTGAAGCTGGTGAGCTTTTTGAGGCTATTGTGGACGAAAAGCCCGAGGAAGAGTTACTCAGAATTGCCGATTACTACGATTATCTTGAAATTCAGCCTCTCGGCAATAACGCATTTATGGTGCGTGACTCTATGCTCCCCGATAAAAAGGATAAGAAAACGGGAGCTGTTATACCAAACCGATACCGCAAGGTTACAAGCGATGAAGTCTTAAAGAACTTTAACCGCAAGATTGTGGAATTGGCTGATAAATTAGGAAAGCCCGTTGTGGCTACAGGTGACGTTCACTTCCTTAAAAAGAGTGACGAAATTATCCGTAAAATTCTTATGGCAGGTCAGGGCTTTGACGACTTTGATAATCAGGCTCCTCTTTACTTTAAATCAACTACCGAAATGCTTGAGGATTTCAGCTATTTTGGTGAGAGAGCAAAAGAATTTGTTATTGATAACCCGAATAAAATCGCCGAAATGGTGGACGGTGATGTTATCCCTGTGCCTGACGGTAACTATCCGCCTGTAATTGAAGGCTCAGACGAGGAACTCAGACGCATCTGTTGGGAAAACGCACATAAAAAATACGGTGAAAATGTGCCCGAAATAGTTGAAAAAAGACTCGAAAAGGAGCTTAATTCAATTATTAATAACGGCTTCTCCATAATGTATATTTCGGCGCAGAAGCTCGTGGCTTACAGTGAAGCAAACGGCTATCTTGTAGGCTCACGTGGTTCGGTTGGTTCTTCCTTTGTTGCTACTATGGCAGGAATTTCCGAGGTTAACCCCTTGGCTCCTCACTATGTTTGTCCTAAATGCTGTCACAGCGAATTTTTCACCGACGGTTCTGTTGGCTCGGGCTTTGACTTGCCCGAAAAGGCTTGTCCCGAATGCGGTGAAATGATGGAGCGTGACGGCCACGATATCCCCTTTGAAACCTTCTTAGGATTTAAAGGCGATAAGGTACCTGATATAGACCTTAACTTCTCCAACGAATTCCAGACTCAGGTGCAAAAGTATACTGAGACTATGTTCGGTAGCGAAAACGTGTTTAAAGCGGGTACAATTTCTACTGTTGCAGAAAAAACCGCTTTCGGTTTTGCAAAGGCTTATGCCGAGAAAAAAGGCGTAACCCTCAGCAACGCCGAGCTTAACCGTTTGGCAAAGCTTGTTGAATCGGCTCAGGTCAAGACCACAACCGGTCAGCACCCTGCAGGTATGATTGTAGTGCCAAGGGATAAGGAGATTTACGATTTCTGCCCTGTTCAGCACCCTGCAGATGATGTTAACTCCGATGTTGTAACAACTCACTTTGACTTCCATTCCATTCACGATACCATATTAAAGCTTGACGAATTAGGCCACGTTATTCCAACTACCTATAAATATTTAGAGGAGTATTCCGGAATCCCTGTAAGTGAGGTTTCGATGAGCGACCCCGATGTTTACAGTCTTTTCACCTCGACCGAGGCTCTCGGCGTTACCCCTGAGGAGATTGACTCCCCCACCGGAACTTACTGCATACCCGAATTCGGCACTGCCTTTGTCAGAGGAATGTTGGTTGACTGTAAACCCAAGAATTTCTCCGACCTTTTGCAAATTTCAGGTCTTTCCCACGGTACCGACGTTTACCTCGGCAATGCTAAAGACCTTATTGAAAACGGCACTTGTACAATTTCTGAAGTTATCGGTACGCGTGACAATATAATGGTTTACCTTATCCATCAGGGTATGGAGGAAGGCAGAGCCTTTAAGATTACCGAAACGGTGCGTAAAGGTCTTGTTGCAAAGGGCAAAGTTTCTAAGGAAGAATGGGGCGCTATGGAGGACGATATGCGAGCAGTTAATGTGCCCGAATGGTATATTAACAGTTGCTATAAAATCAAGTATATGTTCCCGAAAGCCCACGCCGCCGCTTATGTTACTGCGGCTATAAGAGTTGCTTGGTATAAGGTGCATAGACCCCTCGAATTTTACTGTGCTTACTTTACTGCCCGTCCTGAAGACGTTGATGTTCCTACCCTAATGCAGGGGCACGAGGCTGTAAAACGCTATATCAGAGATATTAAAGCAAAGGGCAAAGAAGCCAGCAAAAAAGAGCTCGATGTATACGAAAATATGCTTATCTTCAATGAAATGATGTCACGAGGCATAGGTGTTTTGCCCATTGATTTAAACAAATCCCATGCTATGAAATATGTGCCTGAGGACGGCAAAATGCGTCTACCCTTCGGCTCACTAAGTGGTGTTGGTGAAAAAGCGGCTTACTCTATTTACGAAGCAGCTCAAAAAGGCAACTTTGTATCACGTGAGGATTTCCAGTTAGAGGCAGGCGTTTCCAAAACAATTATTCAAAATCTTGCCGACCTCGGCGCTATGAATGATTTGCCCGATACTAACCAGATTTCAATGTTCTGAATTTGAAAGGATTGGGAATATTGTAGGGGCTGGCGTCTCGACAGCCCGTTAAAATAAAAATATAGCTGAGATTAAATTCACAGCTTTGTCGTTCATGCCACAACCCGCACGCCACTAAACTTCAATTTATAATCTCAATAACAAAATGAAAAGGTCTGTACCGATTTAAAACGGTGCAGACCTTTAATCTTTAATATTTATAATATAACACTTTTAATTCCAATAATCCACTTTATGCGGTAAGTCTATATCCGCGACAAAAAAATTAAGCTTTTTACCATTTTTGCGTTTGGTTTCGTAATCCTTTAAAGCCCTTATTGCATACTTGCTTAAAATAATTATTACGGGCATATTTATAAGGGTCATACCGCCCATTGTAATATCCGCAATATTCCACAAAAGGTCAGCGCTTAAGCCTGCGCCTGCAAATATAACAAGAGAAGCGATTATTCTGTATATGAGCTTGAATTTTTTGCTCGGCTCGTGTCCCAAAAGATAGAAAATACCCTTGTCCACATAATAAAGATTTCCAAGCAGAGTGGTAAAAGCAAATAAAATCATTGCAACAGTGATAAAAATAGGACCGAAAGTGCCTAACACACTCCCCAAAGAATCCTGAACATACTGTGCACCCGAGATATCCGCATTAGGCTCAATACCGGAACAAAGGCACATAAACGCAGTAGCGCTGCAAACCAAAATAGTATCAATAAATACCGATAAAACCTGCACAAGCCCCTGCTTTACAGGGTGCTCAACCTCAGCCGATGCGGAAGCGTTCGGCGCAGAACCAACACCCGCTTCATTGCTGAAAAGTCCTCTCTTAATACCGTACATAACACAAGAGCCGCTAAAGCCTCCGAAAATTGCCTTGAAATCAAACGCTTCAGTAAAAATTCTTGAAAGTATATCCGGCAAAAGACCTATATTAAGCACAATTACGAGCAAGGCTACAAGAATATATGCCACGCCCATAAAGGGTACTAAAAAGCTTGTTACTTTGATTATACGCTTGCCGCCGCCAATAAGACAGTAGCATACAATAGCTGCGACTATGAAACCTATAATCCATGCAGTGTATTTCTCGTTATAAAACTTATAAACTGAAAAGGTTGACTGCAAATTATAAGAAGCCAGCATATTAAAACCAAAGCCGTATGTGAGGATAAGAAAAACAGTGAAAATTACTGCAAGCCAACGCTTTTTGCATAAGGCCTCTATATAATATGCAGGGCCACCTGTACTTCCGTCGGGCCCTCTTTTTTTATAAATTTGTGCCAACGTGCTTTCGATAAAAGCCGAAGCACTACCCACAATAGCTATAACCCACATCCAGAAAACCGAACCGTAACCACCGATACAAATAGCGGTAGAAACACCGATTATATTACCTGTTCCAACACGTGAGGCGGTTGAAACCATAAGTGCCTGAAAGGAAGAGACTCCCTTACCGTTCCGAGGCTTTTCGGTAACAGCACGAAGCTGTTCACCAAGCATTCTTATCTGTACAAATTTTGTTCTGAAAGTAAAGTACAAACCACCCAAAACTAAAATGATAATTAAAATATAGCTATAAAGTGCATCACTTATAACCGCAGAGAATTTTTCTAACACAGAAAATCCACCTTTTTAAAACAGAGTTCGGATTATTCACCCTAGTTGTGATAAAGCTTTTTGGTCTGATACTTAGGCTCAAAGGTTATATTAATACCGAGCTTTCTGAAAACATTTTCGTCCACTCGGGATAAAATAACACTGGAATGAGCCTCCATGCCCTCAAGCTTATATGCGTGGTCAAGCGCCTTGCGTGCTGTATCGCTTGTTGCAGCGCAGATAGAAAGCGCAATTAAAATCTCGTCCATATGAAGTCTTGGATTATGGTTGCCCATAATCTCGGTTTTAAGCTTTTGTATTGGCTCAATTATGGTAGGAGAAATAAGATTAATATCATCGGGTATTCCTGCCAGAACCTTTAAGCAGTTAAGCAAAAGCGATGCCGAAGCACCCAAAAGACTCGAGGTTTTGCCGGTGATTATAGTACCGTCAGGAAGCTCTAATGCAACAGCTGGAGCACCTGTATCCTCCGCCTTTTTAAGAGCGGCATTTACAACAGGACGGTCATTAACATTAGTGCCCACCTGCTTCATAAGAAGCTCTATTTTAGCCGAGTCCGAAGCCTCGCCCATACCCTGACGGGCATTAACAAGCGCCGCATAGTATCTTCTTATAATCTCCTGCTTAGCCGCATATCTTACCGCTTCATCATCACAAATAGCAAAGCCCGCCATATTAACGCCCATATCTGTAGGACTTTTATAGGGTGACTCTCCAAGAATACTTTCAAGCATCGAATTAAGAACAGGGAAAATTTCAATATCTCTGTTATAGTTTACGGTAGTTTCCCCATAAGCCTCTAAATGGAAGGGGTCTATCATATTAACGTCATTAAGGTCTGCAGTTGCCGCCTCATACGCCACATTAACGGGGTGCTTGAGCGGAATGCTCCAGATAGGAAATGTTTCAAACTTAGCATAGCCTGCGGTAATTCCCCGCTTATGCTCGTGATAAAGCTGAGAAAGGCAGGTAGCCATTTTACCGCTGCCGGGTCCGGGCGCTGTTACAACAACTAATTGACGGGTTGTTTCAATATAATCATTTTTACCAAAACCATCTTCGCTTACAATAAGCGGAATATTTGAGGGATAATCAGGTATCGGATAATGGCGGTAAACCTTGATTCCCAAAGACGTCAGTCTCTTTTCAAAGCTTTGCGCCAAGGGCTGACCTGTATAGCAGGTGATAACAACACTGCCAACATAAAGACCTATTTCACGGAAAGCGTCAATAAGGCGAAGAGTTTCAAGATCATAAGTAATACCAAGATCGCCTCTGCGCTTGTTCTTTTCAATGGCGTCAGCATTAATAACGATTACTATTTCAGCATCGTCCTTAAGCTCCAAAAGCATTTTAACCTTTGCATCAGGCTCAAAGCCCGGAAGCACTCTTGCGGCGTGGTAATCGTCAAAAAGCTTGCCGCCAAACTCCATATAAAGCTTGCCGCCAAACTGAGCTATTCTGTCTCTGATATTCTGCGACTGTAGCTCGATATATTTTTTATTGTCAAACCCTTTTTTCATAAAATTATCCCCAGATTGTTAATTCTCTTTTTTATTTGTATTATTTTTTTGCTTTTCAAGATACTCAACATATTCTTCAAGGCACATATCCAATTTGTTGATTTGTTTTGCGTGATTAATACCAACAAAACGCCAATGCCAGGACTCGTGAATAACGCCTGTAATCGGCTGTTTATCCTTTCTGTAACGCATAATAAAGCCGTAATCCTCAGCGTTTTCTACCATCCAACTGTACATTTTAGTGTTTTCAAAGGCATCACTTGCCATATTAAAGTCAGCGCAAAGACCTGTGTTATGCTCACTGGTTCCCGGCCTTGCAACAACGGTTGCAGCTTTTTCTTCATCACCGCCGACACGTGCCACCTGCTTTTGGAACAAATCGTTTTGTATAGCATAGCTTCTGAAAGGTGACCATACTCTTAAATCAACGCCGTCCGCCTGAGCGGCAGCCACCATAGCAGTTATATAAGGATAAACATCCTTATGAATTTGAGTAACATAATTATTATTACGATACTGTGGGTCAATCTCCACAAGATATTGCCTTACCTCGCTATCATAAGTTTCAGGCAGCGGGTTTTCACCGTTAACAAGCAATAGACTACTGAAATTAGCATCAAGTCCATTTACAGTATCGGGCATTGATTCAGAGTTGTTGCTTTCATTATCGTCACTCGATTGATTTTCCGATGAATCTGTATCAGAAGAGATGCTGCTCACAGGTATATCGCTACTATTGTCTTTACCTTTATCATCGTCAGAAAATATAGCTGTTATCATAAAAATCAAAAGTGCAACAATAAGTGCTAACACAGCAAAGCAAACACCTAAGAAAATTCTTCTTCTGATAATTGCCTTTCTTCGTGCGATTTGTCTTTCAGTCATAATTAAAACCTCTTATTCGTCAAGCTTTAATACTGCCATAAATGCTTCCTGAGGCACTTCAACAGAGCCTAATTTTCTCATACGCTTCTTACCCTCTTTTTGCTTTTCAAGAAGCTTCTTCTTACGGGTAATATCACCGCCGTAGCACTTTGCAAGAACGTCTTTTCTAAGCGCTTTAACCGTTTCTCTTGCTATAATTTTGCCTGAAACCGCAACCTGAATGGGAACTTCAAAAAGCTGTCTTGGAATAAAGTCCTTAAGCTTTTCTGCAATTTTGCGTGCTCTCGCATAAGCATTGTCAGAATGAACTATAAAAGAAAGTGCGTCCACAACATCGCCTGCAAGCATAACATCAAGCTTAACAAGCTTTGATTTTTCGTATCCCTTAGTCTCGTAGTCATAGCTCGCATAACCCTTTGTGCGGGATTTTAAAGCATCAAAGAAATCGTAAACAATTTCACCCATTGGCATAACATAGTGAATATCAACACGGTCTCCCATATACTTCATATCGGTATAAACGCCACGTCGCTCCTCACAAAGCTGCATAATTGTGCCGACATAGTCGCTTGGGCTGTAAATATGCACATCTGCAACCGGCTCTAATGCCTCGGCAATAACTGCAGGGTCAGGGTAATTTGTGGGGTTATCAACCGTTAATTCCTCACCCGAAGTCAGCACAAATTTGTATTCAACACTGGGCGCTGTAGTCACAAGGTCGAGATTATACTCTCTTTCCAATCTTTCCTGAATAATTTCCATATGAAGAAGTCCCAAGAAACCGCAACGGAAACCAAAGCCCAACGCATTGGAGCTTTCAGGCTCGAAAAGGAGTGAAGCGTCATTAAGCTGTAATTTATCAAGAGCATCTCTAAGGTCTGGATATTTTGCGCCGTCAGCAGGGTAAATACCGCAGAAAACAACAGGGTTAACCTTTCTGTAGCCTGCAAGCGGAGCGGCGGCAGGAGCTTCTGCCAAAGTAATAGTATCACCCACACGTGCTTCGCTAACAGTTTTAATAGAAGCTGCTAAATAACCAACCTCGCCAACCTCTAAAACATCGCAAGGCTCAAGCGAAGTAGCCCTTTTTCTTCCAAGCTCAACAATATCAAACTCGGCGCCTGTTGCCATCATTTTAATTTTGTCTCCGCTCTTGATTTTACCGCCCATAACACGGAAATAAACTATAACTCCCTTGTAAGGATCATAGTAAGAGTCAAATATAAGTGCAGATAAAGGTGCATTTATATCCCCTTTTGGAGCGGGGATATCTGTAACTATACGTTCTAAAACCTCTTCAATATTAATACCGGTTTTAGCTGAAACCAAGGGTGCTGTATCAGCAGGAATACCGATAATATCCTCTATCTCGTTTTTAACTCTTTCAGGCTCGGCAGAGGGTAGGTCAATTTTATTGATTACAGGGAGTATTTCAAGTCCGTGGTCAACCGCAAGATAAGTGTTAGCTAAGGTCTGCGCTTCAATTCCCTGAGAAGCGTCAACAATAAGCACCGCTCCCTCACACGCAGCAAGAGAACGTGAAACCTCATAATTAAAGTCCACGTGACCGGGAGTATCTATTAAATTAAGCTCATATTCGATACCGTCCGACGCAGTATAATAAAGGGTTACAGCGTGCGCTTTAATGGTGATACCACGCTCACGCTCCAAATCCATACTGTCAAGTATCTGCTCCTCCATATCTCGCTCCGCTACCGACTGTGTAAGCTCTAAAAGTCGGTCAGCAAGGGTGGATTTGCCGTGGTCGATATGTGCTACAATGCAAAAATTTCTGATTCTGTCTAACGGAAAGGACATATATTTCTCCTATTATTAAAAAAATTAATCAAGATATTATACCATAAAATAACTTATAATGTAAATAGGTATTTAAAGATTTTATAGGTCAAATTATTAAACTAAAGTCTGTAAATTATCAGATGTGGCTTAAAAAACAAAAAAACCTTGACAATATTTTTAAAAAGCTGTATTATAGTTAATTAGTAAAGCTTTGAAAAGGACAGTAGTTTTATCTATGCTTCTTAAAGAGAATGCAGGTCATTGGCTGGAAGTCTGCATAGAAAAGGGTAAAATGAAAACCACCTTTGAGCGCTGTGGGTAAAAAACACAGACGTAGCACCTGCGTTAAGGGTATGATGAGTGAACATTTGACCACATAGATTTTTAATAATCTTATTTAAAAGCCAATGCATTTCTTTTGAATGTAAATTGGTGTGCTGCGTGTGGCGAGTGTTAAAAAAGCGGGTGGAACCGCGGAGAAGATATGATTTACTCCGTCCCGAAAGACTATATTTGTCTTTCAGGGCGGTTTTTTTATTTTGATTTAAATCTGGAGGTAAAATAAATGATTAAAGTAACATTAAAAGGCGATGTTGTCAAGGAATTTCCAAAGGGCATAACCGCTTATGAGGTTGCAAAGGAAATCAGTATGGGATTAGCAAAATCCGCTTGCGCTGTAAGAATAAACGGCGAAAATGCAGATCTCAGAACAGAGCTTTGCGAGGATTGTGCTTTAGAAATCCTTACTTTTGATGATGAATACGGCAGATGGACCTTCCGTCACACCGCTTCTCATATTTTAGCTCAGGCTGTAAAGCGCCTTTTTCCCAACACAAAATTAGCTATCGGTCCCGCTGTTGACGATGGCTTCTATTATGACTTTGATGTGGAAGAGAGCTTCACTCCCGATGACCTCGCAAAAATCGAAGCCGAGATGAAAAAAATCGTTAAAGAGGATATAAAGCTCGAGCGCTTCACAATGACAAGAGACGAGGCTATTGAATATTTTAAGAATAAGGGCGAGGATTACAAGGTGGAATTAGCTGAGGGTATCCCCGAGGGCGAAGATATTTCTCTTTATTCTCAGGGAGACTTCACTGACCTTTGCGCAGGCGCACACCTTATGTCCACAGCTCCTGTAAAGGCGTTTAAGCTGACTTCAGCTACAGGCGCTTATTGGAGAGGCGATTCAAGCAAAAAAATGCTCTGCCGAGTTTACGGTACCGCTTTCCCCAAGGCCAGCGAATTGGAAGCTCACCTTACTATGCTTGAAGAAGCTAAAAAGCGTGACCACAATAAACTCGGTCGTGAATTGGAGCTTTTCGCCACAGTTGACTGCATCGGTCAGGGACTTCCTATTATGCTTCCTAAGGGCACAAAAATTCTTCAGATTCTTCAGCGTTTCGTTGAGGACGAGGAGGAAAGAAGAGGCTGGCTCAGAACAAAGACTCCTCTTATGGCTAAGCGTGACCTTTACAAAATTTCAGGCCACTGGGATCACTATCTTGACGGTATGTTCGTTTTAGGCGACCCTTATGACGAGACAAAGGAATGCTTTGCGCTCCGTCCTATGACCTGCCCGTTCCAGTATCAGGCATATTTAAACCGTGCCCGTTCTTACAGAGATTTACCTCTTAGATATGGCGAGACTTCAACCCTTTTCCGCAATGAGGAATCGGGCGAAATGCACGGTCTTATCCGTGTTCGTCAGTTCACTATTTCAGAGGGCCATCTTATTTGTACTCCTGAGCAGTTAGAGGACGAATTCAGAGGCTCTTTAGAGCTTGCAATATTTATGCTTAAGACCTTGGGTCTTTATGAGGATGTTTCCTACCGTTTCTCACAGTGGGATCCTAACGATACCGAAAAGTATATCGGCACTCCCGAGCAGTGGGACGAGGCTCAGGATATGATGAAGAAGATTCTTGACCATCTTGAGATTCCTTATAAAGTTGGTATCGGTGAGGCTGCATTCTACGGTCCTAAGCTTGATATACAAATTAAGAATGTTTACGGTAAGGAAGATACTCTTATCACTATCCAGATAGACCAGATGTTAGCTGAAAAATTCGGTATGGAATATGTTGACCGTGATGGTGTTAAGAAGAATCCTTATATCATTCACCGTACATCTATTGGTTGTTATGAAAGAACTCTTGCGTTGCTTATTGAAAAATATGCAGGCGCATTCCCGACGTGGCTCGCTCCCACACAGGTTAAAATTCTCCCCATCGCAGACCGCCATCTTGACTATGCTTACGATGTTAAAAAACAGCTTGAAGCTAAGGGTATGCGTGTAGAATTAGATGACCGCAATGAAAAAATCGGTTACAAAATCAGAGAAGCAAGATTACAAAAAGTGCCTTATATGCTTATTATTGGCGACAGTGAGGTAGAAAACGGCGCTGTTTCAGTTCGTCGCAGAGGTGAGGACGGCGACCTTGGCACTATGAACACAGCCGACTTTATCGGTATGGCAGTAGAAGAAATCGAAACCAAAGCAATTAAATAATTTTTACGAGGTTATATCTATGTCCAATTATTATAAAATGAGTAAAGAGGAGCTGGCGGCAGAATTCAGTGCTGTCAGAGCCGAATACGAGCATCTGCGTTCAATGCATTTATCGCTTGATATGTCCAGAGGTAAGCCCGGATTTGACAATATGGATTTAAGTGAGAAAATGTTTGATTTGGTTGGCAATGACACAGGCTTTAAGAATATTAGTGGGATAGACTGCCGTAACTATGGCGGACTTGACGGTCTTGCCGAGCTTAAAAACCTTTTTGCAAACATTTTAGAGTTAGAGCCCGACCAGATTATAGTGGGCGGTAATTCATCTCTTAATATGATGTTTGATACTATCGCTCAGGCTATGACACACGGTATGGGCGGTGAGCCTTGGGGCAGACAGGACGGCCTTAAGTTCTTGTGCCCTGTCCCCGGTTACGACCGCCACTTCGCCATTACCGAATATTTCGGCTTTGAGCTTATTCCTGTTCCTACCACCGAAGAAGGTCCTGATATGGACGTTGTTGAAGAACTGGTAAAAGATGAAAAGGTTAAGGGAATCTGGTGTGTTCCTAAATATTCCAACCCCGAGGGTATCACCTATAGCGACAATGTTGTTCGCCGTATGGCAGCGTTAAAACCTGCCGCTGGTGATTTCCGTATATTCTGGGATAATGCTTATGTTGTTCACGATTTATATGACGAGGGTGATAAGCTCTTAAACATTTATACTGAATGTGTAAAGGCAGGTAATCCCGATTTACCCATTATCTTTACTTCTACTTCAAAAATCACCTTCCCGGGTGCAGGTGTTGCAGCAGAGGCAGCAAGCCCGAATAATGTGGCACTTTTAAAAGGAAGAATGAAGTATCAGACAATAGGTCCTGATAAGCTTAATCAGCTTCGCCACGCACGCCTGCTTCATAATTTAGATGATGTTAAGGCGCATATGAAAAAGCATGCTGAAATTCTGCGTCCCAAATTTGAAGCTGTTTTAAACGAAATGGATAAACAGCTTGCTGACACAGGCGTTGCTCATTGGACCAAACCCAAGGGCGGATATTTCATCAGCCTTTATGTTCCTGAAGGCTGTGCTAAAAGGGTTGAACAGCTTTGTGCAAATGCGGGTATGATTTTAACCCCTGCAGGCGCCACTTATCCTTACGGCAAAGACCCTAAGAACAGTAATCTCAGAATAGCCCCCTCATATCCTTCTGTTGAGGAGATAAAAACAGCTTCTGTTGTGCTCTGCACAGCCGTTCGATATGCCGTACTCGAAAAGTTGACTGCAAATATGTAAAATAGCATTAAAATACAGCCGATATTAAATTTTCGGCTGTATTTTTTACTGTTGACTTTATATTGCTTTTTATGTATAATATTAAAGTATATTACCGCATTAGTGGAATTTAAATTTGATACAAGTTGGAGGATTTGCCAATGAAGTCCAAAAGAACAGGCAAGCCGGTATTTTTTATAGTCTTCCTTCTGATTCTGGCACTTACATATACAGCCTTTTTCGGAATTGAAAACTATTACGGCGATACAAGAAAGGTTTATGTTAAAGGCGCTGAAGATATCCGTTGGGGTATTGATATCAGGGGCGGTGTTGAAGCCGTTTTCTCTCCTGATAAGGAAGATGTTGATATCACAAAAGAGGATATGGAAGCCGCTAAATCAATTATCGAAACCCGTATGGTTAATCAGAACATAACCGACTATGAGGTTTACACCGATTCTGACAACCATCAGATAATCGTTCGTTTCCCCTGGGCCGCTGAAGAAAGCAATTTTGATGCGGCAGCTGCAGTGCAGGAATTGGGCGAAACCGCTTTGCTTACCTTCTGTGAGGGTGAATCAAACGAAACCGTAATTTTAAGCGGCGCTACTGATATTCAAAAGGCTGAGGCCTCTCTTAATCAGGAAACAAATCAGCCTATCGTATCCTTAAAGCTTACAGATGCAGGTACAACCAAATTCAGTGCTGCCACTTCAAGACTCAAGGGCTCTGTAATCTCTATCTGGATGGACGAAACTATGATTTCCGCTCCCACAGTAAACGAGGTTATCACCACAGGCGAGGCTATGATAAGCGGTATGGAAAGCGCTGAAGCCGCAAAGGAATTGGCTGATAAAATCAATGCGGGCTCACTCCCCTTTGCTCTTACTGTTGACGATAGCAAGCTTCAGGTAATTTCCCCTACTCTTGGCTCTGATGCTTTACGAGTTATGCTTATCGCAGGCTCAATAGCATTCGCTCTTGTTTGCTTACTTATGATAGCTCTTTACCGTCTTAACGGTGTTATTGCCGCAATTGCGCTTTTAGGTCAGCTTGCAGGCTCTATTGCTTGTATCTCGGGCTACTTCGGCGGTGCGGACAGCTTTACTCTTACTATCCCCGGTATTGCAGGTATCATTCTTTCCGTCGGCGTTGGTGTTGACTGTAACGTTATCGCCGCAGAGCGTATCCGTGAAGAATTTAAAAAGGGTAAAACTATTGACGGCGCTATCGACAGCGGCTTTAAGAACAGTCTCAGCGCTGTTATCGACGGTAACGTTACCATTATCCTCGTATCCGTTGTACTCATGGGCGCTTTCGGTACTCCCGACAGCTTACTCGCAAAAATCTTCTCACCCCTTATGTCCCTCTTCGGATCTCAGGTTACAGGTGCTATCTACTCCTTCGGTTATACCTTGCTTGTAGGTACTATCTTCAACCTTATAATGGGTGTTCTTGCTTCCAAGTTTATGTTAAAGAGCATTTCTCAGCTTAAGCTCTTCAGAAATCCCGCTTTTTACGGAGGTAAGAAAAATGCGTAAAATAGATTTTAATAAGGCCTTTTTAAAGGTAATTATAGTTTATGCTGTTATATTTTTAGCAGGCGCTGTAGTAGCAGGTATCTTCGGTGTTAATCTTGATATCAACTTCCGCGGCGGTACAAAAATTTCATATTCTTACACAGGCGAGCTTAAGGACGCCGATATCAAAGCAGTTGTTGATGAAAAACTTGAGCCCAAGTTTGAACTTACAAAGAGTACCTCTATCGCAGGTGACACAAAGACCTTTGAAATTTCTCTTGTTGGTAAAAATGCTCTTTCTGCTGAAGATCAGGAAGCTCTTACAAAAGCCCTTACTGAGAAGTTCAAGGATAATAAAATCACTGTTTACAACTCAACCTCAGTTAGTCCTACTCTTGCAGGAACCTTCTTACTCAAGAGCTTGGTTGCCGTAATCATCACCGCTGTTTTGGTTGTGATTTATGTAGGCTTCCGTTTCAGAAAGATAGGCGGTGTTTCCGCAGCTCTTACCGCTCTTGTAGCACTTGTGTTTGACGTGTTCGTTACTTTCTTCACCTGCGTATTCTTCGGTCTCCAGATCGACTCTAACTATATGGCAGTTGTACTCACCATTTTGGGTTACTCCCTTAACGATACCATCGTTATTTATGACCGTGTTCGTGAGAACAGACGTCTTAACCCGCAGGGTGAAATCGGTGAGCTTGTTAATGACAGTATAAATCAGACCTTCAAGAGAAACGTTGTAACAAGCGTTACAACCTTCCTTGCAGTTATGACCATTGTTGTTGTTTCTGAGCTGTTCGGTTTACAGAGCCTGCGCACCTTTGCTATTCCTATGGCATTCGGTATTATTTCGGGTGGTATTTCCTCCCTCTTTATTGCAGGTCCGTTGTGGGTTATCTGGAAAAGAAGCCGCGCAAAGAAAGCCGCATAAGTTTAAAAACTTTAAACCGTCCCTTCGGGGCGGTTTTTGTTTTATAAAAAATTATTAAAACAGCTTCGGGTTGCACGATTTGAAACTTAAATCAAAAAATTTATTCACCTGCCTTTAATAAGATAAAATATAAATATTACTTTTTTGTTTTAAAAGCAGAAAAATGGAAAACATATATATAATATTTATATTTTTCAAAAAGGTGATAATATGTGCGGAATAGTTGGATATACAGGCAAATCCTCAGCAGCAGAATTTTTGCTTAACGGACTCGAAAAGCTTGAATACCGAGGCTATGATTCTGCAGGAATTGCTGTACTGCATGATAAAAGCTTTGAAATCAGTAAAACAATAGAAAGAATAGAAACTCTTTTTGCACAAACAAGCAATGGCAATAATATAAAAGGCTCTCTTGGTATAGGTCACACCCGCTGGGCAACTCACGGTGCACCATCTTTAGAAAACTCACACCCGCATTTAAGCAATGACCGAAAATTCGCGGTTGTTCACAATGGAATTATAGAAAACTATTCTGTTTTAAAGCAAGAGCTTATTGATGACGGCTTCCAGTTTACAAGCGAAACCGATACTGAGGTTATACCTATGCTGTTGCAAAAATATTACAAGGGTGATATTAAAGCCGCTGTTACCGCCACTTTAAAAAAACTTGAAGGTTCTTTCGCTTTGGGGATTATATGCGCAGACTCCCCTGAGACTCTCATCGCCGCAAAGCGCTTTAGCCCGCTTATATTAGGCATTGGGGAAAACTGTAATCTTGTTGCCTCAGATGTAACGGCGCTTGTATCACACACTAAAAATGTGATTTACCTTGAAGACGGTGAAACCGCTTTTTTAACTCCTGCCTCTGTTGAAATCTATGATAGCGAGGGCGCTATGGCAAACAAGCGTATTTCGGTTATAGACTGGGATATTTCTTCGGCGCAAAAAAGCGGGTATGACCATTTTATGATGAAAGAAATAATGGAACAACCCGATTGCGTTAAAAAAACGCTTGAAAGCTATAATAAAAATGGTGAAATAACTTTGGGCAATATTAAGCTTACCGAGCAAAAGCTCAAAAAAATAAATAAAATTGAAATCGTTGCCTGCGGCTCTGCCTATCACGCAGGAGCGGTAGGAAAATATGTTTTAGAGGAGCTTTTAAGAATCCCTGTGAATGTGGAGCTGGCAAGCGAATTCCGTTACCGCAACCCTATAATAGACAGCAATACCCTGACCGTTGTTATAAGCCAGTCGGGCGAAACTGCGGACAGCCTGGCTGCCCTTAAAGAGGCAAAGAAAATGGGCTCTCATATATTAGCAGTTGTAAATGTTGTCGGCAGTTCTATTGCAAAAGCGGCTGACGATGTGCTTTATACAAGAGCAGGTCCTGAAATCGCTGTTGCCACAACAAAGGGCTATTCCACTCAGCTTATAGTGCTTTATCTTTTAGGAATTTGGGCGGCAAATATTCTTGGCACTGCAAATAAAGAACAATTAAAAGCCCTGAATGATGAATTACCGCTCATTCCTCAAAAAATCAGCAAAATTTTATCCCAAAAATCTTTAATCCAAGATATAGCGCAAGATTTTGCGAATGCTAAATCGATATTTTTTATTGGCAGAAACATCGATTATGCCGTGTCACTTGAAGCCTCCCTCAAATTAAAGGAAATTTCCTATATCCATTCCGAGGCTTATGCCGCAGGCGAGCTTAAGCATGGCACAATATCACTTATTGAAGACGGAACACCTGTTGTGGCATTATGCGGCTGTAAAAGGCTTCATGATAAAACCTTAAGTAATATTAAAGAGGTAGGAGCAAGAGGCGCCAGAGTTTTGGCCTGTGTGGCTGACAGGGATTTTAATTTTAAAGACGATAAAATCAAAACTCTTAACTTTCCTGCTACCAATCCGTTGCTTATAGCTTCGTTAGAGGTTATACCCTTTCAGCTTCTGGCCTATTATGTTGCCCTGCAAAACGGTTGCGATATTGATAAACCGCGAAATCTTGCCAAGTCTGTAACAGTGGAATAAAGAGGCAAAAAGGCGATTTATTTTTTAATTATTTTCACCATATTATTAATACCTGAAATAAATTTTTTTGAAAAATACAGAAAAATTTATTTTATATGAAAAAAATTTTTTCTATACTATTGCAAGCTTAAAAAAAATCGTATATAATATTCTGGTATTAATGTTTATAAATGATTTATTTCTGGGTGGGACGAGCTTTGTTCTCGTCAGCCTAAAGAGGAGACGATTTTTATGTCAGATAACACACGCCGTGTAGGTACCGTATCAAGAGGTATCCGCTGTCCCATTATCCGTGAGGGTGATAACCTTGCTGAAATAGTCACAACAAGCGTTCTTGAAGCCGCTGAGATTGAGGGCTTTGAGCTTCGTGACCGTGACGTTATTTCTCTCACAGAATCAATAGCCGCACGTGCTCAGGGTAACTACGCATCTGTTGATGATATTGCCGCTGATGTTAAGGCTAAATTAGGTGGCGGCACAATTGGCGTTATTTTCCCGATTCTTTCCCGTAACCGTTTTGCAATTTGCCTTAAAGGTATTGCAAAGGGAGCAAAAAAGATAGTTCTTATGCTTGCATACCCCTCTGATGAGGTTGGTAATGAGCTTGCCGATTGGGATAAAATCGACGAGGCAGGAATCAATCCTCATTCTGATGTTTTGTCTCTTGAGCGTTACCGCGAAGTGTTCGGTGTACACCCGCTTGAATTCACAGGCGTTGACTATGTGGAATACTATCAGAACCTTATTAAGGAATGTGGCGCAGAGGTTGAAATTATATTCGCTAATCAGCCTAAAGCTATTCTTAATTATACTGACTGTGTTCTCACTTGCGATATCCACACCCGTGCTCGTACCAAACGTCTTTTAAAGGCAGCAGGCGCTAAAATTGTTTGCGGTCTTGATGAAATTCTCACCGCACCTGTTAACGGAAGCGGATTTAATGAAAAATATGGTCTTTTAGGCTCCAATAAGTCTACCGAGGGCAAGATTAAGCTTTTCCCACGCGACTGCCAGCCTTTAGTTCTTGATATTCAGAAGCGTATCTTAGACGCTACAGGCAAGCATGTTGAGGTTATGATTTACGGTGACGGCGCATTTAAAGATCCCAAGGGTAAGATTTGGGAGCTTGCCGACCCCGTTGTTTCTCCTGCATTTACTGACGGACTTATCGGTACTCCTAACGAGTTAAAGCTTAAATATTTGGCTGATAACGACTTCAGCAATCTTTCGGGTGACGAGCTTAAAAAAGCTATTTCAGACAGTATCAAAGCAAAATCCGGCAGCCTTGTAGGTAATATGGCAGCTCAGGGTACAACTCCTCGTCAGCTCACCGACCTTATCGGCTCTCTTTGTGACTTAACAAGCGGCTCAGGTGATAAGGGTACTCCTGTTGTTCTTGTTCAAGGCTACTTTGATAACTATACCAATTAATTATACGGGAGGAAAAAATAATGAGCAGTAATGTACGTCCTGATTCAATGTCTCGTATTACCACAAAAGAATTAGCTAATGCTTTTATCGAGAAGCAAATTGCCGAGGTTCGCGCTCAGGTTGGCGACAAAAAGGTGCTTTTAGCGCTTTCAGGCGGTGTTGACAGCTCGGTTGTAGCCGCACTTCTTATTAAGGCTATCGGCAAGCAATTGGTATGCGTTCACGTTAACCACGGTCTTATGCGCAAGGGTGAAAGCGAAGCTGTTATTGAAATGTTCGGTAACGAGCTTGATGCTAACCTTGTTTATGTTGATGCTACCGACCGTTTCCTCGATTTACTCGCTGGCGTTTCTGACCCTGAAAGGAAAAGAAAAATCATCGGTGCAGAATTTATTAATGTTTTTGCTGATGAAGCCCGCAAGTTGGACGATATCTCTTTTCTGGCTCAGGGAACTATTTATCCTGATATCCTCGAAAGCGTAAAGCAAGCAGAAGGCAAAAAAGCAGTTAAATCACACCACAACGTTGGCGGTCTCCCCGAAGACTTGCAGTTCGAGCTTGTTGAGCCTATAAAACTGCTCTTCAAGGATGAGGTTCGTGTTGTGGGCGAGGCTTTGGGTCTTCCCCACGCAATGGTTTACCGTCAGCCCTTCCCGGGTCCGGGCCTTGGTGTTCGCTGTCTCGGCGCTATCACAAGGGACAGACTTCATGCTCTTAGAGAGGCTGATGCAATACTTAGAGAAGAATTCGATAAAAACGGTCTTGCCGGCAAGGTTTGGCAGTATTTCGTGGTTATCCCCGATATTAAGAGCGTTGGCGTTAAAGATGAAAGCCGTTACGAAGGCTGGCCCGCAATTATCCGCGCGATTAACACTACCGACGCAATGAGCGCTACTATCGAAGAAATCCCCTACCCCCTGCTCCATCACATAACCGACCGCATCACCCACGAGGTTGAAGGCATTAACCGAGTTCTTATGGATCTGACACCAAAACCCATCGGCACTATCGAATGGGAATAATCGGGATATTTCAGGGTAACCCCTCTCATCGCGGGTTTCTTCCAAAAGGGTAAAAATTGATATCCTGAGTTGCCCTAAGAAAAAATAAGAAATCAACGACCTTGTGTAACACACAGTTACGTGTTACACAAGGTCGTTTGTTTATCTAAAAACCTGTGTAAATAATATGAAAACTTGCACTTTGATTTTTGAAATGATATAATGTAAAAAAATAACAAGGAGAAAAATAATATGTTTAGTGGAACACCAAAAAAATTAATAATTGTTGGGGATACGGACACAGATGTTTATTGCGAATATTTGTCTATGCTAATTAGTGTTGCAGATGATATTTCCGAAGAAGGTAACGATAAAACCAAAATTATTGGCATTACCGACGGTTCGGTTGATACAGCTATTTGGACAAATGAAATATATCGTGACAACCGTGCTCACACGTCTTCTCGTCAAAAATTTCTATTTATTGGGAATAAAGGCTCGGCTAAAAATATTATTCCAAACATTAATTTTGAACAATCGGGAACCAAGGAAAGAACCGATATAAAAGAAGATATTTCACTAGGAATATATTATGGATGGTTTGGTAATAAAGCTTGTATTTATATAGATGATACTTTAGTTAAAAATCACTCTTTGTACACAGAAAAATTCAGAAAAAAATATGAAGCATTATTAGATAGTTATCGTGCTAAAGCAGAGAATGCAATACAAAAAGGTTCATCACATAAAAAGGCTCTTGTTTTAGATGCTGCCACATTACTTATATGTCCATTTATTTTACCATTTGCTATAAAAGAACATAGTAGCATTTCGGCTACTGAAAACGAAATCCTGGATCAGGCTTATCGTTATGCTACCCTAAAGTTCTATTTAGAATATTTGGAAATATTTATGGGGTAATATATGGATTATTTTAAAAACGGCTTTGATTATGTAGCATCAAACTTATCTACTATTTTCGGTAGCGTATCTGCTCATCAATATACAGGCGCTATTAAAAAAGAAATAGATCAAATGATATTTAAATTGTATGAAGAAGCAGATAGAAGAGCAAATTTGAGTAATGAATTCTTAAAAGGTTTTGACGCTGAAGTTTGGCATACATATACCCAAAGAATAAATGCTGCCGTAAACGGCCAATCATCTTCTGCTTATATGCCAGAAAGTACGGCAGTAGGTTCTGCTGATATAGTGCTTGACAACGGTCAAGCATATAGTAGTAAATATTATGGAACCGCTTCGCAATCTGTCGGTCAGCAGGCTACAACCATTCGCGCAAGATACGAGATATTAAAAAAGAATGCGGAAAAACGCGGTGAATCCTTTCTTTCGCTAGAAGAATATTTAGAAAAATATTTTCCAAACACCAAGAGCGCTAACGAATCTATTTATTATACGCAAGGTAGATTAATTCCTTCTGACCAACTCGCACAAGCTAAGTCTTTATTACAAAAAAGAATTGCAAAAGAGCGTTCATCTGGAAGAACAGACGTTGCTAATAATCTACAAGAGGTACTTAATTCTCTGACCGATACAATTGATGACGGTAAAGGAAACACTTCAATTCGTCTTACTAAACAACAAGCTGAACTTTTAGCAAAAGCCTCTAAAGATGGCACACTTGATGAAGTTTTAGAAAAGTTGGGTATAACCCTAAAAGATTTGATTAAGCCACACGATATGTTGCGTGAAGCTTTTAAGGCAGGTCTTTCTGCAGCAGCACTATCCTTTGTAATGAATGTTGCGCCAATTATAATCAATGCTTTTTCTCAGATGGTACAACGTGGAGAAATAGATGTAGAACAATTAAAAAAACAAGGTTTTGATGCACTTACCCAAACCGCAAAAAGTTTTTTGTTAGGCGCGATTTCAAGCGGAGTTACAATTGCAGCACAAGCTGGGTATCTTGGCAACATAATGACTTCAGCCGATCCTACATTAATAGGTGCAACAGTAGTTTTAGTATTTACTGCTATTGAAAATGGCATAAAAGTTGCAAACGGAAAAATATCTAAACAAGAGTACGCCCAAACAATGATGCGCTCAATGTTTATTTCAGCGTCTTCTGTTGGTTTAGGTATGGCAGCCCAAGCAATATTTGCAGAAGTGCCCGTTATACCATATTTGCTAGGTAGCTTTGTTGGTTCGGCATTAGGAGGTTTTTTATATAACGTAACAGAGAAAGTGTTTCTTTCTTATTGCATAGAATCGGGATTTACATTTTTCGGTCTAGTCAAGCAAGATTATCAAATCGATGAGAAATTACTAAAAGATATAGGACTTTCAACTTTTAAAGAAGAATCAATTGATTTACCTTTATTCGTTTCTGAAAGTTTCGAATCCGAAAACTTCAATTATCAAGGATTTCAATATGAGCATGTTGGCGTCACGATAGTAAGACGCGGCATAGTTGGGGTTTTTAATATTGGTTATTATTAATTTTGCAGACTGTGAAGACGCAAGATAAATGATAGAGCGAGAAAGAAAAAGGTGCGGGCAGAGATGAGGGAAAAAGTCGAGTTACTATGAGAGAAATGGAGAATACGGGGAATTGCCCTTTTGAGAATATTGGGTTTTACCTCGTAATACGGGGAAACGCTGAAAACCCGCATAAACACTAGTTTTTTGAGGATTAAAAAGCCTCGTGACAACATTTTGACAACAATTTCAGATTATTCATAAATAAATAGCTAACAGATTTTTGTTACAAAGTCTGTTAGCTATTTTTTTATTTCGGTATTATATTCATGTGCCCTGTTCAAGTAATTGGAATTTGACAATTTTCAAACATTTTACAAACACCACAAAAACATCAAAGGATTAAACTTTGTATACAAAATAAAGAAAGAGGTTAATTGTTATGAATAAAACCGTAAAAACAATGTCGTATAATAAATAATGCTTTATTTCGACAGACTTCTGTGTTAAAATTAAGACAAACAATCCAAGAGGTGATTACCGTGCAGGAAAAGGATAAAATACACTCGGGCGAGCTTTATTTGCCTAACGATAAGGATATTATGGCAGAACAACTGCTTTGCCTTGAAAAACTGTATAACTTTAACGCAACAAGACCCACAGAATACGAAAAACGTGAGAAAATGCTTAAAGAAATGTTTGCTGAAATTGGTGACGGTTGTTATATTGAGCCACCATTTCATTCAAATTGGGGCGGAAAGCATTGCCATTTTGGCAAAAATGTTTACGCCAATTTCAATTTAACGCTTGTTGACGATACCCACATTTATATTGGTGACTATACAATGATAGGGCCCAATGTAACTGTAGCTACTGCGGGACACCCAATTTTACCTGAGCTTCGTCAAAAGGGTTATCAGTACAACTTCCCTGTTACTATTGGCAAAAACTGTTGGATAGGAGCAGGCGCTGTAATTGTACCTGGCATTACTATTGGTGACAATGTGGTAATAGGGGCAGGCAGTGTTGTAACCAAGGATATTCCGTCAAACGTTGTAGCCGTGGGTAATCCTTGTCGGATTTTGAGAGAAATCGGCGAGCGTGACAAGGAATATTATTTTAAAAACCGCAAAATCGATTACTCTGTTTTATAATAATGGCTATAGAAAGTCGAAATAGTGTAAATCCACACTATTTCGACACCAAATCTTTGATTTTGTAGCGAAACAGAATTGTTTCGCCTAACCTATTCCATTATAATTGCAGCTTATCGAAATATTTGACCATCCGTTACCAAAATCAAAACCCTCTTGAGTATCCTCAAGAGGGTTTTGTTATTTCATTATGAATTTGCTTTACGTTTTTTGAGTATTATAAAGATAACAATTGCTGCTGCTAAGAGTGCAACGCCTGCAATACAACCCCAACGCAAGCCTCTGTTTGCCCAGAAAATCATAAATCCATTTGTGGAAATTGAAACATTATCATAAACGTCATTGTCGGTAGAACCGCTGATGTTACCTGCATGGTCTTCACAGATAATCTGAACGTTCTGATAGAGTCCCTGACCAAGCTCAAAGGTAATGCTACCTGCAGCTAAAGCCTCTTCAAGTGCCTCACCTGAAAGGTTAAGAAGCTCCTTGATTTTTTTGCCGTCTTTATCCACAGTACGAACGATAAGAGATTTTAATGAACCACCGTCATCAGAAGGAACAAGTGTTACCTTCTGTTTGTCTATCTGGTATCTACCGTCCTTCTTAAGACCAGCAACCGTAACGATAGGAGCGGTTCTGTCTACTACAAACTTAACAGTTACATCTTTGATATCACTGAAAGCTTCGTTATTAGCCTTATCTCTTGAAGAAACGATTATGTTATACTCGCCTTCTTTTTCGAAAAGCTTGGTATTGAGAACATAAGAATACTTATACCAAGAGCCTTCACCGTTTGCAAGTTTAACTGTATAATCTGTATTCTCTACAAGAGCCTTACCGTTAAGAGTTACGCTGTGTTCCTTAATGGGGTCAGCATTAATTTCGATAATTGTTACTTCTTTCTCAACGTTCTTTACATAGTACTCTTTTACAAGATCCTGTGTATAGGTATCGAGTGTAAATACAGAACCGTTACGGTTTACAGAGAAGGTTACAAGCTTTGTGCCTGCTGCACGCTTCTCAATATAAGTTTTTCCGTTAGCATCCTCTAATATTACCTCGCTGTAAGCATTGCCTGCTTTATCAACAAGTGTACAGGTAATACTGTAGATACCGTCAGTATCAATATTAGTAACAGTATATCTCTGTCCGTTTGCAATATCCTCTGTACTGCCGATGGTAAGTTCCTTAATCTCGAAGCTGCCCTCATTCATAACTACAGCAGTCAAAACAGGAGCGAATCCATTATAGTTTGTATCTGTTGCAGTTACAACGAATCCTATGTTACCCTCATCAGCATTTGCAGAATTATCAACAATACCCGAAATTGCAAGTGTGGGATTTGTTTTATCTACTGTGAATTCCTGAACTGCGAAATCAGCAATACTGTTTCCTGCTTTGTCATTGAACTCGATATCGAGAGTGTACTTGGAATCGTCAGCATAAGTAATAGTTGCTGTATGAGTATCGCCATTGTCGGTCCAAGCGCTGAGTGTGGGATAAGCTGCCTCAGTAGTTGTACCAATAATCTTTACACGGTTAGCATCGAAATTGTGCTCAACAATAGTAATGGTAGCGATACGCTGTGCCTTATAGTAGTTACCGTTCTGAGCAGAATTGTTATCATACTCAACAGTAAGAGTAGGCAAAGTCTTATCAATTGTAAACTTTGTAGGAGCGATGGACTTGCCATAATCTACATCCTTATTCTTATTACCTGCATTATCGGTATAAGAAATTTCAAAGGTGTAATCACCATCTGCAGTGTAGCTTATTGTAGCAGTATATGTAGTTTTGTCAAGATCGTTCTTATCAACCTTTTCTGTCCAAACCTTAGAATCGGTTAAATCAATAGCAGGAATAACCTTATCAGTATTTGTAATAGCAAATACCACATCTTCTGCTCTGAAGTTACGCTCTGTTATAGTAATAGTAGCAGTACGGTCTGTGCTGAAGTGGTCGGTATATTCGGTGTCATTCTTAGCCTTGTCATCGTTGTATTCAACCTTAATAACAGGAGCAGTAGCATCAATACCGAATACATAGTAATCATAGCTTGTGTTACCTGCACGGTCAGTAAGCTCAATAAGAAGTGCCATATTGTTATGGTTGCCCTTTACTGTAAGCTCACCGGTAATATTGTAAACAAGATTTGTGTCGTTTTCTTCATCAGGTACGATAGTCCATTCGTCCTTATCGCCTTCAAGTATACCTTCATTATTTACTTTAACTGTCTTTTCGATTGCGACAGCGCCGTCCTCGCCCTCAAATACAGTCCACTTAACGCTACGAATACCTGAATATGTATCCTTAACGTTTACCTTAAATACGATACCATCAGCATAGCTGTAAAGCGGAACCTTCTGGGTATCATCGTAATCCTTGGTTTTGTCAATAGACTCAGCGGTGCCCTTATAATTAAATTTGAAAGCATTGTTCTGAGTGTCAACCTTATCAGGAGCATCGATAGCTATATCAGAAGTGTCATTATGCTTTTTAGCGCTTTCAACTATAGAGCCGTTAGGATGAACAAATCCCTTATAATCACCTGTTTTAATTACTTTGTCATCAAGGCAATCTACACAGTCATTAGGAGTATTGCCAACGTTATCGGTAGCGTAAGCATAAATCTGACCTTTGAAGTTTTCTTCAGCCTTAATGGTAAATTCAGCTTTATCACCATTCTGTGTGCCCTCGTACTTAACCTCGCCATTTATATCAACAGCCTTATAGGTTATGCTCTTAACACCAGAAGCCTTGGTTTCGTCAGAATCGACTAAATCTTCAGCAGTGATTGTAACAACCACATCCTGCTTGAAGTAGAAGCCATAGTCTTCAACAGAAACTGCCTTGAAAATGCCATCTTCTTTTTCCACATCTATATTATTGGTAAGGCTGAAATCAAAGCCCTTAATAACGGGAGCTGTCTGGTCTGTGTAAACCACAGAAGTCTTTTCTACAGCCTTATTGCCTGCATTGTCATAAGCATTAACCTTAATTTCGAGCACACCGTTATTCCAATTAGTAAGACCTACACCGTTTATGCCTCTCGCTAATATATCAACAGGGAGTTCATAGTCGTCCTGTGACATAGCCATATTATAATCGGTCTTTAAAACTGTTTCTCCGTTAACGGTAACTTTAACAGAATTAATATCAGAATGATATTCCTTACCGTCGATTATATCGCTGATAGAGAATTTGAAGCTGAAATCATTTTTGTGTATTGAACCGTTTGCAGGAGTAATATCGCCGATTACAGGCGCATCGTTCTCAAGCATAAATTCAATTTCTTCATTTATTTCAACGAGATTAGAATTATCTACTGTAATATCGTAAGTTTCAACATTATCAACATTGTCTCTTAAGGTGATTTTTACAGTACCCTTGAAGTTTTCAAGCTCGTCATAATCAATTTTGAAAACATTGCTTGTTTGCTCGTCTGTAGCTTTAACCTCTGTGCCGTTTTCATCGTAGAAAGTTAAAGCATATTTATATGTACCTGAGCCTGCTACATTGGTATCAATAAAATCTTCTGCTGTAACGGTTACTTCAAGTGTTTCATTGAAGAATAAACCGAAGGTGAGGAAATTAAGCACATTAGCAAAAGTAGTGCCGTTTTTCTGCTCGAACTTAATACCCTTATCAGGAATTGTGGGAGCAGAATTATCAATAGCAAATGTAGGAACATCAATTAAAGCAGTAATTTCACCAGCAGCGTTCTTAAATGCTATTTTAACATCGGTATACATCTGCTCTGCGGTCTTTTCAATAGTATCCGCCCAGCCATTCTGACCTAAAGCATTACTGCTCTCAATGATATACCATTTAGCATCATTATCGTTCTCAGCAATAATTACATTGCTCTTACCGCTATACCAGTCAATTGAGTTTGCAGTGTACTTATCGGGACCGGTAACTAACCAGGCAGGAGGATTAACGTTATAAACATTAACCTTATAGCTGTCCATAGTACCGTTGGTAACCTTATAGTTATCATAAACATCGTTAAGAGTTGCCTTTACGGTAATATCTCCAACAGAGGTGTATGTAACAGTACCGTCAGCCGCAACAGAAGCAAAAGTGCTATCGGTTGAGAAAATAGGAGTATGTGTTACATCGTCAGCTAAAAATTCATCGCCATTTTCATCAATACCGCAGATTTTTTCAATTTCATACTTAAAATAATTGTCTTCCTTATAGGTAACATCTTCGGTATCTTCAAAGTAAACAATTAATTGAGCCTTTTCGATTACAACGTCGAATTCAATATCTAAAGTCTCATAGTTGTCATCTCTGTAAACTCTTGCAATATACTTGCCGCTCTCAGCAACATTTGTTACCTTGATTTCATTATCAAATGTAGTTTCGTTGGGCTTTGCAAAGGTAAAGGTATCACGGGAATCAATGCTTGAAATGGAGTCAACAATATTGTGTTCTTCCTTATCATAAGTAGCAGAATAACCCTTTATAGTGATATCCCCTTCAGCAATTGTAGCCTTTTCAATAGTTACAGTAATAGGCTTGGGTACAAGAATAGCATTGTTATGATACTGACGCTTAATCATTACATAAATATTATAATTGCCTGCAGGAGTAGCAGTAATTGCGGAATCCTCAATAAGCTTGAATTGGTCGGCAGGCAAGAAAGTGCCGTCCTGACCTGTTAAGCTGTAGAGAATTTCGTCACCGTTCTCTGTGCCTGTAACAGAAATAAGCTCTTCAACTGTGTAAAGCTTATTTTCGGTAAATACAAATCTATCTGCGTTACCATCTGCGTCTTTGTCTGCGATAGATAATGTAATATCATCAATAACAATGTCAGCATTAATAACAGTAATATCATCTGTCTTTGAGCAGATTACAGCTCTGTCATCAGCAGTCACCATAGAAGCTGTGAGCTTAAAGCTACCTGTTTTATTAAAGGTGACACGGAAGTTACTTGTAGCATCTGTAAGGGGGAAACCTGTACCTACAGGGCCAAAATCACCTGTAAAGGGATACCAATTACCGTCCTTAGATTCCTTGTATTCAAGCTTTGCAATAGCCGATGAAGCATCGTTACCTTCAGAATCGGCTAATTCAAATGTTCCGAAAACCATAGTATCTGCATCACCGTTAGCGGTGGTGGTAAATGTGAATTCAGTAGCCTTATTATATACGAATTCCTTGGTATCAACATCAGTAGTAAGAACAGCCTGTGCTTTTACTGTTATATCCTTAGTAACAGCACACAAAACTGTGCCCTCAGCAAAGGTTTTCATACAAGCGTTAACAACATAATTACCATCTTTAGCAAAGGTAACACGGAAACGGCTTGTGGCATCGGTGAGAGGGAAACCAGTTGTGGCAGGACCGAAGTCACCGTAAAACTCAAACCAATTGCCTGACTGAACTTCTAAGTATTCAAGCTTTTCAACTGCACTTGCAGCATCATTGCCCTCACCGTCAAGGAATTCGAACGAACCTAATACCATAGCGCCTGCATCGGTATTAGCTACTGTTGTAAAGGTGAATTCCTTCTGTCTGCCAACAACATAGTGACTGTCAGCTATAGTGGTGGTAAGAGTGCTTGTGCCGTATACAGTTACATCAGCCACAACAGAGCACAATCTGTTTTCTGTGCCAAATTCCTTTACAAAACCTGTAACGGTATATGTGCCGGCTTTATTAAAGGTAACTTTGAAAGTGCTTGTGGTGGCAGCCGCCTGCAACTCGAAACCTGTTGCGGCAGGACCGAAGTCACCGTAAAACTCAAACCAATTGCCTGACTGAACCTCCAAGTATTGAAGGCTGTCGATAGCATATTTGGCATCGTTACCGTTGGCATCTAAGAACTCAAAAGAGCCCAATACCATAGTACCTGCATCGCCGTTACCTGTAGTAGTAAAGGTAAACTCGGTTGTAGTACCAACATTAAATGTTTTTGTGTTAATATCAGTAGTTATAACGCTGGGGTTAGACTCATCAAGTGCCATAGTGAACAAGCCCACCGGCAGCATAGCAACCAGCATTAATACTGATAAAACTATTGCCAGTACACGATTACTCAATCTAAATTTTGAACTAATCATCATCTGCTCTCCTTTTCTGCAAATAAAGTTTATATCTATAGTTTTTTCCGTTTGCTATACAGTGTAAGCGAAACGATAAAACTATCAAAAACAAGAAAATATATTGCGCAACATTTTCTCCCCAATTACCTATTACCAAAACAATATAGGTAATTAACGAAATCGCTAATGTTGCATCTGTGAAAAAACCAAACTCGGTCTTAAGAAACGAGAATATACCTGACATTCCCGTAATTCTTCTGCCTGATACAATGCTTTCAATTTTTAAACGTCTTTTGTTAGCCTTCCACATAAAAATCTGTTCGACAGCAAGACCCGACCAAAACAACAATGCGCACAGAATTTTAATTATCCGTGATGTTAAGGTTTCTCCCTCAAGAATAGCCGCTATAAAAGAAACGGATGAAACCGCAGAGCCTACAATCATTATAGTCAGATCCCACGAAAATCGAGAAACGATTCTCATCGTATTACCTCATTTGAATGAACATAGGTGATATCTATTTCGATAACAAAATCGGGATCTGCTTCGTTTGATGCAACACCAAGTACAGTAGTTTCAGAAGCAATACTATTATCAAGAACGGTTGTATCCGTTGAGCCGTTATCACTTAATACCGTTGTTTCAGAAGCTGTGTTATTAAGAATTGTTGTTCCGGCATTCTCATTGCTTAAAACTGTTGTGGCAGAAGCTTCCTCTGTATCAAGAGCTGTGGTCTGACCTGCTTCAAAGTGATCAAAGCGGTCCTGAACACTGATTTTAGAAGTTTCAACCGATTCGGCAGCTAATCTTGCTGACTCAGACAAATCTTCAGGATTATAAGTTTTCTTTGTTGTTTTCTTGAGTCTGGTAGATGCCGCAGCACTGGTATTATGAATATCTTCTATAGCCTTGCGCTTAGTCTTACCCGTAACATCGCCGATAGCACCTTTGATATTTAAAACAAAATACAACAAAACTGTAACGGCAAGCATTACAATAGCGAGAACAAGAGAACCGATGAAAATGTAATTATAAATATCATACGACATATCCTGCACCCCCTATTAATCCTTAACAGTATCTATTTTTGATACTGTTATTTCTGTATTTGACTGTAATTCCGCAATTTTATCTTTAAGGAAAGTGTTGGTTATAGTCTTCGTCTCAGCAGAAATCTTATTTAACATAGATTTAAGCTCGTTTTTGGAGGCAACCTCGCAAAACTCCTTACAGTTGGAATTTATCATACTAACTATGGCATTCCAAACATGGATTTTAAGGTCATCTTCAGAATCTGCAACCTCATCGTGCAGGGTTTCAACCTCGCCCCAAAGGTTTTCAAATTCCTCATAAAGCTTTGCAGTCTGCTCAGCCTTTACATATTTATCAATGTTTTGCAAGGAGCTTGAAATATCACAATAAATTTTTGCAACAGGATAATCATCAACCGTTTCCTTAAGCCAGGTAGAAGCAGCCTGATATTTATCCTTTTCAACACCTACATTGTAATAGAAAATATAGGTTTCGCCGATTTCATAGCATACTTGCTTATAACCCTCCGGATTGCTATCTTTAAGCTTCTCCAGAACATCGACAGATTTGGTATATTTACCCGAGTTGTCATCAAGAGCCACACTAAGGGTTGAAAGCACCTTATTATCGTCAGCAGAAAGTTCACCGTCGTCAATAAGAAAATCTATCAAGCCCATCGTATCAGTATTTTCAATTCCGATATAAGCTTCAGTGCGGGTTGGATCAACCAAAATGGTATCATAATATGCCTGAACATTGTCCGCCTTACCTAATCTTACATCATAGTCAGCACTTTTGGCTGCCTGACCGGATAAAAGTGCCCAAACAGACACAGCCGCAAAAACAACAGTTAAAGCTACCGAAGAAACAAATAGCTTTAATTTGTTTCTTTGTTGTCTTATATGCTCATCTTCAAAATCTTTATAATGCTCCAGATCGTACATGAGCTCTGCACAGGATTGATATCTGTCCGCAGGGTTGTTTTGAGTACATTTGGTAATAATTTTTTCAAGACCTGTTGAAAGAGCAGGGTTAATTTCGGTTATAGGACGTATCTCATAAGGAGGCTGACTCGGGTTCATACCTGTTACAAGATGATATATAGTAGCGCCCAAGCAATAAATATCAGTTCGGGCATCTGTCTGACCCATACCGCCATATTGCTCAGGAGCAGCATATCCACGTGTACCGAGGCAGGTGGTATCCTCTACTTTAGAAGCCTTATGCTCACGAGCAGTACCAAAGTCGATAAGTGAAATATTACCATCAGGTTTAAGCATTACATTAGCCGGCTTCATATCACGGTAAATAATTGCAGGCTGTCTTGTATGTAAATATCCTAAAACATCACAAAGTTGCTTGGACCATTCAATAACTTCCTCCTGAGGCTGAGCGCCAAACTCCTTAAGCGCTTTATCAAGAGAGTTACCCTGAACATAATCCATTATAATAATAAATGAATCATCAGTATCAATAACGTCTACAATACTTGGCAAATGAGGATGACTTAATCTTTTTAGTATATCAGTCTCAGCAACCAGACCCTGCTTTACAGATTCAAAGTCCAGAACACCGTCCTTACGAACTTCCTTTACCGCCCATTGCTTATTTGCTCTTTCGTTCATGGCGAGATAAACAACGCTCATACCGCCTTGACCGACTTTATTCAGTATTTTGTATTTTCCGTCAACGAGTGAACCTACTTCTAACATACCGCCACCCCTTAATATGTTCTTATAAGCAATACAGATATATTATCTCGCTCTGCACGTTGCTTATTTAATTCAATTAACTGCCTTGCGCTGTTATCCATAGCATCTGCGCTTATTAAAACGTTCGGATGAAATTTCTCATATATTTCATCAGGTGTTATTTCGTGTCTGAAACCGTCAGAACACATCATATATACTGCATCCTTCTTGACATCTCCGAAAAACATATCAGGATATACATCTTCGGATGCCCCGACACATTGCAACAAAACATTTCTTCTTGGGTCAACCTTAGCCTGTTCAGGCGTCATACGGCCCATTCTTATTTCGTTTGCAACAAAGGTCTGGTCAACTGTCAGCTGATGAAGTGTATCAGAAATTTCATAAGCTCGGGAATCGCCTATATTTAAAATGTAGTATCTCGTTTGAGTAAGCAACATTACAACAATGGTGGTGCCAAGTCTTATACCCTGTCTTGCACCGTAAGCCTTGATAATATTATTCTGGCTCACAACAATATTCTCCCATTGACTTCTTATAACCGAATCTTCAATAGGCGCCTTGCATAATACAGGCAACTGCTGATGTACCCAGTCATTGAATGCTGCGATAACTGTGGTGCTTGCGACCTCACCCTTAGCAAGACCACCCATACCGTCACAAAGAATTGCAAAGGTCATTTTACCCTGCGGTGTATTTATAACCTTAACGGACAAGCCGTCCTGATTAGTATCCTTTACTATACCGATATCGGTTGTAGCCGAAACAATAAAATCCATATATTGCAACCCCTTGAACTTTCAAATTAATAAATAACTTTTTACAAGATACCATTAAGCGGCAATAGAACAAAGGCGGAAAACCCGCCCTTGTTCTATATAATTAAATTCAATGCCGATTATTTGTTAAACTCAAACTTCTCGTCTGCAAGAAGAACCTTGTCACCGTTCTTGAGCTCAACTTCCTGACCTGCACGTACCTTTACACCGTTTACGAAGGTGCCGTTAGCAGCCTTATTGTCAACAATGTAGGTAGCGCCGTCACGAACAATAAATCTTGCATGAACACGGCTGATGTTGGAGTTACCGCCTACACAGTAGTCAACATTGCTGCGCTCTCTGCCGATAGTAAACTCAGCAGCAGTAATCGGGATACGCTCGTTATTGCTGGTGCGAACAAGTGAACCGCCGTTTACAGCCTGAGAAAGAACTGTAGTTTCGCCTGCACCCTGTGAAAGAACTGTGGTTTCGCCTGCGCCCTGTGAAAGAACTGTGGTTTCAGCAGAAACAGGAGCCTTAGGAGCCTGGGGAGCTACGGGAGCTGCGGGAGCCTGAGGAACAACGGGAGCTACGGGAGCTACAGGGGCCTGGGGAGCTACAGGAGCTACAGGGGCCTGGGGAGCTGCAGGAACCTTCTTCTTTTTGCTAAGAACAACGATAAGTACAACAACTACACCAATGATAATTACTGCTACAACAGCAATAACACCAATTAATGCATACTTATCCATCATTGAGCCGCCCTTAGCTTCTACTAAGCCTCTGATAGCAGACTTAAGCTCGTCAGCAGCAGAATCAATTTCGTCCTGAGATTCAGCGGATAAAGCATCCTCTGCATCTTCAAGAGCGTCCTCTAAAGCTTTATAAGAATCTTCGGTATACTCAGCAGCATTCTTTTCCTCTGCATCAGAAATCAAGCTTTCTAATTTGCTGGTATCGAGTGCTTCGCCCTCTGCATCGGGCTCTTCAACGTCAGGGGTAACAACAGAAGCGCTGTTGCCACTATAATCAATATTAAGAGCTGTTAAGTATGTGATAAGCTCTTTACTACTTACAGCGATAAAGCTTGTATCACTGCCTGCAGCATTAACACCTACAACCTTACCATCCTTATCAACCAAAGGACCGCCGGAGTTTCCACCCGAAATACGAGCGCTGCTCTCGATGCAGTTTACGCTATCATAAAGGTGACCTTCAATGGTTCTAAAGGTCATATCGCCAACCTTATTAGCATTACCACTGGTGATAGCAATATCGTCGATATCATAGGTCTGCTTGTCATCTAAATCAAGAAGGTCAGCAGGGAAACCGATTGCAAATACTTCCTCGGTCTGCTTAAGCTCATCACTGCTACGAACTGCTAAAGGTGTACGAGCGATTTTCTGGTTCAAGGTTAAAACAGCTAAATCCAACTCAGCGTTTGAATTGGTGAGCTTTGCCTTAACATAAGTTCCGCGATAAAGCATAACACGAAGTTCGAGGCATTCCTTAACCTGCTCTGCTGTACGTTCGGTTTCTTTTGCCCATGCTACATAGAACTCATCAGGGAAAGCTGTAACTACATGCTGACAGGTTACAACCGTTGTATCGTTTACAAGGAAGCCTGTGCCGTAGTGAAGGGGTTCTTCAGATGCTGTTTCAGGGTCGTTAAACCAAACCTGAATCTGAACAACGCCATCTTTTGCGCTTGTTACTGCCTGATTAACAGTAGCAGCGTTTGCTGTAACAGCCATGCTAAAAATTAAGCATACTGCCATTGCGATTGCGAGAATGCGGCCTAAAAGGCGGATTCTCTTGGTTTCTGTGATTTTCATTTTTACTCCTCCGCATTGAATTTGTATTTTATTATGTAATCGGTTTCAACCGTTCACACCGCAGATACGCCAAAATCAGTATAGAACTATAACTTCTAAACAAAAAATAAGGAAAGTCGGATATTGTTTGGCTTCCAGTATTTTTTGACCACATTTTTGACCATTTTCAGTTAAGAAAAAATCGCTTCTATTTGCTGTTTTGTGGTCTCAATAGACGGATGAACGTAGATATTAAGCGATATTGTCGAGGAGGAATGTCCTAAAAGCCTGCTTAAAGTTTTGGCATCCATACCTGCTTCTGCACATCTCGTAGCGTAGGTGTGTCTAAGTGTATGGAAGCGGATAGCTTGAATACCTTTCTTTTTAAGCATTTTTTTGTATCTATAATCAAATGTTCGTGTTCCCACAAAGGAGACAGTATCTGAAACAACAAATTCGGATTTTTTCGATTTATAAGCGTTACATAAAGCTGTGTGAAGTGTAAAAGGAATAGGAATGTCTCTGCGGGAAGCATTAGTTTTAGGAGTATCCAGTACCAGCAGCGTCTTTTGTGTGCTGTCAGGTGATGGAATACGGGATACCGTATGGTAAATATGAATTATATTGTTTTCGAGTTCTATATCTCTCCAACGTAACGCACATACTTCTCCTATGCGTAATCCTGCCTGTAATGCCAACAATGCCCCCAATGCAACCTTTGAATTTTCTTTAATAAGCATTTTAGTTAAGTTTTCTTCGGATATTTTACTTAACACATTAAGCTCTTTTTTTGAAACAGTAGGTTTGTTTATAGGGGTTTTAAGAGGATTACACAACCCTTCTAAAACGGCAAAATTAATTGCTGCTTCAATAATAATCGCCATAGTTTTTACATAAGATGGGGAAAGGGCTTTGTTTTGTTTGATTCCTCCGCTGGATAGCTTTTTTTCTAAAAATGAGTTGATTATCACAGAATCAATTTCAGAAATTTTCATACCCCCGAGGATAGGAATAATATGTGACTGTATTATATTGTTATACTTAATTGTGGTAGCTCCTTTCAGCCTTATCCTGTTGGAATAAAGCCATCTATAAAGAATTTCGGAAAATCTCACATCGGATTTTTGTATCATCTTAGTTGGGCTATATAACATAGCTTCCCAAAGCTTTGATTTACATTCAGAATAAGAATGTGCGTAAACAGAGCTGTATTTTGCAGAGCCGTTTGATTTTACACCATTTTTATACCTTCCTTCCCATCGACCGTCTTTCCTTTTGTGTATATTGTCCCCTCGTCTTGACATAGATGTATCTCCTTTCTGTTATTGGCATCAAGCAAAGTTGACCCTAATTTCTGACCATAAATAATTGTAATTCTATACGCATTTCTTTGCATGTTCAAAAAATATTAATAAAAAATAAGAAAAAAGTTAAAAAATTCGGCTTATACAATTGACAAAAAAATTTTAGGGTGGTATAATATGGTATCTATAATGCTCGAATAATATACTTTTTTGTCAAAATCGGGCTGTTTAGAAGTTATAGTTCTATACAACACATACGCCAATATAAATTATAATTATTAATATAAACAATCATAAAAAATTTTAACCGACCCTACTGTAATTTTCAGCAGGGTCGGTTATTTACATAATGTTAAAAACGTTGGATAAACTAACATATTGACGAAAACTGAGTTTTAAATTATAATAACGAATATAGTTTTATTATGTCCAAGACAATATAATCGACTTATATAAACGCTTAAAGAGGTTTTATAATGCTTATAGATTTTCATACACACTGTTTTCCTGAAAAAATAGCCGCAAAAGCGGTTGAAAAGCTTTCCTTTGCTTCGGGCGGACTCAAATACCATACCGACGGTACTGTAGAAGGCTTGCGCCGCTCAATGAAGGAAGGCGGTGTGGACGCTTCGGTTGTTCTTAATATTGCAACAAATGCGCATCAGCAAAAAAATGTTAACGATTTTGCTGCAAGCATTAACAACTGTCAGGATATTTTTTCCTTTGGCTCAGTTTTTCCCGACAGCGAGGATGCTCTTTATGAGCTTGAGCGCATAAAAGCGTTGGGACTCAAAGGTGTTAAGCTCCATCCAGACTATCAAGGCTTTAATGTTGACGATGAAAAAATGAAGCCGATTTATAAAAAAATATCCGATTTAGGTCTTATCACAGTTTTTCACGCAGGCTTCGATTACGGTTTTCCCCCACCATACGGCGCCACTCCCGAAAAGCTCGCAAAGGCGCTTAGTTGGTTTGAGTCTCCTGTAATTGCCGCTCACTGGGGCGGAGTTAACTGTAATCAGGGGGTTTTAGACCTGCTTTGCGGAAAGGATATTTACTTTGATGTGTCCTTTGGATACTCTATGCTCCCAAGGTTCTATGCCGAAAAAATCTTGGAAAAGCACAGTACCGATAAAATTCTTTTTGGAACAGACACCCCTTGGCACACTGCAGAAATGGAAATGCGGCTTTTGAATAATCTGATGCTAAGGGCTGAAGATATGAAAAAAATAACCTCAGAGAATGCGAAAAAATTGCTTGGAATAAAATAATGAACAAAAGCTCTGCTCGCTATATAGCGAACAGAGCTTTTTTAAGCTTTGATTTTCTTTTCTATATATTTAGGTACATCATCATAAGGAATATCAAGCGATACTGCCAATTCACCGAAAAGCAGACTTTCTGCAAGACGCATATATTTTTCATCAATAAAGCCCAGCTTTTTATTATTTGCCTGTGCCGCTTTCTTTTTCTCATAAATTATTGACGTAAGCCTTACAAGGTCGGCACACTCGTGACCCGAAAGCTCGTTGCGGTAATCCTCACCAGAAAGATTAACCAAAGGATTTTTTTCTTTAATTTCAGGTATTTTTGAAATCAAAGCCTCTGCCTCATCTGCCGTCATAACAGGTCGCATAGCAACCATGCCGTTTTCCACAGGGGCATAGATAACATTATTTTGCTGATAAATCGGCTTTAAAACATAATAAAGCTTTTTCTGATTTCGGATAAGCTCTTTTTCGCAGATATCCTCAATATAGCAAACACCGGTGTTGCCATATACAATTTTTTCTCCCTTTGCAAACATAAATATCACCGTCTTTTTGTTTTCACTTATATTTTAACAGATAAAAACTTTTTATGTAAGCAAAAAATTAAAAAAATCAGCCTTTTGAATTAAAAAGGCTGATTTTATATTTTATCTTTCTTCTCTGAAATAAGACATTCCCAAACTTTCAGGAGGCTGATTTTCTTTCTTGTTTCTCATACTAATAATAACAAGAACTACAATAGTTACAACATAAGGCAAAATTTCAAGAAGCTTTTGGTCCTTGGTTGTAAGACTCGGCAAGAAAGAACCGACAACATATAAAGCACCGAATATAATTGAGCCTATAATTGCCATATTGGGCTTCCATACCGCAAAGATTACGAGCGCTACTGCAAGCCAACCAAACTGATCAAGAATGTTGTTCTGCCAGTTAGCCGCAGCAAAGTCCATAACGTAACAAAGACCGCCAAGACCCGAAATAATTCCACCGATACAGGTGGCAAAATATTTATAACGGCCAACGTTTATACCTGCCGCATCGGCTGTTGCAGGGTTCTCACCAACAGCACGCAAATTAAGTCCTATGCGGGTTTTGGTTATTATCATGCCTGCCGCAACTGCTATCACTATGGCGAGATAGGTCATAAATCCGTAAGAGAAGAATATCTCACCGAACACTCCTAATTTATCGGCAAAAGGTAACGCTGCACGGTAAGCTTTACCGATTTCAGGGAAAGCCGCAATACCTGTACCGCCCATCTGACTGTTTATAAGACTACCCACGAAATTACTCATACCAACGCCAAAGGTAGTAAGAGCCAGACCTGTAACATTCTGGTTGGTTTTAAGAGTGATAGTTAAGAAACAATAAATAAGCGAAACCAATAATGCGCCGACAATACAACAAAGCATTGTGATAAGCACACTTATAAGGGGATTAAACGGAAGCGAGGATTTTGTGTAAAAATAAGCGCCGATAATACCGCTTATAGCGCCACTTGCCATAATACCGGGGGTGCCAAGATTAAGGTTACCCGACTTTTCGGTTAAGATTTCACCTGTAGAGCCAAGCAAAAGGGTGGAGCTAAGTCTTATAGACTGCTGGATAAATGCTATTATCAATGCAAAACTCATGATTTATCCCCCTTTACACTTTTGCGGAAGTTAACCTTATATCTTATAAAGAATTCGCAAGCAATTATTGAGAAAATAACTATAGCAGTAAGAATATCACCGATACTGTTATCAAGCTTGAATGCAGAAGTTGCAAACTTACTTCCAACACTAAGGAAAACAATAAGCATTGAAACGGGAATCATTACTATAGGATTAAAGCCTGCCATCCAGGAAACCATTATAGCTGTAAAGCCCTGACCGCCAACGATATCGTCTTTTATGGAATGCTTATCGCCCGCAATTATCATAAAGCCAACAAGACCGCAAATAGCGCCCGAGATAGCAACTGTTCTGATTATTACCTTTTTAACATTGATACCTATATATCTTGCAGTGTTTTCACTTTCACCAACAACTGAAATCTCATAGCCCTGTTTACTGTATTTAAGATATATAAACATAAGTACAGTAACAGCCGCTACAATTATAATATTAAAAATGTAATTGCGTTCAAATAAATTCGGTAAATAACCGTAGCCAGTACGCTCGTTGATAATACCAAGGTCGCTTCTGCCCGATTTATCTTTTACCATAATAAAATAAGAAACCAGAGTCATAGCAACATAGTTCATCATAAGGGTAAACAGGGTTTCATTAGTGTTCCAAAAAGCCTTGCAAATTGCAGGGATAACAGCCCAGATAGCACCCACAAGAATACTTGCCGCCAGCATAACCAAAAGCAGAACTGTATTATCCATCTTTCCACCGAACTCTATCATACAGTAAGCTGATGCAAGACAGCCCATAAGCACCTGACCCTCAGCACCGATATTCCAGAACTTCATTTTAAATGCAGGAGTAACTGCGAGGGATATGCAAAGCAGAATAGCAACTATATGAAGTGATTCAACATACTTCTTATTTATTCCGGAATTTGCAATAGGAGTTCCGATTACACCCTCATACATTGATTTGAAAAGAGCCATCGGATTTTGACCTGTTACTGCAATAATAAGCAGGCTGCTGAGCATTAATGCTATAACTATACCTATTAAATGCACCAAAGCCGATTTCCAAAAACCGCTGTCATCACGCTTGGTGATATGTATAAGAGGCTCGTGATTTTGCTTTAATTTGGTATCAGTCATTATGCTCACCTTCCTTTGATTTAGTCATAAGAAGACCAATTTCTTCTTTGGTTGCAGTTCTGCCGTCCACAATACCCGTAATACGTCCCGAGCCTATAACCATAATTCTGTCACAAAGCTCAATAAGAACATCAAGGTCCTCGCCGACAAATATAACTGCAACGCCTTTTTTCTTTTGCTCATTGAGAAGATTGTAAATGGTGTAAGAAGAGTTGATATCAAGTCCTCTTACAGGATAGGCCGCCATTAAAACAGTTGGAGAAGCAGCAATTTCGCGGCCTACTAAAACCTTTTGAACGTTACCACCCGAAAGTCTTCTTACAGGAGTATTAGCACCCGGTGTTACAACCTCTAAATCCTCAATAATATGCTCCGCCAAATCCTTAGGAGCTTTTCTTTCAAGGAAAACAGACTTGCCCTTGCGGTAACTCCTTAGCATCATATTATCCACAATATCCATATTTCCTACAAGTCCCATACCGAGTCGGTCCTCAGGAACAAAGGAAAGACGAACGCCAAGCTCTCTTATCTGCAAAGGAGTTTTATCCTTAAGGTTTTCTTCTTTGCCGGTTTTTGGGTCGTTATAAACAATACTTCCGAACTGCACCTTTTGAAGTCCTGCAACAGCCTCTAAAAGCTCACGCTGACCCGAGCCTGCAATACCTGCAATACCAAGAATTTCACCAGAGCGTGCGGTAAAGGTTATATCATCGAGCACCTTAACGCCCTCACGGTTAATACATTCAAGGTCAGTAACAACCAGTCTGTCCTGCGGGTTTTGAGGCTCACTTCTTTCAATATTAAGCGAAATCTTTTTACCCACCATCATTTCGGTAAGCTCGGACTCGCTTGTAGAAGCGGTTTCAACCGTACCGATGTACTCACCCTTACGAAGAACCGCAACCCTGTCCGAAAGGGACAATACCTCATGAAGCTTGTGGGTGATAATTATAATTGCCTTACCGTCATCTCTCATACGGCGAAGCACATTGAAAAGCTTTTGTGTTTCCTGAGGAGTAAGCACGGCTGTAGGCTCATCAAGAATAAGAATGTCAGCACCCCTGTAAAGCACCTTGATAATTTCAACCGTCTGCTTTTCAGAAACACTCATTTCGTGAATCTTTTTAAGTGGGTCGATATCAAAAGTGTATTTATCAGCGATTTCCTTAATGCTTTTTGCCGCCTGCTTAATATCATATTTTCCGCCCTCTTTAAGGCCCAAAATAATATTCTCTGTAGCAGTAAAAACATCAACAAGCTTAAAATGCTGATGTATCATACCTATTTTATAGTCAAATGCATCCTTAGGAGAGCGGATAACAACCTCTTCACCGTCAATGAAAATTTGACCGTGATCAGGAAAATAAATTCCTGAAATCATATTCATAAGTGTGGTTTTTCCGCTTCCGTTCTCGCCTAATATAGATAAAATCTCACCGCGGTTAACAGTAAGATTTACGTCCTTATTAGCGACAACGCTACCAAAGGTTTTGGTTATGTTTTTTAATTCAATAGCCGCTTTAGTTTCCACTTTGCTTTTCCTTTCTGTTGTTTTTTGCTTTGAAAGAACTGTTTACACAAATAATCCTTTCAAAACATAAAACCAAATAAGGCGGAGCACTTATGCACTCCGCCTTAGAGTAGGTTAATTAGTTCTTAGGTACTGTGATACCGTCGATAATTACGTTGAAGTAAGGAGCAGATCTCTTTTCAGACTCGATAAAGCGACCGTCAACAACAGCCTCTGTATCGGGAACGAAGTCGCCCATATCTACAACGTCAGCAAGATAAGTGGTAAGCTCTTTACCATCTACAGTAAAGTTCTTTGTATCAAATACCTTAAGGCTACCGTCACTAAGCTTAGCCTTTGCAGCATCGATAGCTTCCTGAGTTCCAGGAGCAGCATTCTTTGTAAGAGCGGTGAGCTGAACAGCGCCCTCTTCAAGAGTTGCACAGTAGTCTGCAGGAATAGATGTGCCTTCGAGCATAGCCTTGATCATCATAGTCATATAAGGTACCCAAGAAATCTTGGAAGAAATGATAGCGGTGTTAGGACCGATGTTAGAGGTGTCTACGTTGTAAGCAACGTTGGGAACACCTGCAGCCTCACAAGCAGAGGGAGCACCTGAAGAGTCAGCGTGCTGGCTGATAAGCTTGCAGCCGTTAGCTATAAGAGCCTTAGCAGCGGTGTTTTCCTTCTCGATATCGAACCAAGACTGTGTATACTGTACTTCCATCTTAACGGTGGGGCATACAGACTTAACACCAAGGTAGAAAGAGGTGTAACCGGAAATAACTTCAGCATAAGGGAATGCTCCAACGTAACCGATCTTAGCTTCTTCAGCAGTGAATTTGCCAGCCTTGATCATCTCATTGAGCTTCATACCTGCTGCGATACCTGCAAGGTAACGACCCTTGTAGATCTCAGCAAAAGCGGTGTGATAGTTGCCAAGACCCTCGGTCTTACCACGAACACCTGTAGCGTGGCAGAACTGAACCTTAGGATATTCCTTAGCAGCCTTTACCATATAGGGCTCATGACCGAAAGAGTCAGCAAAAATAACCTGACAACCTGCGTTTACAAGCTCTTTAGCGGTTGTGTAGCACTCTTCACCCTCGGGGATACCGGTCTTCATAATAACCTGATCGTCCTTAATGCCAAGAGCTTCGCAAGCAGCGTTAGCAGCATCGATAAAGTTCTTGTCATAGGTAGAGTTTGCATCGTGTAAGAAGATGAAACCAACCTTAAGGTCTTCCTTAGCTACAGCTTCGATTTTATCAGCAACAGTAAGCTCTACCTCATCAATAGAGAGAACCTTTGCCTCATCAGCGTCGCTACCGGAACTTGTGTTTGCGTCACTACAGCCTGCAAATGCTAAAAGCATGCAAAGTGACAAAACAATTGCGAGTAACTTTTTCATTTTAAAAATCTCCTCTTTTTAAATTTTGAAGCAAATTGCTTCTTTTTTATGTAAATTTAAATTACATACAATATAAATTTTAAAAAGCCTTACCTGTTTAATGCTTTCTGAATGTGAGCGCAGTATCATCCATACTTTCAACTATCGCCAAGGACTCCACTCTGATTCCCTTAGCACGCAGATTATCTCCGCCCTGCTGGAAGCCCTTTTCAATAGCGCAGGAGCAGCCCACAACCTTAGCGTCTGCCTGCTCAACAATATCAATAAGTCCTAAAAGCGCCTTACCGTTAGCAAGGAAATCGTCAATTATTAAAATCTTGTCCCCTGCAGAAATAAATTCCTTTGAGACTACCACAGTATAATCGGTATTGTGGGTATAAGAGTGAACCACGGTTTTATAAACATCTGCGCCGATATTACTGCTTTTGTTCTTCTTGGCGAACACCATCGGCAGATGCATTGCAACGGCAGCTCCCATAGCAATAGCTATACCCGAGGTTTCAATTGTGAGTATCTTATTAGCACCACTATCAGCAAACAATTCGGCTATTTCCTTGCCCATTTCCATCATAAAATCAGCATCTATCTGATGGTTTAAAAAAGAGCCAACCTTTAAAATGTTTCCGGGAAGGACCTTTCCTTCCTTTAAAATCTTTTCTTCAAGAGCTTTCACAAGCTTTCCCCCAAAAAAGGTATTAAAGTGACAAAATATTACTTTTTTATATACGATTATGTTATCACATCGCATAGAGTTTGTCAACTAAAAAAGCCTCATCATACTGCCTTAAATTATCCACTTTAAATCTCGTAATTTAAATAAAAATAACACAAAATGACTGCTCCTTAATAATTGTCAATAGCAACATATAAGCTTTAATTATTGCTTATGCTTATTTTTATATCGCCCGTGTCTGTGGTAATCTTACATTTGCCTCCTGCTTCACTTTCAGGAACTTTTACATTTCCGGTATCGCTATTTGCAGTAAAAATCTTTCCCGAAAGCAGTGTTCCGTTTATGTCGCCTGTATCGGTTTTAATCAGAATATCTGCGGCATCGCATTTTTCAAGCCTTATGTCTCCCGTACTTCTTTCGACCGTAAATTTCTCCACTGCTATTACATTCTTCAGAAGAATACCGCCTGTACTTCCGCCCGATACAATATTTTTGCAGCTAATATCAGTCATATTTGTTTTTCCTGTAGATACTTTTGCAGAAATATCACCCTCGCAGTTTACAGAGCTTACATTAATCTCTCCTGTAGAAACAGAAAGGTCGATTTTGCGAGCTTTCACATTCTGAACTTTAATGTCGCCTGTGCTGGTCTTTATTTTAATGCTTTTTGAAGCAGAAGCGTAATTTCTCACATTGCCTGTGCTTTTTGCAATATCAATGCTTCCAAACTTAAAATCCTTAGGTATTTCTACATCGCCTGTGCTCCCTTTTACCAGCAGCTCGCCGTATTCACCCTGAGGAATATATACTGTTATTTCAGGCGTGCCGAACATTATCCCTATATGCTCATACCATTTTCTTGTATCCATAATCTCAATTACAAGACTATCTTCCTTTACAGAAACCGAGTGCTTTGCGTTTTTCTGCTCATAGCAAACAACCGCAGTTTTTTGATTTTCGGAAACCTTAAACACAATATCAGCTGTATCCGTTACAACCGATATATTTTTAAAATTTTCGTTAATTTCATAATTGTTGGTTTCAAATTTAGCTGTCTGTAATTTTGTAAAATCCCATTTGAGCACTGCCATCACTCCCACAAAAATTATACTTCCTATTATAACAAGGCAGGTTGCTGTAATAAGCCATATTTTAGTTTTGTTCATAACTTATACCTCCCCCTTTTTAATAAAACAGCTTTTTACACCTAAAGCCAATTTCTTTGTAAGTATCAGTATTCCTTTTGTTGCAGCCTTGCATCCGTAAAACAGAAAAACGGAAAGACCTGCACAAACAACACCCACACCTATCATAGCAACGCCTGTAAGACCGTTGCCGTTAAAAGTAAACCCGATACCTGAAGCAATTGCGCCTAATGAACAGCCTGCAACAGAGACAAAAACCGCCCAAAGCGAAATTATCATAGCCCAAAGTGAGATATAAAGCGAAGCAATTACGGCAAAAGCAGCTATTAATAATGAAAGCCATATTGGTGAGCCCAACGCTAAAAGTATTATTTCCCACACTTTTAGCCGTCTTTTCGGCTTAATTCTTTCCTTTGCAAGCTTTGTAATCGGCATATCCGCTATAATCTGCGATACAATATCATCCACATTGCCAATTTCGCTAACAGCAGCCTCCTCCGAAAGTCCCTCATCAATGCGGTCATCTATCATTTCACTGTAAAAATTCAGGCGTTCCTCAATATCTTCCTGAGAAAGCCCTGCCAAGCCTTTACGCAACCCCAGCAAAAACTCTTGTTTACTCATTTGCCTCATCCTCCTTTGTTACAAACCTATATATAGATAAAATTTCTTTCCATTCTTCCTTAAAATCCTCAATACGCCGTATTCCCTCATCGGTAATACGATAATACTTACGGAGTCTGCCTGCGTGCTCAGCAGTACGCACTGTCAGCATATTCGCCGTTTCCAAGCGTTTTAAAATGGTATATAAGGTCGATTCCGAAAGCTCAATATAAGGCTTCATATCTTTTATTATTTTGTATCCGTATGAATCCTCACCTTTAATTGCCGCCAAGACGCATACGTCTAAAAGACCTCGCTTTAACTGAATATCCATAACATACCTCCTCTAACGCAATACATCATATCACGAAGTATTGTTTTTGTCAACACTCCCCTCGCCACAAAATTCTTTTTAATTGACAATTAAATACCGCAAAAATTAAAAAACCAACCCCAACCTATCGGTTGGAATTGGATTTTTGGTCGAGGCGACGGGACGCACCTTGCCTGCGGCAATCTGCCCTGCTTGACGACCGTTGCCTTGCAACAGTACCCGTCTGCGCACCTGCTCATTAAAAAACAGTCCGTCGGACTGTTTCTCTTAACATTCGCAGCCCTCTTAGGGTTCAAGTCCCGTCTGTTTTTAAATAAAAAATCCAACCCCAAGCTATCGGTTGGAATTGGATTTTTGGTCGAGGCGACGGGACTTGAACCCACGGCCTCCGCGTCCCGAACGCGGCGCTCTACCAAACTGAGCCACGCCTCGATTATTTAAACAGCCCTATAATTATATATATTTTTATTCCAAAAGTCAATGCTTTTTCACAAATTATTGTTTGCTAAGGGTATTGGTGATTGGTTCGTTAAGAATTAGCGCTTTGCAAAAACTCTACTCCTCTGGAAAGTTTCAGGTAAATTAAAGTTTAGCAGTGTAAAGTAAATCCGATTTGTAGGGGAGGGTTTCAATGCCCTCCCGCAAAAAAATCACTAATTAGCGGGCAGGCACAGAGACCTGCCCCTACAATATTCTTTTAATATTTATCGCAAATAAACATTAATTTATAACATTTCACCTGCGAGGCAATCTGCTGTAGCAGAGATTATGTTAACCTCTTTGATTTTTCCATTTAAATCCTCGGGGGAGGAAACAAAAACTCTTGAATAATTCTCGGTATAGCCAAAAGCCTTACCGTTTTCATAAGTTTCAAACAGAACCTTTTGTGTACTGCCAACCATTGTTTTAAGAAACTCTGCCTCGCACTCAGCCGCCGCTTCACACATAATTCGGCTTCTTCTTGATTTTTCCGCTTTTGTCACCTGCTCAGGCAAGCCGTAGGCAACAGTACCCTTTCGTCTTGAATAGGCAAAAACGTGAGCCTTAGCAAAGCCTATAGCTTTAAGACAATCAACACTTTCTTTGAATTCTTCCTCGGTTTCACCCGCAAAGCCTACCATAATATCGGTAGTAATTGCGGCAGAGGGGAACATTTTTCTTATTCTTCTCACCAAATCGGTGTAAAAAGCCGTATCATAATGCCTGTTCATTCGCTTTAAGGTTCTGTCACAGCCAGACTGCAACGACAAATGAAACTGCGGACAGAATTTAGGTTGGTTTTTAAACCGTTCTAACATACTGTCACTTATATGGTCGGGTTCTAATGAGCCTAAACGCACTCGCTTTATTCCCTCAACCTCGCACACAGCATCAACCGCATCGCAAAGGTCCATATCCTCGCCCTTGCCGTAGGAAGAGAGGTTTATTCCCACAAGAACCACTTCGCTAAAACCTTTTTTAGCCAATTCCTCGGCTTCCTTTTTTATATCCTCTTTCGGCCTAGAACGGACAAAACCTCTCGCCGTTGGAATAATACAATAGCTACAAAATCGGTCACAACCGTCCTCAATTTTCATATAAGCCCTTGTGCGCTCGGCAAAATCGGTTATATCGGGGGTGTTAAAGCGCTCTTTTCTTGTATGGGGCAGAATTTCACAGATCTTTTCGCCATCTTTCAAAAAGCGTTCGGTAAGCTCTACCGTTTTCATAACATCTGTATTTCCAACAATAACATCAGCGTCCGACAGAAGCTGCCTTGCCTCATCAGAAAAAGCCTGCACCATACAGCCTGTGAGCACTATTGCCGCATTAGGGTTTTCACGGCGAAATCTATGTAACACCTGCCTTGTTTTGCGGTCGCTTTCTGCAGTTACTGTACAGGAATTTATAACCACCGCATCAAAGGGAGCGTCCTCTCCGACAGGCGTATGCCCCAAGCGCATAAAGGCTTCGCGCAGACTTTGGGTTTCGTACTGATTTACCTTACAGCCCAATGTATAAAAAGCTATATTCATATTTTTTATACTTCCTCCTCAGTACGCTTTTCTATAATATATCGGGGTCTGCCCTTTACCTCAAGGTACATTTTTCCAATATACTCGCCTATTACGCCAAGGCTTAAAAGCTGAATTCCGCCCAAAAAACAGGTAATGCTTACAATTGAAGCCCAGCCCGCAACACTCTTGCCCATCAGGGTTACAGCTACCGACCATATTATACCAACAAGGCTTATAACTGCTACTATAAAGCCGAGAGCGGTTATAATTCTGATAGGTCTTATAGAAAGGCTTGTGATTCCGTTAAGAGCCAAAGAAATCATACGCTTTAAGGGATAATGCCCTTTTCCTGCAAGGCGAGCCTTACGCTCGTAATAAACACAGGTGGACTTAAAGCCGACAAGCGGCACAATACCACGCAGGAACAGATTAACCTCTTTGAAATTTTTAAGCTCTTTGAGCACTTTAGCCGACATTAATCTATAATCAGCGTGATTATAAACAACATCTGCTCCCAAAAGCTTCATAAATTTATAAAAGCCCTGCGCTGTGGTACGCTTAAAAAATGTATCGGTTTCTCTGTTGGCTCGCACTCCGTAAACCACATCAGCGCCGCCCAGATATTCCTCCACCATTTTATCCATTGCATTTATATCGTCCTGACCGTCACAGTCAATAGAAATGGAAATATCGCACAGCTCTGACGCCTCGTTAAGACCTGCAAGCAAAGCGTTTTGGTGACCCTTGTTACGGCTAAGTGAAATGCCCTTGAAAATCGGGTCGCTTTTAGCCAAATCACAGATAATATCCCAGGTTTTGTCCTTACTGCCGTCATTCACAAAAAGCACTCGGCTCTCGCCGCTTATTAAACCTCTGCTAGCCAGAGACTCAATTTTTTCTTTAAAAGTGGGTGCAGTAATAGGCAACACCGCTTCTTCATTATAGCAGGGAATTACGATATAAAGTACAGGTTTCATAAATTTTTCCTTTGCTTATTATTTTAACTCTGTTACCACAGAGCAGGATTTAATTCCATAATACTCGAAACATTCTATTGCCTCGTCTGTTATCTCCTCCCCGCAAACCACAATCGGTATCGCAGGGGGACAGTTTACCGAGGCTGTTGCTAAGGTTCTGCCGCAGCATTCCTTAACAGGAAGCTCCTCATTTGGAGAAAAAATTGCTTTTTCAAGCGACATCTGCTTTTTATAAGCTCTAACCCGAGGAGGCTTTGCGGTTATTTCCGCTTTTCTTTCAATCCCTGACAAGGCATTTCTTAAAAAAGTAAGCCCTTTTTCACCCATATCACAGCTTAGCATCATTACCACAAAATCCGGATCGTCAAATTCGCATACTATACCTTTTTCTTCAAGAATTTCTGCTAATTCGCAGCCCGTATAACCAAAGCTTTTTGGAGCTATTGTCAGCTTCAATGGCTCGTCACCGTAAAGCTTATATCCAATTTCTTTAAGCTCCTTTTTAAGCTGTTCGGTTTTTTCTGTAAAGGCGCAAAGCCGCTCACTGTAGCCATCGCTTAAATATTTATTCGCCATATCAAGCGACTGTAAAATCAGGTAAGAAGGGCTTGTTGAAGCAAAGACCGACATCGCATTTTCCGCCTGATTTAAAAACAGCTTCGGTGCATCACAGCTTATATGAAGATACGCGCCTCCCGTTAAAACAGGCAGAGTTTTATGCGCCGAATCACAGCACATATCCGCTCCCTGCGCTATCGGGTGTAAATTTTCAGGCAAAAAGCTTAAATATGCGCCGTGAGCATTATCCACAAGCAACAGTGAGTTGTACTTCTTGCAAACCTCAGATAAGGCGGCTATATCAAGCGTATTGCCAAGATAATCAGGGTTTGTCACATAAACCGCCAAGGGCTTTTCTGTGGAATTTTTAAAATATTCCTCTAAAAACCGAGGCGTTATATTACAGGAAATAAGGGTATCTGCGTCGGAAGGCAATAGCCAGTCAATCTCAAAATCCATAAGCGCCGCCGCTGTAATAAAGGTTTTATGCGCATTTCTTCCTGCGGCAATAAACGGTCTTTTATTCTTAGTATTACCATAAATTTTTGTAAGATAAAGCATTGCCCTGATACTAAGAGACGAGCCTTCGGTTGAGTACACCGTTTTTGCACTGCCGAAAACTTTAGCGGCGTTATCCTCGCTTTGCTTTATAATACCTTTTGCGTTATATAAAACATCTGCGCCCTCTATTTCAGTAATATCAAGGGCTTCAATTCCTAAAACACTGTTACCCTTATGACCGGGCATATGCAGTCTTAATGCCTTTTTAGCGGCATAATTCCTCACAAAATCAACAATAGGCGTAGTCATTACTCTTTTCCCACTGTCTTTGCGGCTTCAAGCATAATAGCACATTCCATTCGTTTTCTGAAAAGCTCACAGCCATAGCTGTAAATTCCGTTTACAGATCCTGTTGCGTGATAAGCGTTTGCGGCACAACCGCCTGAACAATAAAGCTTTGCCCAACAATCCCTGCACTCCGGACGGGTATAAACATTACAAGCGGCAAATTCGTCCTGCATATCGGTGTTATCTACGCCTGTCCATACATTACCTAACTTAAACTTTTCCTCACCCACAAACTGATGACAAGGGTACAGATCACCCCAAGGGGTAACCGCCATATATTCTGTACCGCTTCCGCAACCCGAAATTCGCTTGTAAATGCAAGGACCGCTTTTAAGGTCAAGCATATAATGATAAAATGTAAAGGGCTTGCCCTCTTGGTACTTTTTAAGCATTAATTCTGCCAATTTCTCGTATTGCTCCATAACAATGGGCAAATCCTCTTTGGTTAAAGCCGAAGGCTCATCAGGAGCGCCAACAACCGGCTCCATACTAAGCTCGGTAAAGCCTAAAGCGAGCATTTCTTCAATATCCTTTAAAAAATCGGGGTTAGCGTGGGTAAATGTGCCTCGCATATAATAATTTTTATTGCCTCTTTTTTCAACAAAACGCTGAAATTTGGGAACAATTTTCTCCCAACTGCCGTTACCTGCAAAATCAACTCTATAACGGTCGTGAATTTCTTTTCTGCCGTCAAGACTAAGCACTACATTGCTCATTTCTTTGTTTGCAAAGTCAATTACATCGTCGTCCACCAGAACTCCGTTAGTTGTAAGAGTGAAACGGAAGTTTTTATTAGCTTCCTTTTCTCTCACACGGGCATAGGCTACTAATTCCTTTATCATCTCGAAATTCATAAGCGGCTCACCGCCGAAGAAATCAACCTCAAGATTTCGGCGTGTACCCGAGTTTTCAATAAGGAAATCAAGCGCTCTTTTGCCCACTTCAAGGCTCATTATAGCTCTGTCACCATGGTATTTTCCCTGACTTGCAAAGCAATAGGAACAGTTAAGATTACAGGTGTGCGCCACGTGCAGGCAAAGTGCCTTTACAATACCTGCGCTCTTTTTCTTCAAATCCCCTGCCATCGGCTCAAAGGTATCCTCTTTGAAAAGCTTTCCCGCCTTTTTAAGCTCCTCTATATCATCTAAACAGTCGGATATTTCCTCAGCGGTTATATCCTCTCTGCCGTTGTATTTTTTAAGTATTGCGGCGGTTATTTCCTCTTTCGACTTGGTTTCATACATCTCAATAATATCATAAGCCACCTCGTCAACAAGATGCACCGAGCCTGAGTATACATCAAGCACGATATTAAGACCGCCTAATTTATAGCAATGAATCATAATTTTTCCCTTCTCATAAAAAATGCCGCCAAAAAGGCGGCATTTGCATTTTTTGAAAGCTCAAATAATTACTTATTTTCGTTTTCGCATTCCTGATTTGCAATACCGCAGCTGGTCTTGCAAGCAGACTGGCAGGAAGTCTGGCATTCGCCGCAACCGCCATTCTTAGCACTTTCACAAAGATTCTTAGTATCTAAAGTCTGGATACGCTTCATATTAGTTTTCCTCCAAGGGTTAATATTTTTAAATATTATATCATACTGAAAAAAATAAGTCAATGCTTAAGACCTAAATAATTCAGAAGAAAAATCGGCAGTATTATGTAAACTTGTTAATGCGGATTACTGCTTTTAAAATATATAAATCCAAATTTCTAATAAAATTATTCTCCTGCTAATTTCTTGGCAAATTCGGTTAATTCCTTGTCGCTGTAGAACTCAATTGTAAGTGTACCTTTGCCTTTGCCTGTCGGTTTTATGTTAACCTTTCTACCAATTTCGTTTTTAAGAGATAATTCTACCTCACTATAAAAATTAGGCTTAGTTTTTTCGGCCTTTTTAACAGAGCCACCCTTTTTGCCGAAGCTTGCCATTCGCTCAAGCTCACGCACAGATGCGCCCTCTACAGCCAAAATAAGAAGCTTTTGTCTCGTCTCCTCATTCTCGCAGGATAACAGCGCTCTTGCGTGACCTGCGGTAATCATTCCTTTTCTGAGAGCTTCAAGTTCAGCCTCGTTAAGAGCCAAAAGTCTGAGCGCATTGGTAACAGCGCTTCTCGATTTACCCATTCGGTGGGCAACCTCTTCTTGAGTGAGAGAAAAATCTTCAATCAGCGCCTTGTAACCCAAGGCTTCTTCAACAGGGTTTAAATCCTCACGCTGTAAATTCTCAATAAGAGCCAGCTCCATAAGGGTTTTATCATCAGTTTCCTTTATAATTACAGGCACCTCTGCAACCCCTGCAATGCGGCAGGCTCGCCAACGGCGTTCACCTGCAATAATCATATATGTTCCATCTAAATTTGGACGAACCACAATAGGTTGTATAAGACCATGCCTTGCGATGCTATCCGCAAGCTCATTTAAAGCACCCTCATCAAAGTCCTTTCGGGGCTGATTTCGGTTAGGCTCAATCTCATTTATATTAAGGGTAACAGCACCCTCATTATCGGTTGCATTCTCATTAAAAAGGGTGTCGAGTCCCTTTCCAAGTCCGCCTTTTTTAGCTGCCATTTTAACGTCTCCTGTTCTTCTTTAAAAATTCTTTTGCCAAATCGTTGTAGGCATTTGCTCCTTTTGAGCGCTTGTCGTAATACTGAATAGGCATACCGTAGCTTGGAGCTTCGGAAAGTCTTACCGCCCTTGGAATAGCGGTTTTGTAAAGCTTATCTGCAAAATATTTTTTAACCTCTCCCACAACCTGACCTGTGAGATTAAGTCTTCCGTCATACATAGTAAGCACTATTCCCTCTATTTCAAGGGTTGGATTATAAAGCCTCTTTACCTGACGGACGGTTGCCATAAGCTGAGAAAGACCTTCAAGCGCAAAGTATTCGCACTGTATGGGCACAAGAACCGTATCGCTTGCATTAAGTGAATTAATTGTTATGAGTCCCAAAGATGGCGGACAGTCAATAAATATGTAATCATATTTTTCTCTGGCAGTTGCAAGCGCCATTTTCAGCTGTGCCTCTCGGTGTTCAATTTCAATAAGCTCAACCTCGGCAGCCGCTAAATTCATTGAAGACGGCACGATATCTACATTTTTATATTCTGTTTCAATTGCTGCCGCTTCTGCAGTTCCTTTTCCTATCAGTAGCTCATACGAGGTGATTTTTGTGGTTTTTTTGTTAATTCCGTATCCGCTTGTTGAATTTCCCTGCGGGTCGGCATCTATAAGCAACACCTTTTTGCCCGCAATTCCTATCGCAGAAGCAAGGTTTACCGCCGTTGTGGTCTTACCAACGCCGCCTTTTTGGTTAACTATTGATATAATTTTGCCCATTTTGGCCCTCCGATTAATAACTCGTTTAAAATGTTTCACGTGAAACATTACTGTATTTTAAAGTTCGTATTTTTAATTATACCAACACATAATATATTTGTAAAGAAAATATTAGTGGCTGAAAGATAAAATCTTTCAGCCAAATTTTGTATAATATTAAGTTTTGTCTCCCGATTTGAATAACAGTGCCATTATAAAGCCGAATGTTACCGAAGCGGCAATTCCTGCGGAGGTAGCAGTAATACCGCCAGAAAGCGCACCTATAAGACCGTATTCCTTAACCGCTTCCTTAACACCCGTTGCAAGACTGTATCCAAAGCCTGTAAGCGGAACTGTGGCACCCGCTTCTGCAAATTCGACTATCGGTTCATAAATCCCTATAGCTGTCAGTATAACGCCGCTCACCACAAAACTTACAAGTATTCTTGCAGGAGTAAGTTTCGTATAATCTATTAACACCTGACCTATAAGGCAAATAAACCCGCCCACCAAAAAAGCCTTTAAGCAACTTATAAAAATATCCATATATGTTCCTCACAAAAAATAAGAATGTTTCACGTGAAACATTCTTATTTTCTGCAAAATTATCAAACTTATTCTTATAAATCAAAAGTTCGGTAAATTTCTTTTATTACCTCATAATAATTAAGATGACGCACTCTCATAGTGTCCGCACCCTCAGAACGAACGGTAATCCTCACACGGCAGGTTTTGTAATAAAAATCAGTGAAAAATCTCGTGATTTTAATCTCGCCTATTTTTTCTTTTGGACAATAAAGTCGGCAAGTACGGAATCCCTTTGTGCTTTTTGCCATTACACTGTCGCCAAACTTCAGTTTACCGTACTCATATTCAAACAGGCAGATATAAGCATAGTAAAACACAACGCATAGCAAAACTATTGTAACAAAGAAAATAAATCGCGTAAATTCATTAAACAAAAAGCAGGAAGTTATCGAGGCGCCAAGAATTAATAATAAATAAATAGACGGCCAGAATAAAAATCTGCCCTTTATCAGAATATGCCTTTTGGCACGCAAAGAATTGCCCGAAGGCAACAAAAAAGGAAAGTATTCGGCAAAATCGCCCTTTATTTCCTTATAAGTTCCTGCAGGAACAACAATTTGCGATTCGCTCTTAGCCTCACCAAAGCCGCCAACGCTTACCTTCATTGCATATCTGCGTAAAAACAGCATTAAAGGTGTCTGTACTATCATTACGTCATTAACTGAGGTTTTTTTAAAAGCGGTTTTAATTTTTACAAAAAAACCTGTATGCACCTCTAATTTTTCATCATTTAAAAGCAGTTTGAAATTTATATACTTAAAGAACGAATAAGCAAAGGAAACTGCATAACACAGCAACAAAATAAGAGTGGCGGTATTAACCGCAGGCGGAAAATAGGTTTCAATTTTTGAAGAAACGTGATTAAGCTCCTCTAAAAGCATTTCGCTTAAGCCTATTCCTAAAAGCTTACCGGCTCGGTTTATTAAGGGAACACCGATAATTATTCCCGAAAAAGCCGACGAGGTTGCCGCCGCCATAATCGCAACACGTAACGCAGAAAAACGAACTTTTGAAATAACTTCGCCCGAATACAGCTTAGAAATCAAATCGGAATAATCCTTTTTCCACATCTTAAGCTTGAAATCAGAACGGTTTGTGGTGCCGGCCTCTGTATTAATGCAGACCGTAACAGCAGAAAAAATCGCCTCTATCGGATTTTGAGTTACCTGAACTGAAGAAAGGTTAGATATTTTTATTACCGCTGTTTTTCTGAATATGAAACCTGTTTTAACCGTTATGTTTTCCTCGTCACAGTAAATTTTATATGCACGGTACCTGAAAAAAGCAATTACACTTAAAATTACAAATATTGTAAGCTCTATGCTAAGCACATCAGTTATGTGTTTATCCAAAAAATACTGTATCAACGCTTTTATGAACGGGAAGACCAATACGAACAAAAAAGGCTTCATAAAAGTAAAAATCATTAAAGGATGAGCTTTAAATATCTTTTTCATTCTTCATCACCGTTTGCAAGCAAGGTCAAAAGGCAATCTGCATCCTCAGCGCTCATTTCAGGCACAATAATTGTACTTCGTGCGGCTTTTAAAGTAATAGCCTTTAGCTTCAAAATCTTTGCCAATGGAGTAACAAGAGTTTGTGTGTAAATTAAGCGAGAAAATGGCAAAATATGGGTATTTTTAATTATTACGCCTCGCCTTATTATAACTCCGTCCTTAGAAAGCCTTATTTTATAGCTTTTAAGGAAAGCCGGCAAATACCATACTAAGGATATAATAAAAACAGCCGTTAAAACAATACTCACAATATATAAAAAGGAAAGCTTTAAATAAAAGTATCTGCATATTCCCAAAATCAGCAATTCTATAATAGCTAATCTCAATTCCCATAAAAGCAGGGCTTTGCGTGGTAGCTTATAATCCCTCATTACGCACCTCTCTTAAAATAATTGTTTTGAGCAGAAGAAAAACTATTTGTTTTTCTTTATTGCGTCCCAATATTCCTTGAATTTCTGCTCGGTTTTATTGTCACCGTAATTATAATATTTCTTATTCTTGATATTATCGGGCAAATATTGTTGGTTTACATAATGTCCAGGGAAGCTGTGCGGATATTTATAGTTCTGTCCCTTTACCTTGGCATCCTCGCCGTCAAAATGCTTATTCTGTAGCTGACGGGGAATATCTCCTCCGATACCCCGCTCAATATCAGCCATAGCGGCATTAATAGCATCATGGGCGCTGACCGATTTTGGCGAATTAGCCACCAAAATTACAGCATTTGCTAAAGGTAAGCGTGCTTCGGGCAGACCCACCATCATAGCTGTATCAACAGCAGCTTTTACTATTGGTATTATCTGCGGATAGGCAAGACCGACATCTTCATTTGCGCAAACAAGCAGTCTTCTGCAGGCACTTGGCAAATCTCCTGCCGCTAAAAGTCTTCCTAAATAATAAATTGCGGCATCAGGGTCAGAACCTCGCATAGATTTCTGATAAGCCGAAATAATATCGTAATGCTCGTCACCCTCACGGTCATAACGAACTGAATTTGAAGCAAGTATTTCTTCAATTGTTTCATTGCTGACAGCGATATCCTCGGTCACATCTGCCGTAAGCACGCAAAGCTCCAGCATATTAAGCGAACGCCTGACATCACCTGCAGCCGCAGTTGCAATTTTTCTTACCGCTTCATCACTTATTTTTATAGCCTTTCCTTTTTCAGCTGATAAAATACCTATAGCACGCTCTAAAACAGTAAAAATATCCGCACTCGAAAGGGTTTTGAACTCAAAAACAGTTGAACGGCTTAAAATTGCATTGTAAACATAAAAATATGGGTTTTCGGTGGTAGATGCAATAAGTGTGATATCACCGTTTTCTATATATGAAAGCAATATCTGCTGTTGTTTTTTATTAAAATACTGTATCTCGTCAAGATAGAGTAAAATACCGCCCATACTCTCAATAGTACCAATGCTGTTAATAATTTCTTTGATATCAGCGGTTGAAGCGGTTGTAGCATTAAGATAATAGAGCTTTTTGCCGCAGTTTTCAGCGATAATATTTGCAACGGTGGTTTTTCCAACGCCCGAAGGACCGTAAAAAATAAGATTAGGCAGTTCTCCCGAATCGATAATTCGGCGCAGAACCTTACCCTCTGATAAAAGATGTTTCTGTCCTGCAACCTCGCTTATTATTTTAGGTCTTAATCTGTCCGCCAAAGGTGAATTCACATTCCCACCGCCTTTATAGATATACTTTTCTTTATGATACCAAAAAATCCGTCACTTTTCAAGTGATTTTAAAGCCTGACCGCAACATAGTATTAAATAAGATTAATGCAGAGTGAGTGTAAAGCGTGAAAAAAACAGTTTTTATTAAAAATGCGGCAATATTGACCGCATCTTCTTTAATTTTAAGATTTGCAGGCATAATTTTCAAGGTTTGGCTTGCCGCACTTATCGGTAGTGAGGGTATCGGTCTTTATCAGCTTGTTTTCAGCGTGTATATGTTGGTATCAACCTTTGCTTCCTCAGGAATAAGCACCGCCGTGACTCGCCTTGTTGCTGAAGAATTGGCGCTTGGCAGTAAAAAAGGCACGCTTAAAATTTTAAAGCGCAGTATAGAAATAACTCTTATAATAGCATTGATTTCGTTAGCAATTGTTTATTTCGGTGCGGAATTTATAGCAAGCAACCTCTTAAAAGATGTCAGAGCAGCATCAGCTCTTAAGGTTTTGCCATTTTCCTTGCCCTTTATGGGCATAACCTCATGCCTAAAGGGATATTTTATAGCCCGCAGAAAAGCTTCCCCCGGAGCAGTGTCTCAGCTTACCGAACAGGCAATAAGAATTTTCTTGGTTGTTTTCCTTGTTAAAGCCTTTGTCAAAAAGGGTATTGCTGTTTGCTGTGCGGCGGTAATGCTCGGAGATGTTATTTCAGAGCTTGCAGGCTGTCTTTTATTAGCTCTCACCTTCGCTTTTGACCGCAATAAGCTGTCTTCTCTTTCAGGCAGAAGCCGACCGCCCTATAAAATTGTTAAAAAAATTACAGATATTGCCCTGCCTATAACCTCGGGGAGGTATCTTAATACTGCTCTCAGAACAGGGGAGAATATTTTAGTCCCTCAAAGCCTTGCAAAGTATAAACCGAGCACAGATAATGCACTTTCTCAGTTTGGTATGATAAAAGGTATGGCTTTGCCGATACTCTTTTTCCCCTCTGCGGTGCTTAATTCAGTTTCAACCCTCTTGATACCCGAAATGAGCGAAGCGGCAGCACGAAAACACACACAGATAGTGAAATCAACCACCGAAAAAATTTTAAAGTTGACAGCGGTCATTGCCTTTATTTTTGCAGCAATTTTTTATACCGCAGGGGATAAAATCGGAATTCTTATTTATAAAGACCCCTCTGTGGGCTATTTGTTAAAGGTGCTTTCGCCCATAGTACCGCTTATGTATCTTGACAGCATTTCCGACGGCATTTTAAAAGGGCTCGACCAGCAAAATTACACCTTTTTTACCGCTCTTTCCGATTCTTCATTAAGAATTGTGCTAGTTATAGCCCTTTTGCCTTTTATGGGTCTTAACGGTTTTATAATTATTATGTATTTTTCAAATCTTTTTACCTGCCTTTTGCATATTACAAGACTAATAAAAATAAGCAAGGCAAGGTTAGAGCTTTTGGGAGAAATAATCATACCTCTCGTTTCAGCTTTAACCGTTGCCTTGCTTTCAAGCACGCTTCTTAATATTTTTGCCATAAACAGCAATTTGGTTTACATAATACTTTTGTGTGCCATATCTATATCTTCTTATTTGTTACTGTTATTACTTTTTGGAACAGTAACATTTGATGAAATTAAAAATATTATTAAATAATAAATTTAGTTGCACTCTGCCTCTAACGGACCGGCTAATTCTTTCAAGAAGAAAAGTCTGCCTGCAAGAGTTGGAATATAAGAAGAAGTAATCCAAGGAGTTTTACCGTGGCGCAAGGTCATCCAAAGAGAAAGTCCCTGCCACTGCATACCTCTGCCGAGTGTGCCGTCTGCACCGCCTATTGCATAGTCAGCCTTTAAGAAAAGACCTGGGCCTATAGTATTAGCTCTGCAAGGCACTAACGGAGTTCTTGATTTGAAGCTCGTAAGTGCGTTTTGCTCAACGGTCAAGGGGTGAATTTTAGCGCCTATTCTGTAGGGCGCTGCTTCCCATTCTTCTGCAGTCGCATAATCTGCCGCAAAAGTAGGCTCCCAGAAAGCTATGTGGCACATTCTGCCTATACCGTAAACTAAAACAAGCTTTGCGCCCTCTGCCTTTAAAGCATCAATTTTTGCAGGATATGTAGGAAGATTATCCTTTGTTGCAAAATTTCTCTGGTTTTTGGGTACAGTAAGCTCGCCTAATGGATTAAAGAGAGCCTGCTCCATTGCATACTGGAAAGAACCGTGATTATCGGGAGCTAAGGTGTTACCCTCGCCGTCTGCCCATTCGTCCATATTAAAGGTATAAACATGATCGCAAGATATACCCCACTCTTTAATGAAATAAACCACCCATTTATACATACCCATAGGGCCTACAGGCAAAATAAATGCAATTTTCTCATTTCTTTCGTGTGCTTTTTTAATCTGCATTGCAATCTCGTGTCCCATATAGGTTTCGAACTCACCGAGACTGTCGCACTTTACGGGTGTAAAACCGTCATTCCAGAACTGCTGTCTATCGCAGATTTTTTCAGGTGCATCAATACATGCGTCAATTTTCTCAAAATCCCAGCCTGCAGGATAAAAACCCTCTAAAGCAGAGCCTTTTACTGTTGAATTAAAATCCATTTTCTATTTTCCTTTCTATGGCAAAAGCCTTTTTGTTGTATTTCTGTGGTCAACATTGCATTGTCTAAAGCCCTCGGCATACTTAACACCGCACTGAATACCTCTTACACGGGCAAACATACGGGTATTTTCAAGGACATCGTTACCGTCGTGGTCACCAAGCCAGGTTATCTGACTTTCGTGCATGCTTAACATTTTAAGCTTTGTTTCAATATGGTCGGTTATATCTACATATTCTGTGGGGTCGCAGTTAAGAAGTCCCGAATTTTCCATATAAAATATCGGGGTGACAGCAGCAGCATCTCCGAGCTGTGGCTCATAATGAGGCACACTTGCCGCAAAGGAAGCCGCAAAAACAAGCTTTGATACCTCAACATGGTCGCCCATATAATCGTCTGGACCGTGAGTTATTATAAAATCAGGCTGATATTTTCTTATAACCTCAACGATTTTATCGTGCTGTTCTTTGCTGGCAGCGCTTACAAGAAGATCGCCCACATCACAGGTAACAGTTTCAAAACCAACCGAATCACCAGAACGCTTAGCCTCTCCAATACGCATTGCTCCCAATTCCTCGGGCATTATTTCCATATGTCCCATATTTCCGTTGGCAACATGGCAAACAACCACTCTATCTCCTCTCTCCTTGCACCTTAAAAGAGTACCTGCGCAGTTAATTTCCATATCGTCAGGATGACAGGAAATTGCCAATACTGTATACATAAATTTACCTCCTTTTAATATTTCTGAATTAATTATACCATTCCTACTATTGAAATTAAGAGTAAAATCGGCTATAATACTTATAAATTCGGGTAATGAGGTATTTTTATGGGAGATAAATTTACACGCTTGAGCTTTGAAAAAATATTCAACGTTGAAAAGCTTATCACCATTTTTTATATGGAGCTTTCCAAAAACTTCTGCTATGACGGTGAAAGCCATGATTTTTGGGAAATGATTTATATTGATAAGGGCGAGATGATATGCACAGCAGATAAAAACGAGTTTATACTCAAAAGCGGTGAAATGACCTTTCACAAGCCTAACGAATTTCATAATCTTTCAGGCAATAACAGCACTGCTCCTAATGTTAGCATCATTACCTTTGAATGTAAAAGCAAAGCAATGAAACATTTTGAGGGTAAAATATTCAAGCTCAGCGCCGAAGAAAAAAACTTACTTTCCTCCCTTTTCGAGGAAGGGCTTTCCTGCTTTAAGTTAGAGGACGAAACCAACCCTCTTCTCCAAAAAATTAAAAAACTTCCGACCGCACCTTTTGGTAGCAGCCAGATGACAAAAAATTTGCTCGAAATATTTCTTATCAGGCTTTGCCGCAATACCGATGTTGTAACTAAAAAAATGCGCCGAAGCTATCTTATAGACGGCGTTAATGTGCCGTATGACGTCAAGGAAATAATCGATATTTTAAGGGATAATATTTACGGCAAAATAACAGTAAAAGACGTGGCAAAGGCTGTGGGCAAAAGCGAAAGCAGTGTTAAAAAGCTGTTTTGCGATTATCACGGAATAATAAAATACTATAATTTTCTCAAAATCAAAGAGGCTAAGCGCCTTATCAGGGAGGAAAGATATAATATTTCCCAAATTTCTGATTTGCTCTGCTTTGATACTCCTCAGTATTTCAGCAAATGCTTTAAGGGGATTACAAAAATGACCCCGAGCGAGTATAAACGGTCAATAATAAAATAATCCACATAATAAAGCCTTCCCAAAATGGGAAGGCTTAAATTTAATTTATTTTGATAAATAAATCAGTAATACCGAAACATCGGCAGGGCTAACGCCCGAAATTCTCGAAGCCTGACCTATATTGGCGGGCTTTATTTTTTTAAGCTTTTCTATAGCTTCAAGGCGGAGTCCCTTAATGCTGTCATAATTAATATCCTGAGGTATCTGTCGGCTTTCAAGCCTCAGCATTTCGTTTACCTGCGCCTGCTGTCGGGTGATATAACCCTCATACTTAATTTCAACCTCCACCTTTTCTCTCACAGAATAGGGAAGCTCGGGGCGCTCCTTGTCAAAAGGTGCTAACATGTCATAGCCCAGTTGCGGTCTCTTGATAAGGTCCGAAAGGCGCATACCGGTAGTCATTTGGGCTGTGCCCTTTTCCTCTAAAAGGCGGTTTAACTCCTCATTAGGACCTAAAAAGGTGGATTTAACACGCTCAATTTCCTGCTCTTTAAGACTGCACCTTAAACGAAAATCATTATAAGCTTCTTCGCTCACAAGACCTATCTTATAGCCTATCGGCATAAGTCTCTCATCGGCGTTATCCTGACGCAGAAGTAATCGGTATTCACTTCGTGAGGTCATCATTCTGTATGGGTCCATACAGCCTTTTGTAACAAGGTCATCAATAAGAGTTCCTATATATGACGATGCTCTGGAGAGCACAAGCGGCTCCTCACCTTTAATTTTAAGCGCCGCATTAATGCCTGCAATAAGTCCCTGCGCTGCCGCCTCCTCATAACCCGATGAGCCATTGAACTGACCCGCGCCGTAAAGCCCATCAAGCTCTTTCATTTCAAGCGTTGCCTTTAAAAACAAAGGGTCAACACAGTCATATTCAATAGCATAGGCGTTGCGCATAATTTTAATATCTTTCAGGCAGTCAATAGTTTTATAAAGCTCTATCTGCACTTCCTCCGGCAGTGAGGACGAAAGTCCTTGCAAATACATCTCTTCTGTGTTTTCTCCGCAAGGCTCAATAAAAAACTGATGTCTCTTTTTATCCGCAAAACGAACTATTTTATCCTCAATACTTGGGCAATACCGTGGACCAACGCCCTCAATTTCACCTGCATAAAGCGGTGAACGGTCAATATTTTCGAGTATCACTCGCTTGGTTTCATCATTTGTGTAGGATATGTGGCAAACTACCTTGTTCTGAGGGTCTTGCTTGGTAGAAAAGCTGAAAGGTACGGTGTGCTCGTCACCCGGTTGCACCTCAAGTCCGGAAAAATCAATACTGTCCCGTGCAACTCTTGCAGGAGTTCCTGTCTTGAATCGCCTTAACGGAATACCCAATTTCTTAAGCGACTCTGAAAGCGCCGTTGCAGGGAAGCTGCCGTCAGGTCCCGAGGCGTAATTCACTTCTCCCACATAAATTCTACCACCCAAAAAGGTTCCTGTTGCAATAATAACCGCCTTTGCGGTAAAATCAGCTCCCAAAAGGGATACACAATGCCAATTATCACCGTCTTTATAAACATCGGTAATTTCGCACTGTTTAACATCAAGCCCTTTTTGAAGCTCAACTGTGTGCTTCATATATTCACTGTAAGCCCTGCGGTCTATCTGTGCTCTCAAAGAGTGAACAGCAGGACCTTTTCCAAGGTTCAGCATACGGCTTTGCAATGTGTGTTTATCCGCCGCTTTACCCATTTCGCCGCCGAGGGCGTCAAGCTCACGCACTAAATGACCCTTTGCAGTACCGCCAATTGATGGGTTGCAGGGCATATTACCTATCCAGTCAAGTGTTACTGTAAACATAACAGTTTTACAACCAAGCCTTGCCGAAGCCAGCGCCGCCTCTATTCCTGCGTGACCGCCGCCTATTACAGCTACATCATAGCAGCCCGCATCATAACTTTTAATTGACAAAAATATCGCCTCAATTACTTTTTCAACAATTTTTGCTGACGAATGTCAACACCCAAAAACTTATTCCATTCATATTCGCCTATAAAACGGGAAGATATTCTTGCGGAATATTTGGTTTCTATCTCTTTAAGAGATAGATTAGTATTAATAATGGTTGGCTTTCGGGTTAGTATTCTGGTATTAACTAAATTGTATAGCGCAGACTTTGTAAAAGCAGTTGCCATTTCAGCTCCCAAATCGTCAATAACAAGAAGGTCGCAGTTTAGCATAGCTTCATAAGTGCCCTTGCCTTCACCCGAAAACTTTTCTGCCTCAATGCGTGAAAACAGATTTTCTGCCGAGCCATAAACCGGCAAAAAGCCTTTTTCAATAACCCCCGAAACAATAGCCAATGTAAGGTGGGTTTTGCCAAGCCCTGCACTTCCCATAAACAGTAAATTCTTTGAACTGTTAGGGTCAAAGTTTATCACATATTCACGGCAAAGCTTTAAAACCGAGGTCATTCTTCTACGTGGATTTTCGCCGTTTTCATCAGTTTTATCGGGATAATATTTCAAATCAAAGCTTTCAAATTTGCTTTCTCCTAAGGGCATTTCACGGGAAAGCTCGGTAATCATAACAAAAGCGGCTTCACGCTTTATGCAGTCACAAATCTTGCCTGAAATAAAGCCAGTGTCAGAACACTTTTCACATTCGTATTCTATATCAGGCACACCCATCTTTTTGAGTAAAGCGGTTTTTTCGGCTGTCAGCGCAACAGATTGCTTTTTTAAAGCCTCAAGCTTATCGCTGTTACCCGAAAGAGCGGTTATAGCAATAGTCGAGCCGATATTTGAAAGCTTTTGGTCAATTTCCGAAAGCCTCGGCTCTGCTAAATAAGCCGCCTTTAAAACCGCTTCTCTTTTCTGTGTTTTAGCTTTAAGTCTTTGCGCCTTGTTTTCAAAGGCTTTTTTGTATGTAGCTTCTTTTGTAATCATATTTCACTATTCCTTTGAGCTTATCATTTTTTCAAACAAATCAAGGTCATAAGCTGCAATATCATTTTTGTTTTCTGCCGTCTTTGGCTTGCTTTCTATATCCTCAGGTCGGCTGTAACCCTTTTCGTGCCAGTTTTCCAATATTTTCGCAACATAAGGGAAAGAAAATTTTGATTTATGATTAACACATTCCTCGTAAGCGGCAATAAGCATCTCACGGGAAAGCTTCCATTCCTCAACCCATAAAACAGAATGTTCTGTTTCCTTTTTGCTGGGTTTTCTGCGCTCTAATCCAAATGCCGATGAGACAATTCCCCACGCCTGCTCGCCTGTTGCCATTCGCCTGAGCTCAGCATCTGCATCTATTATGTTATCAATTCCCTTGTCTATCCAGTCAACCGCTGTCGACTCAATAAACCGTATATTTGCCTTTTTATGCGCCACAGCATACTGAATTATAAGCAGTATCAGCGATACATCAAGTCCCTGGTCATCATAAAGCCAGACTAAAGTGTTGGTTTCATTACTTTTAAGGTTTCTTCCAAGCTTTAACTGTGTCTCACGCAGTAAATAACGGATTTTCGGGTCCTCGTTACCTCTCTTTGCAACATCTGCACGGGTAGGCTTTTCGGATTTTGCAACCACTTTTTCCTTTTCTTTTTTAGGCGCTGCTGTCACCGCATTTTGCTTGGGGCAAAGTATTCCTGCATCTGCCCAATAAAGTAAAGCTTCATTTACATCATATTCACTTAAATCGGTAGCTTCAGCTATAGCCTGCTCGGAAACATCGCTCATCATATTACACATAACAAATAATAAAACTTTGAGGTGCTCTGCTTTTGTAAATTTAAGATGGTTGTCCACCACAGCGGCAGGCACCGTAAAAGCAGATGTAAGGCAGGCTGGATTTATATAAAAATTCATCACACTACTCCATTTTAATTAGTATTTTAATTATATCAAGTATATTTCTATTTGTAAATAGCAATAATTCTTGATTTTTTAAAATTCGCCGCCCCTTTTCTTGACAAAACAGCTTATATGATATAAAATTAACAGTAGTAAATTTTGGAGGAGATTTTTTATGTCCATTCTTGTTACTGGTGGCGCCGGCTATATTGGTAGCCATACCTGTATTGAAATGATTAATGCTGGTTATGATGTTGTTGTAATTGATAATCTTGACAATAGCAGCAGCGAATCCTTAAACCGTGTTGAAAAAATCACAAATAAGGCAGTAAAATTCTATAAAGAGGATGTGCGTGATAAAGAAGCGCTCCGCAAAATCTTTACAGAGAACAAAATTGAGGCTGTAATTCACTTTGCAGGTCTTAAGGCTGTTGGTGAATCTGTAAGAGAGCCTATTATGTATTACGATAATAACCTTATCAGCACCATCGCTCTTTTAGAGGTTATGAATGAATTTGGCGTTAAAAAGATAGTTTTCTCTTCTTCTGCCACAGTTTACGGTGTTGCAACCGAAATGCCTCTTGTAGAGGGTATGCCTTTAGGCGCTATCAACCCTTATGGCAGAACTAAATATTTCATAGAAGAAATTTTACGTGACCTTTATGTTGCCGATAAGGAGTGGAGCATTGCGCTTCTCCGCTATTTCAACCCCATCGGTGCTCATAAATCAGGTCTTATCGGCGAAGACCCCAAGGGTATTCCCAATAACCTTATGCCTTACATTAGTCAGGTAGCAGTTGGCAAGCTTGAAAAGCTTCACGTTTTCGGTAATGATTATAATACTGTTGATGGCACCGGCGTGCGTGATTATATTCACGTTGTTGACTTAGCTCAGGGTCACGTTAAAGCAATTGACTGGGCACTTGATAACCTCGGTTGTGAAGCATTCAACCTTGGCACCGGTAACGGCACCAGTGTTTTACAGCTTCGTGACGCTTTCGTTAAGGTTACAGGCGTTGATGTTCCTTATGTTATCGACCCCCGTCGCCCCGGCGACCCTGACGAGGTTTATGCTAACGCCGAAAAGGCAAAGAATATTCTCGGCTGGACCGCTAAATACGGTGTAGAAGAAATGTGCGAGGATACTTGGCGCTGGCAAAGCGGCAACCCTAAGGGATACGAAGAATAATAAAAACTCAGGGGCGGGTCTTTGTGCCCGCCCGTTTTAGTATCTAATTTAATATTTCCGCTCGTGGCGCAGTTGGATAACGCAGCAGATTCCGATTCTGAAGATCGGGGGTTCGAATCCCTTCGAGCGGGCCAATTTTAAAAAGAATCCGTCCTTAAAGATTGGTTCTTTTTTTAATTATCTTCTATTTGCGAAGGGATTCGAACAAGCCGTAAAAAAAACAGTCCAGTGGACGGTTTTTTAGGCGCGGCAACGAGCGTAGCGAGGCGATAGGTGCGGGAGCATCGAGACAAAATCCCTTCGAGCAGCCAAAAATTAAAAGAGAATCATTCCGCAAGGAGTGGTTCTCTTTTTAAATAGAATTATTTCAAATCCTTTTTATTAAATTTCAAAATTCCAAGACCTAAAAAGCTGAAAATTCCCACTATCGGCGGTATTGTGAGATAAAGTAAATCCTTTGCAGAATACTCCATTCCCTTTCCAATATACTGCGCTGAATTGCCAACATTTATCCGGTTTACAAAATTCAAAATATCAATAGCGGTCTGGTTGCCGCCTGATGCTTCAAGAACAGTTAAAATCACCTGAATAATACTTCCTATCATCACAAGCACAAAGGAAATTGCAACATAAAGCACAATTACAAGACCCACATTCTTCATAGCGGCGCAGAGCCAAGAAAGCAATGCAGCAATAAATAAAAGAACAAGTAATTCTAACCCTAATGATATAATAAAATACCAGAAATCCGAAAGTGTAAACGCTGTTGCCTGATAATCAAAGAAAATAAGGCAAAAACCAAGTGTTATAAATGCGTGAAGCAGCATTACTGCAATAAGAACAACTGAGCAAACTGAAAAAAGTGACATAAAAATTGCAGTTCTGCTTTTACCTGAAATGATTTTGTTCCTGACAGTACCATAAGAAAAATCTTTGCAGAGAATAATTGCTATCAACACAGGCGCTATGAGTCCTAAATTATTTCCCATAGAAAAAGAGCTGAAAAACTGCGCTTTTCCTGAAATGAGCCCCGAAATCATCGGGTCATCTGCCATTCCAACGCCGTTAAATAGCACAACATATAAAAGAGGTGTAACAAGAGCAAAGCCAACAGCTATAATGCCAAGCACTATTAAAAGCCTGTCCTTTAAAACACGTCTTAAATCCGCTTTCAAAAGATTAATCATGCACGCCACCTCCTATTACGGATAAATAATATTCCTCAAAGCTGGTTTCGTTGCAATTAACACTTAAAATTTTAATTCCTGCAGAAATTAAAGCCGAAAGTGTTTCGGTTAAATCAACCTCGCCCATTATTCTGACACCATTTTGAATATCCTTAACTCGGTCTTGGGGAATAATTCCCGATATTACCTCTAAAAGCTTTTTGGGTTCGTCTGCAGTAATTTCAGTGTTTTTTGAACATTCGTTATGAAGCTGCTCGGCGGTGATTTCTTTAATTATTTTACCCTTTGAAATTATACCGTATTTTGTGGCAACCAAGGAAAGCTCGGTTAAAATATGAGAAGAAATAAGGAATGTTATTCCGCGCTCTTTATTAAGCTTTAAAATAAGCTCTCTTATTTCCACAATACCTGCCGGATCAAGACCGTTTAACGGCTCATCAAGAATTAAAAATTCGGGGTCACCTAAAAGTGCCATAGCAATTCCAAGACGCTGCCTCATACCAAGAGAAAAATTGCTTGCGTGCTTTTTGTCAGCATAAACCGCTTCAAGACCCACGTCCTTAAGCACCGAAGCAATTTTACCGTTATCCTCAATACCGAGTATTGTGCATTGGGTTTTTAAATTATCATAAGCCGACATATTCATATAAATAGAAGGCTTTTCAACAATAGCTCCTATGCGGCTTCTGGCAGAGCCGATGGCTTTCGAACTGTTATCAACCCCAAAAAGGGAAAATCTTCCCGAATAAGGAGAGATAAGCCCTGTAATCAAACGGATAACGGTAGTTTTTCCAGACCCGTTTTCCCCAACAAAGCCGTAAATATCGCCTTTATCTATGTTCATATCAACACAGTTTACAGCCATATGGTTCTTATATTTTTTAGACAGCGCATTTGTGGTAAGTATACTGCCCATATAATCCCTCCTGTTTAATGCTCGTTAATATTTATTATAAACAGCTTTTATTTAATTTGCAATAATTTTTTTGACTTATAAAAAACAAAAGCCGCCTTATTAAAAAGACGGCTTTTTAAGGTTTAGTTATTACAGTTTACAATACATTTAACCAGACAAGCGGCAGCAGTCAGGACAAGTGCAAAGAAAAGCAGTAAAGCACCTGTTATTATTGCTCCGATTATGCTTGTTGCAGCAAAGCTTACAGCCAAAAGCACCAACGCAAACAATACAGTACCCAAAACGCCTATCAGCAATGCATTGAGGGCCGAACAAAAGCTACGGCAGGGCACAGTGCCCTGAATTAACGAAGTTGAAGCCAAGGCTATCGCTAAAAAGCCCACCGCAATTCCGAAAACCACCCATAAAAAAGCAGGGGTTACAGCTATAGTTCCCGCAAAGGTCAAAAAAGCGGCAACCACACCAACAATAACACTTGCTATCACAGCAGCGGTCACACAACTGCGACGGTTATCACAACAGAATAATGACATATTTTCTCACCTCATTCCAATATATGCTTGTATATTGGACAAGGTGAAAAAGTTTAACTATCCTCTCAAATCTTTAAAAAAATCCTTCAAAACAGCAAGGGCTTCATCCTCGCATATACCGCCATAAACCTCAACCTTGTGGTTATACGGATAATCGCAAAGATTTATAACGCTATCAATACTCCCCATTTTGCTGTCGTAAGCTCCAAAAATCAAGGTTTTTATCCTTGCATTTATAATCGCTCCTGCACACATGGGACAAGGCTCCAAGGTAACATACATTTCGCAACCGTCAAGCCGCCAGCTACCGAGAGCATTACAAGCATTATTAATAGCCTCAATTTCAGCGTGGGAAAGGGCGTTTTGCTTTTTTTCTCGCTCATTTTTGCCTTTAGCTATAATTTTACCGTCCTTAACTATTACCGCTCCAACAGGAACTTCACCCTCACTTGCGGCAATTTTAGCTAAATTTAATGCTTCGCGCATAAATTTCTTATCCATTAATTTCACCTAAACTTAAAGGGCCGAACAAATCGACCCTTTTATTTTTTTATTCTGCTTCTTGTGGCAACCCGTTTTCGCTATAAGACTCCTGCTTTTTTAAAACCAAAAGGAAAACAGGAACCAAAAAAGCAAATATAACAGATAAAATTATCGCCATTAAAGCCTTGCTCTTATCCTGTTTGTTATACACTCTCCAAAGAGAAATATAATAAAAAACTTTATAAACCGCCACAGCTGCAACTGCTAAAACAAAGGTTACCAGAACAAGGATAAAAGGCTTTAGTTCCGATAAAGTAAGCTCCACATCGGTTTCAATTGCAAGCTTTGCACTTTCAAAAACTGAAGATATTGCAAAACCGGAGCTTACTAAAAACACCGCCACAGTAATTATTGCAATTATATTGAGTATTAGAAGCAATTTTTTTAAATTTGAAGGCTTTTCCTTATTCTCTGCCAAGCTTCCTAAAACATAATTATTGGCTACCGGAATAAAAGCGAGAATGGGCTTTTCAAAATTTTCTAACTTTGCTAATTTAAAAAATCCCAGACCCTTTAAAACAAAAACCAAAAGGCTAAATAATGCCGTTATCCCCAAAAAAAGAGTAATTACCGTTGTCATCTAAATGCTCCTTTCAGAAGAAAAATAAAAACGACTCTAATATACAAACAGAGGAAAAAATTATAATTGTGGGAGAAATCAAAAACCATCTGATTTTTTGTGAAAAGGTGGATTTTGTTTCGTTTTCACTAAAAGTCAGCATATTTTCCTGCTTGCTTAATTTCACCATAGCAAAAAGACCTGCAAGCATACATAAAATAAGGAAAATAATATAGCTTATGTTTTGTACCACACCGGGAAGTCCACTTAAAAGATAGGTATAAACTATAGAAATGCTGTTATTAAAGGCGTGCACTAAAATTGCCACCCAGAGTGAGCCGCTTTTAATAGTTATATATCCTAAAACTAGGCCCACCAAAAAGGCAAAAGGAATTTGTTCAAAATTAGAGTGCATTAAACCAAATAGCAAGGACGACGCCATAACCGCAAAGCCCTCACCGTATTTTTTAAGAGAGCCTAACAAAATTCCTCTGCAAGCAAATTCCTCAACTAAAGCAGGAACTATCGCTGTTGCAATAAAAGAAAGCAAAAAACCGAAAACACCCTCGGGACTTTCACCAAAATCAACCTCATAGTTTATTCCTGCTCGGTCAAATATCTGTTCTAACATTGAAGATGCAATATTTGCAAAGGAGCAAAAAGAAATTCCAAGCAAAAACAGGTAAAAACTGTTTTTACCCTTTGGTAATTTAAAGCTTATAAGGTCGCTTATTCTGAACCTGAAAAGCTTATAAATAAAGATAAAGGGTAATGTAAACATTGTAATAGAAAATACTATCTGCTGCACCTGCATTAAAGCAGGCTCGGAAAGTAAACTCATAACTTTATCTGTATCTGATAAAAACAGTTTTAATAAAAAAACTGCTATGATATTAAACACCCACATAATGCTTAATAATACCAAAAAAGATAAGCCTGCCACCAAACTGAGTCTTTTTATCTGCATTTTTTCATACTTTTCCTTTGTTAAAACAGGAACAGTATAAACATATTGCGGTGAAACAAAAGCAGGCGGGGTAATTTGATTTTCAGAAAATCCATTATTTTGGCTCGTTACTTGACTGTTTTCTAAAACAGGAGCATTTTCTTCTTCAATTTCTTTATTTTCCGCAATTTTCTCCTCATTTAAATTAGTATTTTCATCAAACATTAAAAATTCTTATCCTCCTGAGGATTATTTTAGTTTGAGCAGTTAAAAAGCAAATGCCTTTAACTGCCCTTTAAAATTAAAAATTATTCTTCACCGTTTTCCTCTGCTATATCGTCTGCAATTACTTCTTCAATCTCGTTTGCAGCCGCCTCTTCGGGAGTTTCTGCTCCCTCCATAGCATCAGCAGTAGCCTCTTCAGGCTTTTCGGTTACTTCTTCCTCGTTATGCTCTGTAAGGGCTACAGATAAAATCTTCTCACCCTCTGCCACACGCATAACTCTTACACCCTTAGCAGGGCGGTTAAAGGTAGAAATATCGCCGGCATAAATACGGATAATGATACCGTTTGAAGCTATCATTATAATATCGTCATTCTCGGTTACAGGTATAGTAGCCGCAACCTTACCGTATTTTTCGGTACGGTAGTTGGTAAGTCCCTTACCGCCACGGGATTGCAGACGGTAATCGGAAATATTACTAATTCTGCCGTAGCCTGTCTCTGTAACAGTTAAAATCTTGGTGTCAGGCTCTGTAATTGCCATATCAATTACACAGTCGCCCTCACGCATATTAATTGCACGAACACCGCGGGCAGTTCTACCCATAGCTCTGACCTGAGTTTCGTTAAACTGAATTGCAAGACCGTCTCTCGTAGATATAAAGATATTCTGGTCTCCGTCGGTCATACGAACAAAGCCTAACTCGTCATCCTCATCAATAGAAATTGCAATAATACCGCTCTTACGGGTATTCCTGAATTCGGATACCTTAGTCCTTTTAATAGTACCCTTCTTAGTAACCATTGCAATATATTTTTCCTCGTCAAGCTCGCTTGCAGGCAGGATAATTGTAATCTTTTCGTCAGGCATTAAGGGCAGAATATTTACAAGATTCATACCCTTACTGGTTCTCGAACCCTCAGGAATTTCGTAAGCCTTAATTCTATACATTCTTCCAAGGTTAGAGAACAGCATAATATAATCGTGAGAAGAACAAACAAACATATTCTCAACAGAGTCTTCTTCTCTGGTTGTCATACCTGTAATGCCTCTGCCACCACGGTTTTGTACATTATAGGTATCAGCGGGAAGTCTCTTAATATAACCGTTTACAGTTTTGGTAAGAACACATTCCTCTTCAGGGATAAGGTCCTCAATATCAACCTCGCCTGCAACGTCGGTAATTTCTGTTCTTCTGTCATCACTGTATTTATCGCGAAGATTTAAAGCCTCAGTCTTAACAATATCAAGTATTCTTTCTCTGCTGGCTAAAATTTCTTCACATTCCTTAATGAAATCTAATTTTTCCTGTAATTCATCAAGTATTTTCTGTTTTTCGAGACCTGCCAATTTACCTAACTGCATCTGAACAATAGCCGTAGTCTGAATATCATCAAGACCGAAACGCTCGCTTAAAGCTTCCTTACTTTCAGGAATAGTCTTGCTGTTACGGATAATAGAAATTACCTCATCAATAAAGTCAAGAGCTATCTTTAAGCCCTTTAAAATATGCGCTCTTTCCTCTGCCTTACGCTTATCAAAAGCAGTTCTTCTATAGATAATATCATACTGGAAATCAATGCAATTCTGGAGCATTTCTTTAAGGGTTAAAATTTGTGGCTTACCATTAACAATAGCAAGTAAAATTGCACCAAAAGTAGACTGCAAAGCAGTATAACGGTAAATTTTATTAAGAACAACCTGTGGATTAGCATCCTTTTTAAGGTCAACTATGATTTTAATACCGCCGTCACGCTTAGAAGAATAGTCAACAACATCGTCAATACCCTCAATTCGTTTGTCAGCCGCTAAATCATAAATATTCTTAACTAATTCCTGCTTTTTAACCTTATAAGGAATTTCGGTAATAATTATACGGAACTTTCCGTTTTTAGTTTCCTCAATTTCAGCTTTACCGCGGAGTATAATTTTTCCTCTGCCTGTAGCATAAGCGGCACGGATACCACTTCTTCCCATAATAATACCGCCTGTCGGGAAGTCAGGTCCCTTAATATACTCGCAAATATCCGATAATTCTGCATCAGGATTGTCAATAAGACAGCACATACCGTCAATAACCTCACCCAAATTGTGAGGCGGAATTTCGGTAGCCATACCTACTGCTATACCCGAAGAACCGTTAACAAGTAGCTGTGGGAAACGAACAGGCAAAACCTGTGGCTCTTCAAGACGGTTATCGTAGTTAGGACTAAAATCAACCGTTTCCTTATCAATATCGTCAAGCATACTTAAAGAGAGTCGGTTCATTCTTGACTCTGTATATCTGTATGCAGCGGCAGGATAACCGTCAATATTACCGAAGTTACCGTGACCATCAATAAGGGGATAACGGAGTGAAAAATCCTGTGCCATACGAACCATTGCATCATAAACGCTGGCGTCACCGTGTGGATGGTATCTACCCAGCACCGAACCTACCGTATCAGCACACTTACGGTATGCCTTATCGGGGGTAAGTCCGTTTTCGTACATAGTATAAAGTATTCTTCTGTGAACAGGCTTTAAACCGTCTCTCACATCGGGGATAGCACGGCCAACCAAAACCGACATTGAATACTGCAGCATACTCTGCTTAACTTCGTCAACAATTTCTACCGGCACAATTTTAGTTTCTTCATCACTTGGCCAATAAACCTTTTCCTGTGTTGCCATTTTTTATGCTCCCCCTTTCTTAAATATCCAAATCTGTCGCAAAAATTGCGTTTTCTTCAATAAATTTTCTTCTTGGCTCTACTTCCTCACCCATTAAAATGGTAAAGGTTTCGTCTGCAATAGCGGCATCCGCCATTGTAACCTTAAGCATTGTTCTGTGCTCGGGGTCAAGTGTAGTCTCCCAAAGCTGTTCGGGGTTCATCTCACCAAGACCTTTATAACGCTGAACATCAACATTTCCGCCAAGTTCTTCAATATATCTGTCTCTTTCCTCGTCTGTAAAGGCATCAAAATATCTTTTACCCTTTGCAACTCGGTAAAGCGGTGGCTGAGCTAAATAAATATGACCTGTTTCAATAAGCTCAGGCATATAACGGAAGAAGAATGTTAAAAGAAGTGTTCTTATGTGGCTACCGTCGACATCGGCATCGGCCATAATAACAATTTTATCGTAACGGAGCTTGTTTATATCAAAGTTTTCAGCAATACCTGTACCTAAAGCTACAATTACAGGTGTTAATTTATCGTTGCCGTAAACCTTATCAACTCTTGCCTTTTCAACATTAAGCATTTTACCCCAAAGAGGTAATATTGCCTGATAGGTACTGTTTCTGCCTTCTACAGCACTACCGCCCGCACTGTCTCCCTCGACGATAAAGATTTCAGTCTTTGTCGGGTCGTCGGAAATACAGTCCTTTAATTTTTCAGGCATACGGGTTTTTCCTCCTATACCTGCCTTATTACGGGAAGCATCACGCGCTTTTTGTGCAGCCTCTCGCGCATTTGATGCTGCAATAGCCTTATCTATAATAATCTTAGCATCATCAGGATTTTCCTCTAAATACTGATAAAGCTTTTCGTTTACAAGGTCACGCACCAATTTACCTATTGAGGTGTTACCAAGCTTAGCCTTAGTCTGGCTTTCAAACTGCGCATCAGCAAGTTTTACAGATACAATAGCTACAACACCCTCTAAAATATCGTCACCCTTTAAGCGCGCGTTACCCTCTTTAAGCTTTTTAAAGTCAAATGCGTATTTATTAACAACATTTGCAAGACTCTGCCTAAAGCCCTGCTCGTGAGTACCACCGTCTATAGTATGGAGTGTATTAGCAAAGGAAATAACCTTACTGTCATAAGCGGTTGACCACAAAAGTGCTATTTCTGCGGTACTGTCCTCACCGTCGGTAGCGCTGAAATAAATAACATCTTTATTAAGCTTATCCTTTTTCATACCCTCTAAGATAAACTCAACATAGGATTTAATACCGCCCTCGTAACAGAAATCATCACTTCTGTCAGGCAAATCAGCGTCACTTCTCTTATCAGTTAGAACTACTCTTATACCTGCATTAAGGAATGACTGCTCACGAAGTCTCTGCAAAAGAATATCGTAATCATAACGGGTAGTATCGGTAAATATTGTAGGGTCAGGCTTAAAGGTAACAGTAGTTCCTGTTTCATTAGTATCGCCTATAATATGAAGCTTTTCGGCAACAACACCCTTTTCATAGCGCTCTTTGTGTATATTTTTTCCGTCCTTAACTTCAACCTCAAGCCAGCTTGAAAGTGCATTAACAACAGATGCACCAACACCGTGCAAACCGCCCGATACCTTATATCCGCCACCGCCGAACTTACCTCCTGCGTGAAGAATAGTAAATACAACAGTTACGGTAGGTATTCCCTTTTGAGGATTAATACCTACAGGTATACCACGACCGTTATCGGTTACTCTTATAACACCGTCATCAAGCAAATCTACTGTGATTTTGTCACAATAGCCTGCAAGTGCCTCGTCTATTGCGTTATCCACAATTTCATATACAAGGTGGTGGAGACCTCTTTCACCTGTAGAGCCGATATACATACCCGGTCTCTTTCTAACTGCTTCAAGACCTTCGAGTACCTGTATGGAATTTTCGTCATAATTGCCACTTACAGGCACATTTACTTCGTTACTCATAAAATTTAAATCCTCTCATTTAAATTTAATAATTTATATATTTAAATTTCTGAACGCTTCAAAAGCGTTGTAGAAGAAATTTGCGAAATATAAACCTTTTTATTTTTTTTACCTTTACTGCAAAGAATAAAAGATTTTGGAAGCTCATAGGAAACATTCACAACCTCTTTCCTTTTCTCGGCATACTTAAGAAAATCTCTTGTATGCTTTGAAACGGTGGTAGTTTCCAAATCAAAAAAACCAATTATCTCATCATCTCTTACAACAGTAGACTCCCCTAAATGAATATACATTAAAAAACCTTACCTTCCTTTACGGAAAATATTTTACCTGCCTTTAAATTTTTAACATTATCAGGGTCACAGCAGGTTAAAAAGGTCTGCATTCCTTTTATGTGGTTTAAAATAAAGTTCTGACGATTAGGGTCAAGCTCACTCATTACATCATCTAACAAGCAGACAGGACATTCACCGACATCTTTTTTTATAACCTCTGCCTCTGCTAATTTAAGACTAAGTGCAACACTTCTTTTTTGACCCTGTGAGCCAAAGCTTCTTGCGCTTATACCGTTTATATTAAACTCAATATCGTCTCTGTGAGGGCCAACCGAGGTAACTCCGCTGAACATATCCTCTTTTCGGGCATTTTTAAGTGCTTCTTCTAAATTTTCACTTTCAGTACAGCAGGAATAATAAGTATCAAGCTTTTCATTTCCATTTGAAAGCCCTTCATATATATCAGGTAAAAAGCTGTTTATTATTTCAATATATTTTTTTCTGAATTCTACTATTTTTCTTCCATTTTCAGCTATTTCATTTTCAAAAACATCAAGCATAACGCTTAAAGTTGAATCATACTTATAATCCTTAATAATTTTGTTTCTCTGTGTTACAGCTCTTACATAATTTTTAAGAATTTCTATATAAACAGGATAAAGCTGACCTAAAGCAGTGTCTAAAAATCTTCTTCTTACACTCGGCCCGTCGGTCACAAGCCTTAAATCATTAGGAGAAAAAACAATAGCATTAAAATTTCCTGCTAAAAGAGAAGCACTTTTAAGCTTATTTTCATTTAAAAAAGCATATCTTTTATCTGTTATTTTAAGCTCGGCATTTTTTTCAATTTCTTCACTTAAAAATGAAAGTTTTGCAGTTGCAGCTTCACAGCCAAATTTAATAAAAGCATTATCCTTTGCTCCTCTGAAGCTTTTAGCTCCTGTAAAAAGCCAGATACTTTCAAGTAAATTTGTTTTTCCCTGAGCATTTTCCCCGCAAATAACATTCATTTCTTCGCAAGGTTCAATAGAAAGCTCATCTATATTCCTGAAGTTTTTTAAATTAAGCTCTAAAACTCTCATACAATAAAAAATCTGTTATTTTCAAATTCAACCTTATCGCCGCTTCTGAGTTTTTTTCCTCTCATAGTGCAAATTTCACCGTTAACTTTAACTTCGCCGTTCTGGATAACCATTTTTGCGTGGCCTCCTGTTACAACCATATCAGCTAATTTCATTGCACTGTCAAGCCTGATAAAGTCTTCCTTTATAGAAATTTTCTTTTCTTCCATTATTTCAACCTCATAGGCATTATCATATATTTGAATTCTTCACCCTCTAAAGGAAGAATTACAACGCCAGCGTTAGGTCCATTAAATAAAATCTGAACTGTTTCTGCTTCAACTGCCTTTAAAGCCTCTAAAAGATAACGGCTGTTAAGACCAATTTCAAAATTAGGTCCTTCAAGCTTGGTATTAAAGGTTTCAGTAGCACGTCCCATCGAGGTAGCGCAGGTGAAAACAACATTAAGCTCATTAAAATAACAACGTACAGGTGTTGAAAAAGATTCACTTATAAGTAAGGATACACGCTCAATTGTATTAATAAGTTCTCTTGTGTTAACAACAACTCGCTGTTGGTGACCTTGAATAAGAGTTTTTTGATAATTAACAAAATCACCCTCTAAAAGTCTTGAAATAAAGGTATATCCGCTCACATTAAAGCAAATAAGTCTATCCCCAACATTTATTTCAACATTTTCAGTTTCTTCATCTATAAGCTTAACTGCTTCGCCGATAGCCTTTCCTGAAACTGTAAAATTAACTTCGTTTTCAATATTAGCTTTTTCTTTTCTTATAGCTAATCTGTAACCATCTATTGCAACAAACTGCAAAATTCCGTCATTCACAGAAATATTAATACCTGTTAAAATGGGTTTTGCCCCTTCTGTTTGTGCAGTTGCAAAAATTGTGCCTTTAACCATATCGTTTAAAAGCTTGCCTTCAACAGATATTGCGTTATTTCCTGAAACAGATGGCATTTCAGGGAAGTCTGTTGCAGCCATACCCATAATATCAAAAGTAGCTTCACCGCTTTTTATATGGCAGTTTAATTTGCTATCAGCAGAAATTTCAACCTGAAGTCCGTTCATTCTTCTTAAAATATCAGCAAGCAAGCGTGCATTAATAACAATATCGCCAGCTTCATCACATTTAGCATAAATCTCTTTTTTCATTCCCATTTCAAGATTATATGAAATAAGGGTAACTTTTCCCTGTTCAGCAGAAATAAGAATACCTTCGAGTACCGGCATTGAGGTTTTTGAACCTACAACTCGCTGAAGTCTTGATACAGCATCTAAAAGCTTTGCTCTTTCAACAGAAAAAATCATATTTTTTCCTCCTTAAAGAAAATAAAAAAATAACAGTAATAATAAGTACGGTGGATTTGGTGGATAAACTCTTTAAAGGCTAATAAATAAAGAAAATTATAGGTTAATAAAAGATTTAATAAAAAGAGGTTAAAAGAGTTTATTTAAGTTATCCACACTGTGTTTTAATAACTCGCAGGTTAATTAAGGTTAATAAAGTGGATAAACTTAATATTGTTCGTTATTACTTTTTAAATTTTTAATAATATCGTCAACCAATTCTTTTTGATAAGGCTTGTCCCTTAGCCATTCTTCAATTTTTGTTACATTGTAAAGAACAGTTGTATGGTCCTTACCAAAGCTTTCTCCTATAGCTTTAAAGGAGAGGTCTGTGGTTTTGCGGGAAATGTACATCGCAACCTGTCTCGCTAAAACAAGATTAGCGGTTTTTCTGTTAGAAAGAATTTCTTCCTCGGTAACATTGTAGGTTTTAGCAACCTCGGAAATAATTTTTTCAATTTTAATTGGCTCAGGCTGAGTATCGTTTATAACATCTCTTATAATATTCTGAACAACCGAAAGATTAGGGGTTTTGTTCTGAATAGAGATATGTGCGTGAAGCTTTTTAACAACACCTTCAAGCTGGCGGATATTATATTTAATATTTTCAGCTATATAAAAAACAAGGTTTTCGTGAATTTCAAAGCCCAGCTGTTCCGCTTTTTTAATTATAATTCCTACTCTTGTTTCAAAATCGGGATTAGTTATATCCGCAAAAAGTCCGCTTTCAAGACGTGAACGGATACGGTTGTCAAGAGTTTTAACCTCACGTGGAGGGCGGTCAAGGGTTACCACTATCTGCTTGTTATTTTGCAAAAGAGTATTAAAGGTGTTAAAAAATTCTTCCTGAGTTTGTTCCTTACCTGCAATAAAGTGAATATCGTCTATAAGAAGAACATCAACATTGCGGTATTTATGGCGGAAGTCATCAATTGTTCCAAGTCCTAATTTACCGTCCTGCAAAGCTTTGATAAGCTGGTTGGTGAAATCCTCACTTCGAATAAATTCCACAACCTTAAAAGGAAACTTTTTTCTTATGTGGTTTTTAATGGCCAGCATAAGGTGAGTTTTACCCACACCTGAAGGACCGTAAATAACAAGCGGGTTATAAATAATATTGGCATTATCTGCAACAGCTAAGGATGCAGCGTGAGCAAAACGGTTTGTAGAACCTACTATAAAGTTTTCAAAAGAGAAAAAATCTTCAAAGGAAAGACCTTCGCTGAACTGCTCAGCTCTCAAAATTTTTTCTTCGTCTTCTTCATAAACTACTCTTACGTTAATATCAATTCCCATTACAGCATTAAGTGCTTTTTTAAGAACACTTGAATAATTTTCCTCAACAATACCCCTTGCATATTCATCATTGCAGGAAACAACAAATTCTCCTGCATTAAAAGAGATAGGCTTTAAATCCTTTAAAAAACAGTTGAAGGCAGTTTCGGATATCATTTCTTTGCATTCTTCGCAAACTAAATTCCAAATATCGTCAAGAGAACTAATAGGCATTATGTAAACCACCTTTATATATAATATTAATATAATATTAATCTATATTAGTATATCATAGAAACAAATATTTTTCAACTTTTTTGAAGGTAAAAATTGCATAAATTTATACAATTTTGTTCACTTTATTAGAGAAGAAATTTTAATGTAAAAAAAGGAGAAAAAATGAGTGTAAGAACAGACCTTACAATTGAGGAAAAAATAGCCGAAAATGGCATTAATATCTTAAAAGAAAATATAGGTGAAGTGAAATTTTGCACGGTAGAAATTTCTGATGAAGAAAAAGCCCAAAAAATAGGTAAAAGAAAGGGAAAATATATAACCATCGAATTCCCTTCCACCGAAAAAATAAACGGTTATGAGGATATAAAAAAGGGTATAAAAAAGGCATTAAAAATGCTGTTACCGGAAGGGTATAAAAATATACTTGTGGTAGGGCTCGGAAATATGGAAATAACTGCCGATTCCATAGGTCCGAAAACTGCGGCAAGACTACTTGCAACCCGCCATATTGCAGGGGAATTTGCTGAAAATATAGGCCTTAAAGGGCTTCGGTCTGTGGCTGTAATAACACCAAATGTTTTAGGTAAAACAGGCATAGAAGTAACCGAGCTTATATCGGGCTTGGTACAAAAAATTAAGCCTGATGCAGTAATTGCGATAGATGCTTTAGCGTCTCGCAGTATTGACCGTCTTTTCAGGACGGTACAGCTGTCAGACAGCGGTATTTCACCGGGGTCGGGTGTTAAAAATTCACGAAAAGAATTAAGCTTTCAAACACTCGGCGTGCCTGTAATAGCATTGGGAGTGCCTACTGTGGTAGATGCTTTAACATTGGCTTTTGAGCTTACCGGAAAAGAAAGCCAAACCGATACAGATTTGGTGGTAACTCCAAAGGACAGTGACCTTTTATCTCACCGTATAAGTGAAATTTTAGCTGAGGCTCTCAATATTTTTTTACAGCCTGAAATTGATGAGGAAATAATTTTTTCGCTGGTATAAAATTTAAAAAAAAAGCATAATATTTCTTGGTGATAATATGCAGCTTAATGCAATTTTTAGATTTTTATCGGTTTGCTTGATAGCCTTAACAGTTTTGATTTATAATTTTGGCTCTGCAATTAAAATAAACACAACAGAAGAATTTAAAACAGTTAAAAATAATGCGGTAATAAATTTTGGAAACAGTGATTTTTTAACCGAAAACAGCATTAAAGATACTAAAAAGGTGGATTCACCAAAAGAAAGCGAAAAAGAAGAAAAATCAACAGAAAAAGAGGAAAATAAAGCAGAATCAACAACACAGGTTTCTGCGGCGGCAGTTAAAGGAAATATAAAAGAGCAGTATATTTCTCCTTATTCGGCAGGACTTTCCTATAACAATGTTTATGTTAAAAACAGCACAGGGCTTGATATAAATTTAAAAACGCTTTTATCTGGCAATTTGGGCTATAAAATCGAAAAAAACACCGAGCCGCAGGTCCTTATTATGCACACTCATACAACCGAAACCTATGTAAATGATGATAGTGGGGTTTATAGAGAGGATTATACTTCCCGCACTACTGATAACAGTAAAAATATGGCAGAGATAGGAAGAATTATAGCGGAAAAACTAAATAAAGAGGGAATAAAAACTTTGCATGATACCACTCAGCACGATTATCCGCAGTATAGCGGAAGCTATACACGCTCTGCAAAGACTGTTAATTCTTATTTAAAGAAATATCCAAGCATTAAAATTGTGCTTGATTTGCACCGTGACGCCATTTCTGCAGGCGGAAATGATAAAGTTAAACTTGTTACCGAAATAAACGGCAAAAAGGCTGCTCAGGTGATGTTAGTTATGGGCTCGCAAAGCGGCTCGGTTACTAATTTTCCAAATTGGAAAGAAAATTTAAAGCTTGCATTAAAGCTTCAGCAAACTATGGAGGTAAAATACCCCACGCTTGCCCGTCCTTTGAGTCTGATGTCAAAAAATTATAATCAGAGCCTCTCAAACGGCTCTTTACTTATAGAATTCGGCACCGATGCCAATTCATTGGAAGAAGCAAAATACTCGGCAGAATTAGTTGGGGAAAGCCTCATAACATTATTGAATAATTTAGGGTAGAGCGAATAATCCGAACATCGTTTTAAAAAGGCGGATTTTCGCTCATTCCGTGTTAAAATACTCGTAAATCCGTCAGGATTTACTGCGTTTTGTGCCTTGACTGAACAAAAATCCGTACT
>SVOK01000019.1 GCA_015066445.1 Oscillospiraceae bacterium | reverse complement strand
TCAGTTACTTTAATTAAAGGATTGTCCTCAATATCTAAACATTTATCAAAAGTCTTTTCATTGTTGAAAACAATAAATTGTTCTTTGTCTATCATATCAAAAACAAAATCACGATTAATAAGATAGGAAATGTCTGAAAACTCATTGTAACTGCTGTGTTGGTAATCTTGTGGCTTTTTACAAATGCCTGCTTTAATCGGATTTTGATGTATGTATCGCAAAACCGTTAAAAAATAAGCATCGTCCTCTACTGGCTCGCTTTTAAATCTGTCTTGAAATAAATGACCTACACGCTGGTATTTAATATTATACCAATAAACAAATCGTGTAGCAATTCTTTTCATTATTTGTTCAATAGGTTCTTTAATCTCTTGTATCAACAAATGAATATGATTACCCATAAGGCAATAAGCATAAATTTCAAATTCGCTTATTGCCTTACAGTCTTTTAATACTTGCAAAAATTTACTAAAATCTTCGCTATCTTCAAAAATTTGCTGTTGATTAATTCCTCTCAGCATTATATGATATATTCCTGTTTCACTCTTTTTTCTAGCCTGTCTTGGCATAATCCATCACCCAAGGGAATTATATCATTTAAAACCCAACCCGTCAATCACAGAACCGTCCCCTGTGTTATCCTATAACAACAAACTTGTCAACACAGAGAACCGTCCCATGTGTTATGTAATCTCCTTTGGCTTTTACTGCACCTGCAATTTTTTGCCATTCGGTGGTATACAACACAGAGAACCGTCCCCTGTGTTCCTGCCTGTTTTTTGTCCCTGTAGCATACCGTTAAGCCAGTAATATTCGGTAGTAACGCCGTTAACGGTTTTCGAATTTCGCAATCCGTCAGAATTGTAGGTATAGCTTATGCTGTCTGTACCCTTAGTAACAGTTGCAAGCTTTCTGCCGTCAGCCCAAGTAAAGCTCATACCGCCACGGTAGGAGAGGGGATTACCAATTGCATCATAAGTAATATTTGTACCGTTGTAATTGGTAAGTAAGTCTTTCCATTCGGTATCACCGTAGGTATAAGATTTTTCGACTACACCGTTCTTTTTAACGCTTAAAATATTACCGCCGTTGTCGTATGTGTATTCCCAAGTATCTGTACCGTTTGTAACTGTTTTAAGCTGGTTAAGGTTATCATAGGTGTAGCTTTCTACTAAATTATTATTTTTAGTTATGCTTGTAATATTACCTAATTTATCATAAGCATATTGCAGAGTATCATTGCCATTCTTAACCGTCTTTACAAGAGTGGTTGTGCGCATTGTGCCATTACCGTTTAAAAATCCGTATTCGGTAACAAATGGGGTAGAGGTGCTTATTGTTCTTGTTTTTAAGCGGTTTAAGCTATCATAAGCATAGCTTAATTTTGTTGTGTTGTTATGCTTAACTGAGGAGATAATATCTGGGTCAAGACCGTTTCCGCCATAGACAAAATCTGTAGCTTTAGAAATACCCTCAATATTAACGTCATAGCCAGCCACTCGGTTTTTGGTATCGTCATAACGGATTTTTAAATCAGCATACACTTTATTTGTAGCTGTGTTAATAAGCAGTTCACCGACAGCACGGTCAAGAATATCGTATTCATACCTAACCTTTCTGCCGAGCAGAATATCCTCAACCGCTAAAAGTCTTGAAAGACCGTCATAAAGCTTATTATACCTCAGCACATTGTTAATTGTGGTCGAGGTTTGACGGTTAAGGTGGTCATAGCCGTATTTAACGGTAGTGCCGTTACCATAGGTAAAGGTATCCACTCTTCCTTTAGAATCATAGAGATAGTCGCTTAAAGTTCTTGAGCCCACCTTAACAGTATCGCTTCTGCCGAAGCTGTCGTAAGCACAACACAGAGAACCGTCCCCTGTGTTATATAAGCACAACACAGAGAACCGTCCCCTGTGTTAGTCCCTGTGTTAGTCCCCTGTGTTATAAAGCTGTGTCAATCACAGAACCGTCCCCTGATTGACCTTCCCCTGATTGACCTGTCCATTGAACAAGTCAATGTCACTTAACAAGCTCAATAATTACTTCTTTGGATACGATATGCAATTCATCTCCAGAGAACATTTGAAACAGTAGGTAAAGAGAATCTTCCATACATTTGTTGTGCTTTAAGAGATAATTCTGCAAGTATGAAAAATCTTCTTCTGCAGTAAGTGAAACCACTGTTTCACGATTTTCAGACCATTCGCCTTTAATTGTAAACGTGATTCTTATATCGAGGAAGGTTAAGGCAATCTTTACATTAAAAATTGGATTAAATAATTCAATTTTGATATTATCTTCTCTACAGTCATATTTGATATTTTCTAATTTTGCATCATGAACATAACTGTTGTATAAAAAATCTTTTAATTCTTGGGTGTTGCTTTTGTTGTATCTAGGCATTGCGTCCTCCCAACTATCCGACTGGAAAATACATTGTTGCGTATGGTTCAGGTACAATCATTCCTGGATAATAATGACCTGTTCCGTGTATATGGTAATGTGGACCATTTGAATAATTAGGATTTTCATCCCATCGAAACACTTCGGTATTTGTGAGTGGATCCATCCAACTAATAAATGCTCCGTTCTTTGTCCCAGCTCTAGGAACTTTAACTAATCCAACTGGATTAAAAGTATTTGGATCAACTGGAAAAATCACAGGATTATCAGGTTCCTTTGGAATAACTATATCCTTTGATTTTTCTTCAACCTTTGGAACAGAAATAGCTGGCGCCTGTGTTGCTTGATAAATTCCGTATCCTATTGTACCTACTGTTAGCAAAGCTGCTCCAGCAAATCCAATAATATCACCAAAAGGCAATGGTCCATCGCCTAAAGCTGCTCCACCGCACCCAGCATAAGCGGGAGACATAACTCCCATAGCTTTTCCAATTTCAGCAACAGCCGTTTTGGCGAATTCCCAAATTTCACTCCAAAACTGTCCCGTGGGATCAACACGATTAACCGGATTGTTACCACAGTAAGCAAACATATTAGTTCCCAATATGCCCTGCCCAGTAGAAACATATCCGTCGGCGTTGATAAATCTTCCAATTTCCGAATCGTAGTATCTTGTACCTGTTAGATAGAACCCCGTCTCACTATCAAAGTAATACCCACGATACCTAAGCGGATTCTTTTGTCCTATAGTGTCTTTGAGTGTACCTGTTATGCCTAAAAGCTCACCCCATACATTATAAGTATATTCTACCACTTTTGTGCCTGTGCTGTCAAGTATGCCTATAACATCGCCCTGAGCATTGAATATGTAATAATAGTATTCCTCGGTAGTACCGTTTTTAAGCAAGAAACCGTAGGCTGTGCCGTTTTCGTCGTGTAAGAAAATTATATACTCACTGCCTGTTTTCTGACCTTGAAGCATACCGTTAAGCCAGTAATATTCGGTTGCAGTTCCGTTTACGGTTTTGCTTGTTCTTAATCCGTCAGAATTGTAGGTATAGCTTATGCTGTCTGTTCCTTTAGTAACAGTTGCAAGCTTTCTGCCGTCTGCCCAAGTAAAGCTCATACCGTTACGGTAGGAGAGGGGATTACCTATAGCGTCATATTGATATACCTTTATCTGTCCCTCAGAATCTCGCTCACCGTTGTAATTAGTTAACAGGTCTTTCCACTCACTGTCACCGTAGGTATAGCTTTTAATAACCTCGCCATTTAATGTTACACTTAAAATATTACCGCCGTTATCATAGGTATAGGTGTATACATCGTCAACCTCACCTTTCTCAACAGTAACGGTTTTAAGCTGGTTAAGGTTATCGTATGTATAGCTTTCTACTAAATTATTATTTTTAGTTATGCTTGTAATATTACCTAATTTATCATAAGAATACAGCAGAGTATCATTGCCATTCTTAACCGTCTTTACAAGAGTGGTTGTGCGCATTGTGCCATTACCGTTTAAAAATCCGTATTCGGTAACAAATGGGGTAGAGGTGCTTATTGTTCTTGTTTTTAAGCGGTTTAAGCTATCATAAGCATAGCTTAATTTTGTTGTGTTGTTATGCTTTACTGAGGAGATAATATCGGGGTCAAGACCGTTTCCGCCGTAGACAAAATCTGTAGCTTTAGAAATACCCTCAATATTAACGTCATAGCCAGCCACTCGGTTTTTGGTATCGTCATAACGGATTTTTAAATCAGCATACACTTTATTTGTAGCTGTGTTAATAAGCCGTTCACCGACAGCACGGTCAAGAATATCGTATTCATACCTAACTTTTTTGCCGAGTAAAATATCCTCAATCTGCAAAAGTCTTGAATGACCGTCATAAAGCTTATTATACCTCAGCACATTGTTAATTGTAGTCGAGGTCTGGCGGTTAAGGTGGTCATAGCCGTATTTAACGGTAGTGCCGTTACCGTAGGTAAAGGTATCCGCTCTGCCCTTAGAGTCGTAGAGATAGTCGCTTAAAGTTCTTGAGCCCACCTTAACAGTATCGCTTCTGCCGAAGCTGTCATAGGTAAAGCCGTAGACAGTACCCGAGGGGGAGGTTATAGAGGATAACCGTTTTGCGTTATCATAACCGTAGGTAACATTAGAACTGCCGACATTTACCTTTTCAAGCAGCTCGCCCGAGTTGTAGGTATAGCTTGTTTTAACACCCTTTGCATTTGTTTCGGATTTTAAGTAGCCTCTATCCTCATTATATTCATAGTGTGTGGTATTGCCTCTGCTGTCGGTTACAGAGCTTGTGTATTCACCGCTTTCGGTATATGTGGCGGTAGAGGTTATTGCTGGGGTAGTGACGCTCATATTTTCTTCAACGGGGATAAATGCGAATTGCTGAATTTCTCCGCCGTGCTTTGAATAAGCATAAACATTACTACCGTCTGTATCAATGTTATAGCCGGTATTTCTATAAAATTCCATACAGTATATATTTCCGTATGTTTTATTTAACTGGAGTGTATGATATTGCACCTCGCCAAAGGCGTATGTGGCAAGTCCTACACCGTCTGCAGTATAGCAAACACCTAAATACATTGAGGGATAATTTTCTGGGGATAGAAAATATGAGGTTTCATTATTTTTGCGTAATATCCAGCGTTGGTAAGGGTAGCTGTCGGTGTAATCGTCTAATGTGACCTTTAAGCCCATAGCGGCATGTCCGTAAATATCAAGATATTCCTCTGTGACGCCGAGGAATTTTGAATAATACACATTTTGTAAATAATAAACCTTACCGTCAACCAAATCGCTTCCCATTGTGACCGAGGAGGTAGGATTTCCGTTATCGTCATAAGTATAAAGAGAAGAAACCCCGCCTGCGGTAACGGTTCTCAGCTCATTGTTATAGGGTGAAGTATAGCTGTAAAGAATTTTGCTGCCTGTAATCGAGTTTTCCTTTATAAGCTTATTACTTATATTGTATTTAAAGGTGTATTCTTCTTTATCCTGTAAATCTATACTGCTTACAAGGTTACCTTCTTCGTCATACTTATATGTGTTTCCAAAGGTATCCTTAATAAGCTGGGCATTGTCGAAATAAACCGTATTGCAGTTGTTATAATAAAGCAACCAAAACGTAACCGTATCATAGTCGCCTGTTGCCTTAGCAACACCGGCAATTTTTTGCCATTCTGTAGTATATGAATTAAATAAAATATTTTCTTCATTAACCATACTACCGTTTTTAAGAAAACGTATCAAAACAGTAAATCGCCAACCAATTGCAGGAACAGAATTGGCTTTAGCAAAGGCAGAGGCAACATAGGTGTCACCGTTTTTACCGTTTGGAACAGCTAATGTTTGCAGATAATGCTTGTGTATACTGGCACTACCTTGAATAGAAATTGCTCTATTACCTGATATTTTAGTTGTTTCGCTTATACTTCCTTTGTTTGTTGAGGGACTCCAGCCTCTCGGCGAAGAGGAGTTATCATCTTCAAATCCTGCGTTTTCAAGAAGATTATAGTCCGAAAGGTCGCCTACTTCAAGCTGAATATTATCAAAATAAACGCTGCCTGTAGCTCCGCAAAGATTCATGCAAATACTTACATATTCTGACCTCTTGGCAGTGAATGTTAATGAAAGTCTTTGCCATTTGTCTATAGCTTCGGTAATATATTCGCTTTCATAAACCTTTTCGGTGTCTATAAACATAAGGCTTGCGCCTTTGCCAGCAGAGGTCATAGCGCTTGTATTGACATAAGCAGAAAGAGTATAGGTTTTTCCGCCCTCAATGTACATATAATAAAACCCTATTGCTCTTGAGCAGTCACTTGATGCAGGACGGGTTATTTTATATGACCTTGCGCCTATATGGCTTTTTTCGGTGGTATAGCCGCCGCTTGCAGTGCTTGTGGTTTCGTTCCAAGCAGTAAAGCTATGCTCTCCATCATATTCAAAGCTATGATTTTTTAGTAAATTTACGGTGCTTTTTTGAGATTTACTCAAAAAAGAAACATTGTCAAGATTAGATATTTGGAAATTCTGGTTGCTGTCATATTGACCGTATTTATAATACTGACCGTAGCCGTTACCGTCATTATCAGTCACGTCAACAGTACTTTCCAAGGTACCTTGCTTTGAAAAAGTATACAAATATTTGCGGTTATTGACTTCATCGGTAAAGGTACTGCTTGTGGTACTGTAGCTAATACTCATTCTATCACCCTGAACAGGGGTAGAGCTGTTGTCATAGCTTGTAACACTTGCTACTTTGTTTTTAAAGTTCCAATGATAGTCGTATGCTGTATGGGTACCGTCGATATCATATATTTTTGATATAAAATAATTTTCTTTGTTTTCGGTGGTTGTATTATCGTTATGATAATGATATTGAACTACTTTGCCGTCAGCGAATGTTATATCACTTATACCGTTGTTATGTGTAGTAACGTAATTATTATAGCCTATATAAACAGATTTAGCAGTATCACCGTCATAGTAAGTTATTCTATCCAAAAAACCATACTGACTATAACTAAAATCTACCGTTCGTGTTGGGGAAGAAGTAATTTTTGTTATTTTATATGGATTTGCGGAATCTAGCGTTATATGGATACCGTTATAATATGAATCATCACTTGCATACAAATGCCATAAGCCAGTAACATCACTTCTGTAAAAATACAAAGAATTACCGTTATTATCTTTAATAATTAAATTTTGCTTTATACTGTCACAAATGATTTTACGCTCGGGGTTTATCTCATCTACCCAAGTTCTTGTTTCCGAATCCTTTTTAAAGTAATGCTTTGTGCCGTCACCGTCGATATAATATGCGTATTCGGGATCTGTACCTATTACAGTTTGAGCATCTATATCAAGCTCAATGGTTTGAGAATAATTAAGCTTCCAACCTCTGCCATACGGTGCATCGGTTTTATATACTGTATCAGCATTGTATACTAAAGCCACATCTATAGCATTAACTGAGCCGCCTGAGTGTACTACAGGGTTTACTATAGTTAGATTACCAGTAATATCGTTGGTATAGGCTGTTCCAGCATAGCCCAAATCCTGTGTGTGATATGAAAAGTAATTCTCAACTCCTGTTTCATTTATGTATTGGTAAATTAATTGCGGTCTTGCTTCTACAGGAAGATAAAGACCATTGGTAGAACAGAAAAACGAGTCAAAAACGCTTCCGTCCGATGGTGGCGCTGCATACTTAAATAACACGCCGTAGTTAGTGCTATAGCCTTCAACCCATTCATTAAGAAGACGGGTTATATCCCAATAGTAATAATGACTGTTGTTATCTACAACTGCGTATGACTGTGTTATACCGTCATAAAATCCGTTTTCGGGGTTTATGTTATTATATGTTGCAGTAGTTTCTTCCCATGTTCGCAGAATTTTATGTGTAGTTATATAAAGTGGGGGATTAAAGCTATTTACATTCGAATAATTCGCATTAGAGGTGTCATAAGCGCCGTAGGGTGCTAAAGCTAACTGAGCATGAACTATTTTATCGCCTTTTTCTAAATTTGGAGTAGGGAATCTGAGCATTGCATAGCCGTCGTTCCGCACTCTTATATGATTGTTTACGTCATAATTCTGGGTTGGATTACTTGCGATAATATGCGTGTCCTGTATTTGATTTCGGTCAATTACTGGTTCTGCCACAGGGTCAATAGTTATAGGATATTTGAAATCTTCAGGAATTTCCCAACTAAGCTTAACCTTTATTTTGCTGTTTTTGTTTTCTAATATTTCAAGGCTTAAAGCTTCGGAATAATTATCGTTAGAGTCCCACATAACAGGCGCAGAAATATTAAAAACAAAATTTCCGTCCTTGTCATACAGGGTGATATTTTTACTATCTTTTTGAACAGCATTTATGCTTTCACTTAAATGATATGTATAAATAAGGCTGTTAAAATCAACCTTTTCTTTTAAAATGATATTTTCTTTAATCTCGGTTGAGATTAAAGTATATTCTATATCTGTATTATTCAAAATGTCGGCATAACTAATTTTGCTGCCTATATTTTTTAAAGTATATTTTTCGTCAGTTACGGTGTTCTTATTATTTTCTTGTAAAACAGCTTCAACCTTAGAAACACCATCAATAGATACTTTTATTTTATGGTCACCCTTGTTAATTGTATAAAGCTTATTTGGATTGCTTTTCTTCATAAATTTAACAAAGGTTTCGTTATTTTTGTTTGAAAAAACGTCGTCAGTACCGTCATTTTCAGAAGAAAGGCTGTTATCAATGTCCAAAAATTTGCCGTCAGCATTTTCAAAATGCACATCGTAAGGGTAAACAGCAGCAGTAATGGTGCCGTCACTCATTTTAAAATGCTTTACATTTGATTCTCTTTTGTCAACCAACTCACCTAAAATTGAAGGCGCTGTTTTTGATTGTTCCTTAACATTACTGTCCGCACTATTATCAACTGTTTCAACCTCTGCTTTAACATCAGATATATCGATTGCCTCTGCTATCGCCGTAAAAGGTATTGCAGTTAAAACTAATGCAACAGCTATAAACACCGACAATATACTTCTCAATGTTTTTGACATAAATCCCATTCCTTTCTTTTTGTAAAATAATTTGTTTTGTTTGATAAAAAAATAGCGGGAACGAATTAAAATATTCATTCCCGCTATTTTTAGAACTTTCGTTCAGTCAATAGTGAGTGTTAGTTAAAAAATACAAACTTAAAACTCTTTTTCTGAACTGTAATGGGTGATACTTTCGCTTGCACTGCCGCTATATACAACAATATCTGCTTTTACACGGTATTTACCGCTGTTTACAGAAACTGTTTTATAGAACGAAAGATAATAATCGTTTACAGTTGTTGTCCAAGTTTCTGCTTCACTCCACCAGAATAAACTTCCTGCAATTCTATATTTTCAAACGAATCATTACTGGTATAACCCATATTATCCATTTCTTCTAAACTGACTATGGTAGCTTTATTACTGTCCTTTCTAAGCATATCTATGCAAACACTTTTAATAATTATAACGACAAATGCTTTGGTTTTGTGACGGTCGTTTTCGTCAACACCTTTGATATGGCGTGTCAATTTAATAAATGCTTCATGAACGGCATCTTCTGCTAAAAACTCATCTTGAAGCATATCAACGGCAATATATTTCAGTAATTTCTTATATTGATTGTAAAGTCGTTCAAACTTCGATTTTTCTTCTTCGGTTTCAATTAAACTTAAATAAAACTGTAGCATAAAAAATCCCTCCAAATTCTTTTTTGAATTATACCATTTGTATTATTAAATTTCCAGTATTTTGTAGCGATAAAATAGATTTTGTCACAAATAGTATTTTTAAATCGTATATATAGGTATAGGGTTTATATAAATTTTAAAATTTGCAAAAAAATATCATAAAAAATTAATTTTGTGAACTATAGTTCCTACTAAAATTTTCCAAAATACTCTAATGTAAAACTCAACCTTCTACAAGAAGTGTGAGGTTTCTACAATGTTCGTAAAGGAATTAGCATCTAATATTTTAAAGGTTATTGACGAAAATAATATGACTCTGGAATCGTTATCCGAAAAGTCCGGTCTTTCGAGAAGATTTATAAATAATATAATAAGCGGAAAACAGGTTCCTACCATAAACAGTTTAGAAAAACTATGTTCTGCTTTAGAACTCGAACCAAATGACCTTTTAATTAATTGCAAATCAAAAGATAAAGATCGCTCAGTAGCAATGTATGTTAATACTGTTTACTGTAATAAACGAGAAAATATTTATACATATACACCGATATGTCCCTATTGTAATTCTTTATTACAAAACCATTGGCAAAGTTACTGTGATAATTGTGGTCAAAAATTAAGTTGGAAACATTTAATAAATTCAAATGTAATTATGAAGAAACCTCAGAAAAATTTTAAGGACTGAAAAGCTTTGCAAGTAGTTTATAAATTAAGAGCTGATATTGTTTTAGATGAAGACAACTGTGAGTATAAAGTATATGGTATCACCGCACTTGACACCTATGAAAATGTATTAATGACTGTGGAAGATATATTTTTTGATAAACAAAAAGCAGAAGAATTTGTTGAACTATGTAATCAGGAAAAATTGGAATTAATTCATCTGCAATATGTCATAGAAGACATATTGTTGTAAACCGTTTTAATATTCTAAGTTTTTATATTAAATATAATCCCTGTAGAATATTTATAACAAGGTAGCATTACCGACGGCCTGTGTTGTTAACAAGATATCCACATTAATCAACATACCTTTTACAGATTTAAATTTACTAATATTTCTCTTTATATCCCAACGGGAATGCCGATTATCACAATTAGTATGGGGTGCGTTTATGCTTGTGTTGGGAGAGCGCTTGAATGGCATTCAAGAGGTCAGCGGTTCGATCCCGCTTATCTCCACCAATTTAAAACGCACTCATAACTTTTGTTATGGGTGCGTTTTTTATAATCTAAAGAGTTCCTCTGTAATAAAGACCGCGTGTGTGCTTGGTGTCGGGCTTAGAACCGTTAGTGTAAGCTGATATCACCTCTGATACCTGTTCTTTACTTTCACGGGTGAAATAAAGAACTGAAAAATCAAAGCCTTTAAGCTCAGCTTTTCGGTCGGCAAGCCAAATAGGTACGCTGTTTAAAAGCTCGCTGTAGCCCATACGGCAACGTACGGGGAATTCAACCCCCAAACGGTCGGTTATAACTCCCTTTTTATCACATTCTTTGCAGGAAATTCCGTTTTTTAAGGGGCAGTTTTTAAAAAGCATAAGCGGTATATTACCGTATGCTATTATGCCTTTTGGTATGGGTGAGTAAATATCACGGCTTTCTTTGATCAGCTCCTCGGGTGAAATGACCGCCGCCAAAGCGCCAAGCTGTTTTGCGGTTTCAAGACTCTCGCTGTTTGTTAAATTGAGTCCTTCACCCGCAATAATATAAAAGCCTGATTTTTTGGCGATTTCCACTGCTGCCAAATTTCCGCAAAGGGCGGCTTTAAAGCCTTTTTCTTTGAAAAGTTTTAGTCGGTTTTCTATTAATTCCTCGTTTATTATTCCTCTTGGTATATCCGCAATAAGCGGCAGATTGCAGCTGAAGTCGGGCTCAGCCTCTAAAGGAAATAAAACCGCATCAATGCCGTTTAAATTTTCGGGTATTTGCTCGGCATTTTCAAATCGGGCTACTGTCTTAAAGCTTTTAGAGGGTACAGTGTTAATAATATTTTGAGAATAGCAGCTGTCCGTAGGTGTGATTTTCACCTCGGCTCTTTTTTTATCCAATTTTTCGCAGGCGTCACGTCTTAAGGCGTTAAGCTCTCCCGCTGAAACAAAAAGTCCGCTTTCGAGTGATATATTGCCGTCCTTTAAATAATAAGGAGTCGCTCCGAATTTGGTTATGCTTTTTAAAGCATCGTCATAGCTTAAATCTTTTGTTTTTGCCTCTTGCGGAATATTACCGTAAACGGTAACGGTGTTTTCGCCGTCGGCGAGAGTCAAGGATATCGGTTTATCTCTTAAAATTTCAGCTTTAACTCTTAGCTCCACACATTTTCTTTCCCCTCGGTATAGTTCGTGAAGTGTGGGAAAAGCCTTATCGGCTGAAAGCACGTCCTCTTTAGTTCTTATACCGAACATATCTTTTCCTAAGCGGTTTTGGTAGTAACCGTCGGTAAAGCCTGAACGGGAGAAAACATTTTTAAGTGTTTCATCAAGCTCGGTTTCCACTCTGCCGTTATCAAGCGCCTGCCTGCAAGCGGCGGTGGCGGCAGCAACATATTCGGGGCGCTTCATTCTGCCCTCAATTTTAAAGGAACGCACACCCATTTTATAAAGCTCGGGTATAAATTCTAAAAGAGAGAGGTCTTTAAGGCTTAAATCGTGGCCTGTACCGCCTGTTACCTTAAAGGGAAGTCGGCAGGGGCCTGCGCAAAGACCTCGGTTTCCGCTGCGTGAGCCTAAAAAGGCTGACATTAAGCATTGACCTGACACACACATACAAAGCGCACCGTGAACAAAAACCTCTACCGTAATATCAAGCTCTTTGGCTTTTTTGCAGAGTGCTTCAAGCTCTTGTCGGGACATTTCTCTCGCCGCCACTACCTGAGTAAAGCCTAAGCTTTTAAGTATTGGCAGAGCGGAGGGTGAATGTACTGACATTTGGGTAGAAGCGTGAAGCTTTAGCTCAGGAATATTTTCGTGCAGAATCCGTGCAAGTCCCAAATCCTGCACAATTATACCGTCAATACCTGAATTGTATGCAATTTTTGCGAGGTTGAAGGCGTCTGAAAGCTCGGAATTTTTTATAACGATATTAAGTGTAAGGTATACCCTAACACCTCTGATATGGCAGTATTTTATAGCATCCTTAAGCTCTTCAAAGCTAAAATTTTCTGCGTTTCGGCGGGCAGAAAAATCCTTTGCGCCCAAATATACCGCATCCGCTCCGCTTCTTACGGCGGCTTCAAGCATTTCTTTGTTTCCAACGGGGGATAAAATCTCACCCAAATTTATGTCTTTCATATATTTAATCCTTGTTATTTCTCTTTATTTTTCAAACTGATTCTACTACATAATACCAAACTGTAGAATTATTTTCAAGTTAAGTAGAGATAAATTTAAGTTTAATTACTTTACTTTAGAATAACAAGTTGGTATAATTACAATGATAATAGAATATTAAAATGCATAAAATTAAAGGAGCGAGGTAATAAATATGAAATATTTAGTTTTACTTTGTGATGGTATGGCCGATACCCATAACGCAAAATTTTTAAACGGCAAAACCCCAATGGAGCAGGCGCATAAGCCTTATATGGATTCTTTGGCGAAAACCGCTGAGGTTGGTATGTGCCGTACTGTGGCTGACGGACTAAAGCCCGGCAGCGATGTTGCAAACCTTTCGGTTTTAGGATATGACCCCTTTGTTTGTTATACAGGACGCTCTCCTTTAGAGGCGGCATCTATAGGTGTTGACCTTAAGGATACCGATGTTGCGCTTCGTTGTAATATAGTTACACTCTCAGACGAAGAAAATTATAATGAAAAAACAATGGTAGATTATTGCTCGGGCGATATTTCAACTGCCGAGGCTCACGAAATAATAAAAACTGTAGAAGAAAAGCTTGGAAATGAGATTTATAAATTCTACGGCGGCGTAAGCTACCGCCATTGTCTTGTTGTGAGCAACGGTACTACTGATTTAGGTGAGATGACTCCTCCTCACGATATAAGCGGCAGAGTTATAGGTGAATATTTAAGCAAAAATGAAAATGCTGCGCCTTTAATTGAGCTTATGAAAAAGAGCTATGATATTTTAAAGAATCATCCCGTTAACCTGAAGCGCAGAGCTGAGGGCAAAAACGAAGCCAACTCTATCTGGCTCTGGGGTGAGGGCAGAAAGCCGGAGCTACAGAATTTTAAAGAGAAAAATGGTGTCAACGCCGCAATTATCAGCGCTGTTGACCTTCTCAAAGGAATAGGAATCTGCGCAGGAACTAAAACTCCCGATGTTGAGGGGGCTACAGGTTATATTGATACCGATTTCGAAGCAAAGACCAAGGCGGGTATAGAGTGCTTTAAGAACGGTACGGAATTGGTATATCTTCATTTTGAAGCTCCCGATGAGTGCGGTCACAGAGGCGAGGCGGAAAACAAGGTCAAGGCAATAGAGCTGATTGATAGCCGCTCGCTAAAGCTTATGCTTGAATACTTAGAAAACTGCGGCGAAAGCTATCGCATACTTATTATGCCTGACCACCCGACACCGCTCGAAACAAAGACCCATTCTTCTGCCCCGGTACCTTATCTTATTTTTGATAGCAGTGCCCCTAAATCGGGTGTAGAAAGCTTTACTGAGCAGGCTGCCGAGTCAAGCGGAATTTTTGTGGAGCACGGTCCTGATATTATGAACCGACTTTTAAATAAATAATCCATAAAAGTAGTGAAAAAATACTCCAAAAAATGTAGTTATGTAAACTAACGGAACCATAAAAGTTATCCACATTATCCACTAAGTTATCCACCATTTTGAGGGGTTGTCCTCTTAAAATTTAGATTTTGAGGCTGTTTTTCAGTGGAAAACCCTGTGGATAAGTTGGATAACTCCCGATTTGTAAACCATTAGATAATAAATTTATGTAAATTGATTTTACATTTTTCGACATAAAATTTTTTTGTATAATCTAATGAATTTTTGGAGTTTTTATTGCAAAAAATCTACCTTTCGCAGAATTTGAAAAGAGGCAAAAAATGAAACGTACAAAATTAATTGACCGCCGTCTTCCCGACTATACCAGAGGGGAGGAAATTTTCAATATGGTTTCCCATATTGTTGGTGGCGGAGCAGGAGTCGCAATTTGTGCGCTTTGTGTTGTAAAAGCGTTTTTAAACAGTGATGCTTATCAGATAGTCGGCGCATTTATTTACGGCTTTTCAATGATAATTCTTTATACTATATCAAGCGTTTACCACGGTCTTAAATCTGAAATGGCTAAAAAGGTGATGCAGGTTATAGACCATTGCGCTGTGTTTATACTGATTTCAGGAACATATACTCCTATAGCCCTCACCTCGTTAAGGGAATACAGTACCGCTCTCGGTTGGATAGTATTCGGTGTGGTCTGGGGAGTATCGGCGCTGGGAATAACCCTTAATGCAATAGATTTGAAAAAATATAATATATTTTCAATAATCTGCTACTTAGTTCAGGGCTGGTGTATTGTGCTAACAGGAAAAACCGCTATAAATGCTATCGGAACGAAAGGCTTTTTATGGCTGCTGGCAGGCGGTATTGCTTATACTATAGGTGCTGTGCTTTACGGAATTGCAGGTAAAAAGACTGTAAGATATATGCATTCGGTATTCCATATTTTCGTGGTTTTTGGCTCAGTATTGCAGTTCTTCGCAATTCTATTTTATGTTTTGGTTTAAAAAACTATCTATTTAAAAGGATGTGTAAACTATGGGAAAAAAATTAGCAAATGGGTGTTCTGCGCTTCACGATGAGTCTTTGGATATCAGTTTTGAGCCTATACCGGCTCAATGCGAGCCTGCAGGACTTGAATCAACCTTAGAGCCTGTTGAATTTCACGCCACAGGATTAAAGCGAGAGGTTGAAATGGACGGAAACCTTGGCGACAGCGCTTGGCAAAATGCCGTTTTAATTCCCGAAATGCTCAATAGAACAACTAAAGCACCTCTCGGACCTAAGACCGACGTACGCGTTCTGTATTCGCCAACCGCTCTTTATATCGGGGCTGTAATGCATGAGCCCGATATGGAGCATCTTGTTGCTCAGTTTGACCAACACGATTTAGGCATTTATAGCGATGACTGTTTAGAGCTTATAATTGACCTTACAGGCCGCCCCGGACTTTATTATCATATAGTAGTTAATGCCCTTTGCTCAATTTATGATGCAAAAGACGGAAATAAAAACTGGAACGGCGAAGGATTCCTTGCAAAAAGCTCACGCCATGAGGATAAGTGGATTGTTGAATTAAAACTTCCTTATGCCGCTTTTGATAATGCCACCGCTCCCGAACCGGGCGAATTCTGGGCAATCCGTTTTGCCCGTGAACGGCATCATAATCAGGACTGCGTTTCTATCCCCATGATTCAGCCTATGTCTTCCCTTTCTGCAAGACAGTTTCTCGGCAAACTCGTTTTTGACCCCGTTTCCGAAGGTGATATTGAGATAAGCTGCCCCGTTTCTGCCTTTGATATGGGTATGAATAGCGTCCCTGTTGAAATTAAAGCAAGTGAGTCTACTAACTTTGTGGTTCGCGCCCGTGTTTACAATGCAGATAACGATATTATAAATGAAATTTCTCAAAAGGTAACGGCACCGCTTAAATTCGATTTTAAACTTCCTATCGAAACCGATACCGCCCTTCGCGCAGTTTTCAGTCTTTTAAGTGAGAGCGGGGAATCTATCAATAGCTTTGTGCTTGACCGCGCATTTCCATTTGTTGCCCCCGGATTTGCACAGCTTGATACCGAATTAAGGCATATAGAATTCGGTTGTGATGATATTCTCGGCATTTGCCATCCCGTTCATAGAGGAGCTGCAAAAGCACTTAAAAGAATGAGAGCAGCTATCGCTGATTATACTGCAAAAATAAAGAATGCAATTGAAGCGGACAAAATAATTGAAAAATCGATAACCGAAGAGTTTGCAGCGCTTCAAAATGGTTTCAAGGAATTCAGAAACCGATATAGCTACCTCGTTTGGCAAACTTCTCCGTGGGAAACAGGCTCTCCCGATGCGCTTCCGCCAGCAAATTATTCTCCCGAATTTGAGCTTTCCTTTAAACAAGCTTCAAATGAACGTGAAAGAGTTGCCCTTAACTTCTCAGGTTTGCTTCTTGACCGCCGCCTTGATTTAAGACTTGTGGCTTACGCTATCGATAACAGCGAGGTTTACGTTCCTCACGATCGCTTTGAAATCTATATGGAACCCTTTGTTGACCATAATGGACATTTAAATACTCAACCCCTTATCAGGGTTCCCGGCGATATTATAACAGTAACTCCCGGCTCGGCAGTAAGAGTTCATATTGTGTTTAATTCGCGCGATGTTAAGCCCGGCGATTATAATACCAAAATCGTAATTAAGCCGTTGTACGACTATAAAATTCCCAACCGTGATATTCCCGTTAATATGAAGGTCTGGAATTTCACCCTTCCAGAAACCAGAGACTGGCCTATGGATTGCTTCTTCTGGGGTCCTAACCGCCTTGATAACGATGAAGCTGCAATGCTCCGCCTTATGCACTCCCGCCATATTAACTGGGGCTGGACTGAAGGCATACGTTATACCCACGGCTTAAAGGGAATGAGAGATATTCATCCGCTTCCCGAGGGTCAGCTTTATAATCCCGACCTTGTTGATAACGCTAACGAGGAGTTCTTTAAAACCGCAAAAGAACTCGGTATGCGCTTTATTTTCGGATGGGGAACCTGTCATAGTATGGAATGGCATTACCGTATGGAAGCTCGCCTTAAAAAGATGGGCTTCACAAATGAAGACTTTATTTATAAAGCTCATATACGTGATGAGTTTAAAAAGGCTCATATCTATGGCGACAAGGGTGACGTGGAAATCCGAGAGAAAATCCGTGAAGAGAAACCCGATTGGCTTCTCCAAGCCGTTTGGCTTTCAAGCCCACCACCTTCGGGTGCTACTTTAGCCGATATTGATGAAGCAAAGCTTACTGAAACTCATAAAAACTGGACACTCATTTCGGGTCTTTTAAATAGAAGTGATGAGCAAACAAAAGAGTATCTTGATTATTTCAAGAGTCATGGATGCACAGTTTGGGCTTATGAATGTTCAACAACCATGCACACCCTTCCTGTTCTCGGTTATTACCGTTTCTTCCCGTGGTTTGGATATCAGAAAGGGCTTGACGGTGTTGCTATCTGGACAAATCTTTCTTCACGCGGTGAGGATGGACTTGACCACCGTGACGGATATGACGACGGTGCAACTGTTATAGATAGTAACCGCGGACCTATTCCCACCAAGCGCTTTGAGGCAGTTTCAAAGGGTCTTGAAGATGTTGCTTATATGTTCCAGCTCAAAAAGCAGTTAGAGCGCCTTGAAGGAAAAATCGATAAGGCAGAATATAAGCAGTACCTCGATTTAATAACTGTAAAGCTTCCCGAAATTATTAAAAACGCTTGTCAGGAAGAGGTTGACGAGTGGAGAGATTTGGTCGGCAGCACTATTGATAAATTAAGCAGAATTTAAAAAATTAAAACAACATAAAAACCGTCGGTTTATTTAACCGACGGTTTTTCATGCTTTATAATAAGTTTTCAAGAATACCAAATAAATACTTTTTATTTTACATATTGTTTATATAAATCTATCTGACCGTAAAAAGCGGGCCAGCGGGCAGAGTTGCCCATTGTTACAACAATATATTCCTTTTGAGTATCGTTTACTTTTCCGTAAGAAGCTATACAATAGCCCGATTCATTAACAAAACCTGTTTTACCGCCCAAAATAGTTGCGGTTTCGGGCTCGTTGCCATACATATAGCTGAAAAGTGTGCTCGAAAGCAAAATACCCTTGGGGTGCTGGGGTGTAACATTAGTGGTGTGCTGATAGGTTGAAAGAACCTTTCGGCACAAATCATTTTGCAAAGCCGCATCAAGGATTATCGCCATATCATAGGCTGAGGAATAATTATTCTTGTTGTGCAGACCTGTAACGTTTGTGAAATTGGTGTTTTTGAGCCCCAATTCCTTAACCTTTTTATTCATAAGCTTAACAAACTCGGCTTCGCTTCCTGAAACGGTTATTGCAAGTCCCATCGCCGCATCTGCGCCCGACGGTAAAATAGTACCGTAAAGCAGGTCGGTCATGGTTATTTGCTCACCGTTTAAAAAGCCTGCAACCGAAGCTTCCTCAACATAAAGCGGGTCGGTAATATCCAAGGTCATTGTAAAAGTATCGTCAAAATCCGTAATGTTTTCAACCGCCACAAGCAAGGTCATAATTTTTGTGGTAGATGCAGGATATTCCCTTTCGTGAGGATTTCTTGCCGCCACAACCTTGTCTGTTGATTTATCAACAATTATGATGCTTTTAGCATCGTTTTCGGCAGGAATTTCCGCCGTAGCGTCAGTGAAAATATATTTGGGTTTTTTCTTTTCCACAACGTCTGTTTTGGTTTTATCGGTTTGTTGGGTTTCGGTTTCGCTAACGGCTTTATCCTTGCCGAGGCCGCCGATTACAAATGCACCTGTGATAATCAGAACTATGCACAAAAATATCGCTACAACCGATTTTCTAAGCCTTACCACCTTGTAAACGCCTTTGCGGCGTGGTGCAGCTTCTGTTTTATTTTTAACAGAAATATTTTCGGCAGATGTGACCGAAGGCTTATTTATTTGTTGTTCCAAGGCTTTAAAATAATCTTCATAGCCCTTATTGCCGAAATTTTCTGACATTAAAAAACTCCTTTAAAATTTTCTGCCCGCGCCGCCGCCTCCAAAGGAGCCACCGCCGCCGCTGAATCCGCCAAAGCCTCCCGAGCCGAAGCCGCCACCAAAGCCGCCGTGACCGCCTCTGAAACCGCCGCCTCTGCTCATAAAGATTAGCGGGAAAAATCCGCCGCCTCCGCCTCTTCTTCCAAAGAAGGAAAGCGCAATTATTAAAATAATTAAAATCAGCCATGAAATGGCTACCTTACCGCCCGAGCCTGAAAGACTGTCCTCGGTAGTTACATTGTCAATATTAACATAGCCTGCGGCAGGCTCTAAGCCGTATTCGATATACACTTCATTAATAACAGCGTCGGTTACTGCGATAAGACCGTCGGCAAATTTATCCTGCTTGAAGTATTCGAGACCGTAAACATCAATAATTCTGCCCGCCTTACTGTCAGGAATAGCGCCCTCAAGACCGTAGCCCACAGCAATTTCGATTTCTCGGTCGCCAACTGAGAGCAGAATAACCACGCCGTTATCCTTTTCCTTATCTCCAACGCCCCATTCACGGCCGATTTCATAGGCATATTCCCAAGCCTCTTTACCGTCAAGGTCGTCAACTGTTATAACCACAACCTGAGCGGTGGTGGCTTCTGCCAATGCCGCTGCTTTTGATACCATATTTGCTTCATCGCTGTCAGAAATAACCTCTGCGAAATCATTCACATAGAAATACTCTGTTGGTGAGGGAAAGCCCTCCTCCTCACAACCGCAAAGGCAGAGCAACAAAGCCAGTAAAATTACCGCAATTTTTAATATCCTCTTCATAAGCCTTAGTCGAAGCTTACCTCAGGAACATTCTGTGCGGATTCGCTTGCCTCAAAATAATCGTAAGCTTCAAAACCGAAAATACCTGCAAAAATATTTCTCGGGAACTTTTTAATTGAAGTATTATAATCCAGAGCTTTTTCATTATAATCTCTGCGGGCAACAGCGATTCGGTTTTCTGTGCCTGAAAGCTCATCTGTAAGAGCAGTGAATTGTGTGTTGGCTTTAAGCTCAGGATAAGCCTCTGTTACAGCATTTACCCAAACTGATAAAGCGCTTGACATCTCCTCACCAGCTGCAACACCCTCGTTAACCGAATCAGCGTTCAAAAATTTGGTACGGGCCTCGGTAACTGCAGTTAAGGTTTCCTGTTCGTAATCAGAATAACCCTTAACTGTAGAAACGAAGTTTGGTATAAGTTCAGCTCGTCTTTGCAGTTGAATAGAAATATCCGACCAAGCTTTATCAACCGTCTGCTGCTTGGAAACCATACTATTGTAGCTGCTAATAGCAGAGGCTATGGTTGAAATTATAACCATAAATATTATAGTACCAATTATTGCAAGTGTAATTATTAAACCTTTTTTCTTCACAGTAAAACACTCCTTTTTGCGGTAAGCTACCGCATTATTTTTATATTGTACTATATTTTTAAATAAATTTCCATATATTATTTTAATATTTAATAAATTGTTGATTTTTTGTAACAATTTGGTTATTATAATATAAAGTGAATTTTCGCTTGGCGATAGGTTGCCAAGCCTTAATTTAAAGGGAGACTAAAAATGCTGGAACTTAAAAATATATGCTTTGATGCCGAGGGTGAAAACGGCACCAAAGAAATACTTAAAAACATAAATTTAAAGATAGATGACGGTTTTTCGGTAATAACAGGTCACAACGGAAGCGGTAAATCAACTCTTGCTAAAATCATTGCAGGTATCATTACCCCTACATCAGGTCAGATTTTGCTTGACGGTGAGGATATTACCGGTCTTTCAATAACCGAACGGGCTAAGAAAGGAATCAGCTTTGCTTTCCAACAGCCTGTTCGTTTTAAGGGCATTACTGTGCACGACCTTATAAGCCTTGCGGCAGGCAAGCCGCTTTCTATAAGCGAAGCCTGCAACTATCTTTCCGAGGTTGGTCTTTGCGCAAGGGATTATATAAACCGTGAGGTTAATGCCTCACTTTCGGGCGGTGAGCTTAAAAGAATTGAAATTGCTTCTGTTCTGGCTCGTTCGACCAAGATTTCTCTTTTTGATGAGCCTGAGGCCGGTATCGACCTCTGGAGCTTTAACAGTCTTATAAAGGTTTTTGAAAAAATGCACGAAACGCTCGGCGGCTCTATTATTATTATATCCCATCAGGAAAGAATACTCAATATTGCTGACAGGATAATTGTGGTATCAGGCGGCGAAATAGAAAAAATCGGTGGCAAAGAGGAAATTCTTCCGTCGCTTCTGGGTGCTTCCGCAAGAGCCTGCGATGTGCTTACAAAGAAGGTTGGTGTGTAGTTATGAATAATACAGAGCTTGAATTATTAAAAATCATAGCTGATATGGACGGCACACCTGACGGTGCTTTTAACATAAGAGCAAACGGCGGTCTTGCTGAAAGACATGTTACCGAAAATGTTGATATCCGCACTAAAACCGATAAATCGGGTATAGATATAATTATTAAGGCAGGCACAAAGGGTGAAAAAATCCATATCCCCGTAATTATAAGTGAAACAGGCCTTTCGGAGCTTGTTTACAACGATTTTTATATAGGCGATGATGCCGATGTAGAGATAGTTGCAGGCTGCGGAATACACAACTGCGGAAGTGAGGAATCCCGTCACGACGGTATTCACAGCTTTTTTGTGGGCAAAAATGCAAAGGTCAAATATGTTGAAAAGCATTTCGGCAGCGGTGACGGTGAGGGCGGCAAAAATATGAATCCCACCACCGTTATAAATATTGCCGAGGGCGGTTATATGGAAATGGATACTACTCAGATAGAGGGTATTGATAACACCAAGCGTATAACCACAGCCAAAATTGCCGATAATGGCACCCTTGTTGTTCACGAAAAGCTTATGACCCACGGCTCTCAAAGAGCCGAAACCGATTTTACTGTTGACCTTAACGGTGAAAATTCGGGCGCACATGTGGTTTCACGTTCGGTTGCTAAAGAAAATTCGTATCAGCTGTTTTTATCCAAAATAAATGGTAATAATATATGTAACGGTCATACTGAGTGTGATGCTATTATAATGGATAATGCCACTGTTTCTGCAATACCGCAGATTTCAGCAAATCATATTGACGCTTCTCTAATTCACGAGGCGGCAATAGGCAAAATTGCAGGCGAGCAGCTTATTAAGCTTATGACCTTGGGACTTAGTGAAAAAGAAGCCGAAGAACAAATTGTTAACGGCTTTTTGAAATAGTGTGACAGGACCCGACTGCCACACAATTAAATTATGAGGTGATTTAAATGGAATTAAAGGGTAGTAAAACAGAAAAAAATTTGATGGCTGCTTTTTCAGGTGAGAGTGAAGCAAGAAATAAGTATACTTATTTCGCATCAGTAGCTAAAAAGGAAGGCTATGAGCAGATTTCTGAACTTTTCCTTGATACTGCAAACAACGAAAAAGAGCACGCTAAGATGTGGTTTAAGGAATTAAAGGGAATTGGCAATACAGCTGAAAACCTTAAGTCTGCTGCAGCAGGTGAGAATTACGAGTGGACCGATATGTACGCAACCTTTGCAAAAGAAGCAGAGGAAGAGGGCTTTACCGAGCTTGCCGCTAAGTTCAGAATGGTTGCCGCAATAGAGAAAACCCACGAGGAAAGATATTTAAAGCTGCTTAATAATGTTGAAATGCAGCAGGTATTTGAAAAGGCAGAGGAAACTATGTGGGAATGCCGCAACTGCGGTCATCTTGTAATCGGCAAAAAAGCTCCTCAGATGTGCCCCGTTTGCAAGCATCCCCAGAGCTACTTTGAAGTAAGAGCTGAAAATTATTAAATTAAAATTTAAAGCCTTAATGTGAACTCTCACATTAAGGCTTTTCCTTATATATAAATAACTTTGATTATCTCCTCAACAGTGTCTTCAAGCGTGAGCTTTTCTGTGCGGAGGGTAATATCGGCATACTTTCGGTAAAGAGGTAAGCGCTTTTTAAAAAGAGTATCAATATTATCATCTTTTTCCATTGCTATGCCGCGGGTGGTGATGTTATTGATACGCTGTTTGATTTCTTCCAAAGGCACATCAAGAAAAACCACCTTCGAGCTTCGCTTTAAATGCTCCATTGCCTTTGAGGATAAAACTGCGCTGCCGCCTGTAGCGATTACAAAACCGTTGCAGTCAAGATTAGATAATATCTTTTCCTCTATTGTTAAAAAGTAGCTGAGACCTTTGGTATCTATAGTTTCTTGCAGCTTTTCGCCTGTTTTTTGTTGGATAAGCAGGTCGGTATCACAAAATTGAAGACCTAAAGCCTTTGCAAGCAAAACGCCAACAGTGCTTTTGCCCGAGCCTGGCATACCGATTAAAACAATATTTTTCATATCAGTTTTTAAGGCTTTGGAGCGGAGCGGGAATTCTGCCTGCTCGGTCTATAAACTTTTTAGGGCTTTTTGTGAGATTTACCTTCATTATAGGTCCTGAACCTAAAAGTCCGCCAAATTCGAGGCTTTCGCCTGCCTTTTTGCCTATTGCAGGAATAACTCTTACCGCTGTGGTTTTAGAGTTTACCATACCTATTGCGGCTTCATCTGCAATAATACCCGAAATCACTTCGGCAGGGGTTTCACCCGGAATCGCTATCATATCAAGACCAACCGAGCAAACGGCGGTCATAGCCTCTAATTTAGAAAGCTCCAAGTCGCCTGAACGGGCGGCGGCTATCATACCGGCATCCTCAGATACAGGGATAAATGCGCCCGAAAGTCCACCCACAGAGGATGATGCCATAACGCCACCCTTTTTAACTGCATCGTTAAGCATTGCAAGTGCGGCGGTTGTGCCGTGTGTACCGCAGGTCTCGAGTCCCATTTCCTCTAAGATATGGGCTACAGAGTCACCAACAGCAGGTGTGGGAGCTAATGAGAGGTCAACAATGCCAAATGGCACACCCAAACGGCGGGAGGCCTCAGTTCCGACAAGCTGACCCATACGGGTGATTTTAAATGCAGTACGTTTAATAATTTCAGCAAGTGCGCCAAGGTCGCCATCGGGGCATTTTTTAAGTGCCGCCTGAACAACACCGGGGCCCGAAACACCAACATGAATTACACAGTCAGGCTCGCCCACACCGTGGAAAGCACCTGCCATAAAGGGGTTATCCTCAACAGCGTTGCAGAAAACAACCAATTTAGCACAGCCAATACAGTCACGGTCGGCGGTGATTTCTGCTGCCTCACGTACTATTTGACCCATAAGCTTTACAGCGTCCATATTAATACCTGCTTTGGTTGAGCCGATATTAACCGACGAGCAGATGTTGTTTGTAACCGAAAGCGCTTCGGGGATAGAGCGGATAAGTGCTTCATCTCCTGCGGCAAAGCCCTTGTGAACAAGAGCGGAATATCCGCCAATGAAGTTAACTCCTGTAGCATCAGCGGCTTTTTGAAGTGCCTTTGCATATTTAACAGGATCTCCGCCTGATGCTGCAACAAGCATAGAAATAGGTGTTACCGAAATACGCTTATTTATAATCGGAATACCGTATTCCTTTTCAATATCCTCGCCCACTTTAACAAGATTTCCGGCAAGGCGGGTGATTTTGTTATAAATCTTTTCGCAGGATTTATCAATATCGCTGTCAGCACAGTCAAGTAAGGAAATACCCATTGTTACTGTTCTTATATCAAGATTTTCTTCGGAAATCATATTTATGGTTTCCATTATATCGTTAAGATTAATCATACGGGTGCTCCTTTAAATTCTGTGCATTGAATTGAAAATATCCTCGTGCATTACACGGATATCAAGGCCTTTTTTCTCACCAAGCTTTTTCATTTTATTCGAATAATCGGCAAAAGAGCAATTAAGGTCTTTGATTTCGGTAAGCATTACCATTACGAACATATCTTGCAAAACAGACTGTGTAATATCCAGAATATTGGCATTACATTCTGAACAAACAGCGCTCACTTCGGAAATTATTCCAACGGCGTCCTTACCTATTACTGATACTACTGTTTTCATAAAACTACCTCTTTTAAATTTTTCTAACTGCATTTTAACATATTATACCTATAATAGCAAATCAATTTTTAAAGTCAAGGGATAAAAAATGCTTTTTTAACAAAAATAAACATAGGTGATAATATGAATGAATCTGTTTGGCAGAAAAATGCCAATTTACCGCAGTTTTCAGAGCTTAAAGGAGATATTAAAACTGATGTCCTTATAATCGGCGGCGGTCTGGCGGGAATTTTAACTGCATTTTTCCTGAAAGAGGCAGGAATAGATTATATTCTTGTGGAAAAGGAGAAAATCTGTGGCGGCACTACTAAAAACACCACAGGCAAAATCACTTTTCAGCACGGCTTTATTTATGATAAGCTGATAAGCGCACTTGGAACAGAAAGAGCAAAAATGTATTTAGAAGCAAACCGTAATGCAACGCTTAAATATCGGGAATTGGCTAAAGAATTATCCTGTGATTATGAAATTAAGGATAATTATGTTTATTCTCTTGATAACCGCCAGAAAGCTGAAAAAGAGGCGGTGGCCTTAGAAAAATTGGGCTGCAAGGCTGAATTTTTGGAAGCTGTAGAATTACCTTTAAAAATTGCGGGTGCGGTAAGAGTTAAAGGGCAGGCACAGTTTAATCCGATTAAATTTGTGTCTCAGATTTCAAACGGGCTTAATATTTATGAAAACACATTTGTTACCGAATTGGGGGAGAATTTTGCGCTTACTAAGAATGGAAGAATTACCGCTAAAGAAATAATTGTTGCAACTCATTTCCCGTTTCTTAATAAGCACGGAAGTTATTTTTTAAAGCTTTATCAGCACCGTTCTTATGTTTTGGCGCTTGAAAACGCTCCCAGTTTTAACGGAATGTATGTAGATGATGAGAAAACAGGGCTTTCTTTTAGAAATTACGGTGATTTATTGCTTTTGGGTGGTGGCGGTCACCGAACAGGCAAGCAGGGAGGCAATTGGAAAGAGCTGAGTGCTTTTGCAAGGGTTAATTTTCCTAAGGCTTCGGAAGAATACAGGTGGGCGGCGCAGGACTGTATGAGTCTTGATGATATTCCTTATATCGGGAATTATTCCAAAAGCACACCGAATTTGTATGTTATGAGCGGTTTTAATAAATGGGGTATGACCGGCGCTATGACAGCGGCAATGGTTATAACTGATATGTTAATCGGCAATAACAACCCGCTCAGTGAGGTTTTTAACCCATCAAGAAGTATTTTAAAGCCACAGCTTTTAGTAAACGGCTTTGAAGCTACTGCCAATTTGCTAACGCCAACCAAAAAACGCTGTCCGCATTTGGGTTGTGCTTTAAAGTGGAATCCTGCCGAGCACAGCTGGGACTGCCCTTGCCATGGCTCACGCTTTACTAAAAGCGGCAGGCTGCTCGAAAACCCCGCAAACGGAGATTTGAAAAATAAAAAAGACAATAGTGGCTTTATTCTAAAGGATAGAAAATAAGAAGCACGAAAAATTCGTGCTTCTTTTAATTTTGAATTATACTGTAACAAGCAGGGGAAATGTACGGCACATTTTCCGAACTTTAGGAGAACCCAAAACCCTTTACAACCGATTCTCAGCTATTCGACAAATAAGAATTTGAATAGCACAATTTTTTAAGATATTGTTGGCTGTTCTCAAAACAAGGTAAAACGCTCTAAAACCGTTGAAAACAAAGGGTTTTCCGCAAACAACTCATTTCATCCCACTATACGGTGTTATACCGTTTTACCCTTGTCCCGAAAGATTATAAGGGCAAAATCAAGGGCAAAAATCATCAAAATCTTATGTTTTAGATTTGGGAAACGAACTGTTGCAATGTGAATTTACAAATGAATTGAGGACTTATCGTGAAAAGATCCAAATTATTTGCAATCACATTGCAGTCGAAATCCGGCCTTGTTTTCTTTTTCGTCCTGGTAGCATATAATCTTCTGTTGGGCGTGTATCTGAAAGACTTTCTTGTACTTTCGCCTGTGCTGTTAACGTTTTATTTACTCTCAGCATTGCCGACCTTGTTTTTTGTCCTGAAAATACGGTCAACACCCATGCGTGCAATCGTACTCATTGTTCTGTTTTTCGTCATGGTAATAAGTATTGTTAGCAGCCTTTCCTGCCGCCGACTACTGCCGATGCTAACGTTTGTGGTAACGGCTATCGAAATGATGTACTTTGGTATTGTCGATAACAGTTCCGGCAAGGATAAACTGCTGACGAAAATTTGTGTTTTGGTGCTAACGGCATTTATTGCTGTACTCCTGTTCTTCTCATATAATTTCGTCTACAAACCAGAGGCTCCGTATCTGTCCAATGGCAGAGATACACTGTGGGACACACAAACGGAAGAACTTGCTGACGAAATTTGTGCAGACAGTGATACCGATGCAGAAAAGGTGCAGGCGATCTACAGCTGGATGATAGCGAACTTGGAATATGACCACGACTACCAAACCCTACTCCAGTACTTTGATGTTCGCCGAACATTGCGTACCCGCAAGGGCGTTTGCTATGATTTTGCCAATCTGTTTGCCGCGCTCTGCCGTAGTCAAAACATTCCCTGTTATGTTGTAGACGGGACACCCTATAATCGTGCAACGGAAGACCATACCTGGAACCGTGTTTATTATGACGGTTTATGGTGGGATCTGGACGTAACAAATGACATCTCAAGCACAGCCAACGGAAAAAGTCTTTACGGTTTCCGTGAGCTAACAAGTGCCTATGCTTCTGACAAGGATTATTACATAACGAATATCTATTGATTAAACTGAGGGCTGATGAACTTTCGTCAGCCCTCAATTCTTATTTCATCTTCTTGATAAAGTGGAACATCTCATCGGGTCCCTCGTCAGGGTCGTGTTCGTTCCCATCCGGCATTTCGTGATCCGGAACGAAATGCTCACACCAAAACTCATCAATTCTGAAACCGCATTTATTGACATAGAAGTGGATATTTCGTTTTTCAAAGTATGGTGTACAGGTCTCCCAAACCTCTGTTTCGGGATGCAAAGCCTCAACTGCTTGCCAAGCACCGAAACCGATACCTTTGGTATGTTCCTCGGGAGAAACGAAAAGGATCTCCAATTCGTTATGGTTTGTTTCCTTGTTGATTTTTAAAATAACACCGCCAACCTTTCTGCCGTCAACGACAATACGATAAGTTTCGCTGTCAGGCGCGTCAATACAACGCTCTATGGTTCTGCGAGAGATAATTTCTCCGTCGAAATCAAGATGATCATCGCGCATACCAAACTCTTCAATTGCACCGTACTTGAATGCCCGTTGATTGTCAAGAATAAAATGTTCGCGGTCGTCCGCAGTTAGGGGAACAAGAATGACTTTTGTGTTTTTCATAAGCACCTCCATAAAATAAAACTCGGTCATTACAAAAGTAATAACCGAGCTCACTCGACATCTTATCTGACAGGCGGCCTGCAAGCTGACGCTTACGATCCCCTACACTACGGTGTACTGTCCTCCGATGACCAATTCATTTTCTACATTATAACATATACTTTGCTTTTTTGCAATGCAGTTTTGAGAAAACCCATCAGTTGGTTTTGTACTTATCCATTTCAAGCAAAATCTTATAAAGTTGTTCCTGCTCCTCCTTGGATTTGGCAGAGAGGAACTCGTAGCAGGCAAGCGGAATATCCTTTGTGTCATCCTCTTGTCCACCCAACTTTTCAAACAGCTTTGAAAGAGTAATGCCAAGGGCAACGGTGATCCGTTCAATACTCTCAAGCGTTGCGTTCTTTTCGCCACGCTCAAGTTGACCAATATAGGTCGGATGACAGCCGGAAAGCTCAGCCAACTTCTCCTGACTCAGCCCCTTTTGTGTTCTGTAGTTTCTAATACGCTGCCCAACAGCCTTTGCAATATCGCTCATAGTTTTAGCCCATCCTTTTTCACACTATAAATAGTCTATAAATATTGAAATAATTATTCCACAGACTATTGATATTGTTTCTTAAATACGCTATACTATAAATATCTAATATAAGAAAAACTGTGCTTATAGTCTTTGGATAAGCAAATTGCAGTTCTAAATGACCGCTATACACACGCATAATGAGATAGCTGAGTCATTGGAATAGCCCACCGGACGAAAACGGTTCGGTGGGCTTTTTAGTAAGGAGCGGTGTATGAAGATTTTTTCAGTAGCGTTTTTTGGTCACCGATACGTGGATAATATCATAAAGGTAGAGAATCTTCTGGAAAAGCAGATTCGGAAACTTATTGACGAAAATGAGTATGTGGATTTTTTGGTCGGGAGAAACGGAGACTTTGACCAATGCGTCTCTTCCTCGGTGCTTCGCGTACGAAAAAATCATAGGGACGATAACAGTGCCCTGGTGTTGGTGCTGCCGTATCCCACGGCTGAGTATCTTAATAACGAAAATTACTTTCATGACTATTACAGCGACATAGAGATCTCCCATGCGGCATCAATGGCACACCCTAAATCTGCTATCCAAATTCGTAACCGGGAAATGGTTGATAGAGCCGATTTGATTATCTGCTACATTGAGCACGAAAAAGGCGGTGCGTGGCAGACGGTAGAATATGCAATAAAACAAGGCAAGACTGTAATCAACCTTGCGAACGAGAATGAAACTATAAACTTATTATAACAATCACGACAGAACCATTGTGAACGCAATGATTTTGTGGTATAATGAGATGAAATCACTTCAAAATGCTGAAATACCGGAGGTAAACACAATGGCTATCAGTTATAAGAAACTTTGGAAACTTCTCATTGACCGTGATATGAAAAAGAAAGATCTTATGGCGATTTCAGGTGTAAGTCAGTCATCCGTAACCAAAATGGGCAAGAACGAAAACGTTAACACAGAGGTTCTTGTTCGCATTTGTTTGGCTCTGAATTGCGATATCGGAGATATTGCTGAAATTGTTTTGCCGGAGAGGCAGGAAACATAAGGGGATGAAATAATGAAGCTATTATTTAAACAAAGATTTTTCTCGTGGTTTGATAGCTACGATATTTACGATGAAGCGGGAAATACACTGTTTGTTGTCAAGGGCGAGCTTGCCTGGGGACATCTCCTTCGCATCTATGATGCCAACGGCAATGAGATTGGATGTATAAAAGAAAAGATTCTGACTTGGCTCCCCAAGTTCGAGATGTATATTGGAGACCGTTATGCAGGTTGCATTAGTAAGGAACTAACCTTCTTCACGCCAAAGTACAACATCGACTATAACGGTTGGCACGTGGAGGGCGATTGGTTGGAGTGGGATTATTCGATCATCAACTCCGCAGGTCAGAATGTTGCCTCCGTCTCGAAAGAACTCTGGAACTGGACGGATACCTATGTGATCGACGTGAGCAATCCGCAGGATGCTGTATATGCGTTGATGCTTGTCCTGGCTATTGATGCAGAAAAGTGTTCACGAAGGGATTGATGGCAGATGCAAAACTTTGGAATGTCAATGTTATGGTTTTGGGTATGCTATGCCATTGTTACGTGCGTCGGCATACTCCACACCATATTCAATATTTACGTACTTAAAATGAAACCGATGGACGAGAACGGTATGGGTGAAGGTTATGAGAAAACTAAGCCTTGGCATCCATTGTATAACATTATTCTGTTTTCTCTGTTCGGTTGGCTCTATATGAACGGTCTTGCCGAGCCGACAATGACCGAAGCTCTGATAACGGGAGCAATATGGGCAGGCATTTGTATCGTCTTTGACGTGTTCGGTTGGGTGCTTATTAAACACCCGTGGAGCTTGTCTTTTGAGGAGTTCTACGTTGACTACCAACCGTGGATCACGCTCATATATCTTGCGATATTCGCAGGCCCTGCGGTTGGATATTTGTTTACGCTGATTTAGGAGAAGAAATATGCCATTCGATTACAAAAAGGAATACAAAGAATTTTATATGCCCCAAAGAAGCCGAGTACCGTAGAAGTACCGCCAATGAACTATATTGCAGTTCGTGGTAAAGGAAATCCTAACGATGAAAATGGCGAATATAAAGAGTCTATCGGTCTGCTTTACGGTATAGCCTTTACCATCAAAATGAGCTATAAGGGCGAACACAAGATTGACGGTTACTTTGAATATGTTGTGCCGCCACTTGAAGGGTTTTGGTGGCAAAACGGCGTTGACAGTATTGACTACGCTCATAAGGAAAACTTTGAGTGGATCTCCCTTATACGCTTGCCCGACTTTGTAACCCAAAAGGATTTTGAATGGGCTATTGCCGAAGCAACAAAAAAGAAGAAAACTGATTTTTCAAAGGTTGAATTTTTTACATACAACGAGGGTTTGTGTGTTCAATGTATGCACGTTGGCTCCTATGATGATGAGCCTGCTACTGTCGCAGCAATGCACGAATATGCCGAGCAGAACGGCTACGAGTTGGATATTACAGATGCTCGATATCATCACGAAATCTACCTGTCCGATCCGAGGAAGTGTGAACCTGCGAAGCTCAAGACGGTGGTTAGGCACCCCATAAAGCGTGGCTGTTACGGAGAGTAACAGCGGTGTCACAGGTAGTTTATTGTTTACTTACGCCCTCCGGCGTAAAATGAATGCAAAATAAACTATACCGGAGGTAATGAAAATGACTTTAGGCGAAAAAATCAAAGAAGCAAGAAAGCAATGTGGTCTCTCCCAAGAGCAGCTTGCTGAGAAGATGACAGTATCTCGATCTGCCGTTGCAAAATGGGAAGCAAATAACGGACTTCCCGATGTAGAGAATTTGAAAGCATTGGCACAGCTCCTAAATGTGAGCGTTGACTATCTGTTGGATGATGGAGAAGTGATCGACGAAGTTGCAATGCGTGAGCCTTACAACCTTTCCGATTATGGTAAAGGTATTAAGAAAAAGAAAAAAGACCGTGTAATCCGCGAAAAGTTTCCCGATGCTGAGATACATACTTTACTTGGCAAACTCAAACTGACCAAGAGTGAAAAAGTCATTGATAATCTTCTTGGATTCTTTACCGATGCACCGTTTGGCACACCTGAGCTTATTAACAACTTTAAGAATATGGATAAGGAGTTCTATCTTGTTGAAAAGGACGGAAAACAATTCCTTGTAACCATAACCGACGAATTTGTAGAAACCCGTCAGCTTGCAAAACGTATTACAGCAGAAAAGTTTGAAATAGGAAATTGGAAATTTACAAAATGCGCTTATGAGGTAGAAAATGGGTAAAAATCAGAAAAAGAAAAAAATAGTTTGGCAACAGTACATAGGAATGGCATTTATGATGCTGATTGGAGCAATTTGCGGTGTTGTGATGGTTTCGTACCTTGACAAATCCCCGGAAGACACGCCGTTATACCAAGAACTTCTCTCCTTTGCAGGTCTTTTCCTTGGTATGTATGTTGCTTTGTTCTTCCATATGATCGTGCATGAAGCAGGACACCTTCTGTTCGGCTTAATGACGGGATATAAGTTTAGTTCTTTCCGCATTGCCTCTTTTATGTGGCTGAAGGAAAATGGGAAGCTTAAATTAAAACGACTTAGTTTAGCCGGAACGGGCGGTCAATGTCTTATGATTCCTCCCGATATGAAGGACGGTAAAATACCACTTGTGTTATATAACCTTGGTGGCTCATTTATCAATATCATTCTTGGTGCTTTGTTCTTAGCAGGATATCTGCTTTTCTCCGATGTCCCATTCCTTTCACCGCTTCTTCTTATGTTTGCAGTAGTTGGATTTATGACTGCTATGATGAATGGCATACCGATGCGTATGGGAACGGTTGACAATGATGGATACAATGCCTTTGCTTTATCAAAAAATAAAGAAGCAGTAGAAGCCTTTTGGGTTCAGCTCAAAGTTAGCGAGCAAAGTTCAAAAGGTATTCGGCTTAAAGATATGCCATCTGAATGGTTTGCAACGCCAACAGATGAAGCTATGAAAAACAGTATGGTTGCTACCCGATGTGTGTTCACTTGCAACCGACTTATGGATGAAGAAAAGTTTGAAGAAGCGGATGCACTTATGGCACATCTGCTTGAAATAGAAAGCGGCATTGTTGGACTTCATCACGACCTTCTGACGTGTGATAGAATTTATGTGGAGCTGATCGGAGAAAATCGCCGGGAAGTTATCCAAGATATGCTGACTAAGAAACAGAAGAAATTTATGAAAGCAATGAAACGATTCCCATCCGTACTTCGAACTGAGTATGCACTTGCGTTGCTTTTCGAGAATGACACCGAGAAGGCAGAAAAGATTAGGAGTGAATTTGAAAAGGTTGCTAAGACCTATCCTTATTCGCAAGATATCGAATCCGAAAGAGATTTGATAGATATTGCAAAACGCAAAATAACCATACGGGAGTAATATGAAAATGATTTTAGAACTGAAAAACATAGAAAAATCCTTTGGTGAGAAGAAAGTCCTCACCGGAGTTTCATTCAAAGCTGAGGGTGGCAAAGCCTTCGGCCTGCTCGGCAGAAATGGTGCCGGCAAAACTACATCTATTCGAATCTTGATGGATGTATTTCCCGCAAACAGCGGTGAAGTGCTGATTGACGGTCAGCCCATCGATTATAACAAAATCGGTATAGGCTATCTTCCCGAAGAAAGAGGTCTGTACCCGAAAAAGATTATCATTGATCAGCTTACCTATTTTGCAGAGCTGAAAGGAATGAGCCGTAAGGCAGCTGTGCAATCCATCGACTATTGGCTCAAAAGACTTGGTATGACCGAGTATCGCAACAAGAAGCTCGAAACTCTTTCAAAGGGCAACCAACAAAAAATTCAGCTTATTACTGCTCTTGCTCACAATCCCGATATCATTATTCTTGACGAGCCTTTTTCGGGTCTTGACCCTGTAAATGCAATGCTATTAAAGGATGTGGTTAAGGAACAGATTGCGAAGGGCAAGATCGTTCTGTTCTCCAGCCATCAAATGAGTTACATAGAAGAATTCTGCGACAGCATTGCTATCCTCAATAACGGTGTTGTTGCTCTTCACGGTGATTTGCATGATATCAAGCGTGACTATCCTCGTGACCGCTTGGTTGTAAAAACAGAAACACCCGATGCAATCATTGCTGATTTTGGCTCTTCCTGTACCGTTATGGATAACGGTGATTTGATGATTCGCTTAGGCTCACCCTCCGAAAAGAAAACTACTATGACTCGCCTTGTAGAAAACTATGATATTGACGAGGTAAAGGTTTATGAACCTTCACTTAACGATATTTTCGTAGAATACGCAGGCGATGCCGCACAGGAGGACTAAGCAATGAAACAGTTTGGAAAAATACTTAAATTTGAACTTAAAAACTACGCAAAAAACAAGGCGTTCGTAGGTGTAACGATCTTTTTGATGGTGGTTATCTCTATCGTTATGTTCTTCCCTCGAATTACAGCATTGTTTGAATCAGACGATACTTCTAATACCACTGCAGACCTTTCCGTTATGCTTGTAAAAGCAGATGATCCTACGCAGGCGGATATGGTGAAAGAAACATTTGCCGCATCCTTTACTGACTATGACGTACAAATCACTGACGCAGAAATCAGCGTAATCAAGGATAAAATCACTTCCGGCGATGTGGAATGCGCTTTTGTAATGACCGGAGCAACCTCATTTACATATTACGTCGATAACCTTTCCATGTACGATATGAACCCAGATATTGCAACCGGTGTATTACAGCAGATCTATCAAATGAATGCTATGATTAATGGCGGTATGTCAGCAGAAGATGCTGCAGGTGTTATGAGTATTCAGATTGATGCTGAGGTAGAAAGCCTTGGCAAGGATCAGATGCAGAACTTCTTCTATACCTACATTATGATTTTTGCTCTGTATATGGTTATTCTGCTTTACGGTCAGATGGTAGCAATGAGCGTTGCAACCGAAAAAAGCTCTCGTGCTATGGAGTTGCTAATCACCAGCGCCAAGCCCATCAATATGATGTTCGGTAAGGTTTTGGCGGCTTGTATTGCAGGCCTTATTCAGCTTGTTGCCATCTTCGGATCGGCCCTTGTATTCTACAATGTGAATAAGTCCTATTGGGGAGATAATGGAATTATCGACTCCATCTTCAATATCCCGCCTGAACTGTTTGTGTATATGCTTGTGTTCTTCTTGCTTGGCTTCTTGATTTATGCGTTCCTCTACGGTGCGATTTCCTCCACGGTTTCCAAGCTGGAGGATATCAACACAGCCGTTCAGCCGGTAACCTTCCTGTTTGTTATTGGTTTTATGGTGGTTATGTTTTCAATGAGCAGCGGAAGTGTGGACAATATACTGATGCAGATTTGCTCTTACATTCCCTTCACCTCCCCGATGGCAATGTTCACCAGAGTTGCTATGAGCACTGTGCCTTGGTATGAGATTGCGATTTCTATTGGTATTTTAGTCGCATCAACCTTTGGAATCGGAATTCTTTCTGCTAAGATCTACCGTGTCGGTGTTCTTATGTACGGAACCTCACCCAAAATCGGTAATATCATCAAGGCTGTTTGGAAGGCATAAAAAGAATATATTGTAGGAGAAATAAAAATGAAACTAAAAAAACTGGACAAAAGTGTACTAAAATTATGGTACATTCGTGCGGCTATTGGATCGCTGGCACTGGTGGGTGTCTTTACAAGTACGTCTGTAATTCTGAACGCAACGGGTGCGTCCAGCGACGTAACGCTCGCTGTTTTGACAGGTGTCGGTATACCTGTCGCTTTACTTCTTGCCATTACTTTAATTATGCCGGTACTGCGCTATAAAATGTATGCTTGGGGATATGACGATAAAAGGATCATTGTAAAGCAAGGCGTGATTTTCAGACAAAGAGTAGTGATCCCTGTTTGCCAGATCCAGGATCTTCATCGAACCCAGGGTCCGATTATGATGATGCTGAAGCTGAGTGGCGTCACCATCTCAACAGCAGGTTCGAATTTTGATATTTCTACACTCACGACCGCAGAAGCTGACCGCATAATCGATGAGCTGGAACGTAATCTTGAAGCGAGAATTGAGGAATTGAGAAATGAAGAAATTTGACAAAGGCTATATTTTTTCCAGTTTGTTGTCGGATTTGTTCGGTAGCCTTGTAATAGTCTTTATCTTTCTTAAAGATTTCTTCCTCAACGACGAGTCAAACCCGGAAGATATCAAGGCCGCAATTCCGTTTTTTGTAATCGGATTTTCCGTAGTTTATCTGTGCTTTATTGTTTACCGAATTCTGTATTACAAGACCTCCGGCTATGAACTGACAGAAAATGAGATCAAATGCAACAGAGGCGTGCTTTTTAGAAAACGTTCTGTCTTGGACTATCAGAAGGTACACGCCATCAATAAAAAGCAAAACCTGTTCCATAGGATCTTCGGGATTGCCATTTTGACGATTGATAGCGGTTCAACAAACACCTCCCATCAGGCTGAAATAACGATTATTGAAAAAGATAAGGTTGCTGATGCCCTGCTGAATGAACTGAATTTGCTGAAAGAGGGCGGCACAAGAAATGCAGAGAACACACAGCTGAAGGACGAACTTCTCCTTTCGGACGAAGATAGTCTCTACAGCTTTACTTCTGGTAAGAAGATGCTGTACACACTCATCAACATCGCTTCTACCGCATTTTTTACGGCATTGTTTGTCGCGCTTACCATTATTGTTCTCGGCATTTGCAAACTGATGATCAGGCAGAGTTTCCTTGGTACTTGGGGGCAGTATTTCCTGTATGCCTTTTTGATTACAGTAGGTGCTATGCTGCTGTTTTCGATGTTTTCCCTTATTGGATGCTTGATCCATTCCTTTGTGGGATACTACAAGTTCAAAATCACCAAGCGCGGAAATGACATTCAGATTTCCTACGGACTATTGGAAAAGCATATCAATACCTTTAGCTACGACAGAATTAAAGCCGTTAAGATCACCCAGGGACTTGTGCAAAGGATACTTGGCTTTGCACAAGTCCGTCTTGAGGTGATTGGTTATACTGTCAATAGCGGTGACGATGATAAGAATGCCGGGCTGGGTGTGCTTGTGCCGTTTTGTAAGTATAATGAGATCGGCGAAATCTTGGGTAAAGTTTTGCCTGATTATATGCCGGATGAGAAGCAGACAAAAGCAGTATCTTATTTCCCGTTTGTATCGTGGTTTTTGTTGGTGCTTGGCGTTGTAACAGGCTTAGTGTTGGTGCAGTTGATAGCGACCATGATGCTGTTTAACGTGTCAACTTCTGTAATTCTTACTGTTGCTCTTGCAGTTATAGTGGCAGGAAGTGTTGTTTTCATTGTTAAGGCACTGAGCGCAGCGCTTAGTTATCAAACCAACGGGTTGGCAGTAAACAACGGTAAGATCACGGCCTACTATGGTGGATTTATTAAAAATGTTACTGTATTTATGTCTAAGAATCTGATTGCGGCAGAGAACGTAACGACACCGCTTCGCCAAAAAGCAGGAGTTACAAGCCTTGTTATGCACCTGAAAACCAATGCATTGTCCAACGAAGTAAAGGTACATATTCAAAAAGATACCCTTTCAGATGATATTGAAAAATTGTTGATATTATAATTTCTATCAGCTTTGTGGATTAAAAAGGCGTAATAAGTCCACTTGCAACCTGAAGTTTACATTTAGAAACACCGAATTGGTAGTATGATTATGCCGAGTGTTCTATAATTTAAGCAACGCAGCGTTAGAAAAATATAAGGAGAAATGATTATGACACTTGGCGAAAAGCTATCAAAACTAAGAAAAGAATATAACTACACTCAAGAGCAGCTTGCCGACATACTCGGCGTTTCACGTCAATCGATCAGCAAATGGGAGTCGGATATCGCATATCCCGAAACCGATAAACTGATAAAAATGGGAAAGCTGTTTGAATGTTCGATGGATTATCTTCTCAATGAGGATATTACCGAAAAGCAAGGGTTACAACCAGCAGAAAAAGAAAGCATTTGGGATAAGTTCAAAAAACAGCTTCACGAACGCAAGAGCGAAAAGATGATTTTCGGTATGCCACTTTATCATATTGGAAGAAACGCCCACGGATTTTTTGCAATAGGACTTAAGGCGCGTGGAGTATTTTCCTTCGGTCTGCTTTCACGAGGTATTTTCTCGGTTGGTCTGCTCTCACTTGGAGTAATCTCTATTGGACTTCTGTCCCTGGGTTTGATTTCCGCAGGTGTGTTCTCTACCGGACTGCTTGCAGTGGGCTCGATTGCTCTCGGTCTATTTGCGGCAGGAGCAATCAGTGTAGGACTAATATCCTTCGGAGCACTCTCGGTTGGCTACTTCTCAACGGGTGCGCTTGCTATCGGTAAATATGCCGCCGTTGGCGACCACGCCCATGCTATGATTGCTATCGGTCAAACTGTGGCCGACGGAAGTGTTTACGGCCACATCGGA
>SVOK01000018.1 GCA_015066445.1 Oscillospiraceae bacterium | reverse complement strand
ACCGTCACTTTTGGGCAGAAGGATATTACGTTTCTACAGTAGGCTTAAATGAGAGCACAATAAAGAAATATATCCAAGAGAAAGCAGATATTGCCTTAGATAAATTAAGCGTGAAAGAGTACGCAGACCTATTTAGTTAACCCCTTTAGGGGTAGTCAAAGAGGCAAAGACTCTAAGGCTTGAATAAAGAGAAAGCCCGCGCCTTGAGACGCGGGTCGGCATTATGGGCTTATAGCCCTTGTGCAAACCACCCGTTGGACGGGTGGTTATGATTTTCTTTCTTTCTATTAATTTTCTTTCTTTCTATTAATCAGAATAATGCTCCCTAACATCTAAATTCTCGTCACGGTTATTATATGTATTTGCAAGCTGAAAACAATATTTGATAACTGAATTAATGGTTATTATAACCGAGTAAACGATAGGGAGTTTTTATTGAGGCAGGCTGCTTGATTTTTAACAGATTATGTGATATGCTTAATTTAAAGGAGTGTTGCTTATGAAGATGAAAAAGCTGTTAGCGTGGTTAATGATTTTGGTGTTCTGCTTTACGCTGGTTTCTTGCCGTAAGGTCACATCAGATAATAGTTCTGCGGACCGTTCGGACAAAACCTCATCAATCACCAAAACAGAAACAGAGGGCTCAACTCCGCTTTTATATCGGGTTACGGATAACAACGGTCGGGTTATTTGGCTGTTCGGCTCAATTCATATAGGCAGAGAGAATTATTATCCTTTGCCGGACTATGTTTTAGAAGCTTTTGACAACGCGGACAGTCTGGCAGTGGAATTAGATATAAATGCCTTTGAAAAGGATAAGAAGCTTCAGACACAGGCACTGTCACAATTGGTTTATACAGATGGGAGCAGGATTGACGACCATATTTCTGAGGAGCTTTACAATAAGGCGGTCAGCGTTATGGAGGAGCTTGATATATACATGTCGGTCTTTGACCGTTACTGTCCTGCTTTTTGGAGCAGTATGATAGAATCTGTACAGTATGAGAAGATGGGACTGAATATCAATTTGGGAATAGACCGTCATTTATTAGACAGGGCCTATGAAAATCAAAAGGAAATACTTGAGGTTGAATCAGCTGAGCTGCAATACCAAATGATGGCAGGCTTCTCTGATGATTTACAGGCATTGCTGTTAGAGGAAACGGTGGATATGTACGAAAATCCCGAAACCGCAAAATCAGAACTTGACGAGCTGATGGATATATGGGCGGCAGGCGATGAAAAGGAATTTTCGGAATATCTTGCAAATGAAGATCAGGATATGACCACAGCGGAAAAACAACTATATGAAGAATATATCAAGGCTATGTTTGTGGATAGAAATCTTTCGATGACAGATTATGCGGAGGCCTCGTTAAAGTCCGGTAAAGAGGTGTTTATTTGTGTTGGTGCGGCGCATATTGTAGGTGAAGGCGCAGTGGCAGAGCTGTTAAAACAAAGAGGCTACAAGGTAGAATGCATAACAAGATAATGATTGGAATAATCTAAGTGATTAGGTTTATAAAAAATTTATAAAGGAGAATTTTTAATGGACACATTAAAGAAACTATTCCCAAATGCTTTTAAGGCTACAGAAGTGAACAATTTTATTGTTGCGCTGATTATTTATGCTGTAATTGATGTTGTTTGCGGAGTGATAATCGGACTACTCGCAAAGCTTCCGATTATAGGTATTTTATTCAGCCTTTTAGGTTCAGTAATCGGTCTTTACGCCACAGGCGGCATAGTTCTTTCTATATTAGTCTTTGTAAAAGTTATTAAGCAATAGTTAAAAACAAAAAACTTCTTAAACTTTAGTTTAAGAAGTTTTTTATTTTTGTAATGATAAAAGGAGAGGGAGCTGAAAATCGCCCCTGTCTGTCAACACAGAGAACCGTCCCCTTGTCTCCCGCTAACCGTCCCCCGTCTTCCTTCCAACGTTATCTTTTGGAATATCATCAATAAATTCTAATAATTTTATAGCCTGTTTATAATGCAATAATAATACAATAGGTAAAAAAACAATTGCTGATGCTCCATAGACTATTTTCTGCGTATACAAAATTAAAAGTGCATCAAATAATACTACTGCAAAAAATAATGGACTAACGAACAAAAATGTAAACAGCCAATTTGTTTTTAAAAATTTTATATTCCAACAAATTAAAAAGGTTTTATCAGTTGATATATCACCGCCCTTACCATGCACACCGGTTTCGTAATATATAACGGTTTTATTTTTATTCGTATGATAATAAAAGCCTATTTCACTCGGATAATAATATTTGCGATAAAAACGCAATTTTTTAGAACTTTTTTGAGCGTTATTTTCCAAATAATTATAAAAGTCCTGTGCGTCTTTTAGCTTTCTTATTTTTATCATACGCAAACCCTTTCTTTCTAAGCTAAGTGCCGATTTATATACTTTTCTTATCATTAAAATAAAAACACTCTCAAATTCGGCATTTATATTTTACCAAATAAAGGGAACATAGTCAAATCACAAAATAGTAACATTAAAAAATTTAACATCTTATTACACTTAGGTATTGACAAATACTTGAATATGAGTATAATTGTATACAATTATACGAGAGGTGACTAAGATGTTAGAGCTTTCTAATAAAACCAATTTGTTGGAACAGTCAATGTATAAATATTCTTTGCAGGATGTGGCAGAGCCTAATCTTTACAGAGACTTATACACTTATGATGATATACCGAGAGTGGCATTCAACCACCGCCGAGTGCCGATGGGTATGCCTAAGGAAATCTGGATTACAGATACTTCCTTGCGTGACGGTCAGCAGTCGGTTGAGCCGTATACTGTAGACCAGATAGTGCATCTTTATAAACTGATGTCAAAGCTTGGCGGTCCTTTTGGAATAATCCGTCAGACCGAGTTTTTTGTTTACAGTAAAAAGGATAGAGAGGCGCTTGAAAAATGTCAGGCTTTGGGACTAAAATTCCCCGAAATTACCACCTGGATAAGAGCAAGCAAGGAGGATTTCAAGCTTGTTAAGGATTTGGGTATCAGAGAAACGGGAATTTTAGTATCCTGCAGTGACTATCATATTTTCAAAAAGCTTAAAATGACACGTAAGCAGGCTATGGATACATATTTGGCGGCTGTTGCTGAGGCGTTTGAGGCAGGCGTAATGCCGAGATGCCATTTGGAGGATATTACAAGAGCTGATTTTTACGGCTTTGTTGTTCCTTTTGTTAACGAGCTTATGAAAATGTCTAAAGATGCAGGTATTCCTGTAAGAATTCGCGCCTGTGATACTATGGGCTACGGTGTGCCTTACAGTGAGGTAGCACTACCGAGAAGTGTACCGGGTATTATCTACGGTTTACAGCACTATTCCGATGTTCCGAGTGAGATGCTCGAATGGCACGGTCATAACGATTTCTATAAAGCGGTTGCAAATGCTTCAACAGCCTGGCTTTACGGTGCTTGTGCTGTTAACTGCTCGCTCCTTGGTATCGGAGAAAGAACAGGTAATGTTCCGCTTGAAGCAATGATTATGGAATATGCTTCGCTCAGAGGAGCACTTGACGGTATGGATACCTCGGTTATAACCGAAATTGCCGAATACTTTAAAAATGAGATGGGCTATGATGTTCCGCCGATGACTCCCTTTGTGGGCAGAAACTTTAATGTTACGAGAGCGGGTATCCACGCAGACGGACTTTTAAAGGACGAGGAAATTTACAATATATTCAATACAGAGAAAATACTCGGCAGACCCGCATCTGTTTCTATCAGTAAAACAAGCGGTCTTGCAGGTATTGCTTATTGGATAAATAATAACTACCGTTTGCCAAAGAGTGAGGCTCTTGATAAAAAAGACCCGCTTGTTATTGCTCTTAAGGAATGGGTAGATAAAGAGTATGAAGACGGCAGACAGACCGCCCTTTCAAACGGCGAGCTCGAAAAGAAGATAGAAGAGTTCTCGGGCGGACGCTTTAAAACATTTTAAAGGAGAGAGACAGGATGTTAGAACATAAGACTGTGTCCCTTGCCGATCAGGTTTTTGAGCACCTTGAAACCAATATATTAAGCGGCAAATACAGCCGAGGTGAAATTCTTACCGAGAGCAAGCTAAGCTCAGAGCTTGGTGTTAGCCGCACTCCTATCAGAGAGGCGCTCCGCCGTCTTGAACAGGAGCACTTAATAGAAGAAACAGGTAAGGGCTCAATGGTAATTGGTATTACCGAAAAGGATTTAGAGGATATTTATTTAATAAGAGGCCAGCTGGAAGGCTTGATAGCGGCTATGGCGGCAAAAAACGCTACCAAGGAAAAGCTTGAAGCACTTCGTGAGGCTTTGGAGCTGCAAGAATTTTATCTTGAGAAAAAGGATGCAGACCGTATAAAGAAAATGGATAATAAATTCCATAACAGAATGTATGAGCTTAGCGGAAGTATGGTATTTTATGATACACTTTTGCCACTTCATAAAAAAGCACAGAAATACCGCAAAGCTTCTGTCGAAAGTAAAAGCAGAGCAGTAGCTTCTGTAGAAGAACATCGCAAAATATATGAGGCTGTAGCCGCAGGTGACAGCGAGCTTGCTGAAAGATATGCTAAAGAGCATGTAGAGAATGCTTATAACCACATAAAGAAAGGATAATAAAAATGGGTTTAACTATTGCACAAAAAATTATTAAGGCGCATATGCTCAGCGGTGATATGACCGTTGGCAGTGAGGTGGCTCTTAAAATCGACCAGACCTTAACTCAGGATGCTACAGGTACTATGGCATACTTAGAGTTTGAAACAATGGGTCTTGACCGTGTTAAAACTGAGAGAAGCGTGGCTTATATTGACCACAATACATTACAGTCAGGCTTTGAAAATGCAGACGACCACAGATATATTCAGTCGGTTTGTAAAAAGCATGGCATTTATTTCTCACGTCCCGGTAACGGTATTTGCCATCAGGTTCACTTAGAGCGTTTCGGCAAGCCCGGTAAAACACTCATAGGCTCTGACAGCCATACCCCCACAGGCGGCGGTATTGGTATGCTTGCAATGGGAGCTGGCGGTCTTGATGTTGCAGTTGCAATGGGCGGCGGAGCTTACTATATTACAATGCCTAAAATGTATAAGGTTAATCTTACAGGAAAACTTAATCCCTTTGTTACTGCTAAGGATATAAGCCTTGAAATTTTGCGTATACTGTCAGTTAAGGGCGGTGTTGGCGCTATAATTGAATGGGGTGGCGAGGGTATTAAAACTCTGTCAGTTCCCGAGCGTGCTACAATTACTAATATGGGTACAGAGCTTGGCGCTACAACCTCAATTTTCCCGTCAGACGAAATTACCAAGGCTTTCTTAGAGGCTGAGGGCCGAGGCGAGGACTATGTAGAGCTTTCAAGTGATGCTGATGCTGTTTATGATAGAGTAATTGATATAAATCTGTCAGAGCTAAAGCCTCTTATCGCTTGTCCTCACAGCCCTGATAATATAGTAACTGTAGAGTCCTTAAAGGGCACTAAGGTTGATCAGGTTTGTATCGGCTCCTGCACAAACTCATCACTTCTTGATATGTTAAAGGTTGCCGCTTTATTAAAGGGCAAGGTAATAGACCCAATGGTAAGCCTTTCAATATCCCCCGGTTCTAAACAGGTTCTTAAAATGTTGGCTGATTGCGGTGCATTGACCGATATACTCGCTAGCGGTGCTCGACTTCTTGAATGTGCTTGCGGACCTTGTATCGGTATGGGCTTCTCACCCAACAGCGGCGGTGTATCGCTCAGAACCTTTAACCGTAACTTTGAGGGCAGAAGCGGTACTGCTGACGGTCAGGTTTATCTTGTATCTCCCGAAACTGCTGTTGCGGCAGCGCTCACAGGTGAGATTACAGACCCCCGTCTCTTAGGCGAAATGCCCGAAATCAAAATGCCCGAAAAATTCGTTATCGACGATACAGCAGTTATTGCTCCTGCAAGCCCTGAGGAGGCTGAAAGCTTAGAGGTGCTCCGTGGACCTAACATTAAGCCTTTCCCGACAGAAATCCCTCAGGAGGATACCCTTACAGCAGAAATAGGTCTTAAGGTTGGAGATAATATCACAACCGACCATATCATGCCTGCAGGCGCAAAGATTCTTCCTTACCGTTCAAATATTCCCCATTTGTCACAGTTCTGCTTCGGTGTTTGCGATACTTCATTCCCTGAGCGCGCAAAGGCGCTTGGCAGAAGTATTATTGTGGGTGGCAGTAACTACGGTCAGGGCTCTTCACGTGAGCACGCAGCATTAGTTCCTATGTATTTAGGTGTTCGTGCGGTTATAACAAAGAGCTTTGCAAGAATTCACGTTGCTAACCTTATCAATGCAGGTATTATGCCTTTAACCTTTAAAAATCCCGACGATTATGATAAACTTAATCAGGGTGATAAATTAACCCTTGTGAATGTATTCGAGGGTATGGATAAGGGCGAAATCACCTTAAAGAATGAAACCACAGGCGAAAGCTTTGAGCTTTCTGTATCTTTCACAGAGCGTCAAAAAGCAATTCTTAAGGCCGGCGGACTTTTAAGCTATACTAAATCAGGTAAATAATTAGAAAGGATAGATTATAAATGGAAAATTATGTAAATGCAGCGGTTGAACAGTTTCGTTCAATATTAGAGGAGCAGATTGCAAGACAGAGAAAAATGGAGCAGGATACTGCTTATACAGATTATAAAAAGATTGATAAAATTATTATCGGTGTTTGCGGCGGTGACGGCATAGGACCTATTATTTCCGCTGAATCTGTAAGAGTTCTTGAGTTTATTTTGAAAGACGAAATTGCAGCAGGTAAGGTTGAAATTCGTACTATTGAAGGTCTTACCATTGAAAACAGAATAGCTCACAACAAGGCTATCCCTGACGATGTTCTGGCTGAAATCAAGGCTTGTAATGTAATACTTAAGGCTCCCACAACAACCCTTAAGGGCGGTACACTTGAGAGTGCTAACGTTGCAATGAGAAGAGAGCTTGACCTTTACGCTAATGTTCGTCCCGTAGCTGTTCCTGAGGACGGTATTGACTGGACCTTCTTCCGTGAGAATACCGAGGGTGAGTATGTTTTAGGCTCACGCGGTGTTGAAATTCCTGATACTTTGGCTTTTGACTTTAAGGTTACTACTAATGAGGGCACAAAGAGAATTGCCCGCGCTGCTTTTGAATATGCAAAGAACAACGGTAAAACCAATGTTGCTATTGTTACAAAGGCTAATATTATGAAGAAGACCGACGGTAAGTTCTCTGAAATCTGCCACGAGGTTGCAAAGGACTATCCCGGTATTGAGGCTGAGGATTGGTACATTGATATTATGACCGCTAATCTTGTAAACCCCCGTGTTCGTTCAAAGTTCCAGGTTATTCTTCTTCCTAACCTCTACGGTGATATTATCACTGACGAGGCAGCTCAGCTTCAGGGCGGTGTTGGTACTGCAGGAAGTGCAAACCTTGGTGATGTTTATTCTATGTTTGAGGCTATCCACGGCTCTGCCCCCCGTATGATGGAAGAGGGCAGAGGTATGTATGCTAACCCCACAAGTATGCTTAAAGCAAGCGAGATGATGCTTCGTCATATCGGCTTTACCGAGTATGCAGACAAGCTTGACAAGGCTTTACACATCTGTACAGAGGTTGAGCCTAAGTATGTAATCACAGGCAGAAGCGACGGTGCTACCTGCTCCGAGCTTGGCGATTATGTAATGGAAACAATTTCTAAGCTTTAATAATTTAATGATAAAAAATACCTTTCAAAAAATATTTTTTGAAAGGTATTTTTTTATTGACATCAGGCTATTTTGATGGTATACTGAACTTGAAATTAAAACGCATTTTGATTTGCGTATCAAAACAACTTGAAATTTATCGAAATTTATCGAAAAAGGGGGCAACAGGGTGGCGAATTACAGAGATGCAAGAGAAACAGAGATAATACGCAAAAAGGTATTAAACGAATCAGCTAAGCTTTTTCTGAAAAAAGGGTTCGCAGACTCTACGGTCAAGGAAATATCAGCCGCAGCGGATATTAATCCGAGCACGCTTATGTATATATTCGGCAGCAAAGAGGAAATTCTTTGCGAGCTTGTGGAATATGTTATAAGAGGTCAGTTTGAGACGGCTAAAAAATTGGTGGAAGGCAAAACCGAGGATAAAATATTCTTTTATGCTGTGGAAACTACTTTACAGCTTTATATGGCAGAGAGCGATGAAAATGTCCGAGAAATTTATGCTACGGCATATTCAATGCCAAAAACCTCAGAAATTATACAGCGCACCCTGACAGGGAAGCTTGAGGATATTTTCGGTGAGCATTTACCTCACCTTGAAACCAAAGATTTTTATGAGCTTGAAATAGCTTCGGGTGGAGTAATGCGTGGGTTTATGACAATTCCCTGCGATATGTATTTCACAATGGAACGCAAGGTTAAGCGTTTTTTGGAAACCACTTTTTTAATATACCGTGTTCCTGATGAAAAAATTAAGAAAATAATCGAATTTGCATTTCAGTTTGATTATAATAGTATAGCTAAAAACACCATCGAGTCGATGCTCCAATTTCTTGAGAGCGATTCCCTAATGTAAATATATAGAGACATCTTTATTGGTTCCTGTAAGGAGGAAAAATTATGAAAACAAAAATTGTTGGAAAGAAAGTGCTGTCTGTATTGCTGTCAATAGCAATCCTGCTTGGTGTTATGCCTATTGCAGGGCTTATGACTATGGCCGCAAGCACTACAGGTACAATTGCAGACCCTCATACTATTGATGTATGGAAGAACTGGCTTACTGATGACAGTTCACGCTATGCAGGCGGTGTGTTTGTGGATAAATCTGTATTCACAAGCGAAGGGGCTAAGGATTATTTTGAAAATGATATCGCCGATAAGCTTAAGTTTGGCAAGGATAATTTCGGTAATGAAAATTTCCTTGTAGCATTAAGCGGTATCGGTTCTAATACCGAAATTAAGGGATATTCCTCTGTTCCTACTGATACAATGTTAGTGCTTGACCTATCGAACTCGATGTCAAACAATGAGGTTTCCGAAATGGTTACAAGTACTAACCGTGCTATTGAGCGTCTTTTAGAGCTTAATAACTACAACCGTGTAGGTGTTGTGCTTTATTCTGGTAATTCTTATGCAGGTAATTCTTCTGCTTCAACAGGTACTGTAATCCTTCCTCTTGGAAGATATGTAACCGATATAACCGAAACGGAAGACAATAAGACTCATAACGTTTATCTTACCAGTAGCGGTAACTCTGTTTCGGTTGCAAGCCGTAGTACCGGATATTTTAATCCCACTATTACAGCAGGCGTTAAGGCAGAGGGCGGTACAGAGTATATAACAGGCTCTAAATCTGCAAGCGGCGCTACTTATATGCAGAATGGTATTTATCTTGCGTACAAGCAGTTTGAAGCCGCTCCCGATAAGGTGATACCTGAGGGTCAGATTCAGGCAGGAACAAAGCGTGTTCCGATTTTGGTGCTTATGGGTGACGGTGCGCCTACTGTAGGTACTACCAATTATAATGATGTAAATACTTCCAATGTGGGTAACGGTACAAGCGAAAGCACAAGACTCAGCTTCTTAACCCAGCTTACCGCTGCATGGACAAAGGCAAAAATGGCTTCGCTTTACGGTCAGGAGCTTAGTAACGCTAAGCTTTATACATTAGGCCTCGGTGTTTCTAACAACCAGAATGCGGCTGATGTGCTTAATCCCTCTAATGCTAACTCTAACACCATAGATATGTGGGATAATTTCATAAACGATGTAGCTGATAAAGACGGCTATGTTGAAGTATCAAATAATTTTGATGTTCCTAAGGATACTACAGGTATGCTTACTTCAACAGAGCAACGTCATTATGTTACCGATTATAAGTCCGCGAATGATGCTCAGGATATGGTTGAAGCCTTTGAGAAAATAGTATCTGAAATTATTAATCAGTCTAAAATTCTTCAGGATAAATACTATTCTACCTTGGTAGATGGCAATGCTGAAACTGACGGTTATATTTCCTTTACTGATGAAATCGGTACATATATGGAAGTAAAGGATATGAAGGGTGTTCATATCGGCAAGGGAACACTTGTAACAGGTGATATGTTTGCAGAGCATGTAATTAATGATAAAATTGTAGCTGCGGACGGAACTCTTACCGAGCTTGGAGCAGAGCTTATTTCTGCATTGGAAAGCCGCTTTAATGTTAATAACGAAGCTGCTTTGACACTTATTAATAATGCTGTTAACAATGGATATATTCACTATACCAACGAAAACGATTTCTCTAACTATGTAGCTTGGTATGCAGATGCGAATAATAATTATATAGCTCCTTATAACGAGCTCGCACGCACCTCGGCTCCCCAAAATGCTAAGTATATTATGAAGTCATACATATATCTCGGAGATGTTACTCAGAACTATGTTGAAACTTCAATGATGTATACCCTTATTCGTGTAAAAGAGGATATTGCAACAGGCAGACAGTCGGTAGATGCAAACCTTCCTGCAGCTTTACTGCCGATGGTTACATATTCAATTGAAATTAACGGTGAAGAACTCACAGCGGAAAGTATTAAGGGTATGACCAATAACGCAAGCGAGAAATCTCCTGCAACACTTCTGTATGAGGTGGGTCTAAGAGACGATATCACTCCTTACAATATAAGTGAAAAGGTTACTGAGGATTTCCGCAAAAATGCTGACGGTACATATTCTTTCTACACCAATCGTTGGAGAGATAATGACGGTAACGCATTCACAGTTCCTCAAACACCGCCTGAGAATATATTTAACCACAACGAGATTCATACCAGTGTAACACATTTCGTTCCCTCATTAGAGAATACACGCTATTACTACACAGAGGACACTCTTATTTATGAAAAGGACGGTAGCTCATATAAGCCTTATACAGGCTCATCTGCTCCTACAGGCGGCAATTATTATCACGCTTACAATTACGTTGAAATTGAAGGCGGAGCGGCAAAGTTCAAAACAGTTTATAACCCCATTACCGAAAATGCTATTCTTAAAAATAAGCAGGTAGGAAACAACTGGTATATTAAAGCGGGTACTGTTAAGAGCTACTTTAGCTATCTTGAAGCAGATTCTAATGTACATAGCGATAAATCTGAAAACAAAACAGGTACATTAAGCTGGCATGATTATCCTGCTATTGCTTATCACGCATCTGAAGGTCATAACGGTTATCACGTAGTTAACTACCTTGGTAACAACGGTAAGCTTACTGTTGCTGCGGCTCAGGGTATTAAGCTTACAAAGACTGTGACCGAAACGGTTGACGGTGCTTCTAACAGCTTTACCTTTAATATTGCGCTTTCGGGCACAACTATTGCAAGCAGTTATCCTTACAGACTTGAAAAGGCTGACGGTACTGTTGAAACAGGCTCGGTAGCAGTAGTAAACGGAAATATCCAGCGTGCAATAGGTGCAGGTGATGTGCTTTATATCACAGGTCTGCCCACAGATACAGAGTATACAGTAACAGAGCAGTACAGTGCTTATTACGTTGCAAGCTCCACTAATGCTAAAGGCAAAGTTGAAGAATACACTATTAATGCGGTTGATTTTGTAAACTCTCCCCGTGGCTACGGCAGCCTGCTTGTGGAAAAGGATGTAACCCATCCGTTTGTCACAAATGCTGTTCCACAGGCTTTAATTAACAAGGAATTTGATATTACTGTAACCTTTAGCGGTAATGCAAATGACCTTGCAAACATTGTAGCTCCCGCAGGTGTTAACAAGGTGAGCGACAGCGTTTATACCTTAAAACTCAGCGACGGTGAGGATGTTCTGTTTACCAATATTCCTGAAACCGTTAAGTATGTTGTAACAGAAAATCTTGTAAACGCTAATAAGGGCGATAAGGATTATGGCTTTAAGCTTGTTACTGATGCTAACGATTTAAGCGGAACAATTGTAAAGAATACCGAGAGTATGGCATTGCTTGTAAATGATTATGAGCCCGATTCCGTAACTCCGGATATAATACTCAAAGGTACTAAGAATATTCCTAACTATGACGATACTGTAACCGAGTATCAGATAGCTCTGCAGCAGGTTGATATAGGCGGTAATACTTCAGTTAATGTTGGAGCACCTATAATAATTGATGCTATCAAGGAAGGCGAAACCTATAGCTATAATATGGGAACTGCTATTACCTACACAGAGGTTGGTACATATACATACGAAATTTATGAGGTTGAGCCGGCTGACGGTACTGTTGGCAAGCCCGCAAATATTGCTTACGATAAGAGCTTTGCACTTTTCGCTGTTAATGTAACTGATAATAATGCAGACGGCGTTTTGGAAATTGAGGAAGATAATGTTATCATTCACAGACAAAGCGCAGAATTTGATACATCGGCTAATACCACCACTATTGTAAAGAATTTTGAAAATCTTTACGAGGCAGGCACCGTAAGCTTTGATATGCAGAAGACTATAAACGGTTCTTCCGACGACCATGAGCACGACTCGGGTATACTTTTCGGTTTGTTTGCCGACCCAACCGAGACTACTTCCGGACATAACCCGCTTTACTATGCTCTTACTGATGATAACGGTAATGCTACAATAAGATTCAATATTTTAAAGGGTGACTATGCAACCGCTAAGTACTATTATGTTCGTGAGATTTCTCCTGATCTTAATGACAGAGTTGTAGGTATGACCTATGATACTGCATTCAAGTATGTTGTAGAGGTTGTCTGGACGGGTGTTGAGCCGGAAGTTAATTATTATAACTATGATGCTTCTGCTCAAAACGGCTTAGGAACAGAAATTGCAAGCACAGCAAATAAGCCTGACAGCGCACTTGCAATCAACAATAACTATGATGATAGCGTTACTTCTAAGCCGGAGATAGTATTAAGCGGTGAGAAGACCTTAAACGGCAGAAGCTGGAAGCAGGGCGACAAGTTTGTTTTCGAGCTTTATGAAACAGGAGCAGATTTCTCAACAACCGGTCTTACCCCTGTACAGACAGCTGAGACTACAAGCGGAGCTTACGAATTTGCCGGTAGAATCATATTCGACACTCCCGGTGTTAAATATCTTCTTGTAAAAGAGCAGAAGGGTAATGCTGGCGGTATTACCTACGATATTACCGAATACCATATTACTGTTAATGTTGTGAAGTCTATTGATGCAAACGGAAAGACAATACTTTCTGTTTCCCAAAATGACGGCGGCAGTATGGTTGTTCATAAGGTAGGAGCAGGCAATGTTTCTCAGTCTGAGCTTGATTTTGTTAACAGTTACACCGTTACTGATACTGAAAAGGTTAAGATTTACGGTACTAAGGAGCTTACAGGCCGCACTCTTGTAGCAGGCGGATTTAAGTTCGAGCTTTATGAAGAAGGCAGCTCCACTCCTTTATACACTGTTGCAAATACTGCATCTGGAAGCTTCGAATTCCCTGAGCTTACATTTACTGAGGCTGGTGAGCATACCTATACCGTTAAGGAATACATTCCTACCGATAAGAAGGGTATAACCTACGATACTAAGACCTATGAAATTACTGTAACTCTTACTGACGATACTAACGGCGGACTTACTAAAACAGTTAAGCTTGACGGCGCTACAGTAACCTCTACAGTTGATTTGGGCGGTATTGAGGCTTCTAAGGTTGATGTTTTGTTCAGAAACAGCTATTTGGCAGAAGGTACAAGTATCACACTTTCGGGTGTTAAGACACTTGGGGGCAGAAAGCTTACTGAAAATGATAAATTTACCTTTGAGCTTTATGAAGCTAATAAGGATTTCATCGTTGCAGCAGGAGCTAATCCCATAAAAACTGCTCAGAATGATAAGGATACCGATTACAGCGGCAGCTATGAAATGACCCTTAATTATGCTGACGGTGACGAGGGTATGTACTATTACATACTTGCAGAAAAGATACCTCAAACTAATAAGAAGGGTATCGGCTTTGATACACGTGACTATCATATTACCGTAATGGTAGTAGATGACGGTGCCGGCAAGATGATTGCAAGCGTTGTTGGAATTGAGTGCCACGGTATTGAAGGCAATTTCACAAGCAACACTCTTAACTTCAGTAATATTTATAAGGCTGCTCCCGTTGAGTATACTGTTTCGGGTGAAAAGGATTATAATAAAACTCTTGATGACGATATGTTCTCATTTGAATTAAGCTATGAGGGCTCTGCTTTAGAAACTGTTAAAAACAAGGCAGATAAATTTGAGTTTGCGCCTGTAGAGCTTACTACTGCAGGTACTCATACTCTGACTGTTAAGGAAGTAAACGGTGGAAGCACCATTAAGGGTATTAAGTATGACAGCACTGTATACACAATTAAGCTTACTGTTGTGGATAACGGAGAAGGTCAGCTTGTAATTACTGAGGAGCTTATAAATAATTCGGCTAATACCGATATTAAGTTCAGCAACACCTATTCGGCTGATGCTACTGATGCGATTAAGCTTAGCGGTAATAAAAAGCTTGATGCTAACGGCAGAGAAATCAAGGCTGATGAGTTCACCTTTGAGCTTTATGAAGCTGATGAGGATTATAACAAAAAGGGTGAAGCTGTTAAATCTGCCAAGAATAATGCTAACGGATTATTCACTTTCGATAAGGAGCTTAAGTTTACTAAGGCCCAAGATTACTACTATGTAGTAGTTGAAAAGGATCTCGGCGCAGAGCGTATGTCTTATGATAAGACTGTATTTGGCGTTAAGATTACTGTTACCGATAACGGCGAGGGCAAGCTTGTAGCGGCTGACCCTGTTTATGTGGCTATCAGCGGTAATACCGAGAAGGCTGCAAACGGTATAGAATTCAATAACACTTATACTCCTAAGGCTACCGATTACACTATCGGCGGCGAAAAGAAGCTTAAAGGCAGAGACCTTAAGGCTGATGAATTTGAGTTCGAGCTTTATGAGGGTGAGGGCCGTAACGCAGATAAGCTTATCGAAACTGTTAAGAACGATAAGGACGGTAAGTTTGAGTTCAAAAAGCTTAACTTCAATGAGGCTAAGAGCTTTAAGTATACTGTAGTTGAAAAGAAAAACGGAATTGAGCGTGTTACTTACGACGAGTCTGTTTATACAGTTACAATAAAGGTAAAGGCAAACAGCAACGGCGATTTCGTTATCGATACAGTTACCTATGATAAGGGTACTGAAACTGATGTTGGCGGAATTGAGTTTGAAAACACTTACACTCCTAAGCCTGACGATATTAAGGTTTCATTCGATGTTAATAAGAAAGTTAAAAACACAGGTAGCGAAAAATTGGGTCCTGAGGACTTTGAATTCGTGCTTGAAAATGTAACAAAGAATGAAAAGAATACCGTTAAATCTGATAAGGACGGTAAGGCTGAGTTTGAGTTGACCTTTACTGAGGACGATATCGGCAAGACCTATGAGTATAAGCTTTCTGAGGTTAAGGGCGATAAGGCTAATGTGACCTACAGTGAAGAGGTTTATAATATTTCTGTAGCAATTACTCTCAGCGATAAGAATGTAATTGTGGCTACTGCTACTGTAGGCGGCAAAGAGGTAAAAGACGTAGTTGCAGAGTTTGAAAATGTTTATAACTATACTCCTGCTCCCACTCCCGAGCCTGATGATGAGCCTGAAACACCTGCTCCCGTGGTTCCTGAAAGCCCCAAGACAGGTGATAGCACAAATCTTATGCTCTGGATTGCAGTGTTCTTTGTGAGCGTAACAGGTATTTTCACCACAACCGCTTTAAGAAAAAAGAGCAAGACCGATAAAGAATAATTAAATATTCTGCTTAAAAACAAAAGACTTATGACAGCTTCACGCTGTCATAAGTCTTTTTTGTAACTAAGCTGGGCTTCAATTCTTGCAAGTTCAGCTTCAATATCAAATTTTTTATGTCTTTGAGTTAAAACTATCAGCTTATAAAGCGCGAATCTTCTCGGCTTTGAAATATGCTGTAATGCAGTTAATAAATCGTCTGAAAGGTTTATTGAAGAAAGAAGATGCCTTAAACTTTCTTCCTTTGGGTATTTGGGTGTTATATTTGGGTCGGGCGGTTTCACAGGAGATACTTGCGTTGACATAGTTTCGGTTTCTTTTTTATTCTTACAGCCTGTGATTAAGTAACCTACATCAACATCTAAAAGCTCAGCTATTTTGACTACCAATTCGGTGTTGATTTTACCCTTGCGTTCTGCCTGAGCATAAGTGCTAAGCTTCATATTAAGCATCTTTGCCATATCTGCCTGTGTATAACCGCTTAACCTTCTGATGTGAAAAATTCTTTGATTAACTGTTTCTTGCATCATTACACCCCAAAATAAAAAAGTGCGCAGCAGAGCTACGCACCGAAAAACACATAGCTCTTTTTACGGCCACGTAATTTCCGACAAACTATAAGAGAATGTGAAAACAGAGAATGTGTTTTTTCAAAGGTAAAAAATCACAATCCCTAATAGTATGTCGTATTAAATTACGTGGCATACATAGTTTACCATTATTTAAAACAAAAATCAAGAAATTAAATCTATGTTTAGCAATAATTTGATATTTTAGGTGTTTTGGCTCAAATTTGTCTTGTTGACAATGGGTTTATTTATGTTAAAATGTCTTTTAGGCGGTGAAGTTTAATGGAAAAGACAGAAATTAATAGGTTGCTTACCTGTATCCTTGAAATTCTTGAAATGATGGTAGAATCGGGTGCTGAAATATACCGTGTTGAGGAAAGCGCTGTTCGTGTCTGTAAGGCTTACGGAATGGAAAGGGTGGATATTTATGCCACTACCTCAAATATAATCATTTCTGTAGAGGATGGCGGTACAATTAAATCGCATACAAGAAGAGTAAAACAGATAAATACCGATATTGAGCGTGTTCACCGACTTAATGAGCTTGTAAGAAATATGACCACAAATACGCCGTCAATATCGGAAATTGCGGAAGAAATAAAGGAAATAAAGGCAGCTCCCGTGTATAGCGCTCCATTAATTTTCTCTTTTTACGGTATAATTGCAGGTGCTTTTTATCTTTTCTTCGGTGGCAGAGATATAACAGAATTGATTATTTCAACTGTAACGGGAGTATTGGTTGGAGTTATAAGCAGACTTTTAGGCAAGATTAATGCTAACCGACTTTTGGGTCGTTTCGTCTGCTCACTTTTCGCCTGCCTGGTGGCTTTTGCAGGCTTACGCTTAGGCTTAGCCAAAAGTGTGGACCATATTATAATAGGTAATATAATGACTCTTATCCCCGGTATCGGTCTTACAAATGCGTTGCGTGATTTATTCGCAGGGGACAGTATCTCAGGTGTTTTGCGGATTATCGAAGCGGCGCTCTTAGCTCTTGCTATAGCCTGCGGATATATTATCGCCGCTTATTTTTTGGGAGGTGCTGCATAAATGAGTATTTTTGATGCAATAATTCAGATAACAGCATCGTTTTTTGGAACGTTGGGCTTTGGCTTTCTTTTTAATATCAGAGGCAAAAAGCTTGTTTGGGCGGCTTTCGGGGGTATGCTATCCTGGGCGCTGTTTTTAGCGCTTGGATTTTTGTTTGAAAGCGAGCCATTGAGGTATTTTATTGTGGCAATTTGCAGTACAGCTTATGCTGAAGCGCTTGCAAGGCTGATGAAAACTCCTGCCGCAACCTTTTGTATAATAACCCTTATTCCGTTAGTACCGGGAGGCGCTATGTATTACACTACTACCTATGCGCTTAGCGGTAATGCTCAGTTGTTTTTACCCAAAGCTGCTTATACCTTGGAATTAGCGGTGGCACTGTCACTTGGCATAGTTATTGTTACTGCCGCAACCAAATATATTTTAGGGCTTAAGCATAAAGAGAAATAGTGCTTGCAATATATTTTAAAATGTGCTAAACTACCTAATTGTGTGATATTTTATTCTGTCACAGAAAGGAAGGTTAGTAATGGCGCATACTCATATAATAAGACCGATAGTTGTGTCTTTCCGCCACAAAGCGATATATGATTTTTTAAAGAAAAATATTGTTATGGTTGTGGCTTTTGTTGCCGCCTTGGCTACAAGCTTTATTGTGCCTGTGGACAAGAAACACCTCGGGTATTTTGATTTCAAAACACTGACCTGCCTTTTTTGTGTTCTGGCGGTTGTCTGCGCACTTAAAAATATTAAATTTTTCTATATTTTAGCCCAACAGATAGTTCAGCGCTTTAAAACAGCACGTATGAGCATATTGGCATTGGTTTACATAACCTTTATAGGTTCGATGCTTATAGCCAATGATATGGCACTTTTAACCTTTTTACCGTTGGGGTATTTTGTTTTAAGCAGTACTAAAAAAGAAAAATATATGGCATTCACCTTTATAATGCAGAATATTGCGGCAAATTTAGGAGGAATGCTTACCCCGTTCGGCAATCCTCAAAATCTTTATTTATATACCAAGTTCAGTATTCCCACCTTAGAATTTATGGGTATTATGATATTTCCTTTTGCGGTTGCGGTGCTTCTTATAACTGTATGCTGTATCATTTTTGTAAAGGCAGAGCCGCTTGAAACCGAAAAGACTGCTGTTAAGCTACCGTTAGGCAAAACAGCTGTGTATTTATTACTTTTCACCCTTTCCATTGCAATAGTTTTCAGAGGTATACCTTATTGGATAGGTCTGGCTGTTATACCTATAACACTTTTCTTTTTTGATAAAAAGGCGCTCTCGCAGGTTGATTATCCGCTATTATTAACCTTTGTGTTTTTCTTTATTTTTGCAGGCAATATGGCAAGAATTGATGCGGTGATAAATGTGTTTTCTTATCTCCTTAATAAAAACACCTTGGTTTTTAGCACGCTTTCCTGCCAATGTATAAGTAATGTGCCGTCTGCAGTTTTACTTTCACAGTTTACAGAAAATTACAGCGATTTGCTTGTGGGTGTTAACATCGGCGGTGTGGGTACGCTTATAGCTTCTCTTGCAAGTCTCATAACCTATAGAGAGTATGTAAGCCATAATCCCGGCAAAAGCGATAGCTATATAAAGCAGTTCTCCGCTTTTAACTTCGGTTTTTTAATAATTCTTACAGGCGTAATGCTTTTAATTAAGCTGTTTTAAATTGAGGACCTGTTCAGGGTCGCATTTCTGAGTAAGCCTTGCGAAATGCGCTCCTTTTACAGGTCTTTTGTTGTATATTGAAGTGAAATGTGGTAAAATATTTTAAAGATAAAATTTGGAGGAATTATGATGCGTATATCAAGGGGCTTAGCACCTGAGAGAGTTTTTCATTACTTTGAAGAGATAAGCGCTATACCGAGAGGCTCGGGCAATATGGAAAAAATAGCGCAGTACTGTATGGATTTTGCAAAAAAGCATTCTCTTAAGGCAATAAAAGATGATGCTGATAATGTTATTATTTTTAAAGACGGTTCTTGTGGCGGTGAAAATGCAGAGCCATTAATTTTGCAGGGCCATCTTGATATGGTTTGCCAGAAAACTGCCGACTGTGAAATTGATTTTTTAAAGGACGGCTTAGAGCTTTATATTGACGGTGATTTCCTGAAGGCCAAGGGCACTACCTTAGGTGCGGATAACGGAATTGCGGTTGCTATGATATTAAGTGTGCTTGAAAGCGATAATATCCCTCACCCGCCTATTGAAGCTGTTTTCACTACCGATGAGGAAATTGGTCTTATAGGGGCAGGCAAGCTTGATAAAAGCCTTTTGAAGAGCAAAAGAATGATAAATCTCGATTCTGAGCAAATAAGCACTGTAACCGTTTCTTGTGCTGGCGGAAGCGATTTCAGGGCTTCAATGCCTTTTGAAAGGGAAAAGGCTTTCGGCACTAAGCTTACGGTTTTGTTAAATGGACTTAAAGGCGGTCATTCGGGAGATAAAATAAACAGCGGCAGAGTTAATTCCGATATTTTAGCAGGCAGAGTTTTAAATTATCTTAACAGCCGTTGCAATTTAGAGGTAATTTCCGTAAACGGTGGCGATAAGGGAAATGCTATTCCTGTTTGTTCGGAATTAGTGCTTTGCACAAATGAGCCCGAGCTTTTAAAGGCAGAGGCTGAGAAGTATATTAATATAATAAAGGAAGAAATCGCTTTCCGTGAGCCTGATTTCACTTTCGGGATAATTGCGTCCGGTGCTGGTGAATATGAAGTTTTGCCTGAAGAAGTTAAGGAAAGGCTTATTTTTATACTCACCTGTATTCCTAACGGAGTTATGGAAATGAGCGCCGAAATCAAAGGTCTTGTGGAGACCTCACTTAATTTAGGTGTTCTTGAAACTAAAGCAGATAAAATAATTTTCCATTCCGCTTTAAGAAGTAATAAAAAGACCGCTCTTTCTTACCTTGAAGAAAGACTTAAGGTGTTTTATAAAAATGCTTCCTGTGATATTGAAGCCTTTGGGCATTATCCCCCTTGGGAATATAATGCAAATTCAAAATTAGTAGAGGTTTATAAGAAATGCTTTAGCGAGCAGTTCGGTTACGAGCCTGAGGTAAAGGCCATTCACGCAGGTCTTGAATGTGGCGTTTTTGCTGATGCGATTAACGGATTCGACTGTATATCTGTAGGTCCTGAGGCTTACGATATACACACAGTTAACGAAAGACTGAGCATTTCTTCAACCGAAAGCACCTATAAATTACTGCTTAAAATTTTAGAAGTTGCAAAAAATATGTAAATATGATAGAATAATATGAATTTTTTGGGTTGTGAACATAAGTTTACAACGGATAGGAGACATTATGGACAAAAACACAGAGTTTAAGCCCTATATTCCTGCCGAAAAGATTACCCCCGAAATTACGGTTACTTCTGTAATTATTGGTGTTCTTCTGGCAGTTATATTTGGTGCGGCAAATGCTTATCTGGGACTCAGAGTCGGAATGACGGTTTCGGCTTCGATTCCTGCGGCGGTTATTGCAATGGGAGTTATCCGCATAGTAATGCGCAGAAACTCCATTCTTGAAAGCAACATAGTGCAGACTATCGGCTCAGCAGGTGAATCCTTGGCAGCCGGTGCAATTTTCACTCTTCCTGCTCTTTTCCTTTGGGCGGCTGAAGATAAATGGGGAATTGAAGACCCCAGTCTTATTGAAATTACCCTTATCGCTTTAATAGGCGGTCTTTTGGGCGTGTTCTTTATGGTGCCGCTTCGTAACGCGCTTATTGTTAAAGAGCACGGAACACTTCCTTACCCTGAGGGAACTGCTTGTGCAGAGGTGCTTTTAGCAGGCGAAAAGGGTGGTTCTAATGCTTCAACCGTTTTTGCAGGAATGGGCTTTGCCGCTCTCTTTAAGTTTATAATCGACGGCTTAAAGGTAGTATCGGGCGAGGTTTCGGGCAGAGTTAAAGGGTATGCAGGTGAAATTGGAACACAGATTTATCCTGCGGTTATGAGTGTTGGTTACATTTGTGGCGCACGTATTTCTTCATATATGTTTGCGGGCGGTGTTTTAAGCTGGCTTGTACTTATTCCCCTTATTGTGCTTTTCGGTGAAAACAGCGTGCTTTATCCTGAAGTTGAAGCAACTATCGGTGAAATTTTTGCCGAAAACGGTGCCGGCGGTATATGGGGCTCTTATGTAAGATATATCGGTGCAGGTGCATTGGCGGCTGGCGGTATTATAAGCCTTATCAAATCCTTGCCGCTTATTATTAAGACCTTTGGCGGCGCAATGAAGAGTATGGCAGGGGCAGGCGCTGCTTCTACCGAGCGTACCGCAAAGGACTTAAGCATAAAAATAGTGCTTATTGCTATTTTGGTGCTCACTCTTGTTATATGGCTTGTTCCCGCAATTCCTGTTAATCCTATAGGCGCTGTTATAATTGTTGTATTCGGTTTCTTCTTTGCAACCGTTTCTTCCCGCATGGTAGGTCTTGTAGGAAGCAGTAATAACCCCGTTTCAGGTATGGCTATTGCGACACTTCTTATATCAACTCTTATACTTAAGTTCACAGGCTCAGATGGCATAAAGGGTATGTGCAGTGCTATAGCTATCGGCTCTATTATCTGTATTGTATCAGCTATCGCAGGCGATACCTCACAGGACCTTAAAACAGGCTATCTTTTAGGCGCTACACCCAAAAAGCAGCAAATCGCTGAGCTTATTGGTGTTTCTGCGGCAGCATTGGCTATCGGAGGCACACTTTATTTGCTTAATAATGCGTGGGGCTTCGGCTCAGATGAGCTTGCCGCTCCTCAGGCTACTCTTATGAAGATAATTGTTGAAGGTGTTATGGGCGGTAATCTGCCTTGGGGACTCGTATTTACAGGTGTGTTTATTGCCGTTGTTGTTGAGCTTATCGGTATACCAGTGCTCCCCTTTGCAATAGGTGTATATCTCCCTGTTCAGCTTAATGCGTGCATTATGGTTGGCGGTCTTATTCGTTTATTCTTTGATAAGATGAAGAAGGATAAGGAAGAAAAGGATGCTATTGTAAATGACGGTATTCTCTTCTGCTCAGGTATGATAGCAGGTGAGGGTCTTGTAGGTATAGTTTTGGCACTTTTGGCTGTATTCGGAATAGGCGAGCTTATTGACCTTTCTAAGTATATTCCTGCTCCCGTTTCAAGTATCGGTGGCTTAGTGCTCTTTGGTGTAATTATTTTAACTCTTCTCAAATTCACTCTTTGGAAGAAACGCAGTAAGTAATTATGAAAGCTAAGAAAAGTGAAAACTATCTTGAAAGAAAGCCTTTAAGAAAAGAAAGTATCGGCTGGAAGACCGAAGAAAACGGTTTTGTCACTTTGGAAATTGAGAATAAGGGCGTATTTAACCGAATTGCTCAAAAGCTTTTCAAAAAGCCTAAAATCAGCTATGTTCATCTTGACGAAATGGGTAGCTTTGTCTGGCCTATTATGGACGGTCAAAAGGATATAACCGAGATAGGCAAGGCGGTTGACGGGCATTTTGGTGAGAAGGCTCACCCTCTTTACGAAAGGCTTGCAAAATACTTTCAAATTCTTGATAGCTACGGCTTTATTGAATGGAATAATGAATAAATTTAAGCACCGCTAAGGCATTTTGGCTTTAGCGGTGCTTTTATGCTTGTAAATATTTTAATAGTGTGATATAAAAGTATAAGGGTGGTGAAAAAGTGATAGAACGGCAATATATAAGCTCGGTTTTTATTGATGAGGATATAGAAAAGGATTCATATTTATTAAATATTCCTGCTGTGCGGTATTTGGCAGAGGGTAATATTTTAAATTTAAATAACCGAATTACATTTTTTGTTGGAGAAAACGGAACAGGAAAATCTACTTTAATTGAGGCTATTGCCGTGGCGTTTGGCTTTAATCCCGAGGGTGGAACAATGAATTTTAATTTTTCTACCAATGCCTCTCATTCTGAGCTTTACAGTAAAATTATGCTTACAAAACAGAAGTACGCAAAAGACGGCTTTTTTCTTAGAGCGGAGAGCTTTTACAATGTTGCTACTAATATTGAGGAATTAGACCGTCAAAATGCGGCGGCTCCGCCAATTATCGCAAGCTACGGTGGGGTATCTCTTCATAAGCAGTCCCATGGGGAAAGCTTTTTAACACTTGTGGAAAACCGCTTTGGGGGAAATGGCGTTTATATTCTCGATGAGCCTGAGGCGGCTTTGTCACCGATGAAGCAGTTAACACTTATCACTCATATAGACAGGCTTTTAAAGGCGGATTCACAGTTTATTATTGCCACACATTCGCCGATACTAATGGCTTTCCCGAATGCCCAAATTTTGCAGTTTTCGGATAATGGAATTAAAAAGGTTGATTACAGGGATACTGAGCATTATAAAATATCGCAAACCTTTTTTACTGACCCTGAGGGTCTGTTAAGAAAATTATTACCCTAAAGTTTAGGGTAATTTTTTTATTGACAAATCGGTCTACATATTGTAAACTAAAATTGGTCTACAAAATGTAAACCGATTTTTGTATTAAGGAGTGATACCGTGAGTGATTATCAGATGGGTGTAGTTGAGTCCCGTTTTGCGGAAATTATATGGAGCAACGAGCCGATTTCCTCCACAGCGTTAACAAAGCTTTGTGAGGAGAAGCTAAAATGGAAAAAAAGCACTACATATACTGTGCTTAAAAGGCTTTGTGAAAAGGGGATATTTAAGAATAACGGGGGAGAAGTCACTTCTTTAATTAAAAAGCAAGAATTTTATTCATTGCAGAGTGAAAAATTTGTAGAGGAGACCTTTAAGGGCTCGCTTCCCGCATTTCTTGCCGCATTTACCGCAAGAAAAAATTTAACTGCGGAGGAAGTAACAGCGCTTAAAAAGATGGTTAGCGAATATGAGGAGGGAAAATAAGTGGAAGCTTTATTTTTAAAACTCCTTAATATGAGCATTAATGCCAGCTGGCTTGTTTTAGCGGTATTGCTGTTGAGGCTGATTTTTAAAAAAGCTCCTAAATACATTCGTTGTATTTTGTGGGGCCTTGTAGCAATAAGGCTTATTTGCCCTTTTTCGTTTGAGAGTGTTTTGAGTCTTATTCCAAGCGCTGAAACAGTACCAACCGATATTATCTATAGCAGTGAGCCTAATATTCATAGCGGTATAAGCTTTCTTAATTCCACAGTTAACCCCATTATTGAGAATTCTTTAGCACCTAACCCTGCTGACAGTGCAAACCCTATGCAGATAATTGCTTTTATAGCGTCTGCGCTCTGGATTTCGGGTGTGGTGGCAATGTTAATATACGCTGTTATAAGCTTTTTACGTGTCAGACGTTATATTAAAGAGGCGGTATGGATAAAAGAAAATATTTATATCTGCGACCGCATTGCCACACCGTTTATATTCGGTGTAATAAAGCCTAAAATATATTTGCCGTCTTCGATAAGTGAGCAGGACAGCGAATTTGTTATAGCTCACGAAAGGGCTCATATTGAGAGATATGACCATATCTGGAAGCCTCTTGGCTTTTTACTGCTTACAGCTTATTGGTTTAACCCTGTTTTGTGGTTAGCTTATATTCTTTTATGTCGTGATATTGAACTTGCCTGCGATGAAAGGGTAATAAAAAGGTTGGGCGCAGATATTAAAAAACCTTATTCTGAGGCACTTATCAATTGCAGTATGCCACGAAAAGCGATAACCGCTTGTCCGTTGGCTTTTGGTGAGACGGGGGTTAAGGGTAGAATTAAAGCGGTGCTTAATTACAAAAAGCCTGCGTTCTGGGTGATTGCGATAGCGGTGGTGGCTTGTGTTGTAACAGCAATATGCTTTTTGACTGACCCTAAGGATAAGTGGGAGTCGGAAAATTACGGAATAGTGGCAACTGTTTCTGCCGCCGAATGTGATGATGTCAAATTCAGTTTTATAAGGGGAAGCGTTAATAAGTATAACCCTTATATCGAGGTAAAATGGGAAAATAACACTAAGGAGCAGCTTTGCTACGGCGAGGATTTCAAGCTTTATTACGGGAACAAAGAGCTTGTAAGAGACGAGGGTTATGCCTGGAATACGCTTTTATACGGGATAAATTCGGGCGGAGTTTCCACCGAAACCTGCAGTCTTATGGGTTATGACATTACCAAAAGCGGAAGCTATAGACTTGAAAAAGAGTTTCACTTTGATAGCAACAGCGATAAAAAATATGTGGCGTATATTGATTTTACCATTGACCGCCGTTTTTCTTTTATAGGGCTACGGTATAAGGGTGAAAAAATAGTATTTGAGGACGGTATGTATTCTTCTATAATTTATACCGATAAATCTATTCCGCAGTATTTAATTTCTGAAGAAATGCACCTTTTTACAAACGAAAACCTTGAAAATCCATCTTCAAGCTCTTGGTATGATATAGGAGAACTCCAAAGCTTTAAGCTTGAATCAGAAACATTTGATGAGATTTTAAACAATTTTATGTGGGATAGTGGATATTCTGCTAAATTTTTAAGAAAAAACAATAAAAATGCTTTTCGTGTGATTGATAAGAAGAATAACCGACTTTATTATCTTTTAGAGCAGGATAATGGCGAGGTCTATATTGCATACGGATATACTGAGGGCTATGGCATACGTTGGATATTTAAAATGGGACTTGTGTCTAATGAGGGAGTGCCTGTAACAAATTCGGTTGGGATTTATGTTTATAACGGCTCTCCCGAGCCTATAAGCGCACCGTCTTTAAGGCTTGATTACAGTGACAGAACTTTCCATTTCAGTTGGTCGCTTTTCAGCAGTTATATGGCTATGGGCGACTTTGAGTATGACGGAAGCTCTGTTATATGCACCACAGACGACGGCAAAAATGTATACAGGTTTAATGCTGTGGATAATGGCTTTGTATTTGACGGCAAACATTCTTCCTCAATACCTTCATACCGATATTCGTCAGATGCTAAAGAGTCGGAATGCCCTGTACCGGACGGTGCTTTGTTTGAATTTATTGTTGAGGAAAGTTCTGTTATAACGGAGAAATAGCGATAGGCTATTCTGCAAGAATTAATAAAAGTGTTTGCAATTTATATGGTTGATTTAAAAAAAGGCTACAAAAAAACAAGATTCAATTTTATAATTATATCGTAGGGACGCCTGTCCTTACATTCGAACGCTTATGTTAATGAAATTTATCGTCAGAGGGAGGCAGGCGTTTTCTATACCAATCAACTCAATAAATTATTGCTTTACACATAAAATCAAAATTCATTAGCTTTAAAATGCGGAAGAAGTTAAAAAATCCAACTTCTTCCGCATTTGTTTTAATAATTATCCTTATTTTATGAGATTTTGAGATGACTTTATTTTTTTACAGCCCCCTTATTAACTGTTAAACCATTTTAAAAGGGCGGTGAATGGCGGTTTTAAAATGGTTTTAGAATTAAAACGTGTATGCAAGCGGAAAGGAGAGTATATGATAAAGGCAGAAATTCTGCAAAATAATACGCTTAGTATTCTAGATAACGTTGTGGCAGACAGCGTTAAATTTGAAACAGTGGAATTTTCGTTTCCTCCATCTTGGAATAATTTTAAAAAAACTGTAGTTTTTACATCTGCTGAGGGTGAAACGGTGAATGTCGTTTTGTCAGCAGGAAACACACTTTGTATCAGCGAAAAAGAGTGCTATATTCCCCACGAGGTGTTAAAAGCGCCAAAATTCGGTATTTCGGTTTTTGGAGTTTGCGGGGAATGTGTTGCTACTGCTACAACTGCTTTTGTAAAGGTTCTGGAGAGCGGATATGCTGAAGGTTCAGAGCCTGCCGAACCTACAAAAAGCGAATATCAGCAGATGATTAATCTGTTTGAGCAAACCGAAAAAATTGCACAGTCGGTAAGAAATGACGCCGATAACGGACTTTTCAAAGGCGATAAGGGTGATAAGGGTGACAAAGGCGACATAGGCCCACAGGGTATTAAAGGTGATACCGGTGCTGTTGGTCCGAGAGGTGTTAAAGGCGAAAAGGGAGAAAAAGGAGATACCGGTCCCCAGGGCGAGCAGGGTCCTAAGGGTGACAAGGGTGAAGACGGTGTAATCACAAATTTAGACCAGACTTATAACCCTGAAAGCGAGAATGCTCAAAGCGGTAAAGCCGTAGCTGAGGCTATAGAAAACAACCCAAGAACGTTTTATGGTATGGAAGTTTCTTGCGCAGAACCAGACTTAGTATGTGTATTAACAGGAAAATGCAATAAAGCTCCATATAAAGTTGGAGATATTTATATAAATACACTCGAAGCTCGTGCGTATATATGTTTCGATGTTGAATTAAAAGATAGCGCTGATGTACTATCCAAATACTTCTATCAGGCACATTGGTTGGGTGTTAATTATCCTGTTGACATCGTATATGATGCCGAAAGCTATTTCGCCCAAAGCGGTAAAGCATTAAAGCCTGTATTTCAGGAAATTAAAGAAGAAATTGGTGATATTGATTCAGCCCTCGATGAGCTTCACGCATACGCTCAGGCGTTAGTATCCGGAGGTGCGGAAGAATGAGTATAGCAGAAAAAATACTAAGAGCTAAGACAGATTATGATGAAGTATATGAAGCGGGAAAAAGAGCGGCTGTTGACGGGAGTAAGGTTATAACTAAAACCGTAAGCGGAAAGGGTTTGGTGCGCTTAACAGATGTTTCGGAAATGCCGCATAAAATTAATATTAAGCTTAAAAGTGATAGTATTACTGATTTTACCGATTTTAAGGTTAATCAATGTGGAAAAAATCTGTCGACTGTGAATAGCTATACTGTTGGAGTGAGTCAAAGCGGAGTCATATTTGATGGTTCTTTAACAGGGGATTTTGTATTTTCTTATGAAAATAATTTAACTGATGTTTCAAATTATGCAGGTGCTATGTTTGTGATTACAGTAAACGGTTCAAGTAAGTATGCTGTACCAAATACACGTAGAGTAAATATAAGCGGTACATTGACAAAAATCAGTGTTATAAATTGGTGTTCTGCTAAAGGTGGCAGTATAGACAACATTCAGTTAGAGCGTGGTTTAAATCTGACCGAATTTGAAGCATACAAGGAACCGATAGAGCTATCTCCTAATACCGAGGGAACTATCGAAGTGCAAAGTGTAAATCCAAGTGTGACTTTTGTTTCAGATAATGAAGATGTTACATTAGATATTACTTATAACCAGTCTTACGGCGTGAATTTGAATAACGATAGGTATTGGAGAAACCTGACTTATGGCATTACTGATTATGCCTATGCTTTTTATGGAAACAGATGGAATGATTATAACTACAAACCCATATATCCTATGAAGCTATATAATGTAAATTATATGTTTGCTAATTCGGCTATTACACAGGTAGGGTACTATGATGAGTTTGATTTTTCAGGCTTCACCAACAATATACTATATATGTTCTATAAAAGTGCGGTTAAAAAAATCAAATTAATGGATTTCACTTTGAGTAAAACATTAGATAGTGTATTCAGAGAATGTAAGAGTTTAGAAACTATAGAATTATTAAGGTTTTCTGCTGTTAATACATATCAGAATACCTTCCTCGGTTGTACTGCACTTGAAAATATAGTGGTAGAGGGAGAAATAGCTAACTCTATTTCATTTTCAGAAAGTAGCAAGCTTACACACGATAGTCTAATGAGTGTTATTAACGCCTTGGCAATTGTAGAAACCACTAAAACATTAACACTGCACGCAGACAGCAAAGCATTGCTGACCGATGCAGAAAAAGCAATAGCAACTGAAAAGGGGTGGACTATAGCGTAATGGAAATGACAACTATTGAATTAAGAAAGATTACAGCTTCTGAAGGAATGGTTTTAACCAATGGAGAAGCATACAGCAAAGAAGTTTATTTGGGTTGTAATGATAATCCCGATAATTGGCAGGAGATTACCGAGGAAGAGTATAAAATAATTATAGAAAAGCTTAATTTTAAAAGCGATATTTAAGTAATAATTTTTTGTAAAAAGGGAGCAATGAAATCTATATTTCCGTTGTTCCCTTTTTACTGTCTATATTGACATATATACGGTTTTATGCTATAATCTTAAAGATTATATGGTGGTTGAATTTGAGGCTTTAAAACCAATAATTAATTTACAAATAAGGGTGCGAGGTATGTATAGTAGTTTCGGAAAAAGAATGATAGATATTATTCTTTCACTTGTAGGTTTGATTCTGCTTTCTCCCATATTTTTAGTCATAATAATTATCATAAAAATAGATGATCCCGGTCCTGCTTTTTTTAAGCAAAAAAGAGTGGGAATAAATAAAAGCTATTTTAATTTATATAAATTCCGCAGTATGAAGGTTAACACCCCTGATGTTCCTACTCATCTTTTGAAAAATCCAAAGCAATACATAAGCCGAGTGGGACATTTCTTACGTAAGACAAGCCTTGATGAGCTTCCCCAAATGTGGAATATACTTAAAGGTGATATGAGTATAATAGGTCCCAGACCTGCTCTTTGGAATCAGGATGATCTTATAGCAGAGCGTGATTTATATGGTGCTAATGATGTGCGTCCTGGACTTACAGGTTGGGCTCAGATAAACGGAAGAGATGAGCTTGAAATAGAAATAAAGGCTCGTTTTGACGGGGAATATGTAGAAAGAATGAGCTTTTTATTTGACTGTAAATGCTTTTTCGGAACGATTTTTTCAGTTCTCAAATCTGACGGTGTTGTCGAAGGCGGTACCGGCATAAAGACAGAAAACGAAAAGGAAAATGAAGTGTCAGTAAAATGAAAATACTTGTAATATGTCAGCATTATTATCCTGAGCCTTTCCGTATAACGGATATTTGTGAGCAGTTAGTTCAAAACGGACACGAGGTAACAGTAGTAACAGGATTGCCCAATTATCCTATGGGACATATTTATGACGGTTACCGCAATGGAAAAAAGCGGGACGAATGTATCAACGGTGTTAATGTGCATCGCTGTTTTACAATAGGACGTCGTAGCGGAGCGGTTTGGCGTTTTTTAAATTATTACAGCTTTATGCTGTCTTCCACTGATTACACATCCGGTTTACGGGAAGAATATGATGTTGTATTTGTTAATCAGCTTTCTCCTGTTATGATGGCAGAAGCCGGAATTAAATATAAGAAGAAGCACGGTACTAAATTAGTGCTGTACTGTTTGGATTTATGGCCTGAGAGCTTGGCTGTGGGCGGTATAAAGAAAGGTTCTTTTATATTTAATATATTTCATAAAATTTCAAAACGAATATATAAATCGGCAGATAAAATTTTGGTTACTTCTACTTTGTTTACAGAGTATCTTAACAAACAGTTTGGTATAAAAAAAGAGGATATAGAATATTTGCCGCAATATTCGGAAAATATTTTTTCTGCAGATACGTGCCAAAAAAACAAGGACGAATATACCGATTTTATGTTTGCGGGTAATGTTGGAGCAGGACAAAGTGTTGATACAATAGTAAAAGCTGCTGCACTTACGAAAGAAGATAAATATATCCGTTGGCACATTGTTGGAGACGGTAGTGAACTGGAAAACTGTAAAAGGTTAGCAGAGTCTCTGGGAGCGGATAATGTTATTTTCCATGGCAGAAAGCCGGTAGAAGCTATGCCTGAATATTATGCTATGGCAGATGTAATGGTGGTTACGATTTTGGGCGAGTCTGTAATTGCTTTAACTCTTCCTGGCAAGGTCCAAACTTATATGGCGGCAGGAAAACCGATTTTGGTATCTTCAAAAGGAGAAACAAATATTGTTATTGAAGATGCAAAGTGTGGAATATGCTGTCCTCCAAATGATGCAGAGGCTTTAGCTAATGCAGCTAAAAAAATTGCTAAATCCGATCAATTGGAAATTTATGCAAAAAATGCTGTTGAATATAATGAGACTAATTTTTCAAAGGAAAAGTTTTTTAAAAAACTTGAAATAGAGTTTTATGATTAGTTATAATTTTTAAGAAGAATAAGTTTGAGGTGATAATATGAATAATATCTTAGTTGTAGGAGCACATTTTGATGATGCGGAATTAGGCTGTGGAGGTACAATGGCCAAGTTAGCCGCTGAAGGAAAAAAAGTTTATAAGCTTACGTTAACAGATAATGTCACTAATTTTGAACAGATGAATATTCATGTAGGTGTCGAAAGTAGCCGTATAGATTCTGCAAATGCTTGTAAAATACTCAACGCTGAAGAAATTGTTGATTTTGAAATGGCAGAATGCAATAAGCTTTTATACAGCAAGGATATAATGCAAAAGGTAGAAAGTATAATTTTTGATAAGAAAATTGATACAATATTTATACACTATGATTCGGATATGAATCAGGATCATATTGAAGCATCTAAAATTTGTCTGACAGCCGCCAGACATTGTGAGAATATATTGTATTATCAAAGTAACGGATATATTCTTAATAAGCCTTTTTATCCGACGGTGTTTTTTGATATTTCTGATTATTACGATGCAAAAAAAGAAGCTTTATATCAATATCAGGGCGATCACAATCGATTTGATCGTTTATTTGATATCTCTTTGAAGAAAACTGAAATTTGGGGCTATGCTAACAAGGTTAAATATGCAGAAGGTTTTGTCCCTGTTAAAATTAAAATTTGATGAGGGGATATTGTTATGGGAAAATTGCTATTGGTTGCTTGTACAAATGTAGGCAGATATATTATAGAAACTATAAAAGGCAAAAAAGATAATGATATTGAGTTGGTCGGTGTTATTAATCTAAACAGAAAGCAAGGTATAAATAAAGCAAATTATGATGATTATTCTGATTTAGCGATTAAGTATAATCTTCCTATTTTTTATTGCGAAAATATTAATGATGATGAAGCAGTAAAATTTATGAGGAGTAAAAATCCTGATATAATTTTGCAATCAGGTTGGTCTCAGAAATTTTCCGATGAAGTATTGAATATACCAAAGTTTGGATGTATAGGTGAGCATCCTGCTCCACTACCTAAAGGGCGAGGAGCTGCATGTGTTAACTGGGCCATTCTCACAGGCGAGACGGAGTGGGGCGACAGTTATTTTAAAATGGTGCAGGAGTATGACAAAGGGGATTTATACGCTCAGCGCCGCTTTAAAATAGAACCTTATGATACGGTATTTACCATTTATGAAAAAGTTGCGCAATGTGCTGTTGAAGTAATATCGGAATATGCCTCAAAATGGTGTAGAGGTGAATTTGATGTTATTAAGCAGAATGAAGCTGAGGTTACATACTATAAACGCAGAAAACCTACTGACGGACAAATCTGCAGTTTTAACGAAGAACCGATTGTTTTACATAATTTTATTAGAGCTCAAACTTTTCCGTATCCAGGTGCATATATTGAAACTCAAAACGGTAAATTATACTTACTTGAATCAAAAGTGATAGAATCTTTTAAAACAAGTTTACCATCAGGTACGGTATTTGGTGACTCTGCTTGTGGTGGCGTATATGTTTCAACTTGCGATGGCAATGTTTTAGAATTGATTAGAGTTAAAATGGAAAATTCTCCTTCAATGTGGGCAAAAGACTTTTTCACAGCATATAGTTTGCCAAAATGCATTTTTGACATATAAGCACTTTGGAACGGTACGGTTAAGATTTTATGGTTGTATATCATGTATGTTTAAAAGAGTCAAATGAGGAAATTTTGTTGTGAATGATATTAAATGCTTGTTTCTGGGAGGCCTTTTCCCAAAAGAAACAGAATCAGAAATAGTAGAAAATTCTATTAGTAATATACAAAATGCTGCAAATGTTTTACAGTGGAATATAGTAGACGGTTTGGATAAGAATTTAAAAAATCCGATTAAGATTTTAAATTCTTTATTTATTGGTTCTTGGCCTAAAAGGTATAAAAGATTATTTATACCTACATATGGATTCAAACATAATGAAAACGCCGATGACCTAAATGTTGGTTTCTGTAATTTAAGCGTTTATAAAATGTTTTCAAGAAGTTTTAATCTTAATAAAGCATTAAAGAGGTGGATTAAAAACACACCAGAGAAAAAGGTTATTATTGCATATGCGATGACGGATGTTATGATTAACGCTCTTCATAAAGCGAAAAAACTTGATAGCAGTATAGTTACCTGTTTGATAGTTCCCGATTTACCGCAATTTATGAATCTTAGCAGTAACCCTACTTTAACGTATAAGATATTTAAAAGTATAGATATAAAGCTTCAAAAGTCAAAGCTTAAATATATCGATAAATTTGTGCTTTTGACGGAAAAAATGAACGATAAGCTTAATATCAGAAGTTATACTGTTGTTGAAGGTATAGGCGTTGATTTCTATTCTGATATAGAGCATACTGCAGTAAAGGATAAGACTGTAATGTATGCAGGAAGCTTAAATAAAAGGTATGGAATTATTAATTTAATTGATGCTTTTATGAAAATAGAAGATCCTGACTATCGCCTTATACTTTGTGGTGCTGGTGACGCAGAGGATTATATTCGTGAAGCGCAGAAAAAGGACAGCCGAATAGATTTTAAAGGGCTTTTACCACGAAATGAAATATTGTCGTTACAGCTTTCTTCGTCTGTGCTTATTAATCCACGACAGAATACAGAGGAATTTACAAAATATAGCTTTCCCTCAAAAACTATAGAATATATGTTAAGTGGAAGACCTGTAATAATGTACAAGCTTGACGGTGTGCCTGATGAATACGATAATTATTTGAACTATGTTCCCGATAATTCGGTTGATGCATTAAAACAAAAAATTGTGGAAATTTGCAGCTTGTCATTAGAAGAAAGAAACAGAATAGGGCAGTTAGCCAGAGAGTTTGTGCTTAATGAAAAAAACAGCGAAAAGCAGGTTAAAAAGATAATAGATCTTTGCGGATATTCAGATAATTAAAGATAATCATTGTAAGTATTTACTTTGAAAGGTGTTTTATGGGATTACTTATAATAGCTTGTAATTTGGTTTTTATTTTTGTGAATTTGTGCAATGAAAAATCATTCAAAAGAACCATCTCTATATTTTTTCATCTTTGGTGGTTGCTTATAATTTCAATTTCATTAATCAATACTGATGGACTTAAAGCTGTTTCTGAGAAGGTGTATTTTTTCGTTTTTCTTCATATTCTTACATTTTCTATCGGATTAAGTTTAAATGTCAGATTTAATTATAAGTCATCGCATCGCAACACTAAAACGATTACGGAGCTTGTTAAAAACAACTCTATATTAGGAGCTTTGGCGATACTCATATTACCTATAGCTTTTTATGCAATCAGGTTTATGAATTTGACCTCGACCTACGAAGGAGCAAAGGAAGGAAGGCTTTTGCGTTTTTCGGTAGGAGAATTATTCAGAACTAATGCAGAAATGTATCTGTTTAATTTCTTTGGGGAGCTTCTATTTATTTTTGCGGCCGCAGTATGCTTTTATTGTTTGCTGTATAACCACAAAAAGATAGCACTTATAGCAATTTCCCTCGGTGTAATTTTGTTGTATGCATCAATAGGAATGGGAAGATTTGAATTTTTCGAGATATGCTGTATATTTGCTACGGTGTTTTTATTTAAATATTATACGTCTGATAGAAAAAGCGGAATTAAAGGTCAAATAAGCGCTAAGCATATTTTGCTTTTGGTTATTATAGCATTAGGTGCAGTTTTTCTGTTTTTATATACTACAGCGTCTAGACTTGTTACTACTTTATCACTATCTAATTTTAAAGAAATTCTTGATATAAGTTTAGAGCAGATAAGGGTTTATACCACGGGCTCTTTTCGTGCTTTTGATTATGCGTTGGAAAATTATAGCGACAATATAGGTATGAACTATGGCAGAATGACCTTTGGCGGATTTGATGAAATATTAGGAGTTTTCTTGGGCGCATTGGGAATAGATTATCCTATTATGAATTATTCCTACGGTGAGGTTATTCAGGAGTATATAAATATAGGTGGGGGTCATACATTTAACGCTCTTTATACAGGTCTTTTTCACTTCTATTTTGATTTTGGCATTATAGGGATAATAGTATTTTCTTTTCTGTTCGGTTTATTGATTAATTATTTTATTGGAAGACTTATGGAAAAGCATTATTTTTTAGATTTACTTATGGTTGGAATACTCTTAAATCAAATGTTTATGATGTCTATGAAATGGGTTCTTTCGTCAACAGGTGCAGTTATAGTAATTATTGCGGTATTATTATTTGGTAAAAGAATAATAATCAGTGAAAAAAGTCAATCGGTTTTAAACGAGGCTTGAGTTCGGTTCTGGTTTTAACAGGTGTGAATAGGAGGTACAGCTTTGAAGATTTTGCATATTAACTGTTCTGATAGCGGTAGTACAGGAAAAATCATCAGTGATATCAGCAGATATGTATATTCCAAGGGCGGTGCTTCGGTTTTATGCGCTCCTAAGATAACTGATAACAATAACGAGCAAATTCTAAAAAAATATGCTGTTTGTTTGCACCATGAACAGGGCGTATATGGACGTTTTTCATATATTTCGGGTATCCCTTATGGGTTTGCTCCGATTTCAACACATAAAATTTTGAATGTAATAAAGCTTGAAAAGCCTGATATAGTTCATTTGCATTCTATAAATGTAAATATGGTCAATGTATATAAGCTTTTGAATTTTTTAAAAAAGCAAAATATCAGAACAGTAGTTACAAACCATGCTGAATTTTTATATACAGGCAATTGCGCTTATTCCGAAGAATGTGAGAATTGGAAAAAAGGTTGCGGCAATTGTCCAATGTTAAAAAAAGCTACAGGTTCTAATTTTTTTGATAAAACCAAAGCTTCCTTCAAAAAAATGGAAAAGGCTTTTAAAGGGTTTAAGGATTTAAGAATTGTATCAGTCTCGCCTTGGAGTAATGATAGGGCAAAGTTATCTCCTATTATGGATAACTATAAGCATTATATTATTGAAAACGGAATAAATACCAATGTATTTAATGCTGAGGATTATTCCTGCTTTGATAATAAAAAGAGAGAAAAAATAATACTCTATGTAACCTCCTATTTCACTAATTCGCCGCTTAGTGTAAAAGGCGGAGAATATTTTATAGAGCTGGCGAGACGTTTTGAAAAGGATAATATTAAATTTGTTGTTGCGGCAGGAACTAGCAATATTAATATTGCTTTGCCTGATAATATTTTGTTACTTGGCAATATTAGTAATCAGTCAGAATTAGCGACTTGGTATAAAAAAGCCGATTTAACAGTGCTCACAAGCAAAAGAGAAACCTTTGGTATGGCAGTGGCAGAATCGCTTTGCTGCGGAACTCCCGTTGTTGGTTTTAAATGCGGCGGTTCTGAAAGTATAGCGGTAAAAGATTTTACAGAGTTTGTGGAATTTGGAGATATTGATGCTTTAGAAAATACAATACGTTCTGAATGGCTCGACTTCAAAGAAAATAACAATATAACCGAAATATCATTAATAGCCAGGAAAAAGTACGATTCTGATATAATGGCAGAGAAATATTATAAGCTTTACACGGAGAGTGAATGAGATGAGAGTTGCTTTTTTTTCAAATTTTCTCACACATCATCAAGAGCCTTTTTGTAAAGAAATGTTAAAGCTTACAAATGGAAATTTTCGATTTATTGCGTGTGAGCCCTTTAATGCGTCACGTGTTTCTTCGGGCTATAGCGATTTGAACGCTAATGATTATGTTATAAGAGCTTATGAGAGTGATGAACAATATAAAGAGGCGGAAAAATGGTGCATTGAAAGTGACGTTATAATTCATGGCACCGCATGGGAAAAGTTCATAAAAATCAGAAAAAAGCAGAACTTGCCTATTTTCAGATATAGCGAACGCATTTATAAAACTGGTATTAACCCTTTAAAATTGCCGCTTATTACCGTAAAGCGTTTTTTGAAAAACGGATTCAGGAAAAATGAGTATATGCTGTGTGCAAGCGCCTATACAGCTTTTGATTATTCTAAAACCTATGAGTTTTTAGGCAGATGCTATAAATGGGGCTATTTTCCTGAATTTAAGAGCTATGATGAAACTGTATTGTTAAATGCCAAAGAAGAGCTTTCAATTTTGTGGGTGGGACGTCTTATCGACTGGAAACACCCTGAAGTTGTTGTTGAAATTGCAAAAAGGCTTAGAAATAATGGATATGAATTTAAGCTCAATATAATTGGTGACGGCCAGATGAAGGGGCAGTTAGCCGATATTATCAAAGCTGAAGCATTAGAGGAAAATGTGCATTTGCTTGGCTCCGTACCCTCACAGAATGTTCGCTCGTATATGGAAAAAGCAAAAGTTTTTTTGTTCACTTCGGACCGTCAGGAGGGGTGGGGCGCAGTTCTTAATGAGGCTATGAACAGCGGCTGTGCGGTTGTATGCAATAATCAGATAGGTGCAGTGCCATATTTGATTAAAGACGGTATAAACGGCTTGATTTACAAGAATGGTGACATCGACGAGCTATACCGAAAAGTTGAATTCTTGATGCATAATCCTTGCGAAATTGATTTAATGGGCAAACAGGCTTATAATACAATTAAGAATCATTGGAATCCTCAAAATGCCGCAGAGCGATTTGTTGAATTGGCACAAGCAATTATCAGTAAGGATGTTAATAGCACTGTGTTTGAAGACGGCATTTGCAGTAAGGCTGAAATTTTAAAAGACGGTTGAAGTTGATTAATGAATATTAAAAACATTTTAAAAAACAAGGAAGTTAAAAATGCGGGTTGGATTATTGGCGGTAAAATAGCGCAGATGGTAATTTCTTTTATCGTCAGTATCCTGACGGCACGCTATTTGGGTCCTTCAAATTACGGTCTGATAGGCTATGCCTCTGCATTTGTAGTGTTTTTTTCTTCTCTTTGTACATTAGGTATAAATTCAGTAATAATAAAAGATTTTGTGGATAATCCTGATGAGCAGGGCGAAGCGATAGGCTCGGCAATTTTGCTGAGAGCAGTTTCAAGCTTTCTTTCTGCAGTTATGGTTGTTGGAATTGTTGGAATTGTTGACAGAAACGAGCCCACAACTATAATAGTAACAGCTCTTTGTAGCCTGGGGCTTGTGTTCCAGATTTTCGATACTGTAAATTATTGGTTTCAATCACAGTACAAGTCAAAAATAACTTCAATAGCTACTTTTTTGGCATATATCATTGTATCGTGCTATAAAATACTGTTACTCATTTTTGGTGCAAATGTAAAATGGTTTGCGCTTGCAACCTCGGTTGATTATATTGCTGTTGCAGTCTTTTTACTACTTGCATATAAAAAACACGGCGGTCAGCGCTTTAAATTCACAAAACGAAAAGCCAAGCAATTACTAAGCAGTAGTTATCATTATATTTTATCGGGTATGATGATTGCAGTTTACGCTCAGACCGATAAATTTATGCTTAAGCAAATGCTTGACGAAACGGTGGTCGGTTATTATTCAACCGCTGTAACGGTTTGTACAATGTGGTGCTTTGTTTTACAGGCAGTTATAGATTCTATTTACCCCACAATACTTACTCTTCACGGTAAGGATAATATAGCTTTCGACTGTAAAAACCGTCAGCTTTATGCTATTACCTTTTATATGTCACTGGCGGTTTCGGTATTGTTTATGTTTTTTGGTACACCTGTAATAAAAATTTTATATGGTGAAGCTTATCTTCCGGCAGTGAATGTGCTTAAAATAGTTACCTGGTACACCGCCTTTTCATACTTGGGTGTTGCAAGAAATGCCTGGATAGTAGCAGAGGGAAAGCAAAAGTATTTAAAATATATTTATACTGTTGCAGCTTTATTAAATGTGATTATAAATTTTGCGCTGATACCTGTTATGGGCGCAGAGGGAGCAGCATTAGCTTCTTTAATAACACAGGTGCTTACAAGCATAGTTTTGCCATTATTTATAAAGGAATTAAGACCTAACGCAAAGCTTATGCTTGAGGCTATAATTTTAAAGGAAATAAAATAAGGGGATTAAAAAAATGAGCTTATTTAAAGATAAAACATTACTAATAACCGGTGGTACAGGTTCCTTCGGTAACGCTGTGCTTAACAGATTTCTCAATACCGATATCGGGGAAATCCGTGTTTTTTCAAGAGACGAGAAAAAGCAGGACGATATGCGCCATGAGTTTCAGGCTAAAATGCCTGAGGTGGCTGAGAAAATCAAGTTTTTCATAGGCGATGTGCGTGATTTGGAGTCTGTAAAAAGCGCTATGTACGGTGTGGATTATATCTTTCACGCTGCAGCCTTAAAGCAGGTTCCTTCCTGCGAATTTTTCCCGATGGAGGCTGTTCGCACCAATGTTATCGGTACAGATAATGTGCTTACAGCAGCTATAGAAGCAGGGGTGAAATCAGTTATCTGCCTTTCTACCGATAAGGCGGCTTACCCTGTAAATGCTATGGGTATTTCTAAGGCTTTGGAGGAACGTGTTGCAGTTGCAAAGTCAAGAACGGTATCTCCCCAAAAGACTAAAATCTGCTGTACACGTTACGGTAATGTTATGTGCAGCCGTGGTAGTGTTATTCCGCTTTGGATAGACCAGATAAAGCAAGGCGAGGATATTACAATAACCGAGCCTTCTATGACACGCTTTATTATGTCCTTAGACGAGGCGGTTGATTTAGTTCTGTTT